>CALROG020000009.1:0-109469 GCA_943369755.1 Ramlibacter sp. 2FC
CCCCCCCCGCTGCGGGTGGCGGGCGTTCTGGCAGTTGCAGGCCAGCGGCGTCTTGCAGGATGGGGCGGGTGGGGCGTATTGCGCAGCGAAGTAAAGGAGGAGGATTGGGCGCAGCTCAATCCGGGGGACATGAGCGGAACAATGCGCCCCACCCGCCCCATCCCGAAGTAACCCATGCATGCACGGCGCATTCAAGCCCCCCAGTGCGGAATATGGTGCGACCCGAGAGAAACAGCCACGTTCTTCGGCTCACAGAACACCTCGTAGCTCCAGGTGCCGCCCTCGCGCCCTGTGCCCGATGCCTTGGTGCCGCCAAACGGCTGGCGCAGGTCGCGCACGTTCTGGCTGTTCACAAAGCACATGCCAGCCTCCACTGCCGCCGCCACGCGATGGGCGCGGCCGATGTTCTCGGTCCAGACATAGCTGCTCAGTCCGTAGGCAATGTCGTTGGCTTTGGCAATTGCGTCGGCCTCGTCCTTGAACGGAATCAGGCAGGCCACCGGGCCAAAGATCTCTTCTTGCGCAATCCGCATGCGGTTGTCCACGTCGGCAAACACCGTGGGCAGCACATAGTTGCCTTTTCTGACGCGCTGCGCCAGCTCAGGCTGGCCCAGGCCGCCGCACAGCAGGGTGGCGCCTTCTTTCGGGCCCAGTTCGATGTAGCTACGCACCTTGGCCAGGTGGGCCTGGCTGATCATCGGGCCGACGATGGTCTTTTCATCCAGCGGGTCGCCCACCGTGATGCGTGTGGCGCGCTCGGCAAACCTGGCGCAGAAGTCGGCATAGATGCTTTGCTGCACCAAAATGCGGCTGCCGGCGGTGCAGCGTTCGCCGTTGTTGCTGAAGATCATGAACACTGCGGCGTCCAGCGCGCGTGCCAGGTCGGCGTCTTCAAAAACCACAAACGGGCTCTTGCCGCCCAGCTCCATGCTGAACTTCTTCAAGCCCGCCTGTTGCACGATGCGGTTACCGGTGGCCGTTGAGCCGGTGAAGGAAATCGCCCGCACGTCCGGGTGCTTGACCAGTGGCTCGCCCGCGTCTTTGCCGTAGCCATGCACGATGTTCAGCACGCCCGGCGGAATGCCCGCCTCCAGCGCCAACTCGCCCAGGCGCGCGGCGGTTAGCGGGCTCAGCTCGCTCATCTTCAGCACGGCGGTGTTGCCAAAGGCCAGGCACGGCGCAACCTTCCAGGTGGCGGTCATGAAGGGCACGTTCCACGGGCTGATCAGCGCGCACACCCCCACCGGGTGAAACAGGGTGTAGTTCAGGTGCGTCTCGGTCGGGTAGGTGTGGCCATCGACCCGGGTGCACATCTCGGCAAAGTAATAAAAGTTGTCGGCGGCGCGCGGAATCAGCTGCTTGCCCGTCTGGGCAATCACCTGGCCGCAGTCGTTGGTTTCGGTCAGCGCGATCTCGGGCACATGGGCGGCAATCAGGTCGCCCAGTTTGCGGATCAGCTTGGCGCGCTGCGGCGCGGCCATGCCGGCCCATTTTGGAAAGGCGTCTTTTGCGGCCGCCACGGCGGCATGCACTTCAGCCTCGCCGCCTGCGGCGACTTCGGCCAAAACCTCTTGCGTCGCCGGGTTGAGGCTTTCGAAATAGTTGGCGCTGGTAACGGCCTTGCCGTTGATGAGGTGGTTGAGTTGTTGCATGGTCATTCAATCGTGTTGATCAGCTCGCCCACGCCTTCAATCGAGGTCACCACCACGTCGCCCGGCTGGCAGTCGACCACGCCGTCGGGTGTGCCGGTGAGGATCAGGTCGCCGGGCTGCAGCGTCATGAAGCTGCTGAAGTACTCAATGAGAAAGGGCACATCAAAAATCATGTCTTTGGTGTTGCCGCTTTGGGTGAGCTTGCCGTTCACCGTGGTTTGCAGTGGCAGCGCCATTGGGTTGGCAAGGTCTTTGGCATCCACCAGCCACGGGCCCAGCGGGGTGCAGGTGTCGCGGTTCTTGACCCGCAGGTTGGGGCGGTACCAGTTCTCCAGATAGTCGCGGATGGCGTAGTCGTTGGCCACGCTGTAGCCGGCAATGAAGTCGTGCGCGTCGTCGCGTTTCACGCGGCGTGCGGTCTTGCCCATCACCACGGTCAGCTCGCATTCGTAGTGCATGAACTTCACATCCCTGGGCCGACGGGTCTTCTGGCGGTGGCCGATGAGCGTGCCTTCGCCCTTGATGAACACCAGCGGCTCGTCGGGGGCCTTGAACTCAAGCTCTTTTGCGTGGTCCGCGTAGTTCAGGCCCAGCGCAAGAATGGTGCGGGGGCGGGGTGTGGGCTGTAGCGGCACCAGCCAGCTCACGCCGTCTTGTGGCACCAGCGCGCCGTTGTCCAGCAAGAGCTGGCCGTCGCGCTCGGTGGCGTTGTAAAGAGTGCCTTGGTGGATGACGCGTGCGTGCTTCATGCTGCTTCAGTTACCAAGGTGTTGGTCAGGGTGCCAAATCCGGGCGCGCTGATGTCAATTCGGTCGCCGGCCATCGCCAGTGGGCGGCCGTGGTCGCAGCCCAGCATCAGCACGTCGCCCGGGTGCAGTGTCATGAACTCGCCCACATCGGCCAGCAACTGCGCTGCAGGCAGTATCAGTTGGGCGAAGTCAAGGGTCTGCTTCAGCGTGCCGTTGATGCGCACATCTACCGTAAAGCGGGCTGGGTCGCCGCCCGGCACCAGTTGCGCGCCAATGCCCAGAAAGCCGTCCAGGCACTTGAACTTGACCGGCGGGCGAAAGAAGCTGGCATGCGGCAGGCTCAGGTCGTTCATCAGCACGTACCCTGCCACCTGCCCGCTTGTTCCCATCACCATGGCAATGGTCGCACCTACCTCTACCAGCGGCACATGGGCGGGCACTGGAATGGGTGCGCCATGCGCGCTCCAGGTGTTGGCGGGCTTGACGTACAGTACCGGCGCTTTGGGCTGTGCTTTATAGGGCGGCTGGTCCATCTGCGTGCGCAGGGCGTCCCATTCGGCGCGAAAGTTGAGCAAGGTGCCATACACCGTGCCGCTGGGTGTGTAGCTCACGCGGGCTGCTCCAGTTCAATCAGTTGGTCCAGTAGCGCGTACAGCGCGGCCAGCTTTTGCTTGCCCATGGACTGCTCCATCCAGGCGTAGTGCGCCTCAATGGTGAGCGAGAGTTTTTCGACCAGTTTGCGGCCCTTGGCCGTGGCCTGCACCACGCTGCGGCGCTGGTCGGCGGGGTCGCGCTCGCGGCAGATCAGGCCGTCGCGCTCCATGCGCGTGAGCACACCGGTGAGGCTGGGCCCCAGGATGTACGCCTCGCGCGCCACCCGCCCGGTTTCCACGGTGCCGTGTTCACCCAGTACCCGCAGCACACGCCATTGCTGGTCGCTCAGGCCATGCTCGCGCAGGCCCGGGCGGGTGTGCGCCATGACCGATTCGCGCGCTTGCAGCAGCAGGCGCGGGAGGTTGCGGTGGACGAAGGTGGCGTTCATGTTTTCTGAATTAATTAACATGTTAAATGATTTGGCAAATTTCGCCAAATTGAATGAAAAGCACCCGGTGACTCTGGCCATTCGATAGAAGGGCTGTAATAAAACCCAGTACAGTAGCCCAATGGCAAAAGACAAAACCAGCTTCACCTGCACCGAATGCGGCGGCTCCAGCCCGCGCTGGCTGGGCAAGTGCCCGCAGTGCGAGGCCTGGAACACACTGGTGGAAACCGTGGCGGAAAGCAATGCGCCGGCGCGCAACCGCTTTGCCGCACTGGCCCCCACTGCTGCCATTGCCACGCTGGGCGAGATTGAGGCCAGCGAGATGGAGCGCACCCCCACCGGCATTGCCGAGCTGGACCGGGTGCTGGGCGGCGGCCTGGTGGAAGGCGGCGTGGTGCTGATTGGGGGCGACCCGGGCATTGGCAAGTCCACCTTGCTGTTGCAGGCGCTGGACGGCCTGCAGCGGGCGCAGGTGAGCAGTCTTTATGTGACCGGTGAGGAGAGCGGCGCGCAGGTGGCCCTGCGTTCGCGCCGCCTGGGGCTGGACAACTCGCAGGTCAAGGTGCTGGCCGAGATTCAGCTTGAAAAAATCCTGGCCACCCTGCATGCCGAACGGCCCGCCGTGGCGGTGATCGACTCGATCCAGACCATTTACTCAGACCAGCTCACCAGCGCGCCGGGCTCGGTGGCGCAGGTGCGCGAGTGCTCCGCCCACCTGACGCGCGCCGCCAAGTCCAGCGGCACCTGCATCGTGCTGGTGGGTCATGTGACCAAAGAGGGCGCGCTGGCCGGGCCGCGCGTGCTGGAGCACATGGTGGACACGGTGCTGTACTTTGAGGGCGACACCCACAGCAGCTTCCGGTTGGTGCGGGCCATCAAGAACCGCTTTGGCGCGGTGAACGAGATCGGCGTGTTCGCCATGACCGAGCGCGGCCTGAAGGGCGTGACCAACCCCAGCGCCATCTTCCTGAGCCAGCACCCCCAGCCCGTGCCGGGCAGCTGTGTGCTGGTCACCCTGGAGGGCACCCGGCCTATGCTGGTGGAAATCCAGGCGCTGGTGGACAGTGGCGGCCCTTCTCCAAGACGCCTGAGCGTGGGCCTGGACCGCGACCGCCTGGCCATGCTGCTGGCCGTGTTGCACCGCCATGCCGGCGTGGCCTGCATGGACCAGGACGTGTTTGTCAACGCCGTGGGCGGCGTGCGCATCAGCGAGCCTGCGGCCGATTTGGCGGTGATGCTGGCCATCACCTCCAGCCTGCGCGCAAAGCCCCTGCCCAAGGGCTTCATCGCGTTTGGCGAGGTCGGCCTGGCCGGTGAGGTGCGGCCCGCGCCGCGCGGGCAAGAGCGCCTGAAAGAGGCCGCCAAGCTCGGCTTCAGCGTGGCCGTGGTGCCTAAGGCCAATGCGCCCAAAAAAGGCAGCAAAGACATAGAGGGCCTGACGATTCACGCGGTGGAGCGGATTGAAGAGGCGTTGGAGGTGGTGCGTGGTTTGGGCTAAGGCCGTAGGACAATTGCGCCATGAATTTCCAGAAAATTATTGTTCCCGTTGCCGGCGCGCTGCTGGTGGCGGCCGCCTTCCGCGCCTATGGCTGGGCCGGTGTCGCCCTGGTGGGTGGCGGCATCATGATGTGGGTGCTGCTGCACTACACGCGTCTGGTCAATGTGCTCAAGCATGCGGCCAACCGGCCGATTGGCTTTGTGGGCAGCGCGGTGATGCTCAATGCCAAGCTCAAACCAGGCGTTACCTTGCTGCATGTGGTGGCCATGACCAAGGCACTGGGCGAACTGCAGTCGCCCAAGGACGAGCAGCCCGAAATCTACCGCTGGACCGATGCGGGCCTGTCGCACGTGACCTGCAATTTCGTCAATGGCAAACTGGCCAGTTGGGTGCTGTACCGGCCACCGGCGCCAGACGACGCCCCGGTTGAAACACCCAGCCCGTAAAATCGCAGGCTTTGCGAACCCTTTCCCAAGGACACCTATGAGCCCCGTAGCCCCCTCGATGGCCGACCGTGACGGCAAGATCTGGATGGACGGCCAGCTGGTTGACTGGCGTGACGCCAAGATCCATGTGCTGACCCACACGCTGCATTACGGCTGCGGCGCTTTTGAAGGCGTGCGCGCCTACAACGCGGTCAATGGCACCTCGATCTTCCGGCTGGAAGAGCACACCGAACGCCTGTTCAACAGCGCCAAGATCCTGCGCATGAAGATTCCGTTTACCAAAGAAGAAGTGAACGAGGCGCAAAAAACCGTGGTGCGCGAGAACAAGCTTGAGAGCTGCTACCTGCGCCCGCTGACCTGGATCGGCTCGCAGAAGCTGGGCGTCAGCCCCAAAGGCAACACCATCCACCTGATGGTGGCGGCCTGGGCCTGGGGCGCGTATCTGGGGGAAGAGGGCCTGAAGCGCGGCATTCGCGTCAAGACCTCCAGCTACACCCGCCACCATGTCAACATCACCATGACGCAGGCCAAGGCGGTGAGCAACTACACCAACTCGATCCTGGCCAACATGGAGGCGCTGGACGACGGCTATGACGAGGCCCTGCTGCTGGACAGCTCGGGGTTTGTCTCTGAAGGCGCTGGGGAAAACATTTTCGTCATCAAGGGCGGCGTGATTTACACCCCCGACCTTTCGGCCGGCGCGCTCAACGGCATTACCCGCAATACCGTGTTTCATATCGCCAAAGACCTGGGGCTGGAGATCGTGCAAAAGCGCATCACGCGCGACGAGGTCTACATCGCCGACGAAGCCTTCTTCACCGGCACGGCGGCCGAGGTCACGCCGATTCGCGAGCTCGACCGCATCGAGATTGGTGCCGGTTCACGCGGCCCCATCACCGAAAAGATCCAGAGCGGGTTCTTTGACATCGTCAACGGCCGCAACCCCAAGTACGCCCATTGGCTGACGAAAGTCTGAGCATGAGCAAAGCAACTGTAGAGCTGCTGGCCAGCGAGCTGAACCCCCAGGGCGGCATTTTCTGCCCCGCCCCCAAGGCCGACATGCAGGTCTGGAACAGCCACCCCAAGGTGTACCTGGACGTGGCGCGCACCGGCGAAGCCAAGTGCCCGTACTGCGGCACGGTGTACAAGCTCAAGGCTGGCGAGCACGCGGGCACAGGCCACTGAGGTGCCGCTTCCCGATCCAGCGGCCGCCGCGGCCGAAGGCCGCAACGGGGGGGACTCACTGGTCATTGCGCCCCAGTGGATCGGTGACGCGGTGATGACCGAGCCGCTGTTGCGCCGCCTGGCGGCGCGTGGCGAGCGGCTTACCGTGGGTGCCCTGCCCTGGGTGGCACCGGTGTACCGCGCCATGCCGCAGGTGGCCAGCGTGATTGAGTTCCCGTTCCAGCATGGGGGCCTGCAACTCAAGGCCCGGCGCGCCATTGCGCGCCAGATTGCGGGCCGTTTTGAAACCGCTTATGTGTTGCCCAACTCACTTAAAAGCGCGTTGCTGCCCTTGCTGGCGGGCATCCCCAAGCGGGTGGGCTACCTGGGCGAGGCGCGGGTGGGCCTGCTCACGCACCGCCTCAAAAACCCCGGCGCCAAGCCGCCGATGGTGGCGTTTTATTCAGCACTTAGTGGTGAGCCCGGCATAGCCACCGACCGGCCGGCCTTGCAGCTACCCGAGGCCGACGTGGTCGAGGCGTTGAAGGCACTGGGCTTGCAGCGCGGTGGCTACAGCGTGTTTGCGCCAGGTGCCGAATTCGGCCCGGCCAAGCGCTGGCCGAGCGCCCACTTTGCAGCGGTGGCGCGCGGGCTGGGCCTGCCGGTGCTGCTGCTGGGCTCGGGCAAAGAGGCGGCGCTGTGTGAAGAAATATGCGCCGCCGCGCCGGGGTGTTGCACCAACCTGGCTGGCAAAACCAGCTTGCTGCAGGCACTGGCAGTCATCAGCGCGGCCAGGCATGTGCTGAGCAACGACTCCGGCCTGATGCATGTGGCAGCCGCCTTTGGCGTGGCGCAAGTGGCGCTGTTCGGTTCGTCCAGCCCGTTGCACACGCCGCCGCTGAACGACCGCGCCACCGTGCTCTGGCTCAAGACCGACGCCGCCTACCAGCCGCCGCTGGACTGCGCGCCCTGCTTCCAGCGCCAATGTCCGCTGGGCCACACGCGCTGCCTGAACGACATTGCCCCGGCGCAGGTGCTACAGATTTTATAGTGGGTCAGGCAATCTGGGCGCGGGCTAGAGGCCTGTTTTGCCCAAAAGCAGGGTGGCGTCGGCGGTCATGCGGGCTATCACCCCGGCGGCTGGGGCCAGGTCATGGATCAGGCCCACAGCCTCGCCCACGGTGGCGTGGGCCCGGCTGAAGTCACCGGCCTGCACCCCGGCGTCGTAGTCGATGCGCGCCGCTTCAGGGTTGGCGCGCAGCGCGTCAATGCGGCCTTCCCATTGGCGGTGCAGCGGGTTGCGAATGGCGCGAAAGTCATACGGCGCGGGCCAGTTCTTGCGCCGCAAGATGTCAAACACCGCGCTGCGCGCGGTGCCGTCACCCGAGGTCGCCACTGCTTGCGCCTTGGCCCCGGCCGCGGCCAGGCTTTCCTGGGTGGCCCACAGGCGCGAGCCCACCAGTGCGCCGTCAGCACCCAGCAGGCGGGCGGCCGCCAGCGTGCGGCCATCGGCAATGCCGCCTGCGGCCAGCAGCAAGGTGGCGGGCGCATGGGCGGCCAGCCAGTCTGCAATTTCGGGCACCAGCGTCAGGGTGGCGCGGCCGTTGAGCGCGTCCATGCCGTGGCCCCCGGCCTCACCGCCCTGGGCCACGATGACCTGCGCCCCGGCTTGCAGCGCCTGTGGCACTTGCTCCAGCCGTTGCACCTGGCAGATCAGGGCCGCGCCTGCGGCTGCAATGCGCGCCGCATAGGGCTGCGGGTCGCCAAAGCTCAGCATCACCGCACGGGGGCGGTGCTGCAGCACCCAGTCCAGCGCAGATGCGTCTTGGTCGAGCTTCCAGGTGATAAAGCCCACGCCCAGGCGGGCGGTGTCTGCGGCGGGCAAGGCCAGGGTGTATTCGCGTTGGGTCCAGGCCAGCTCGCCATAGCCCCCGCCCACCAGGCCCAGTGCGCCTGCACGGGCGCAGGCTGCGGCCAGCGCGCCACCGCTGGCCAGTGCCATGGGTGCCAGGGCGATGGGTGTGCTCAGGTCGAAGCGGGCGCAGAAGCGGTTGGCGGCGGGCGAAAGGTTGGGGTTGTTCATGCCCTAAATTGTGCCGTGATGAACGGGGCGGGTGCCGCAGTCAAAAAAACAGCCACCTTGCGGTGGCTGCGTAAAGTCCTTGGAAGGACGTCGTTGGGAGACCATGAAGATCCGTTGCGGCTTGTGCTTGTTTTATCGCCTTGAATATCTGTGACAGCAGATGAAGCAAATTTAACGGCTAGCCCGGTTTCGCGCATCCTCCAATTGGGGGATGCGGGCGCATAAAGCTGCTTCAGTACGTTGAATAGTCGTCACTTTTGCTAGTTCGATGTGGGTTCCAAATACTTTTTTACAGCGGCTTACATCTGGTTGCAGGGCAGCGTCACCACGAAGCTGGCGCCGCCCCCGGGCGCGTCTTCGCAATGCACGGTGCCGTCGTGGCGCAGCGTGATCGACCTGACCAGCGCCAGCCCCAGGCCGACACCGCCTTCGCGCTCGCTCGCGCCCTTGAGCCGGTAGAACGGCTCGAAGATGCGCTGGCGTTCTGCCTCGGGCACGCCGGGCCCCTGGTCATTGACGCGCAGCACGGCGCAGGGGCCTTCGCGGCGCAGGCTCACGCTCACTTCGCCATTGCCATAGCGGCGCGCGTTCTCAAGCAGGTTGCGAACCAGCCGGCGCAGCAGCTTGGCCACGCCCTGAACCGACACATCGGCCTCGGCCGGGTTGACGTCAAGCTCGGCCCCGGCGCGCGCGCATTCTTCGGCCAGCAGCCCGGTCAGGCCGACCGCTTCTACCGTGCCCATGTCGGTCTCTTTCGCGTCGAGCCGGCTGGCCAGCAAAATCTCGTCAATCAACTGGTCCAGCTCGGCAATGTTGCGCAAGATTTCGTTGCGAAAGGCCGGCGTGGGCTGTGAGCCCATCAGCTCCAGCCCCATGCGGATGCGGGTCAGCGGCGAGCGCAGTTCGTGCGATGCGTTGGCCAGCAGCGACTTGTGGGTTTGCACCAGGGTTTGCACCCGTTCAGCCGCGTCGTTGAAGCGTTGCGCCAGAAAGGCCACCTCGTCTTTGCCGTCTACCTTGACGCGGCTGGAAAGGTCGCCATCGCCCCATCGCTCGACGCCGTGGCGCAGGTTCTCCAGCCGCTGGGTAAGCCGCCGCACGATCGGATAGCTGCCAATGGCTACCGCCAGGGCCGCAATGCCGGTGATCCACAGCAGCCCGGTGGGCCCGCCGAACCAGGGGCGCGGCGGCGGTGGCTCGCCCGCACGGCGCGGGCGCCAGGGGATGTACACAAACATCTGCTTGCCGTCGTTCATGCGGATCTGGAACTCGACGCCGCGCCCCGGAATGCGCACCGGCGGTGCACTGGCCTCGCCCACAACCTGGCCCGCTTCGTCACGCAGAAGCACCTGGCGAACGGTTGGCGCATCGAGGTTGGCGTTCCACAGCCAGCCCAGCAGCAGTGTGATCACCGCAACCGCTGCCACCACCGCCAGCCAGATGCGCAGGTACAGCGGAAGACCGGGAGGCCGAAAACGGAATGCGGGCATCAGTGGGCCTTTGCGGGTGCCACCGCAGAACCGGGGGTGCCGGGCTGCTGGTGGTGCCCCCTTGAGGGGGAGGCGCCGAAGGCGCGTCGGGGGGGAGTCATTCTTTAATCTTGCTGCTTGGCAAAAACATAGCCTACGCCGCGCACGGTGACGATGCGTTTGGGGTTTTTGGGGTCGGCCTCAATGGCGGCGCGGATGCGGCCCATGTGCACATCAATCGAGCGGTCAAAGGCTTCCAGTTCGCGGCCCCGCACGGCTTCCATGATCTGGTCGCGGGTCAGCACCCGCCCGGCGCGCTCGGCCAGCGCAATCAGCAGGTCAAACTGGTAGGAGGTGAGCTCGCAAGGCTGGCCGGCCACGGCAACGGTACGGGCGTCACGGTCAATTTCCAGCGCGCCAAAGCGCAGCACAGTGCTGGGCGACAGCGCCCCCTCGCCCCGGCGGCGCAGCACCGCGCGGATGCGCGCCAACAGCTCGCGTGGCTCAAAGGGTTTGGGCAGGTAGTCGTCGGCACCCAGCTCCAGGCCGACAATGCGGTCCATCGGGTCGCCCTTGGCGGTGAGCATCAGCACCGGCACCCGGGCCATCTCGCTGGGCAGGGCCCGCACACGGCGGCAGACCTCCAGCCCGTCGATGTCGGGCAGCATCAGGTCCAGGATCACCAGGTCGGGCAGGGCCCCGGCACCGGGCTCTTGTAGCCTGGCCAGCCCGCTGCGCCCGTCGGCCGCATGGCTGAACCCAAAGCCCGACTGGCCCAGGTACTCGCCCACCATCTGGGCCAGCCGGATGTCGTCCTCAATCATCAGAAGGTGTTGCATGGGGGAGATGGTATTACCGAGGCTGGCCACCGCGCGGCCTTGAACGGTCCCATACTGCGCGCTTGCGGCCAAACCCGCTTGAAGCAACGGTAAAGTTAGGTAAATGCCACTCATGCCTGTTCCCTCGTCACCGCTGTCGCTGCCGCTGAGCCTGGCCGCGCTTGCCGCGCACCATGCTGCGCAGCGGCCCGACGCGCTGGCAATCCGCTTTGAGGGCCGCGACGTCAGCTACGCAGCCCTGCACCAGCGCCAGTTGGCCATCACGGCCTGGCTGCGGGCAAACCGGGTGGGGCGTGGGGAGCGGGTGGCCTGGCTTGGGCTGAACCATGCGGACCAGATCGCGCTGCTACTGGCACTGGCCAATCTGGGCGGCATGCTGGTGCCGCTTAACTATCGGCTCGCGCCACCAGAGCTGGACGCCGTACTGGCCGACTGCACGCCGCGCTTTGTGCTGCATGACCAGGCTTGGCGCGAGGCCGCGCAGGCACTTGCGCAACGCAACGGCATTGCGGCGCACGCGGTGGATGCGGTGGCCACTGAGTGGCCGGATGGCTTGCCCGTTTTGCCCGATTTGCCAGACGCCGCAGCCTTGCCAACGCTGCAAGACGAATCCCTGCCAGTGTTACTGGTGTACACATCCGGCACCACCGGCACGCCCAAGGGGGCCGTGCACACCCAGGCCAATCTGCATGCCAACATGGTGATTGCGGCGCAGGTGCAGGTTCTTACACCGGCGGACACGGTGGCCACTGTGCTGCCGCTGTTTCATGTGGGCGGGTTGTGCATTCAGACGCTGCCCGCGCTGTATGCGGGCGCGCAGGTGGTGCTGCGCCCGCGTTTTGACCCGGCCGCCACGCTGGCCTGTTTTGCCAAAGACAAACCCACCCTCACACTGTTGGTGCCCGCGGTCATGAAGGCGCTGACCGAGCACCCCGACTGGTTGGCAGCCGACTTGTCGTCGTTGCGCGCCGTATGGGCCGGCTCCAGCGTGCTGCCGCAGGCGCTGGTGGAGGCATTCCAGGCTCGGGGCCTGACCGTATGCAACGTATACGGCGCGACCGAGACCGGGCCGTTCTCGATTGCGCTGAACGAGCAGCATGCCATCAGCCATCCGGGCTCCTGCGGCTGGCCCGCGCCGGGCGTTGAGGTGCGCTTGGGCGAGCCCCACAAGGGCGTTGGCGAGTTGTTGCTGCGTGCGCCCAACGTGGTGCGCCACTACTGGCCGCAACAGCCAGCGGTAGACCAGGACGGCTGGTTCCACAGTGGCGACCTGGCCCGCATTGCGGGCGACGGCAGCTACAGCGTGGTGGGCCGCGCCAAAGACATGATTATTTCCGGCGGTGAAAACATCTACCCCGCCGAGATCGAGAACGCCCTGGCCACCCACCCCGACGTGGTCGAATGCACGGTGTTGGGAGTGCCGGATGCCCGTTGGGGCGAGGCGGTGGTGGCTGCGGTGGTGTTGCGCCATGGTTGCCCGCTGGACAGCGAGACACTGCGGGGCCACCTGCTGCAACAGGTGGCGCGCTACAAACTGCCGCGCCGTTATGTGGCGCTGCAGGCGCTACCCAAGACGGCACTGGGCAAGGTGCAAAAGGCCGCCCTGCTGAGCGCGGTGCAGTGAGTGGTAGGCGTTGGTCGCTATTATTTCTGTAGTGGGTCAGGCAGTATCCATGCGGGCTGGAGCCTGTTTTGTGCTTGAAGCAAGCCAAACCAGCAGCAGCACCGGCAGGCCCAGCAAGGCGGTGGCGGTGAAGAAGTGGGTGTAGCCAAAGGCGTCGACATACTTGCCTGAAAAGCCTGCCAGCCACTTGGGCGCCAGCAGCATCATGGAGCTGAACAGCGCGTACTGGGTGGCCGAGTAGTTGACGTTGGTCAGCGACGACAGGTAGGCAATGAACGCGGCCGAGGCAATGCCGCTGGACAGGTTGTCGGCCGAGATCACGAAGACCAGTGCCTGCACGTCGTGGCCGCGCCCGGCCAGCCAGGCAAACAGCAGATTGGTGGCCGCGCTCAAAATCGCACCCAGCATCAGCACCCGCATCACGCCGAACTTCATGGACAGTGCGCCACCCAAAAAGGCACCGGCCAGCGTCATGATGACGCCGTAAACCTTGGTCACGGCGGCCACTTCGTCTTTGGTGTAGCCCATGTCCACATAGAACGGGTTGGCCATGATGCCCATCACCACGTCGCTGATTCGGTACACCGCAATCAAGCCCAGGATCAGCGCGGCCTGCCAGCGGTAGCGGCGCAGGAAGTCGGCAAACGGTTCAATCAGTGCGCTTTTTAGCCACTCTGCCGCGTTGCGCGCGGGCGGCAGCTCGCGCCGCAATGGCTCGCGCGAAAACACCACGGTGAGCACGCCCACCAGCATGGACGCGGCCATCACCAGGTAAGCGGTTGTCCACGCCGCTTGCTGATAGTTGCCAGCCTGCGCCACTTCGGCCCGTGCCGCGATCCACAGCACACCGGCCCCGGCCCAGATCATGGCCAGGCGGTAACCCGTTTGGTAGGTGGCGGCCAGCGCCGCCTGGCGCTGGGTGTCGGCCGATTCAATCCGGAACGCGTCCAGCGCGATGTCTTGCGTGGCCGAACCAAAGGCCACCATGAGTGCAAACCACACGATCGGGCCCAGCGTTTGCCGCGGATCGGCCAGCGCCATGCCCACCAACCCGGCCATGATGACTGCTTGCGACAGCAGCAGCCAGCCGCGCCGCCGCCCCAGCGGCCTGGTCAGCCCTGGCAGGGGCAGGCGGTCGACCAGTGGTGCCCAGCACCACTTGAAGCCGTAGGCCAAGCCTACCCAGCTCAGGTAGCCGATGGTGGTGCGGTCAATGCCGGCCTCGCGCAGGCGAAAACTCAGCGTGCCCAGCACCAGCAGCAGCGGCAGCCCGGCAGAAAAGCCCAGCGCCAGCATGCGCAGGCTGGCGGGTTCCAGATAGACACGCCAGGTGGCAAGCCAGGAAGGCGTTGCGGGGGGGGCGGATGCGGTGGGAATTGGGGTGTCTGACATATAGCAGCCAAGTTCTGTTTATTATTGCCCCATGTGCCTGCTTTGCGCCGCCAAACAATCCCACTGGTCCAGCCGCCGTGGCTTCCTGCTTGCGGCCGGCTCTGCTGCCGCCACGCCGGTTCTGGCGCAGGTGGAGGTGGGGTCTTCATCCGGCATCCGCAAACTGGTGCCGGCCGAGACGCTGGAACGTTCGGCCAACCAGCAATACAGCCAGATGATGGCAGAGGCCCGGGCCAAGGGCGCGCTGGCGCCGGACGACCACCCCCAGTTGCGCAAGCTGCGCGAGATTGCCCAGCGTCTGGTGCCTTACACCGCGCAGTGGAACGACCGCTCCAGAAGCTGGCGCTGGGAGGTGAACCTCATTGGCAGCAAGCAGATCAACGCGTTCTGCATGCCCGGCGGCAAGATTGCCTTTTACACCGGCATCATTGACCAGCTCAAGCTCACCGAAGACGAGGGCGCGATGATCATGGGCCACGAAATGGCCCACGCACTGCGCGAACACGCGCGCGCGCGGCTGGCCAAAAGCCAGGCCACCAGCATCGGTTTGTCGATTGGTGCGCAACTACTGGGCCTGGGGCAACTTGGTGACGTGGCGGCCAACCTGGGCACCCAGTTGCTTACGCTCAAATTCAGCCGCGAAGACGAGACCGAGGCCGACCTGGTGGGCCTGGAGATCGCAGCCCGCGCGGGCTACCAGCCCGACGCGTCTGTGAGCCTGTGGAAGAAGATGACCGCCGCCACCGGCGGCGGCAGCGGTCCAGGCTTTTTGTCTACCCACCCCAGCGGCCCCGAGCGCATTCAGCAGCTTGAAGCCAATGTGCCCAAGGTTGCCACGCTGTACAACGCAGCGCGCAAAAAATAGCCCCGCTCAGGTGCCTGCCACATGCGGGTTGCTGCGCCGCTCGTGGCCAAAAGTGCTCTCAGGCCCGTGGCCGGGAATAAACACCGTGTCGTCCCCCATGGGCCACAGGCGGGTGGTGATGCTCTCGATCAGCTGGCCGTGGTTGCCCTGGGGGAAGTCAGTGCGGCCAATGCTGCCGGCAAACAGCACGTCGCCGACAAAGGCGCGCTGCATTTCGGGTGAGTAAAACACCACATGCCCCGGCGTGTGGCCGGGGCAGTGCCGCACCTGCAGCACATGACCGGCCAGCGCCACCGTGTCGCCATCATGCAGCCAGCGTGTGGGCGTGAAGGCCTCCGAGTGCGGGAAGCCAAACATCGCGCCCTGCTGCGGCAGAGCGTCGATCCAGAACTGGTCGCCGGGGTGCGGCCCAATGATCGGCAGGCCCAGGCGCTCGGCCAGCTCGGCCGTGCCGCCGGCGTGGTCAATGTGCGCGTGGGTCAGCCAGATCTGCTCGAGCTTCAGGTTCAGGCGGGCCACCTCACCCAGCAACCGGTCCAGGTCGCCGCCCGGGTCAATGATGGCGGCCTGGCGGGTTTGGTCGCACCAGACGATGGAGCAGTTCTGCGCAAATGCGGTGACCGGGATGGTGCGGTACTTCAACATAATGGCGATATTGTGAACAACCCGCCAAGCCCCAGCGCCCAGCCGCGCAACCCGATGCACGGCCTGACGCTGGAGGCCATCGTGACCGCGCTGGTGGCGCACTACGGCTGGGCCGGGCTGGGCGAGCGTATTGCGGTGCGCTGCTTCACCAGCGACCCCAGCATTGCGTCCAGCCTCAAGTTCCTGCGCAAAACGCCCTGGGCACGCGCCAAGGTCGAGGGGCTGTACCTGTTCATGCTGCGGGAAATCAAGCGCGGCTAGCGGGTGCCGCGCGCAGGCCACAACACTGACGCAATGGCCACCACCATCAGCACCACTGCGGCCCAGTCTTGCCAGTGCAACACCTCGCCCAGCCATAGCGCACCGCTGAACACGCCCAGCACCGGAATGAACATCACGCTCAGCGTGGACGCCACCGGCGGCAGGCCGCGCGCCAGGTAGAACCACGCTGCGTGGGCAAAGCCGAAGATCAGCACCGCGTTGTAGCCAATGGCCCACCATGTGGCGGTGCTCGGCAGCTTCCACTGCGGCTGCTCAAAGCCTATGGCCCCGGCCGAGACCACCAGCGCGGTGAGCGCCGTCATCCAGAATGAAATGGCCAGCGTGGGTGCCTCTATGCGGGTGCGCCGCAACAGTTGCGTGCCCAGCGCCCAGACGGCGGCCGCAAGCAGCGCCAGCATCACCCCCGCCGGTTTGCCGGCCAGCCCCGTCAACTCGTGCCACAGCAGCAACGCCACGCCGAGTGCCGCCGCGCTCACGCCCAGCCAGCCCCGGCGCGACAACGCGGCCTGGAACAAAAGCGCACCGATCACGGCAGAAAAGATGGGCATGGTGTAGCCCAGAATCGCCGCGCGCCCGCTGGACAGCGTCTTGACCGCCAGGATGATGCAGATATGCCAGACGAACATGTTGGTGGCCGCCAGCCACAGCAACGCCAGCCAGTGACGGCGCGGCACAGTGAACGGCACTTTCAAGACCCACAGGCCAAGCGCCAGCACCGGCAGGCCGAGCCAGATGGACAGGGCGCGAAAGCTCAGCGGCGCAAAGTCGTTCACCCCCAGCTTCATGATCGGCCAGTTCAGGCCCCACACGGTGGTGAGCAGCACCAGGATGATGATTTGTTGTCGGGTCAGGGCTTGCATGGAGGGGCCATTGTGGCGTGAACCTTAAAATTGCGCCCATGACCTTCATTGACATGCTGCACGACGCGCAGCAACGCAACGGCTCCATGCTCTGTGTGGGGCTGGACCCAGAGCCCACACGCTTCCCGGCCAGGCTCAAGGGCGACGCCAACAAAATCTACGACTTTTGCGCGCGCATTGTGGATGCCACGGCCGACCTGACCATCGCCTTCAAGCCGCAAATTGCCTACTTTGCGGCGCACCGCGCCGAAGGGCAGCTCGAACGCCTGATGGAGCACATGCGCCGGGTGGCACCGCATGTGCCGATTATTCTGGACGCCAAGCGCGGCGACATCGGCTCCACCGCCGAGCAGTACGCCAAGGAAGCTTTCGAGCGCTACGGGGCCGACGCGGTAACGCTGTCGCCCTTCATGGGGTTCGATTCGGTTCAGCCCTATTTGAAGTTTGAAGGCAAGGGCGCTTTTTTGCTTTGCCGTACCTCCAACCCGGGCGGCGACGATTTGCAGAACCAGCGTCTTTCGTCAATTGAAGGCGCGCCGCTGCTGTACGAACATGTGGCACGGCTGGCGCAGGGCCCGTGGAATGTCAATGGCCAGTTGGGTCTGGTGGTCGGGGCCACCTATCCGGCAGAGATTGAGCGGGTGCGTGCTGTGGCACCCACCTTGCCGCTGCTTATTCCTGGTGTGGGAGCACAGGGCGGTGACGCGGTGGCCACGGTCAAGGCCGGTTGGCGCGTGGATGCACCCATCGTGGTGAATTCTTCGCGGGCCATTCTGTATGCGTCGTCGGGTGAAGACTTTGCGGACGCTGCACGGCGTGAAGCGCTCAAGACGCGCGACCTGTTGCAGTCGGCCCGCGCTTGAGGCCCGCCGGGCCTACTGGGCCGCCCGCGAGGCGTCCAGCTGGCTCTTTACACGCGTTGCCAACGCCATCTCGCCCGGGGTCTCGGGCGTCCAGCTGTCGACCTGCATCGGTCGGCCATGGGAATCCACCGAAACAAAAACAATCAGGCATTCGGTGGTCTTGTCCAGGTGGTTGCCTTTCATGTCGCCGCTGCGCACCTCTACCGCAATGTTCATGCTGGTGCTGCCGGTGTAGGCCAGCCGCGCCTCCACCTCCACCAGGTCGCCGATCATGATGGGGCGGTGAAAGCGGATGCCACCCACATAAACCGTGACGCAATAGCGCTTGGCCCAGCGGGTGGCGCAGGCATAGCCAGCCTCGTCGATCCATTTCATGACGGTGCCGCCATGAACTTTGCCGCCAAAGTTGACGGTGCTGGGCTCGGCCAGAAAGCGCAGGGTAATGGAAGACATGGGGCGATTATCGCGCCGCTGGGCCGGAAAATTGCATCACGCCGTCGGCCAGCTTGCCCCAGCGGATGGTCATCAGGTCGGCCAGGTAGTTCTGGTGAACCTGCCAGGGCGCGCGGTCGCCCTGCTTGGGCAGCAATGCCTGGGCCCGCACCACGTAGCCCGAAGTAAATGACAGGAACGGTTGGGGCCTGACGGCGGCGTCACGTTTGGGGCAGGCGGTGCTGTAGCCATGGCGCTGCATGTGGTTCAGCAGCCGGCACACATAGCCAGCCGTCAGATCGGCCTTCAGGGTCCATGACGCATTGGTGTAGCCGAAGGTCATGGCCATATTGGGCACGTCGCTGAGCATCATGCCCTTGTAGGACAGAGCGGCACCCGCGTCGACCGGCTTGCCGTCGACCGTGAGCATGACGTCGGCCAGCACGTTCAGCTGCAAGCCGGTGGCCATGACCACGATGTCTGCGGGCAGCTCATGCCCGCTGGCCAGCCGAATGCCGGTGGCAGTGAAGCGCTCAATGGTGTCAGTCACCACTGATGCGCGGCCGGCGCGAATCTGGCGGAACAGGTCGCCGTCGGGCACCAGGCACACCCGCTGGTCCCACGGGTTGTAGGTGGGCGTGAAATGGGTCGCCACGTCAAAGCCTGGCCCCAGCTCCATGGCGGCCATCTGGACGATGCGTTGCTTTACTTTTTGCGGCTGACGCCTGGCCAGACGGTAGTAGAAGCGGCCGATCAACACGTTCTTCCAGCGGGCCAGTGCATAGGCCAGGCCGCCGGGCAGCCAGCGCCGCAGCCACTGCGCGATGCTGTCCACCGACGGGCGAGAAACAACATAGCTGGGGGAGCGTTGCAGCATGGTCACGTGGGCCGCGGTTTTAGCCATCTCGGGCACCACAGTGACGGCGGTCGCGCCGCTGCCAACCACCACCACCCGCTTGCCGGCGTAGTCCAGGCTCGCTGGCCAGGCCTGGGGCTGAACCACCAGGCCTTGAAAGTCCGCCTGGCCCGCAAACTCGGGGACATGCCCGCCGGCGTAGCTGTAGTAGCCGCCGCACAGGTACAGAAAACGAGCGCGCAGCGTGAGGATGTCGCCGGTAGTGATCTGTTCCAACTGCACCGTCCAGCAGGCCTGCGCTGTGGACCAGCTCGCACTGCGCACCTTGTGGCCAAAGCGGATCTTCTGGGTGATGCCCGCCTCGTCTGCGGCTTCGCGGATATAGGCCAGGATGGATGGGCCGTCGGCAATCGCCTTGGCGGCCTTCCAGGGCTTGAAGTTGTAGCCCAGGGTGTACATGTCGGAGTCGGAGCGCACCCCCGGGTAGCGGAACAAATCCCAGGTGCCGCCAATGGCGTTGCGCGCTTCCACGATGGCAAAGCGCTGGCCCGGGCAACGCTGCTGCAGGTGGCGCGCCGCGCCAATGCCAGACAGGCCGGCTCCGACGATCAGCACGTCCAGTGGCGGGTCTTGCGGGGGCATCGAGGTCATGGGGTGCAAGTGTGGGGGAAACTACGTCACCACGCCAAAGCGCAGTGCTGCCGTGGCCTCAGAGCAGGCGTTTGAGATAGCGCCCGGTATGGCTGGCCTCATTGGCCGCAATGTCTTCGGGGGTGCCCACACCTACCACGGTGCCGCCACCGGCCCCGCCCTCGGGGCCCATGTCAATCAACCAGTCAGCGGTTTTGATCACGTCCAGGTTGTGCTCGATCACCACAATCGTGTTGCCGGCGTCGCGCAACTGGTGCAGCACGCGCAGCAGCAGGTCGATGTCGGCAAAGTGCAGGCCGGTGGTCGGCTCGTCCAGGATGTACAGGGTGCGGCCGGTGTCTCGCTTGCTCAGCTCCAGCGCCAGTTTCACGCGCTGGGCTTCGCCGCCAGACAGCGTGGTGGCGCTTTGGCCAAGCTTGATATAGCTCAGCCCCACGTCCAGCAGGGTTTGCAGCTTGCGCGCAATGGTGGGCACCGCCTGCAAGAAGGCGTGGGCGTCTTCCACCGTCATGTCCAGTAGATGGGCAATGTTCTTGCCTTTCCACTGCACTTCCAGGGTTTCGCGGTTGTAGCGCTGCCCGTGGCAGACGTCGCAGGGCACATACACGTCGGGCAGAAAGTGCATCTCTACCTTCACCACGCCGTCGCCCTGGCAGGCCTCGCAGCGGCCACCCGCCACGTTGAAGCTGAAACGCCCGGGGCCGTAGCCCCGCTCTTTGGCGGTCGATGTTTCTGCCATCAGCTCGCGGATTGGCGTGAACAGGCCGGTGTAGGTGGCCGGGTTGCTGCGCGGTGTGCGGCCAATGGGCGACTGGTCCACGTTGATGACTTTGTCAAAGTGCTCGATACCTTCTATGGCCTCATGGGCGGCTGGCTCCTCATGCGCCCGGTACAGGGTGCGTGCGACGGCGGCGTACAAGGTGTCATTGACCAGGGTGGACTTGCCCGAACCCGACACGCCGGTGACGCAGGTCAGCAGGCCCACGGGGAAGGCCACGCTCACGTTCTTCAGGTTGTTGCCGCTGGCCCCCAGGACGCGAATTTCTTGCAGCAGCCCCTGGGTTGCCAGGTGTTCGGCTTCGCGGGCAGCGCGGCGCACTGCGGCATCGCTGGGGGGAAAGCGCGTTGGCTTGCGCGCATCAGGCACCGCAGCAGCCGTCACCGGCAACCAGGCGGTGCGGTGCCGGGGCACGGCGATTGACCTGGCCCCGCTGAGGTACTGGCCGGTCAGCGATGCGGGGGTGGCCTGCACCTGCTCGAAGGTGCCCTGCGCCATCACCCGCCCGCCATGGATGCCGGCCCCCGGCCCCATGTCGATCACATGGTCTGCCGCGCGGATCATGTCTTCATCGTGCTCGACCACCAGCACGCTGTTGCCAATGTCGCGCAGGTGTTTGAGGGTGCCGATCAGGCGGTCGTTGTCACGCTGGTGCAGGCCGATGCTGGGCTCGTCCAGCACATACATCACGCCGGTCAGGCCCGAGCCAATCTGGCTGGCCAGGCGGATGCGCTGCGACTCGCCGCCGCTGAGGGTTTCTGCGGCGCGGTCCAGGCTCAGGTAGTTCAGGCCCACGTCATTGAGAAACTTCAGGCGCAGGCCGATTTCGCGCACCACCTTGTCGGCAATCTCGGCCTTGGCACCGTGCATCTTCAGCGTGGTGAAGTACGCCAGCGCCTCGCGCAGTGTGGCGTGGCTCACCTCGAAGATGGCGCGGGCCTGGTCGCCCTCGCCAATCTTCACATGGCGCGCTTCGCGCTTGAGGCGGCTGCCGCCGCAGTCGGTGCAGGGCTGCAGGCTGCGGTAGCGCGCCAGCTCGTCGCGCACTGCCACCGAATCGGTTTCCCGGTAGCGCCGCTCCATGTTCGGGATGATGCCTTCGAACGGGTGTTTTTTGTTGAGCTTCTTGCCGGCAAAGTTGCCCGAATCCATGGTGTAGCTGAAGCGGATTTCTTCTTCGCCCGAGCCATACAAGACCGCTTGCTGCACTGGCGCGGCCAGCGCTTCAAACGGCGCGTCCACATCAAACTTGTAGTGCTTGGCCAGGCTTTCGATCAGCGCGAAGTAATAGCCATTGCGCCGGTCCCAGCCCTTGATGGCTCCGCTGGCCAGGCTGAGTGTGGGGAAGGCCACCACCCGCGTCGGGTCAAAAAATTCGCGGTGGCCCAGGCCGTCGCAGGCCGGGCAGGCACCCACGGGGGAGTTGAACGAAAACAGCCGCGGTTCAAGCTCGCTGATGGAGTAACTGCACACCGGGCAGGCAAACTTGGCGTTGAACAGGTGTTCAGTGGCCGAATCCATTTCAAGGGCAATCGCGCGGCTCTCGGCCAGGCGCAGCGCAGCCTCGAAGCTTTCGGCCAGGCGTTGCTGCATGTCCGTGCGCACCTTCAGCCGGTCAATCACCACGTCGATGTTGTGCTTCTCGGTCTTCTTGAGTTTGGGCAGTTGATCAAATTCAAACAACTGGCCATTCACCCGAAAGCGCACATAGCCTTTGGCCTGCATCTCGGCAAACAGGTCCACAAACTCACCCTTGCGCTCGCGCGCCACCGGGGCCAGGATCATCAGCCGCGTGTCTTGCGGCAGCGCCAGCACCGAGTCCACCATCTGGCTCACGGTCTGGGCCTGCAGCGCCAGGCCGTGGTCGGGGCAATAGGGGGTGCCGGCACGCGCATACAACAGGCGCAGGTAGTCATGGATTTCGGTCACCGTGCCCACGGTGGAGCGCGGGTTGTGGCTGGTGGCCTTTTGCTCGATGCTGATGGCCGGGCTCAGGCCCTCGATCACGTCCACGTCGGGCTTGTCCATGAGCTGCAGGAACTGGCGCGCGTAGGCGCTCAGGCTTTCCACGTAGCGGCGCTGGCCTTCGGCGTACAGCGTGTCAAACGCCAGGCTGGACTTGCCCGACCCGCTCAGCCCGGTGATCACCACCAGCTGGTTGCGCGGAATATCGATGTCGATGTTTTTCAGGTTGTGGGTACGCGCGCCACGGATGCTGATGCGCTGCGCCGCCAGCGTGGCCGCAAGGTATTTGCCGTCAGTCGATGAATTCAAGGTGGAGCGCGTCCGGGAAAACCGATCATGATAGACCGCCAAGCTGTTTCGCGCACTGGCTGCGGCCCCCGAATGCGGGACAATGCACGGTTTGCCGCCCTCCCGCGGTGCCCGCTGCCAAGCCTGCTGACAGATTCCGTGCCATGAGCACCGCCACCACCCCACCTACCGCCATGACCCCGACCGAGCGCCGCGCCAGCGGCTCGCTGGCGGCGATCTTTGCCATGCGCATGCTGGGGCTGTTTCTGGTGTTGCCGGTGTTTGCGCTGGAGGCCGCCCGCTACCCCGGCGGTAGCGACCCGGCGCTGGTGGGCCTGGCCATGGGCATTTACGGCCTGACCCAGGGCTTGCTGCAAATCCCGTTTGGCATGGCCTCAGACCGGTTTGGCCGCAAGCGGGTGATCATTCTTGGCCTGCTGGTGTTTGCCGCAGGCAGTTTGCTGGCTGCGGCGGCAGACAGCCTGGCCGGGGTGGTTGCGGGCCGCGCGCTACAGGGCGCGGGCGCAGTGTCTGCCGCCGTTACCGCGCTGCTGGCCGACCAGACCCGGGACGCGGTGCGTACCAAGGCCATGGCGCTGGTGGGGGCCAGCATCGGGCTGATGTTCGCACTGTCGTTGGTGGCGTCGCCCCTGTTGACAGCGCACATCGGGCTGAACGGCCTTTTTGCGCTGACCGGCGCGCTGGCCCTGGCCGGCATTGCGGTGGTGGTCTGGTGGACGCCGCCCGAGCCGCTTGAGCACAAAAACCTGCCGCGCGGCCGCTTGAGCGAGGTGCTGGCCAATGCCGCGCTGATGCGGCTGAACCTGGGCGTGTTTGTGCTGCATGCGGTTCAGCTTGCCATGTGGGTTGCTATTCCGGGTCTGCTGGTGCAGGCCGGGCTGGCGGCCAGCCTGCACTGGCAGGTGTACCTGCCGGCCGTGCTGGCCTCATTTGTGGTGATGGGCGCCACCTTGTTCCCGCTGGAGCGGCGCGGCTACCTGCGCGCCGTATTTTTGACCTCGGTCGGGCTGATTCTGCTGGTGCAACTGGGTTTGCTGCTGGCGCTTGGCGCACCGCGCGTTGGGGTGCTGGCGGCGCTGCTGTTCGTCTTTTTCTGCGGCTTCAACGTGCTGGAAGCCAGCCAGCCCAGCATGGTGTCGCGCCTGGCACCCCCGCAGGCGCGCGGCGCGGCGCTGGGGGTGTACAACACCTTGCAGTCACTGGGCTTTTTTGTCGGCGGCGTGGCCGGTGGGTGGCTGGCCAAGCATGCCGGTGCCCAGGGCCTGTTTGCCGCCTGTGCCGTCCTGATGGCGCTGTGGCTGCTGCTGGCCTGGCCGATGCGCGCACCCAGGCCTGCGCCAGCATCGCCCGCCGAGGCCTTGGCGAGCGAAGCCAAGGCGACATAATCACTGACCCCATTTGGAGGAAATCACATGGCATCCGTCAACAAAGTCATCCTGGTCGGCAACTGCGGCCGCGACCCCGAAATCCGTTACCTGCCCTCGGGTGCCGCCGTGGCCAATGTCACGCTGGCCACCTCCAGCAAGCGCAAGGACAAGAACACCGGCGAAACCATTGAAGACACTCAGTGGCACCGCATTACCTTTTACGACCGCCTGGCCGAGATCGCCGGCGAATACGTCAAGAAGGGCCGCCCGATCTATGTTGAAGGCCGGCTGAAATACGGTAAATACACCGGCCAGGACGGCATCGAAAAGAACACGGTGGACATCATCGCCACCGAACTTCAACTGCTGGGCGGCCGTGAGGGCATGGGTGCCCCCGGTGGCGGCGACGAAGACGGTGGAGGCGCACCCCGGCGCGCTGCGCCCGCTCCGCGGCCTGCGGCCCCTGCGTCGGCTGCGCGGCCCGCACCGGCCAAGTCGTCAAGCGGTTTTGACGACATGGACGACGACATTCCGTTCTGATTCGCTATTGTTTTTATAGTGGCTCCCGCAGCATTGGTGAGGGCTGCGGGCGTTTTTGATTGGAATTCAGCTGCTGGCGGCGATGACGCCGCCGCCCAGGCACACATCCCCGTCGTACAGCACAGCGCTTTGCCCCGGGGTCACTGCCCACTGTGGGTTGCTGAAGTCCAGGTGAAACGCGCCATTGGCGTTGGTGCCCAGCGTGCACGGCGCATCCGCCTGGCGGTAGCGGGTCTTGGAGCCATAGCTGCCGGGGGCGGGCGGCGGGCCCGCAGTCCAGCTGGCGTCGTCGGCGTCCAGCGCCAGCGACTGTAGCCAGGGGTGCTCATGGCCCTGCACCACCCACAGCGTGTTCTTCTCCATGTCTTTGCGGGCCACGAACCACGGCGCATGCTCTCCGCCGCCGCGCTGTGCCCCTTTGGCCTTGACGCCGCCAATTCCCAGACCCTGGCGCTGGCCCAATGTGTAGAAGCTCAGGCCCTGGTGCTGGCCCAGGGTGCGGCCGCGTTCGTCCTTGATCGGGCCGGGCTCTTTGCTGATGTAGCGGTTCAAAAAATCGCGGAACGGGCGCTCGCCAATAAAGCAGATGCCGGTGGAGTCTTTCTTTTTTGCGTTGGGCAGGCCGATTTCCTGCGCAATGCGGCGCACCTCGGTCTTGTGCAGCTCCCCCACCGGAAACAGCGTCTTTGACAGTTGTGCCTGGTTCAGCCGGTGCAAAAAGTAGCTCTGGTCTTTTGCAGGGTCCAGGCCCTTGAGCAGCTCGTGCCGGCCGGTGGCGTTGTTCAGGCGAACCCGCGCGTAATGCCCGGTGGCAATTTTTTCGGCCCCCAGCGCAAACGCGTGGTCCAGAAACGCCTTGAACTTGATCTCGGCATTGCACAACACGTCGGGGTTGGGCGTGCGCCCGGCCTGGTATTCGCGCAGAAATTCGGCAAACACGCGGTCTTTGTATTCGGCAGCAAAGTTCACATGCTCGAGCTCGATGCCGATCACGTCGGCCACGGCCGCCGCGTCGACGAAATCGACGTTGGACGAGCAGTACTCGTCGCCATCGTCGTCTTCCCAGTTCTTCATGAAGATGCCGATGACCTCGTAGCCCTGCTGTTTCAGCAGGTGCGCACTCACCGCCGAGTCCACGCCCCCGCTCAAACCCACCACGACTCTCTTTGCTTTGCTCATTTGTGCGATTATCCCAAGGCGATGCTGTACCGGCCCAACCCACTGCAGTTGCCCCCCCAGCGCCCCTCACCATCGGCGCTGCTGGCCGTGGGCGCACTGCATCTGGCGCTGCTGTGGTGGGCCAACCAGCACTGGCCACTGGAACGTGCGGTGCGTTACGTGGTTTATCAATACGTGCGGCCCATCAGCACCCCGGTGGCTGAACCGCCCGCGCCAACGCCCGTTAGCAGCCGGGCGATATCGCCGCCTGCGTTGAACCTGCGCGCCACGGTTGACTTGCCGGTGTTTTCCCAAACCCCCGAAACCAGCGTGCCACTCAAGACCACGCGCCAGCTCCCTGAACTCACCCAGGCCCGCACCGAGACGCCGGGTGCCCGCACGCCCCCGGCTGAAACACTGCCGCCGCAGCCCCAGCCGAGTGCTGCGGCCCCGGTGGCGTCGCCAGAACCCGCGCCGCCCACCCAAGTTGAGACGCCGCCCGTGGCGGCGGTGCCCGCCCCCGCACCCGGACCCGCACCCGCACCCGCACCCGCACCCGCACCCGCGTCGGTGCCCGTGCCCGTGCCCGTACTTACGCCTGCACCTGCACCGGTCGTAGTGGCGGTTCCAGCCCCAGCCGTGCTGCCGACACCGGCACCAACACCGGTGGCCGCGCCCGCCCCGGTGCCGGAACCCGTGGCGCAGCCAGCACCCATACCTGTGCCCATCCCTGCGCCCATCGTTGCGCCGGTTCCTGCGCCCGCCGCTGCGCTCGCCCCCGTGCCCGCGCCGGCTCCGGTGGCCGCCCCGGCCGCCGTCGAGCGGCTGCAAGCGCCGGTCGAGCTGGTGCCGGTGCCGGCCGGTTCGCCCGCCGCCACCGCAGTGGTGCCGGTACCCGCTGCACCCGCGGTGGGTGCGGCACGTGTTGCGCCCACCGCTGCGGGTGGCGCGACGGGCGGCAGTCCGCCAAGTGGCAGCACGGGCTCTGCGGCGGGCACGCCGGGTACCGGCCCGGGCGGCCCGACCGGCGTGGCGGGGGGTACACCGGGCGGCAGCCCGAGCGGCGTGCCCGGTGGCAGCCCGGGCGGCATTGCCGCGCAGCGCGGCGCCGAACCGCGGCCGTTGCTGCTGCCCAACCTGCCCTTGCTGCCGGGGCCCTACCGTATCCAGCCGCGCCGCAGCCTGGCCGAGATGGCCAATGAGCAACTGCGCCGTGGCAAGCCACGCGACCCGTTGGCCGAGTCCATCCAAGAGGCCGGCCTTGAAGACTGTGTCCGTGCGCCCACCCAAACAGCCACCGTGGGTGGTTTGCTGGCAGCGCCGCAGCTTGCCGCACGCGCCTTGCAGGGCCGCTGCCCCAAGTAGCGCGGCCACCCGGCGGCGCTCGCTTTTGTTCGAAACCGGAAGGAAAAACATGGATTTGCAGCTTCACGACAAAACAGCGCTGGTCACGGGTGCCAGCGTCGGCATCGGCCACGCCATTGCCAGGGCACTGGCCGCGGAGGGCGTGCAGCTTGCAGTGGCGGCGCGCCGCGTTGAAAAGCTTGAAGCGCTCGCCGCGCAAATCGTTGCAGCAGGTGGCAAAAAGCCGGTGCTGATTGCCGCGGACCTGTATGACACCGATGCTGCACAGAAGCTGGCCGCAGCCGCCATGGCAGGGCTGGGCCGGGTCGATATTCTGGTCAACAACGCCGGCGGCTCGCGCAGCTTCAAGGAGCTGCATGTGAGCGAAGAGGCCTGGCAAGAAGCCATCACACTGAACTTTCACCGCCCGCGCCAACTGGCGGATGCGCTGATCGACCAGATGATCCAACGCCAATGGGGCCGCATCATCAACATCACGGGGAAAAGCGAGCCCGAGCATATCAACGGCGCGTTCTGCGCCAAGGCCGGCATTCATAGCTGGGCCAAGGGCCTGAGCCGCATGGTGGGCAAGCACGGTATCACGGTCAATTGCATACCGCCCGGGCGCATTCTTTCCGAACAAATCCTGCGCAACTACACCCCCGAGTACCGGGCCTGGCAGAGCGAGAACGAAATCCCGGTCGGCCGCTATGGCGAGCCCGAGGAGCTGGCCGACCTGGTGGCATTTCTGGCGTCGCCACGGGCGGCCTACATATCGGGCGCAGTGATTCCGGTGGATGGGGGTTTGCGCAAATACCAATTCTGAGCAGGCCGCCGTAAGCTGGCGGTTGCATTCAATTCAACGAGACAAAAAATGAAAACTGTTTCCCTGATTAGCCGCCGCCAGCTGCTGGCGGGCACTGCCGCCGCAGTGGCCTTGCCGGGCTTGCGCGCGCAATCGGCCTGGCCTTCCAAGCCGATTCGTTTCGTGGTGCCCTTTGCCCCCGGTGGTACCAGTGAAATTGTGGCCCGCTCCGTGGCAGCGGAGCTGACCAAACAGCTCGGGCAGAGCGTGTTTGTGGAAAACAAGCCCGGTGGCGCGGGCGTCACCGCCATGCAAGAAGTCGCCAAGGCCCCGGCCGACGGCCACAGCCTGATCCTCACCCACGTGGGCACGCTGGCCGTCAACCCCTACATGCTGAAAAACCAGCCCTATGACGTGAACAAGGACTTCGCGCCTGTGACCCTGCTGGCCAAGGTGCCCAACGTGTTCGTGATCCACCCCGACGTGCCGGCCAAGAACTTTCAGGAGTTTGTGGCCTATGCCAAGAAGAACCCGGGCCAGCTCAACTACGGCTCGGCGGGCAATGCCAGCGCCGGGCACCTGGCCATGGAATACCTGAAGCTGGTGACCGGCATGTTCATTACCCATATTCCGTACCGTGGCACCGGCCCCCAGCTCACCGATTTGCTGGCCGGGCGCACCCAGGCCAGCTCGGCCGGGCTGCCGGCGCTGGGCGCGCATATTCGCGCGGGCAAGTTGCGCGCCATTGCCGTGGGCACACCGCAACGCATTGCGGCCTTGCCCGACGTGCCGACCGTGGCCGAGATGGGCTTCAAGGAGTTTGAAACCTCGCAGTGGTACGGCATCCATGTGCCGGCCGGTACGCCGCCCGACATCATCAAGCGGCTACAGGAAGAGTCGCTCAAGGCGCTGAAGTCCTCCAGCGTGACCGAGCGTTTTGCCACCGACAACGCGGTGGGCGGCGGTGGCCCCACAGCCGAGTACGCGAGCTTTATCGCCAGAGAACAGAAGATCTGGAGCGACATTGTCAAGCGCGCGCAGATCAAGCCCGATTAACGGTTGCTATGTTTTTTGTAGTAGCTGAGGCAATGCCGGCGCGGGCTGGGGGATGTTTTGCTTGATGTTCTGGTGATCGGGGGCGGTAACGCCGCCTTGTGCGCAGCGCTGGTGGCGCGCGAGGCCGGTGCCAGTGTGATGCTGCTGGAGGCTGCGCCGCGCGAATGGCGTGGGGGCAACTCCATGCACACCCGCAACCTGCGCTGCATGCACGACGCCCCGCAGGACGTGTTGACCGGCGCTTACCCGGAAGAAGAGTTCTGGCAAGACTTGCTCAAGGTCACCGCAGGCAAAACTACCGAGGCACTGGCCCGCCGGGTGATCCGAGAGTCGGCCACAGTGCGGCCCTGGATGCGCCAGCACGGGGTGCGCTTCCAGCCGTCGCTGTCAGGCACGCTGCACCTGAGCCGCACCAACGCCTTCTTCATGGGCGGCGGCAAGGCGCTGGTCAATGCCTACTACCGCAGCGCCGAAGCGATGGGTGTGGAGGTGCGCTACGACACGCCGGTGGACCGGCTTGAGCTGCGCGACGGCCGGTTTGTGGCGGCCCACACGTTGCAAGGCCGCATCGAGGCCAGAACCTGCGTGCTGGCCAGCGGCGGCTTTGAGTCCAACCGCGACTGGCTGCGCGAGGCCTGGGGCCAGAACGCGGATGGCGAATGGACGGCCGACAATTTTTTGATTCGCGGCACCCGCTACAACATGGGCACCTTGTTGAAAGACCTGATCGCCCAGGGGGCCGACGCCGTTGGCGACCCGACGCAGGCCCATATGGTGGCAATTGACGCGCGTGCCCCGCTGTATGACGGCGGCATTGTCACGCGGGTGGACTGCGTGTCGCTTGGCATCATGGTCAACCGCAATGCCCAGCGTTTTTATGACGAGGGCGAAGACTTCTGGCCCAAGCGCTACGCCATCTGGGGCCGGCTGGTAGCGCAGCAGCCGGGGCAGGTGGGCCACAGCATCATTGACGCCAAGGCGGTGGGCCGCTTCATGCCGCCGGTGTTCAAGGGCGCGCAGGCCAACACGCTGCCCGAACTGGCGCGCCAGCTCGGGCTGGACGAGCAGGCATTCATGCAAACCATCACTGAATACAACGCCGCCTGCCGCGCTGGCACCTTTGACCACGCCGTACTGGACGACTGCCATACCGAAGGCCTCGCGCTACCCAAGACCCACTGGGCCCGGCCCATCGACACCGCACCGTTTTATGGCTACACGCTCAAACCGGGCGTCACCTTCACCTACCTGGGCACCCGGGTGAATGAACAGGCCCAGGTGCACTTTGGTGGCCAGCCCAGTCCCAACCTTTTTGCTGCGGGCGAGATCATGGCCGGCAATGTGCTGGGCCAGGGCTATACCGCTGGCGTGGGCATGACCATTGGCACGGTGTTTGGCCGCATTGCCGGCAAGGAGGCCGCCCGTGCAGCAGCTTGAAGCGCTGGTGGCGCAGGCCACCGAATTCACTACGCCATTCAGCAGCGCTGAAGCCGAGGTGGCGCGGCAAATGCAGATTTGCAACGCCTGCCGCTACTGCGAAGGCTTTTGCGCGGTGTTCCCGGCCATGACCCGCCGGCTGGACTTTACCCAGGCCGACGTTCACTACCTGGCCAACCTGTGCCACAACTGCGGCGCCTGCCTGCATGCCTGCCAGTACGCGCCGCCGCATGAGTTTGCGGTGAACGTGCCGCAGGCCATGGCCCAGGTGCGAGGTCAGACCTATGCCGACTACGCCTGGCCGCGAGCGCTGGGCGCGCTGTACGCGCGCAACGGCCTGGCTGTGGCGCTGGCACTCGCCACCGGGCTGGCGCTGTTCCTGCTGCTGGCGGCGGCGCGCACGGGCAGCCTGGGCGCCGTGCCGCCCGGCGGCAACTTCTATGCGGTGTTCCCGCACAACCTGCTGGTGGGCCTGTTTGCGCCGGTGTTTGTGTTTGTGGTGCTGGCGCTGGCGCTGGGCGTGCGGCGGTTCTGGCGCGACGTCTCGCCACCCGCGGACGCCCAGCAACCCCCCGGGGCTTTGCCCGAGGCCGTGGGCAATGCCCTCTCGCTGCGCTACCTGGACGGCGGCCACGGCGAGGGCTGCAATAACCAGGACGACCGCTGGACCCATGCACGGCGCCGGGCCCACCACCTCACGTTTTATGGCTTCCTGCTGTGCTTTGCCTCCACCAGCATAGCCACGCTGTACCACTATGCCTTCGGCTGGGTGGCGCCCTATGACTTGCCCAGCATCCCGAAGGTGCTGGGCGCGGTGGGCGGCGTGCTGCTGCTGCTGGGCACCGCCAACCTGCTGCGGCTGCGCCTGGCACGCAACCCGGCGCAGGGCGACGCGGCGCAAAAGCCGATGGATCTGGGTTTCATTGCGCTGCTGCTGTTGACCAGCTTCACCGGCCTGGGCCTGTGGTTTGCGCGTGGCCATGCGGGCCAGACCGTCTGGCTGGCGGTGCATCTGGGCGTGGTGATGGCGCTGTTTGCCACGTTGCCGTATGGCAAGTTCGCGCATGGTGTGTTCCGGTGCGCGGCCTTGCTCAAGTATCAGATTGAACGGCGCCAGCCCGACCGGCTGCGCCTGAAGGCCGATTGAAACGGCGCCAATGCCGTTGCGGTTGGCGCGAAGGCCCGCACTTTCAGTTTGGCGCGGCGGCCCGTCGTGCTTCACAATGCGTTGTTACTTTGTGGATGCCCATGGTCAATTTGATTCACATCGCCCGCTGTTTCGTGGCGCTGCTTGTTCTGGCAGCCAGCGCCGCCTTGGCGCAGGCCCCTTCTGCTGCGGTTTCCCCCGCCACCGAAGCGGCGTCGCGCCCGGCGCTGGCCGTCTCGCCGGTGCTGTCCAGCGCGTCCAGCATCAAGCCGCCACCCGCCGCCGCGCCACAGGCCAACCCGTATGGCCTGGCCGCGCTCTGGGCCCAGGGCGACCTGGTGGCCAAGGCCACGCTGGTGGTGCTGGTCATCATGTCCATCAGCACCTGGTATGTGCTGATTACCAAGCTGGTGGCGCAGTCCCGCATGGGCGGGCAGGGCAAGGCAGCGGCGGCCGGGTTTTGGTCGGCTGACACGGTGCGCCAGGGTGCCGACAAGCTGGACAAGGCCAGCCCCTACCGCTTTATTGCCGAGTCGGCACTTGAAGCGACGCGCAAGCATGACGGCTTGATCGGCCAGGTTGACCTGAATACCTGGGTGACCCAAAGCATTGAGCGTGCAGTGAACACGGTGCACAGCCGCACCCAGGACGGGCTGGCGGTGCTGGCCACAGTGGGTTCGACCGCGCCTTTTGTGGGCCTGTTCGGAACCGTCTGGGGTATTTACAACGCGCTGGTAAAAATTGGGGCTTCGGGCCAGGCCAGCATTGACCGGGTGGCCGGCCCGGTCGGCGAGGCCCTGATCATGACGGCCATTGGCCTGGCCGTGGCAGTGCCCGCGGTGCTGGGCTACAACTGGCTGGTACGGCGCAACAAGGTGGCCATGGACACGGTGCGCGGCTTTGGCTCTGACCTGCACACCGTGTTGCTGGCCGCCAGCGCCCGCAGGCCCGCCACGCCCACGGCGCCCGCGGCAGCGCGAGCGGAAATCCAGGGCTGAGCCGGTGGCCATTCAGTGGAAGACCGGTGCGCAAGACGACGCGCTGATCGCCGAAATCAACACCACGCCGCTGGTGGATGTGATGCTGGTGCTGCTGATCATCTTTCTGATAACCATTCCCGTGGTGAACAGCGCAATTGCGGTGAGCCTGCCACGCGAGACAGTGCAGGCCCGCGAGGCCCACGCCGAGACGGTGCTGATCTCGGTGGACGCGCAGGGCGCGGTCTATTGGTTTGACACCCGCTTGCCCGATCAACAGGCGCTGCTTGAGCTGTTGGGCAAGGTGGCTGTAATGCAGCCGCAGCCCGAGGTGCACATTCGCGGCGACGTTCGGGCCGACTACGCGCCGGTGGGCCAGGTGGTGTTTGCCTGCCAGCAAATGGGCATTGCGCGCATCGGCTTCGTCACCGAACCCCCTGCGGGCAGCTGAGATGAGCATCAACCTCCGCACCGGCGAAGACGCCGACCCGCAGGTTATCGTGGATATCAACACCACGCCGCTGGTGGACGTGCTGCTGGTGCTGCTGGTGATGCTGATCATCACCATCCCGATCCAGTTGCATTCGGTCAGCATTGAAATGCCCGGTGGCCCGCCACCCCTGCGCCAGACGCCGCCCGAAGTCGTGAAGCTGGACTTGATGAGCAGCGGCCTGGTGCTCTGGAACGGCCAGCCGCTGGCGGATCGGGCTGCGCTGGAGGTACGGCTGCAGGCTGCCGCCGGGCAGCCCGAGCAGCCCGAAATCCACCTGCGCCCCGACCGCGCCGCCCGCTATGAGGCGGTGGCGGCAGTGCTGGCAGCCTCGCAGCGCTACGGGCTGCAGAAAATTGGCATCGTGGGCTCGGAGCAGTTTGCGCCGTGAGCTGGCTTGAAACTCATGTAAGCTAACGTTCAGCTTTCAAATTAACAGTCGAGGAGACGCACATGCTGATTGGCGTACCCGCCGAAACCACGGCGGGTGAAACCCGTGTTGCCGTGACCCCCGAGACGGCAAAAAAACTCAAGGCCCAGGGCCATACGCTGCGCATCCAGTCGGGTGCCGGCGTGGCCGCCAGCGTGACTGATGAAGCCTATCTGGCCGTGGGTGCTGAAATCACCGACGGGCCCGGCGCGTTGGCTGCCGACCTGGTGCTCAAGGTGCGCAGCCCGAATGACGCCGAAGCCGCGCTCATGAAGCCGGGTGCCACCGTGGTGGGCATGCTCAACCCGTTCGACGCCGCGGGCCTGCAGCGCCTGGCAGCGGCCAACCTCACCGGGTTTGCGCTGGAAGCCGCGCCGCGCACCACCCGTGCCCAAAGCATGGACGTGCTGAGTTCGCAGGCCAACATCGCGGGCTACAAGGCGGTGATGATTGCGGCCGACAAGTACCAACGCTTCTTTCCAATGCTCATGACGGCTGCCGGCACTGTCAAAGCCGCGCGCGTGGTGATTTTGGGTGTGGGTGTGGCGGGCCTGCAGGCGATTGCCACCGCCAAGCGCCTGGGCGCGGTGATTGAGGCGTCGGACGTGCGCCCCAGCGTCAAGGAGCAGGTTGAGTCGCTGGGCGCCAAGTTCATCGATGTGTCCTACGACACCGACGAAGAAAAGGAAGCCGCCGTAGGCGTGGGCGGCTACGCCAAGCCCATGCCGCAAAGCTGGCTGGACCGCCAGAAGGCCGAAGTGGCCAAGCGTGTGGCGCAGGCAGACATCGTGATCACCACTGCGTTGATCCCGGGCCGCGCAGCGCCCGTGCTGGTCACCGAAGACATGGTCAAGTCGATGAAGCCGGGCTCGGTGGTGGTTGACCTGGCCGCGCCACAAGGCGGCAATTGCCCGCTGACCGAAGCCGGCAAAACTGTCGTCAAGCACGGCGTGACGCTGGTTGGCGAGACCAACTTGCCCGCGTTGGTGGCGGCGGATTCCAGCTCGCTGTACGCACGCAACGTGCTCGACTTTCTCAAGCTCATCATCACAAAAGAAGGCGCGCTGAAGGTCGATATGGAAGACGACATCGTCGCGGCCTGCCTCATGACCCACAACGGCGAAGTCCGGAGGAAGTAATGGATATCGTTTCCCCCACCATCCTGAACCTGATCATTTTTGTGCTGGCGATCTATGTCGGCTACCACGTGGTCTGGACGGTTACGCCCGCGCTGCATACGCCGCTGATGGCGGTGACCAATGCGATCTCGGCCATCGTCATCGTGGGTGCCATGCTGGCGGCTGCGCTGACCGAGACGCCGCTGGGCAAAACCATGGGCGTGCTGGCCGTGGCGCTGGCGGCCGTCAACGTGTTCGGCGGTTTTTTGGTGACGCGGCGCATGCTTGAGATGTTCAAGAAGAAAGAGAAGAAGGCCCCGGCTGCTGGAGACAAAGCATGAGCATGAACCTCGTCACGTTGCTGTACCTGGTCGCCAGCATCTGCTTCATCCAGGCGCTCAAGGGCCTGAGCCACCCCACCACCTCGATCCGCGGCAACCTGTTCGGCATGATCGGCATGGCCATCGCGGCCTTCACCACCGTGGGCCTGATCTGGACGCAGGCCGGGGCCATCATGAAGAACCCGGTTGAAGGCCTGGGGTACGTGCTGCTCGGTCTGTTGGTGGGTGGCACCGCCGGTGCCGTCATGGCCAAGCGCGTGGAAATGACCAAGATGCCCGAGCTGGTGGCCTTCATGCACAGCATGATCGGCCTGGCTGCGGTCTTCATTGCCGTGGCCGCCGCCGTGGAGCCCTGGGCTTTTGGCATCACGGCCAAGGGCGGTGCCATTCCGCATGGCAACCGGCTCGAGCTGGCACTCGGTGCCGCGATTGGTGCCATCACCTTCAGTGGCTCGGTCATCGCATTTGGCAAGCTTTCGGGCAAGTACAAGTTCCGCCTGTTTCAGGGCGCGCCGGTGCAGTTCAAGGGTCAGCACATCCTGAACCTGGTGCTCGGTCTGGCCACGCTGTTCTTCATCATTGGCTACACCGTGAGCGAAGCGCGCATCGACTTCTGGGTGCTGCTGGCGCTGGCCTTTGTGCTGGGCGTGTTGATCATCATCCCGATCGGCGGTGCCGACATGCCGGTGGTGGTGTCCATGCTCAACAGCTACTCGGGCTGGGCGGCGGCGGGTATTGGCTTCAGCCTGAACAACAGCATGCTGATCATTGCCGGCTCGCTGGTGGGCAGCTCGGGCGCGATCCTGAGCTACATCATGTGCAAGGCCATGAACCGCAGTTTCTTCAACGTCATATTGGGCGGGTTCGGCGGAGACGCGACGGCCGCCGCGGCAGGGGCCGCAGTGCAAAGGAGCGTGAAAAGCGGCAGCGCCGACGATGCGGCCTTTGTGCTGAGCAACGCCGAGACTGTGATCATCGTGCCGGGCTACGGCCTGGCGGTGGCGCGGGCCCAGCATGCGGTGAAGGAGCTGGCGGCCAAGCTCACCGAGCATGGCGTGAAGGTCAAGTACGCAATTCACCCGGTGGCCGGTCGCATGCCGGGCCACATGAACGTGCTGCTGGCCGAGGCTGAGGTCCCCTATGACCAGGTCTTCGAGATGGAAGACATCAACGGCGAGTTCGGCCAGGCCGATGTGGCCATCATCCTGGGCGCCAATGACGTGGTGAACCCCGCAGCGCTGACCAAAGGCAGTGCGATCTACGGGATGCCGATTCTGGAGGCCTACAAGGCCAAGACGGTGATCGTCAACAAGCGCTCCATGGCGGCAGGCTATGCGGGCCTGGACAACGAGTTGTTCTACATGGACAAGACCATGATGGTGTTTGGTGATGCCAAGAAGGTCGTGGAGGACATGGGCAAGGCGATTGAGTAAACAGGCTCGTCATTGACTGGAGAAGACCATGAGTGAGCGTCCCTGGCTCAGCGCCTATCCGCCCGGCGTGCCGGCCGACATCGACACTTCGGCCTACAGCTCGCTGGTGGGGTTGATGGAAGAAAGCTTCCAGAAGTTCGGTGGCCGCGTGGCCTACAGCTTCATCGGCAAGGACGTAACTTTTGGTCAAACTGACTCGCTGAGCAGTGCGCTGGCTGCCTACCTGCAAGGGCTGGGTTTGGCCAAAGGCGACCGCGTGGCCATCATGATGCCCAACGTGCCGCAGTACCCGGTGGCGGTGGCGGCAATTCTGCGTGCAGGCCTGGTGGTGGTCAACGTTAACCCGCTGTACACGCCGCGCGAGCTGGAACACCAGCTCAAGGACTCGGGCAGCAAGGCCATCATTATTTTCGAGAACTTTGCCAACACGCTGGAGCAGTGCGTTGGCAGTACGCCAGTCAAACACATTGTGTTGTGTGCCATGGGCGACCAGCTCGGCCTGTTCAAAGGTGCCCTGGTGAACTATGTGGTTCGCAACGTCAAGAAGATGGTGCCGGCTTTCAACCTGCCCGGCGCAGTGCGTTTCAACGAAGCCATTGCCCAGGGTACAAGGCGCACGCTCAAGAAGCCCGCCCTCTCGGCGGGTGACGTAGCGGTGCTCCAGTACACCGGGGGCACCACCGGCGTGAGCAAGGGTGCCGTGCTGCTGCACAGCAACGTCATCGCCAATGTGCTGCAGTCCGAAGCCTGGAACGCCCCGGTCATGGGAAAGGTGCCGGCCAACGAGCAGCCTACCGGCGTTTGTGCGCTGCCGCTGTACCACATCTTCGCGTTCACGGTGGGCATGATGCTGTCGATGCGCACCGGCGGCAAGCTGGTGCTGATCCCCAACCCGCGGGACCTGCCTGCCGTGCTCAAAGAGTTGAGCAAGCACACTTTTCACAGCCTGCCAGCGGTCAACACCCTGTTCAACGGGCTGGCCAACCACCCCGACTTCAATACCGTCAACTGGAAGAATCTGAAGATTTCAGTGGGCGGTGGCATGGCGGTTCAGGGTGCTGTGGCCAAGCTATGGCTGGACAAGACCGGCTGCCCGATCTGTGAAGGCTATGGCCTGAGCGAAACCAGCCCCTCGGCCAGTTGCAACCCGACCACCAGCACTGAATACACCGGCTCCATCGGCGTGCCGCTGCCTGGCACCTGGATGAAACTGATCGATGACGATGGCAATGATGTCCCCGTCGGGCAGTCGGGCGAGATTGCAATCAAGGGGCCACAGGTGATGGCGGGTTACTGGCAGCGCCCCGACGAAACCGCCAAGGTGATGACGCCCGATGGCTACTTCAAGTCGGGCGACATCGGTGTGATGGACGAACGCGGCTTCTTCAAAATTGTGGACCGCAAGAAGGACATGATTCTGGTCAGCGGCTTCAACGTCTACCCCAACGAGGTGGAGGATGTGGTGGCAAAGCTGGAAGGCGTGCTGGAGTGTGCGGCTGTGGGCGTGGTCGACGACAAATCGGGCGAAGCAGTCAAGCTGGTGATTGTCAAGAAGAGCCCGGCGCTGACCGAAGCCCAGGTACGAGCCTATTGCAAGGCCAACATGACGGGCTACAAGCAACCAAAGATTGTTGAGTTTCGGGCCGAGCTGCCCAAAACGCCGGTGGGCAAGATCCTGCGGCGCGAGCTACGCGATAAAAAGTGACGCGTACGGCCATCGTTAGCGCCATGCACGAGGAGCTGGCCGCGGTGCTTGCCCTGATGCCCGATGAGCACAAGACCGTGGTGGCGGGCCGTGAGTTCTGGCAAGGCCACTTGCATGGGCGCAACGTAGTGGCCGTGCTGTCGCGCATCGGCAAAGTGGCGGCGGCCACGACGGCGACCGCGCTGATCGAACACTTTGGGGTGCAGCGCATCGTGTTTACCGGCGTGGCGGGCGGGCTGGGCCCGGGTGTGCAGGTCGGCCATGTGGTTGTGGCCGACAGCTTCTTGCAGCACGACATGGATGCCTCGCCAATTTTCCCGCGCCACGAAGTGCCGCTGTACGGCATGAGCCGCTTCCCGACTGACCCTGTGCTTTCAGAGCTGCTGGCAGAAGCGGTGCGCCAGGCGCTGCCGGGCGTTACCCTGCACCGCGGGCTGGTGCTCAGTGGTGACCGCTTTGTGTCCACTACCGCTGAATGCCGCGCGCTACAGGCTGCATTGCCGCAGGCGCTGGCGGTGGAGATGGAAGGTGCGGCCATTGCGCAGGTCTGCCACGACTATGGGGTGCCGTTTGCGGCGGTGCGCACCGTGTCGGACCGTGCAGACGATGCTGCGCACGGCGACTTCATGCAGTTCATCCAGGAAGTGGCCAGCCGCCACAGCGCCGCCATCGTGGAAGCTCTGCTCAGGTTCGACCTGGCCGGATAAAGTTTCAGTGGGCCACCGCGGAACCGGCTCCGCCGGGCCGCTGGTGGCGCCCCCTTGAGGGGGAGGCACCGAAGGCGCTTCGGGGGTGGTTCATTTCAGCCATCCGCGTCGGCGGAAGTACCACATCGGCACCACAGCGCTGGCCACCATCAGCGCCAGTGCATAGGGGTAGCCCCACTGCTGGGCCAGCTCGGGCATGTGCTGGAAGTTCATGCCGTAGATGCTGGCAATCAGCGTTGGCGGCAACAGCGCGACGCTGGCCACCGAGAAAATCTTGATGATCTTGTTCTGGTTGATGTTGATGAAACCGACGGTGGCGTCCATCAGGAAGTTGATCTTGTCGAACAGGAAGGCGGTGTGGCTGTCCAGCGACTCGATGTCGCGCAGGATCTGGCGCGCTTCCTCGAACTGACCGGCATTGAGCATGCGGCTGCGCATCATGAAGCTCACAGCACGGCGGGTGTCCATCACGTTGCGGCGAATGCGGCCGTTCAGGTCTTCCTGGCGCGCGATGGCGCCCAGCACCTCGCCGGCCAATGCATCGGTGACGTCGCCCGCCAACACCTGCTTGCTGACCTTCTCCAGCTCGTCGTAGATTCCTTCCAGTGTGTCGGCGGAGTATTCTGCGTCGGCGTCGAACAGTTTGAGCAACACTTCCTTGGCATCTTCAATCAGGCCGGGGGCGCGCCGTGCCCGCAAGCGCAGCAGCCGGAACACCGGCACGTCTTCGTCGTGGATCGAAAACAAAACGCCCTTGCTTTTGAGGGTGTCATTGACCAGATTCAGGATGAAGGCCACCCGCACCGTGCGCGGCTCTTCGTCGTCCGCGATCAGGAAGTCGCTGCGGATGTGCAGCTCGCCGTTGTCTTCTTCGTAAAACCGGGCCGACTCCTCGATGTCCTCGTCCATCGCGTCTTCGGGAATCGACAAACCGTAGTACTGCTTGACCCAGCGCTTTTCCTCCAGCGTGGGTGATTCGAGGTCAACCCAGATGGGCTGGAAGTTTGAGAGCTCTTCCAGCGACTCGATCTCTTCCTGAAAGAGTCGACCGTTGGCGAGCGTGAAGATGTTGAGCATGGGGGCTCACTCCCGTTGAAAAAACTGCAACTGAAATAGGGCTGGTGTGGCGCTTCCAGCTCCCGCTGCATTCAAAGGGGGCTGAAAGCTACCGACTGGGGTAGGCTTCCAAGGCGGGTCTCCGGTCACTGACAAGGCCGCGATTATCGCACTGTGCCGATGTCAGGTGCCCGCAAAAAATGCCAGCAGTTCGCTCTTGCGGGCGTAGGCGTCCTGCTCACCCAACGCCACCAGGGCCTGCACGAAGCCAGGCTCGAACAGCAAGTAGCTGGCCAGCGCACCGCCTCCGCGCAGGGCCCCCAAGCCGCCCAGTGCGTTGCGAATGGAGCGCGGCAGCTCCCCCACATGGGCCTGCGCCAGTGCATCCAGGGACTGCGAGGGCTGGATCGCCAGAACCTCCACGCTGCGGTAGGGCATGACGGCTGCCACCTCTCGCGGCAGCTGCTGTAGCGTGCGGGTGACGCGCTGGGCCTGTTCCACGTCGGCCTGTAAGGTGTCGTGGAACACGCTGGCCATGGCGTGCCCGGCGATGCTACTCATGCTCGGGCTGCGCTCGGCGGCCCGGGCGTTGCCGATCAGGCCCGAGCGCTGGGGCTGCCCCACGCCAACCACCAGCACCTTGTGTGCGCCCAGGTGCACGGCCGGCGACAGCGGCGAAATCTGGCGCATCGAGCCGTCGCCAAAAAACTCGCGCTGACCGTCAACCCACAGCGCGGTGGCGGGGAATAGAAAGGGGATGGCGCTGGAAGCCATCAGGTGTTCAATCGACAGAGGCTGGAACTCTGCGCGGCGGCCGGGGCGGTCCCAGGGCTGCGCCCGAGCGTCGCGCGCGGTGTGGCAGAAGGTCCAGTGCACCCCGCTGCTGTAGCTTGATGCCGTGACGGCGATTGCCTCAATGGTGCGGGTCTCCAGGGCAGCTTCAATACCGGTGAGCGACACCGCCTGGTGCAGCGTGTCCACCAGCGGCATGTTGTTGAGGATGGCACCATGGCCGCGAACATTGCGCCAAAGGTTCAGCGCTGCAAGAAACTTGCTGGCGCGTACCCAAGGGGAGACTTCCAGGTCGTACACGTCGGCACAGCGCAAGCGGCCCCAGAATTGTGAAAGCTGGTCGAATGCGGCCAGCCCGCTCGTCGCCACGCCCGCCAGGTAGGCCGCATTCAGCGCGCCGGCGGAGGTGCCCACCAGCACCTGGAACGGAAACGCAGGGGCCGGCTCGGGCTGCAGTCGAAGCATTGCGGCCAGTGCGCGCAGCACCCCTACCTGGTAGGCAGTGCGGGCTCCGCCACCCATCAGTACCAGGGCATTGAGCCGCCGGGCTGGCCGCGTCAAGCCCGCATGAACGATCGTTGCCAGGGTCATAGAGTCCTTTGATGAACCAGCATAAACCTTTGTCCTTGTGGCGTGAACTATCGTTGTGGGTGTGTTCAGGCTTGAGCTCCCACGTTGCGCGGGAAAAACTGAGCCAGATCAATCACTTGCGGGATGTGCAGTGCGGCAAGTTGCAAATTGCTGCACTGCGATGACTGAAATCAATTGCATTTCAGGGGCATCGGGCGCATAGTGAATTCAGCTTTGGATCTTCGTTTCGCAGTCCGCCCATCCGCGAAGGGCGGTCGGTTTCAACCCAGAGAGCAACAGGAGGCTACTCATGAACTTGACGATCAGCGGTCATCACCTCGAAGTCACCCCGGCATTGAACAATTACGTCAAGACCAAGCTCGATCGAATAACCCGGCACTTTGACCAGGTGGTGGACATCAAGGTGTTGCTCACCGTTGAAAAGCAGAAGGAAAAGGAACGACGGCAGCGCGCCGAATGCAATATCCACGTCAAAGGCAGCGACCTGTTCGCCGAGAGTTCTCACGAAGACCTTTACGCCGCTGTGGATGATCTGGTCGACAAGCTCGACCGCCAGGTGGTTCGCCACAAGGACCGCTTGCAGGACCATCACCACGGCACGGCCAAGCGCATGCTCTAGCTTCAAGGCCTGGCCCAGACCCGCCGCCGTGTTCCGGCGGCTTTTTTGTGCCCAGACGACACCCGTCACAGCGCTTACACATTTTGTTGCACTGCACCGTAACGAGTGCATAATCTGCGCTCAGCCCATGAACCGACTCGCGTCCATCCTGCCCGCTACCCAGGTTCTGGTGAGCGTCGATGCCACCAGCAAGAAGCGTGCTTTTGAAGAGGCCGGCCTGCTGTTTGAGAATCTTCACGGTTTGGGCCGTGCCCTGATTACCGACAGCCTTTTTGCCCGTGAACGCCTGGGCTCCACCGGCCTGGGGCACGGCGTGGCCATTCCGCATGGCCGCATCAAGGGCCTGAAGGCGCCGATGGCCGCAGTGTTTCAGCTCGCGCAGCCGATCGGCTTCGACGCCCCGGACGAGCAGCCCGTGGGTTTGTTGATCTTTCTGCTGGTGCCGGAGGCGGCAACCCAAAAGCACCTTGAAATACTTTCCGAAATCGCCGAGTTGCTCAGTGACGCGGCGCTGCGCGAGAAGATCAAATCCAGCACCGACGCAGCCACGCTGCACACCATGATTGCCACTTGGCAGTCCGCGCAACCCGCCTGAATATGGCCCCCACGCTTGCCACCGCGTGCCCTGCGCTGCCCCCTGCGAAGGCCCTGGCGTCGTGGGGCGGCCCGGCGGCGCCCAATTGCCTTTTGGCCCTGTGAAGCCCACCGTTGTCAGTGCCGACGTCCTGTTTGAGGACCACCGAGCGCAGCTTCGCTGGGAATGGATTGCCGGCCTGGGCGCGTCTGAGCGGCGCTTTGACGAAGTCGCCGTCCGCGCAGCACGCTCAGGTGCCGACCTGGTGGGTTACCTGAACTACATCCACCCTTACCGCGTGCAGATTCTGGGCGAGCGGGAGATCGCTTACCTGATCAACGCCACGCCTGAGGACTGCGCGCGCCGCATCTCGCGCATTGTGACGCTGGAGCCGCCGGTGCTGATCCTGGCCGACGCCCAGCAGGCACCCGATGCTTTGATTTCGATGTGCGAGCGAGCGCAGATCCCGATGTTCGCCACGCACGAGTCGTCCGCGTTCGTGATTGACGTGTTGCGGGCCTATTTGTCCAAACATTTTGCCGAACGCACCTCCATGCATGGTGTGTTCATGGACATTCTGGGTGTCGGCGTGCTGATTACAGGCGAGTCAGGGCTGGGGAAAAGCGAGCTGGGGCTGGAACTCATTTCGCGCGGCAACGGCCTGGTGGCTGATGACGCGGTCGACCTGTACCGCATCAATCAGACCACGATTGAAGGCCGCTGCCCTGAGCTGCTGCGCAACCTGCTGGAGGTGCGCGGCATTGGCCTGCTGGACATCCGGGCGATTTTTGGCGAGACGGCGGTTCGACGCAAGATGCGACTGCATTTGATCGTGCATCTGGTGCGCCGCGAGACCCTGGAAAACGAGTACGAACGAATGCCCTACGAGCCACTCACCCAGGACGTGCTGGGCATTCCGGTGCGCAAGGCGGTGATCCAGGTGGTGGCGGGGCGCAACATTGCGGTGCTGGTTGAAGCGGCAGTGCGCAATACCATTTTGCAGTTGCGCGGCGTAGATACATACCGGGATTTCGTCGAGCGGCACCGCAAAGCGATGCAGAGCGAGTAGTACCTGCCAGGAGTCGGCGGCGCTTCCTGGAACCAGCCGCGCGTTAGCGTGCTGCTGAACAGTTGCCGCACAGACCGTACAGCGACATGGCATGGTCTTGCAGAATCCAGCCCTTGGCTTTGGACACCAGTTGCTGGCGCTGCTCGATCTCGGCGTCGTAGAACTCCTCTACCCGCCCGCATGCAGTGCAGACCAGGTGGTCGTGGTGCTGGCCTTCATTGAGCTCATACACCGCCTTGCCGCTTTCAAAGTGGCGCCGGCTCAGGATGCCGGCCTGCTCGAACTGCGTCAACACACGGTACACCGTGGCCAGCCCGACGTCTGAGCGCTCGTCAAGCAGTACCCGGAAAACGTCTTCCGCCGTCATGTGCCGCTGCGCACCTTTTTGGAAAACATCCAGGATTTTCAGCCGCGGCAGGGTGGCTTTGAGCCCGGTACTTTTGAGTTCGTCAATGTTGGACATGGCGCTTGTTCCGGCAGCGGGTGGCGGTCTGACGGTGGGGGCCGAGCCGCTACAATGGGCCGATCATATCGCTACCCTTAGAGCCATGCCTGCACTCCCTTATCGCAAAACCTGCCTGGGCATCGTCACCTTGGCCTGCGCAGCGCTGACGGGTTGTGGCAGTTTTGACAGCCTGACGCGCAACTTCGCCGGCGGCTTTGCACCCTACAAGGTTGAGGTGGTGCAGGGCAACTTCGTATCCAAGGAACAGGTAGAGGCGCTCAAGCCCGGCATGACGCGTTTGCAGGTGCGCGACATCCTCGGTACGCCGCTGCTGACCAGCGTGTTCCATGCAGACCGCTGGGAGTATGTTTTCACCCTCAAGCGCCAGGGCCTGGCGCCCCAGGCACGCAAGCTTGCGGTGTTTTTCAAGGGCGACGCCCTGGAGCGCTTCGAGGGTGACCCGATGCTCAGCGAGGCCGAATTCGTGGCTCAGCTGGACAAGCGTGGCAAGGGCGGCAAAGTGCCGGTGCTTGAAGCCTCGGAAGAAAGCCTCAAGCCGTATGCGGCCACCCCCGGCACGGCAGCCGTTGCCGCAGGCGCTGGCAGTACCGCCCCACTGCCCGCGAACTATCCGCCGCTGGAACCCACTTCGCGCTGACCGGTTTATGGACAAGCACCGGGTCGCCGTCGCGGGAGCCTCGGGCCGCATGGGCCAGATGCTGATCGAGGCAATCCACGCCTCGCAAGACTGCGCACTGGCGGGCGCACTGGACATTCCCACAAGCCCGGCGCTGGGTTTGGACGCCTGCGCGTTTCTGGGCCACACCAGCGGGGTGGCCGTCACGGCCGACCTGCGCAGTGGCTTGCAAAACGCCCAAGTGCTGATCGACTTCACCCGGCCCGAAGGCACCCTGGCCCATTTGCGCCAGTGCCGGGAACTGGGTGTAAACGCGGTGATTGGCACCACCGGCTTTTCTGATCTGCAAAAGGCCGAAATTGTCGAGGCCGCGAAGCACATCGCCATCATGATGGCCCCCAACATGAGCGTGGGCGTCAACGTCACGCTCAAGCTGCTGGAAATGGCCGCCAAGGCACTCAACACTGGCTACGACATTGAAATTATCGAAGCGCACCACCGCCACAAGGTAGATGCGCCTTCCGGCACGGCGCTCAAGATGGGCGAAGTCATCGCCAGCGCGCTGGGCCGCGAGCTCAAGGACTGCGCGGTCTACGCGCGCCAGGGCGTCACGGGCGAGCGCGACCCGTCAAGCATTGGCTTTGCCACCATCCGCGGCGGCGACATTGTGGGCGACCACACCGTGCTGTTTGCCGGCACCGGCGAGCGCATCGAGATCAGCCACAAGTCGGCCAGCCGAAGCACCTACGCCCAGGGCAGCCTGCGCGCGGTGCGGTTTCTTGCCGGTCGGCGTAGCGGCTTGTTCGACATGTTCGACGTTCTCGGTCTGCGTTGAGCGAAGGCATATGAACATTCAGGATCTTTTCTTCCAGGGCGACGCCGTGACCCGGCTAGTGGCGTTGTTGCTGCTCGCCATGTCGGTGGCTAGCTGGGTGGTGATTGTCTGGAAAGCCTGGCTGCTGCAGCGCGCGGGCAAGGATGTGGCGCGCGGCACGGCTGCGTTCTGGCAGGCGCCCACGCTGGCCGAGGCACAGCAACGGGTGGCGGCCTTTGACCGCGAGTCCTTGCTGATGCCGTTGGTCGTGGCCGCGCAAACTGAAGCCACCGGCACGCTGGCCGGCGCAGGCGACAAGGCACAGCAGCTCACTCGTTTGCTGCGTGATGCGCTGCACAAGGTGCTGGACAAACTTCAGTTTGGCCAGGTGCTGCTGGCTACTGTGGGCTCCACCGCGCCCTTCGTCGGGTTGCTGGGCACCGTGTGGGGCATCTTCCATGCGTTGACCAGCATCACCGGTGCGGGCCAGATCAGCATCGACAAGATTTCCGGCCCGGTTGGTGAGGCGCTGATCATGACGGCCGCCGGGCTTGCGGTGGCCATTCCGGCGGTGCTGGCCTACAACGTTTACGGCCGCCTGATTGGCCGCATCGAAGCCGATCTGGAAGGTTTTGCGCGTGACCTGCGTGAGTTATTGGCACACCCCCGCGAAGCCGTTTCTGCGGTGGCTGCTGGCGCAGAGCACTGACATGGCCTTCGGCAGGCTTGAGCGTACCCCGGGCCACCGGCCCATGAGCGAGATCAACGTCACGCCGCTGGTCGACGTGATGCTGGTGCTGGTAGTCATCTTCATCATCACCGCGCCGTTGCTGTCCAGCTCAATCCGGCTGGACTTGCCCAAGTCTGACGCAGCCACGGCCAGCCAGGCGCCGAGTTTCGTGACCCTTGTGGTTGATGTTTCTGGCCAGGTGCTGCTGGATGACAAGCCGATAGCGCTTGATGCCCTGGCCGAAAGCCTGAAGCTGGCGGCCAGCCGCAACCCGGATACCGAAGTGCAATTGCGTGCAGACCAAGCCGTGCCCTATGGCAAGGTGGTCGAAGTCATGGGTGTTGCGCAGAAGGCCGGACTCAACCGCATTGGTTTCGTGGCGCAGACCCCGGCCACGGCACCGGTTTCACGCTGACGCTGCCCCAGCGCCTAAAATCGCCCGACTGCGGCTCACAGGGCCGCGCCCTTTTTGCGACCAGCCCATTCATGCAAGAAAAGTACAACCCCACCGAGGTGGAACGCGCCGCGCAAGTCCACTGGACCTCCCGCGAGGCCTACCGCGTGACCGAAGACGCGGGCAAGAAGAAGTTCTATGCCTGCTCCATGCTGCCCTACCCCAGCGGCAAGCTGCACATGGGCCACGTGCGCAACTACACCATCAACGACATGCTGGCGCGCCACCTGCGCATGAAGGGCTACAACGTGCTCATGCCCATGGGCTGGGACGCGTTTGGCTTGCCGGCCGAGAATGCCGCGCTCAAGAACGGGGTGCCACCGGCGAAGTGGACCTACGAAAACATCGCTTACATGAAGAAGCAGATGCAGGCCATGGGGCTGGCCATTGACTGGAGCCGCGAGGTCGCCACCTGTGACCCGAGCTACTACAAATGGAACCAGTGGCTGTTTTTGAAAATGCTGGAAAAAGGCATTGCCTACCGCAAGACCCAGGTGGTGAACTGGGACCCGGTTGACCAGACCGTGCTGGCCAACGAGCAAGTGATTGACGGCAAGGGCTGGCGCACCGGTGCGGTGGTCGAGAAGCGCGAGATTCCTGGCTACTACCTCAAGATCACCGACTACGCCGAAGAACTGTTGGACCATGTCAGCACGCAGCTGCCCGGCTGGCCTGAGCGGGTGAAGTTGATGCAGGAAAACTGGATCGGCAAGAGCGAAGGGGTGCGCTTTGCGTTCCGGCACAGCATTCATGACAACACGGGCGCGTTGATCGGCGACGGCAAGATGCATGTCTTCACCACGCGCGCCGACACCATCATGGGTGTGACCTTTTGCGCGGTGGCACCAGAGCACCCGCTGGCCGCGCACGCCGCGCAGTCCAACCCTGCGCTGGCGGCCTTTATTGAAGACTGCAAACGCGGCGGCACGACCGAGGCAGAGTTGGCTTTGCGCGAAAAGGTGGGCATGCCCACCGGCATTCATGTTGTCCACCCGTTGACACAGTTGCCGGTGCAGGTCTGGGTCGGCAATTATGTGCTGATGAGCTACGGCGACGGTGCAGTGATGGGCGTGCCCGGCCACGACGAGCGCGACTTCGAATTCGCCAAGAAGTACGGCATTGACATCCTGCAGGTGGTGCATGTGGATGGTGAAGCCTACGACTACGACCGCTGGCAAGAGTGGTACGCCGACAAACAGCGCGGCGTGACCATCAACTCCGACATTTACAGTGGCTTTGGCTTCAAGGACGCCGTGAACGCCGTGGCCCACGCGCTGGAACAGCTGGGCCTGGGCGAAAAAAAGACCACCTGGCGTCTGCGTGACTGGGGTGTCAGCCGCCAGCGCTACTGGGGTACGCCGATCCCCATCATTCATTGCGCGCAGCACGGCGCAGTGCCGGTGCCTGAAAAAGACCTGCCCGTGGTGCTGCCGCAAGACTGTGTGCCCGACGGTTCCGGCAACCCCCTGGTCAAGCATGAAGGGTTTCACGCGGGTGTGATTTGCCCGGTATGCGGCAAGCCCGGGCGCCGCGAGACCGACACCATGGACACCTTCGTGGACAGTTCGTGGTACTTCATGCGCTACTGCGATCCAAAGAATGAGCAGGCCATGGTGGCCGAGGGTGCCAACTACTGGATGCCGATGGACCAGTACATCGGCGGCATTGAGCATGCGATCCTGCACCTGCTGTACGCACGCTTCTGGACCAAGGTAATGCGCGACCTGGATTTGGTGAAGGTGAATGAGCCGTTCACCAAACTGTTGACGCAGGGCATGGTGCTGAACCACATCTATTCGCGCAAGGGCGCCAAAGGCGGTGTCGAGTACTTCTGGCCCAGCGATGTGCAAGACATCCATGACGAGCATGGCAAGGTGACAGGTGCCAAGCTCAAGAGCGATGGCTCGGCAGTGAACTACGAAGGCGTGGGCACCATGAGCAAGAGCAAGAACAACGGCGTGGACCCGCAGGAGCTGATCAACAAGTACGGCGCCGACACCGCACGCCTGTACACCATGTTCACCGCACCGCCTGAGGCCACGCTGGAATGGAACGACGCGGCGGTGGAGGGCAGCTATCGCTTTTTGCGGCGCGTATGGAATTTTGGCGCCAAGCTTGCTATGGAAAATATAGCGGCTCACGCATATTCTGCGCGGGCTACAGTGGTTTTTGGCAAAGAATCCAAGGCGTTGCGGCTGGAGCTGCACACGGTGCTCAAGCAGATTGACTACGACTACCAGCGCATGCAATACAACACCGTGGTGTCGGGCACCATGAAGCTGCTCAATGCGCTTGAAGGCTTCAAGGCCCACGGTGCTGACGGTGTTGCCGCTGTGCGCGAAGGCTTTGGCATCTTGCTGCGCACCCTGTACCCGGCGACGCCGCACATTGCCCATGAACTCTGGCAGGCCCTGGGCTATGCCGCGCAGCACGGCGACTTGCTTGACGCGCCCTGGCCCACGGTTGATGAGGCGGCGCTCAAGCAGGACGAGATCGAGCTCATGCTGCAGGTCAATGGCAAGCTGCGCGGCTCGATCCATGTGCCCGCGGCGGCCGACCGCGCGCTGATCGAGCAGATTGCGCTGGCCAGTGAGGCCTTTCTCAAGCAAGCCGAGGGTGCCGCACCGAAGAAGGTGGTGGTGGTGCCTGGGCGTCTGGTGAATGTGGTGATTTGAATGCAGACAAACCGCCGCACTCTTTTGATGGCCTTTGCCCCGCTGGCGCTTGCGTCTTGCGGATTTCAGCTGCGCCAGGCACCGGACTTTGCGTTCAAGAGCATTTTTGTCGCTGCGCCCGACAGCTCCACGCTGGGCAACGAACTCAAGCGCAGCATCGCATCGGGCGACAAGGTGCAGGTGCTGCCGGGCGCGCAGAGCGCCAGCGCCGAGGTGCTGCTCGAAGTGCTGCAGGAGCAACGCGAAAAGGTGGTGGTGGGCCTGAATGCCTCGGGCCAGGTGCGTGAGTTCCAGCTGCGCATCCGCTTCACCTTCAGGCTGCGTGGGCGTGACGGCAAGGAGCTGATAGCGCCAACCGAAATCTTGCAGCAGCGCGACATCAGTTTCAACGAGTCCGCGGTGCTGGCCAAAGAGGCGGAAGAGGCGCTGCTGTACCGCGACATGCAGACCGACATCGTGCAACAGTTGATGCGCCGTCTGGCGGCGGTGCGCAGCCTCTGAGCAACGCGCGCTCTGGCGGCCTGACCCGGCCCGCTAAACTTGCCGCATGCAACTGGCTCCAGCGCAACTTCAAGCCCATCTTCAGCGTGGCCTGAAAAGCCTGTACACGCTGTACGGCGACGAGCCGCTGTTGATCCAGGAGGCGGCGGATGCCATTCGCGCCGCGGCACGAACCCAGGGCTATACCGAACGCACGGTGCACACCGTGGCGGGGGCCCATTTCGACTGGAGCGAGGTGCTGGCCGCCGGTGGCAGCCTGAGCCTGTTCGCCGACAAGCAGATCGTGGAGCTGCGCATCCCCTCGGGCAAGCCCGGCAAAGAGGGCAGCCCGGCGATTCAGCGCCTGGCTGAAGCTGCGCAGGGCAATGACAGCACGCTCACCCTGGTGCTATTGCCCCGGCTGGACAAGATGACCAAAACCGGGGCCTGGTTCGGCGCGCTCGAAAGCTTCGGCGTGACCATTCAGGTCGAGCCCGTGCAGCGCAACGCATTGGCCCAGTGGATTGCCCAGCGGCTTTCGCAGCAAGGCCAGCGCGTGGCCGCCGGTGAAGAAGGCCAGCGCACCCTGCAATTCTTTGCCGACCGGGTCGAGGGCAACCTGCTGGCCGCGCACCAGGAGATCCAGAAGCTCGCGCTGCTGTACCCGCAGGGGGAGCTGAACTTTGAACAAGTGGAAAGCGCCGTGCTCAATGTGGCGCGCTATGACGTGTTCAAGCTGTCAGAAGCGGTGCTGGCGGGCCAGGCTGAGCGGGTACAACGCATGCTCGACGGCCTGCAGGCCGAAGGCGAGGCCGAGGTGCTGGTGCACTACACCCTGGCTGAAGATATCCGCGCCCTGAAGCGTGTGAAAGACAGCATTGCCGCGGGTCGCCCGCTGCCCATGGCGCTGCGCGAGCAGCGCGTCTGGGGCGTGAAAGAGCGGCTGTTTGAACGGGTGCTGCCGCGCCTTACCCCGGTGGCGCTGGACAACCTGCTGCAGTCGGCACATCTGGTGGACGGCATCGTCAAAGGCCTGAAGGTGCCCGGCTGGCCGACCGACGGCTGGCAGGCACTGCACCGGTTGGCACTGGCTTTGTGCCGTGAATGCGCAGTACAGCAGCCAGCGCCCGCGCGTGCGAAAATCACGGCATGAACGCGCTCAACGTCGCCGAATACACCCAGACCCTCGGGATGCAGGCAAAACAGGCTGCAGCCCGCATGGCGTCTGCGCCAGCCGCTACAAAAAACGCAGCACTTCGCGGGCTGGCGCAACTGCTTCGGGGTAACCTGGCCGCGCTGCAATTGGCCAACGCCAAGGACATCGAGCGTGCCAGGGCCAACGGCCTGTCGGCACCGATGCTGGATCGGCTCAAACTCACGCCCGACATTATCGAGACCGTCGCCGAGGGCTGCGAGCAGCTCGCGGCCATGGCGGACGTGATCGGCGAAATCATTGGCATGAAGCAGCAGCCCAGTGGCATCCGGGTGGGCCAGATGCGGGTGCCCATTGGCGTGTTCGGCATGATTTTCGAGAGCCGCCCCAACGTGACCATCGAGGCCGCCAGCCTCAGCATCAAAAGCGGCAATGCCTGCATTTTGCGTGGTGGCTCGGAAGCCATTGATTCCAATACGGCGCTGGCCAAGCTGGTGCAGCAGGCGCTGGTGCAAAGCGGTCTGCCAGCCGAGGGGGTGCAACTGGTGCAGACCACCGACCGCGAGGCCGTGGGCCAGCTGATCGCCATGCCGCAGTATGTTGACCTGATCATCCCGCGTGGTGGCAAAAGCCTGATCGAGCGCATCAGCCGGGAGGCCAAGGTGCCGGTGATCAAGCACCTGGATGGCAACTGCCATGTGTACGTGGACGACCCTTGCGACATTGCCATGGCGGTTGCGGTGGCCGACAACGCCAAGACCCAGAAATACAGCCCCTGCAATGCCAGCGAGGGCCTGTTGGTCGCGCGTGGCGTGGCGGCGGAGTTTTTGGCGAAGATCGGTGCGGTCTACGCGGCCAAGGGTGTGGAGATGCGCTGTGACGCAGAGGCCAAGGCGATCCTTGCCTCAACCGTTCGGGCTGAGCTTGTCGAAGCCCTTCTGAAAGACGCCACCGAGCAAGACTGGGCCGAGGAATATCTCGCGCCGATCATCAGCGTGAAGGTGGTTGACGGCCTGGACCAGGCCATAGCCCATATCAACCGCTATTCGTCGCACCACACCGACGCCATCATCACCCGTGACCATGTGCACGCACAGCGCTTTCTGCGCGAGGTGGACTCTGCCAGCGTGATGGTCAACGCCAGTACCCGCTTTGCCGACGGCTTTGAATTTGGCCTGGGGGCCGAGATCGGCATCAGCACCGACAAATTCCACGCCCGCGGCCCGGTCGGCATTGAAGGCCTTACCTCCTTGAAATATGTCGTTCTGGGCCAAGGTGAGGTAAGAAACTAAACAACAGCATCAGTCCCATACCGCGATGGGGGGATCCGGCCTGGCCGGTCCGCTGCATCGGGGGGCGTCCAATACCTATGGTTCCCCATCTCATCACCGCCCTGACCGGCCCCATCAACGAGCTTGAGCAGCGGGTGCTGGACTCCACGCCCGCCATCGAGCGCTGGTTCAGGCTGGAGTGGATGGAGCACACGCCGCCGTTTTACAGCTCGGTGGATATTCGCAACGCGGGCTTCAAGCTGGCGCCGGTAGACACCAACCTGTTCCCCGGCGGCTGGAACAACCTGACGCCGCAGATGCTGCCCCTGGCAGTGCAGTCGGCCATGGCGGCGATTGAAAAAATCTGCCCTGAGGCCAAGAACCTTCTGGTGATCCCCGAGAACCAGACCCGCAACACTTTCTACCTGAGCAATCTGGCGCAGCTCAAGCGCATCTTCCACATGGCCGGGTTGAATGTGCGGATCGGCTCCATCAACCCCGACATCAAGGCCGCCACCGTGATCGACCTTCCCACCGGTGAGCAGATCACCCTGGAGCCGGTGATCCGCAAAAAGGGCGGAGGCCGGGGCCGCCTGGGGCTGAAAGACTTCGATCCCTGCACCATCTTGCTGAACAACGACTTGTCGGCCGGTGCACCTGGCATTCTGGAAGACCTGCATGAGCAATACCTGCTGCCGCCGTTGCATGCGGGCTGGAGCGTGCGCCGCAAGAGCAACCACTTCAAGAGTTATGAAGAGGTGTCCAAGCGCTTTGGCAAGCTGCTGGGCGTCGATCCGTGGCTCATCAACCCGATGTTCAACCAGTGCGGTGAAGTCAATTTTGCCCAGGGTTTGGGGCTGGACTGCCTGACCAGCAATGTCGACGCGCTGTTGACCAAGATCCGCAAGAAATACAAGGAATACGGCATTAACGAAAAGCCTTTCGTTGTGGTCAAGGCCGACAACGGCAGCCATGGCATGGGCATCATGACCGTGCGTGACGTCAAAGACCTGGACGCGTTGAATCGCAATGCCAAGATCAAGATGGCCGCCATCAAGGATGGCGAGGAAGTCAGCCAGGTCATCATCCAGGAGGGCGTGCTGACCAACGAGCGCATGAACGACGCCGTGGCCGAGCCGGTGGTCTACATGATGGACCGCTACGTGGTGGGCGGCTTCTACCGCATCCACGCCGAGCGCGGCATCGACGAAAATCTTAACGCACCGGGTGCCAGCTTTGTGCCATTGGCTTTCGCAGAGAGTACGCACTTACCTCAGCCGGGCATGAAGCCGGGGGCCAGTGCACCGAACCGCTTCTACATGTATGGCGTGATCGCCCGCCTGGCCATGCTGGCCGCCAGCTACGAGCTGGAAGCCACCGACCCGAACGCCGAGAGTTACGACTAGTTGTTGCGCTGCAACAATGCATGCGCGGCCCGGCCCGCGGGCGCACAATAGCGGTCCCAAAGCTATGGAACCCCGTCGGCGTTGAAGCCGGCAACAAGGGGTCGTTGTGTGTCTGCATCCAAATCGTCGCTCGCGGCGCTCACTCTCAGCGCCATCGGTGTCGTCTACGGCGACATCGGCACCAGTGTTCTGTATGCCGTCAAGGAAGTGTTTGGCTCCGGCCACGTGCCCTTCACGCATGAAAACGTCTACGGCATCCTGTCGATCTTCTTCTGGACCTTGACGGTCATCGTCTCGCTCAAGTACGTTTTGCTGGTACTGCGGGCCGACAACAACGGAGAAGGCGGCCTGATCGCCATGCTGGCCCTGGCCTCTCAGGCCGTCAAAGACAAGCCTGAGCTGCGCAAATGGTTGCTGGCCATTGGCATCTTTGGCACCTCACTTTTTTACGGTGACGGCGTCATCACCCCGGCCATCTCGGTGCTGTCGGCGGTAGAAGGCTTGGAAGTGATCTCCCCCGCCTTCAAGACCTGGGTGATACCGCTGACCCTGGGTGTGCTGTTTTGCCTGTTTGCGGTGCAAAAGCGTGGCACCGGGGGCATTGGCAAGTTCTTCGGGCCGATCACGCTGATCTGGTTTGCCGCGATTGCGGTGCTGGGGGTGGCACAAATCGTCAAGCACCCGGAAATCCTGAGCGCCATGAGCCCGCACCATGCGCTGCGCTTCATGTTCAGCAACCCCGGCACCACCTTCATCATTCTGGGCGCTGTGGTGCTGTGCGTGACCGGTGCCGAGGCGCTTTACGCCGACCTGGGCCACTTTGGCAAGCGCCCGATCCGCATTGCCTGGTTCAGCGTGGTCATGCCCGCGCTCACCCTCAACTACTTTGGCCAGGGTGCGCTGCTGCTGGACGACCCGGACGCGGTAAAGAACCCGTTCTACCTGATGGCCCCAGACTGGGCGTTGATTCCACTGGTGGGGTTGGCCACCATGGCCACCGTGATCGCCTCGCAGGCCCTGATTACCGGCGCCTTCAGCGTGACCAAACAGGTGATCCAGCTAGGCTACCTGCCGCGCCTGAACATCGAGCACACCAGCGTGCGCGACACCGGGCAAATCTATATCCCGTTTGTCAACTGGGGCCTGTTCGCGGCCATTGTGCTGGCCGTGGTGATGTTCCGCTCGTCAAGCAACCTGGCCGCGGCCTACGGCATTGCCGTGACGCTGGACATGTTGATCACCACCATCCTGACCTTCTTCGTCATCCGCTATGGCTGGAAGTACCCGCTGGCCCTGTGCATAGCCGCCACCGGCAGCTTTTTCATCATTGACCTGGCTTTCTTTGCCTCCAACATGCTCAAGCTGTTCCACGGTGGCTGGTTCCCGCTGGTGATTGGCGGCGTCATCTTTACGCTGATGATGACCTGGAAGCAAGGCCGGGCACTGCTCAACGCCACGTTGCGCGCGGACGCAATTGACCTCAAGAGCTTTCTGGAGGCTGTATTTGTCAGCCCGCCAGCGCGGGTGGAAGGCTCCGCCGTGTTCCTGACCGCCGAGCCTGGCACGGTGCCCAACGCCTTGTTGCACAACCTCAAGCACAACAAGGTGCTGCACGAGCACAACCTGTTTGTGACGGTGCGCAACCATGAGGTGCCCTGGATTGGTCTGGACAAGCGGGTCGAAATCGAATCGCTGGGCCACGACTGCTGGCAGGTGGTGGTGCACTATGGCTTCAAGAACGACCCCGACCTGCCCCGTGCGCTGGAGCAAATTCGTGGGCGGGGCTGCGAGCTTGAAGCCATGACCACCAGCTACTTCTTGTCGCGCGACGTGGTGGTGCCCACCATTGGCGGCGGCATGGCCCCCTGGCGCGAAAAGCTGTTTGCACAGATGCACCACAACGCCAGCGGCGCGGCGGATTTTCTGAAGCTGCCCAATAACTCGGTGGTGGAGCTGGGCAGCAAGATCGAGATCTGACCGCGGGCGACGGGGCGGGCACAATCCCCGTCCATGCGTTTCTTCAAAGACCTGAGCCTGTCGGCCGCTACCGCAGGCTTTGTCGCGGTGCTGGTGGGCTTCACCAGTTCGGTGGCCATTGTGTTCCAGGCGGCACAGGCGTTCAACGCCACGCCGGAGCTCATCACCTCCTGGATGTGGGCGCTGGGCCTGGGCATGGGGCTGTGCACGCTGGTGCCTTCGCTGGTGTTGCGCCAGCCGGTCATGGTGGCCTGGTCCACCCCCGGCGCGGCGGTGCTGGCCACGGCCGCGCTCGCGGGGGGCTTCAGCATGGCCGAGGCGGTGGGTGCCTTTTTGGTGTGCGGAGCGCTGATTACGCTGTTTGGTGTGACCGGCTGGTTTGAAAAGCTCATGAACCGCATTCCCATGGCGATTGCCTCGGCGCTGCTGGCCGGGGTGTTGGCGCGCTTTGGCTTGCAGGCTTTTGCGGCGGCACAGACGGCGCTGCCACTGGTGCTGCTGATGCTGGCCAGCTACCTGCTGGCGCGGCGCCTTTGGCCGCGTTTCGCGGTTGTCGTTACGCTGCTGGTTGCTATCATTTTTGTAGTGGCTCGCGGAGAGATGGCGCGGGCTAGCATCACATTTGGTTTGGCAATGCCGGTTTTTACCGCCCCGGTGTTCAGCTTTGCCGCCATCACCAGCCTGGCGCTGCCGCTGTTTGTGGTGACCATGGCGTCACAGAATCTGCCGGGGGTGGCCGCCATCCGCAGCGCGGGCTACACCATGCCGATCTCGCGGCTGATCACCATGACCGGTGTGGCCATGCTGGTGCTGGCTCCGTTTGGTGCCTTTGCGCTGTGCCTGAGCGCCATTACTGCTGCCATTTGCATGGGCCGCGAAGCCCATGAAGACCCGGCCCGGCGCTACACCGCCGCGGTGTGCTGCGGCGCGCTGTATGTGGTGATCGGGCTGTTCGGCGGCGCGGTTACCGGCCTGTTGACCGCGTTCCCGAAGGAGCTGGTGGTGGCCATTGCCGGGCTGGCGTTGCTGGGCACCATTGGCAGTGGCCTGGCCGTCGCGCTAAAAGACGAAAACCACCGCGAGGCCGCGCTCATCACGTTTTTGGTGACGCTTAGCGGTGTATCACTAGCCGGCGTCGGCTCGGCCTTCTGGGGTGTGGTGGCGGGCGCGATGGCGCTGTTTGTGCAACAGTACGGGCGACGCAACCCATTAAAGCCATGAATATTCTCTTTGTCGCCGACCCGCTCGAATCCTTCAAGATCTACAAGGACACCACCTTTTCGATGATGCGCGAGGCGCAGCGCCGTGGCCACCGGGTTGCGGCCTGTGAGCCCCGGCACCTGGTCTGGCGCTCGGGCGACCTGGTGCGCGCCACGGTGCGCAACATAACGCTGACCGGGACCGACGACGAGTGGTTTCGCGAAAGCAGTGAACCCGTCAAACCGCTCAATTCGTTTGACGCGGTCATCATGCGCAAAGACCCGCCGTTTGACAGCGAATACTTCTACGCCACGCATTTGCTGGAGCAGGCCGAGCGCGAGGGGGCCCGGGTGTTCAACAAGCCGCGCACCCTGCGGGACCACCCCGAAAAGCTGGCGATCATGGAGTTCCCGCAGTACGTCAGCCCCACGCTGGTGACGCGCAGCGCCGACGAGGTACGGCGCTTTCATGCCGAGCACCAGGACATCATCCTCAAGCCGCTGGATGGCATGGGCGGCATGGGCATCTTCCGGGTCAAGGCGGATGCGCTGAACCTGGGTTCGATCATCGAGACGCTGAACAAAGACGGCGCGCAGACGCTGATGGTGCAGCGCTTTGTGCCCGAGATTGCGCAGGGCGACAAGCGCATTCTGGTGATTGGCGGCCAGCCGGCACCGTTCAGCCTGGCGCGCATTCCGCAGGGCACCGAGGTCCGCGGCAACCTGGCGGCCGGCGGCCTGGGCGTGGCGCAGCCGCTAAGCGCTGCCGACCGCGAAATTGCCCAGGCGCTGGGCCCGGTGCTGGCCGCTCGCGGCCTGCTGCTGGTGGGCATTGACGTGATCGGAGACCGCTTGACCGAGATCAACGTCACCAGCCCGACCTGCTTTCAAGAGATCACCCAGCAAACCGGCTTTGATGTGCCGGCCATGTTTGTCGACGCGCTGGAGGCAGCCGTCAGCGCGCCTGTCCGTTAACAAACACCCGCAGTTCCCCCGGCGCGAACTGCACCCAGGGCTCGTTGGTGGTCAGCGGTGCCGTGACCACCACGGCCACCCGGTCTTGCGGTGTGGTGGCCTGGGCAAAGTCAATGCTCAGGTCTTCGTCGGTGAGCTGCGCGTGCGCAAACGGGTGCTGGCGCTGCACATGCCAAAGCTGGGTAGAGGCATGCGCCCACAGCGCCTGACCGTTGGACAGCAGAAAGTTGAAGCTGCCGTGTGCGGCAATGCGTGGAGCCAGTTCGCGCAACGTCAGGGTGAGCTCGTCGACACTCGGCGTGTCGGCATGCGACTTGGCCAGCTCTTGCATGAGCCAGCAAAACGCCCGCTCGCTGTCGGTGCTGCCAACGGGTTTGAAGCCCGCATGCAGCCGGGGGTAGAAATCCTTCAGGTCGCCGTTGTGGGCAAATACCCAGTAGCGGCCCCACAGCTCGCGCACAAAGGGGTGGCAGTTTTGCAGGTTCACCGGGCCCTGGGTGGCCTTGCGGATGTGGGCAATGACGTTTTCGCTCTTGATCGGGTAGCGCCGGATCAACTCGGCCACCGGTGAGTCGCAGGCGGGCAGGTGGTCCACAAAATGGCGCAGGCCGCGGTCTTCAAAAAACGCGATACCCCAGCCGTCAGTGTGCTGGTCTGTTTTGCCGCCGCGCTGGGCAAAGCCGGTGAAGCTGAACATCACGTCAGTGGGGGTGTTGCAGTTCATTCCCAGCAGTTGGCACATCAGCCTATTCTCCTTTTGGTACGGGCTTTTCGCGCAGTTGCCAGGCTGCCACCAGCGCCACTGCGCACAGTGCCGCCAGCATCAGAAAAGACTCATTGAAGGCGGCCAGCCGCGCTGCACTGGTGACAGGGTTGGTGAGGGTGTCGCCATGCGCGGCAATGCGCCACTCCAGCACAATGCCGCACAGGCTCACACCCGCCGCGCCGCCCAGCATGCGCACGAAGTTGATGGCGCTGGAGCCTTGCGGAATGAGCGCTCGGTTCAGCCCGCGCATGGCCCCCAGGTTGAGCGACGGCAGGATGAAGCCCAACCCGATGCGCCCCAGAATCGCAAACGCCACCAGCACCCACAGCGCGGTGCCCAGGCCCACCAGCACCATCAGTGCGAAGGACAGCGTCAGCAGGGCCAGCCCGGTGCTTACCAGCAGGTAGGTGGGCTGGCGGTCCGCCAGGCGGCCGACGAACGCGATGGTGACGGCCAGCACCAGGCCCGCTGGCAGCAAAATGGTGCCCACATGTGACGCCGACAGTTGCAGCCCCATTTGCATGTACACCGGCAACAGATAGGTGGAGCCGAACAGCGCCGTGCCGTAGATGAAGGCCACGATGCTGCCCATCGCAAACTGCCGGTGGCTGAACAGGTTCAGGTTCATCAGGGCCTCGCGCCCGGTGGCCATCAGGCGGCGCTGCCAGGTCACAAACGCCACCAGCGCCAGTGCCGCGCCGGCCAACAGCAGGCCCGCGCGCAGCGAGCCACCGCCGTGCAGCTGCACCAGGCCATTGAGCAGGCACAGCGTACCGGCCGCGCCGAGCAGCAGGCCGCGCCAGTCCAGCGGCGCGCCGTCGCGGTTGGCGGCCACCCCGCCCGGCGATGTGACGGGCACAAACCGGTAGGCCATGTATATCGACGCCAGGCAAAACGGCACCACCATGAAGAAGATCGAGCGCCAGCCAAACAGGTCTACCAGCACACCGCCAATGCTCGGGCCAATGGCCGGGGCCAGTACCACGCCCATGCCGAAGAAGCCGCTGGCACGGCCCTGCTCATGCGGCTCAAACGCGCGCAGGATGATGATGGCCGGAATAGGCTGAACGATGCCGGCCGCCAGGCCCTCGGCCACGCGCGAGGCCAGCACCATTGCAAAGGTGTTTGACAGGCCGCCCACCACGCCCCCGGCCAGCAGCAGCAGCATCGTGCCCACATAGGTTCGGCGGTAGCCGTAGCGCGCCAGCAGCCAGGGCGTGGTCAGCATGGACACGGTCATGGCCACCATGAAGCCCGAGCTGACCCACTGCGCCCGTTCCTGCCCCAACGTGAAGTGCTGGCTCATGTCCGGAATGGCCACGTTGACGATGGTCGACGACATGATCGACGCCATGGTGCCGATCATCACCGACAGCAGCAGCAGCCAGCGGTAGCGCGGGCCATGGCGCTGGCGCAGCGCGTCCAGCGAGGAGTGGCCCGGCGTAGAGCCCTCAGCCATTTGCTGGGGGCGCGGCCGCTGCCGTGGCGCAACGTTGGCAGATACAGGCTTTGTCGCGTGCGGCGTCGGGCACGCGGGACAGCACTTCAGGCGCAAAGACAATTTTTGTGCACCAGCAGGGCGCTTGCGCCTGGCCAGATTCAAGCGCAAGCGCCATCGCGCAGCGGTTGGGCTCGCCGCATAGCGGGCAGCGGTTGGGATCGGGGACAGGCATTCAGGGCAGTGTAGCGCCGCATCAGGGTCTGAACGGGTGTGCGCCCGGTTGCGCTGGTGCCATCATTGCCCAAAAACAAGGAGACATTCATGTTGCGCTTTGACCGCTATGCCCCGCGCCGCGCATGTTTGTGGCTGATGGTCGCCTTGGCCTGCGGCCCGACCCTGGCCCTGGCCCAGAGCGAAAGCAAAACCTGTGCAATGGTGCTGATGCATGACGCTGGCAGCAGCCCCGCCGCAGTTGCCGCTTTTGCCCGCAAGCTGCAGGCGACCTGTGCATCCAAAAACGTGGAAATGCCCTGGTCGCAGCGGCGCAACAACGACAAGGACCTGGCCGGGGCCTGGCAAGAAATCAACCGCCATATCAAAGGCCTGCGCGACCAGGGCTTCACCCGGGTGCTGTTGGGCGGCTACGGGTTTGGTGCCAACGCCGCGCTGGCCTATTCGGGCGCGGTGGGGCAGGCCGATGGCGTCATAGCGCTGGCCCCCGAGGCCCGTGCCGCCGGCCCGGGCGATTTGCCGGCCACCGCTGCGCGCATGGCGCAGCATGTGCCGTCGCTGTGGGTCATCGGCACCGATGACCCGTTGCACGAGCGCGGCGAGGGCTTCGCCTACACCCGGGTACCGCCACATCCGTTGAGCCGGTATGCCACCGTCAAGGCCGACCGCAAGGGCACGCCCGATGCAGCCGTGAAAACGGTAACCGAGTGGATCAAGAGCCTGGAGTAGCGCGTTTCAGGCAAAAATGGTCTGTAGCCTTCGGCTGCACAAGGCTAAGTTTGGGTCAGTCGGCAAAATTGCCATCGCACCTTCAGGCCCGCCAGCGACCAGCGATGTTCGACCAGGAGAAAACATGGAACAACAGGAGAGGCAGCAAATTCAAGCCGTCGTGCACAAGATGCTCGGCGCCATGGTCCAGTTGAAGGGGTCGGACCTGTTCCTGACGGCCGGCTTCCCGCCCGCCATCAAGCTCAACGGGAAACTGACCAAGCTCAACGAGACGGTGCTGACGGCGGACCAGACGGGCAAGATGGCGCGCGCGATCGCGTCCGAGAAGCAGTGGCAGGGGTACATCGATACCAAGGGCCAGAACTTCGCGATATCGGTGGAGGGCCTTGGCCGTTTCCGCATCAATATCTTCACCCAGCAGCAACGCTGCGGGATGGTGATCCGAGTCATCACCACCGAAATTCCGGATTTCGACAAGATGAATCTGCCGCCTGTCCTGAAGACGGTTGTGCAGGAAAAGCGTGGGCTGGTTCTGCTGGTGGGCGGCACCGGGTCGGGCAAGTCGACCACACTGGCTGCGATGCTGGGGGTGCGCAACCGGGAGACGCACGGCCACATCATCACGATCGAGGACCCGGTCGAATACGTCCATCCACACGGCAACTGCATCGTCACACACCGTGAAGTCGGCATCGACACGGTGGGCTGGTTCGACGCGCTCAAGGACACGCTGCGCCAGGCACCCGACGTGATCCTGATCGGCGAAATCCGCGATCACGAAACCATGGAGTACGCGCTCAACTTCGCCGAGACCGGCCACCTGTGTATGGCTACGCTGCACGCGAACAGCGCCAACCAGGCCATCGACCGCATTGTCAATTTCTTCCCGATCGAAAAGCACGAGCAGGTGCGCAACGACCTGGCGCTGAACATGCGCGCCATCATCTCGCAGCGGCTGGTACGCAAGACTTCGGGTGGGCGTGCCGCCGCCATTGAAATCCTGCTGAGCACTTCGACCTCGCGCGACGCGATCGCCAAGGGAGAAATCGGCCAACTCAAGGAGATCATGAAGAAATCGGTCGAACTGGGCATGAAGACCTTTGACCAGTGCCTGTACGAGCTGTACGACGCAGGCGACATTTCGCTGCAGGAAGTGCAGGTCAATTCGGACGCCAAGAGTGAATTGATGTTGCGGCTCAAGCTCAATAGCAAACGCTTCATTCGCGAAGAATTGCCTGGCGGTGGAGGCGGCGACACGGGGGGGCTGTCGCTGCAAGTCGAGCCAGAACCCGAAGAGGAAGAGCTCCCGGGTCAGCTGAAGGTGATATTGCCGCCGAGGCAGCCGGCGGCACCCCCGCTCGCCGCCAGGCCGCCATCAATGGAGCTGTCGCTGGAAGACAAGCCCGCGCCCCCGCCGCCCAAGGCCTGACGTATTGCGCGACACCAGAGGAGGATGCATGGACGAGTTTGACTCCATTGACGACCACTTTGCCCGCTATGCCAGGCAGCTGACGGATGACCCGTCTGCCCGGTTCGGGGCGCTGCGCAAGTGTTCCTTCTTTGAGCCGGTGCCCGATGACTGGTTGCAGCGCATGTCGGAAATCGCGCAGATCAGGACGATTCACTCGGACGTCTGCATCACGTCGCAGGACGACGAGATGAAGGCTTTCTATGTGATTCTGTACGGTTCGGCCGAGGCGTTTCGCAACGGCAAGCTGGTCGGCACCATTGAAACGGGTGACTGCTTCGGAGAGGGGATCTTCTTTGCCGATGGCATCATCACCACGTCTGCGACGGTCATTGCCGACGACAGGCTCATCGCTGCCGAATTCAGCAAGACCGTCGTCGAACAAATGCATTCCGACCCCCACGCCATGGTCAGCATGAACAAGGCGCTGCTGCTGGCGCTGTTCAAGAAACTCATGGCTGCGAATCAGAAGATCGAAAGGTTGATGCTGACGTAGTCAGCGCCCCATCCGCATTTCATGGTGCACACCGTGACCAAGTGGATCAAAAAGCCTGGAGCGGCGCGGATAGTGCCGAATCGGCCTGTAGCCCGCGTGGATATTGCGTGACCCACTATCAAAAATATAGCAATCCAGAAGCAGGCACTGCACCGACAGGCGCGCCTTGCGCGGTCACGCTTGAGGCATTGAGCCTTGGTCTGGCCGGGCATGCTTTGCGGCAGCCGCCAGCAGCGCCCTGGAGTACAGCACATGCAAACCCATCAACGCGCGGTATCCGAACGGCAGCTTCAGCGTGCCGTCGGCGTGCCGCTTGCGCGCCCTGACACCTGAGCCGAAGTACAGGCGAGTGCCGCCTGCAACCGGTTGGACCATCAGCCAGGAGCAAGTCGCGCCGGTCAGGTCGCGCATCAGCATTTGGTCTGATTCGCGGGCTTCAAGCTTCCAGGCTGCAAACGCATGCCGCTCGGCGCGGGCAAGCGAGTACGCCTGCTCATCGGTCGAGGGGTGTCCTGCCATTGTCAGGATCACGCGCTCAAGCTTGAACAGCCAGGTCGTGTAGAAAGCCGAAACATAGTCCGCCAGACTTAAGCGAACTGGCAGATCAACAGCGAAGCAATCAAGATAGTCGTCTGGCTTGGCCTGCCCGATGAGTAAAGCCCCAGGGGGCAGAGCAGCTCGGTGGATGGACATGTTTCTCCTTCGCTTGTCGTAAATAACATACTTTATGGTATGGATTTTGGCTTCACGTATTTTCTGCATGCGGCGCGGTCGACAGAATCTGCTCCAGCAACGCCAGCAGTGGCTCGCGCATGCCCACACCGGCTGTCAATCGAAGCCCCTCCAGCCCAATCACTGCTGCATAAATCACCACCGCCGCCTGGCTGATCGCCATGGGCGCAAGCCCGGCTGCGCGTAAAAACTCCCGCAAATCAGCCAGCCGCTGGCGATCCACCCGCTCGAGCGCGGCGCGCGCCAGCGGCTCGGCGCGCCCCCATTCGCGAATCGCCGGCTCAATGGCATTGCCGCCAAACTCCTCGCCCGGCGTGATCGACACCTTCTCCACCAGCAGAAACAGCTGGTCACGCGCAGAAAGCCCGGAGCTTTGCACCGCCGCGGTGATGTCGGTCGTGGCCCATTGCTCCCAGGTCTGCAACATCGCCAGCTTGAGTGCGGCCAGATCCGCAAAATGCCAATAAAACGAACCCTTGGTGGCCTTGAGCTCGCGCGCCAAAGACTCCACACCTACCGCCTGCGGCCCGCTGCGTGCCAAAGCCCGAAAGCCCGCGACCACCCAATCGCCGGGCTGCAGGCGTGCCCGGGTGCCCGGCTTTGCGGCTGCCTGCGTAGCGTCTTGAGCCATGTTGTCTGCCTTGAAGCGGATGTGATTTGGCGATTTTGCCATACTATTGAGTACGGTAAAATTCAGTTCATGAACACCTCACCCTCCACGCAAACGAGGCGCAACGCTTCGTTAAAGCCTTTGACGTTCCGCGCCATCCATCGCTTCTGCGCAGCCCTGCTTGGCAGCTTTGTCTTGCTCCACATGGCGAACCACATCGCAGGCTTTGCCGGTCAAGACGTTCACCGCAGTGTGCAGCTCGCGCTGCGCTGGCTCTATCAAGGCTGGCTTGAGCCTGTGCTGCTGGCCTCTTGCGCCATCCAGATCGGTACGGGGCTTCGCTTGGTCTGGCAGCGCCGAGCCAGCTTTTGGCGCGATGCCGCGCAACCGATCAGCGGCATTTATCTGGCGTCTTTCCTGGGTATTCATGTCTTCGCTGTCTTGCAAGCCCGCATGAATGGCATCGACACCGATCTGGCTTTTGCCGCCGCAGGCATGCACGCTGGCGCCTGGAAATTCTTTTTTGCGCCCTACTACGGTCTGGCCGTCTTCGCCTTTGGGTTGCACATTTCCGTGCCCATCGGCCGCCGTCGCGCAAAGCTAGGCCGCGCTATCGTGTTCGTGTCGGCCGCGCTTGCTCTGGCATTGGTCGCTCTGCTGGCCGGTGTGGTCACGCCTTTGAGCGTCGCGCCCGGCTTGATCCAGGCATTTCCGCACTAACTTTCAGCGCCACCCTGCACCGGCCTTGGCAGGCACTGCCACCGCACCTGCCCGACAGCGCGCTATCTCCGGCCAGGCCCACCGCCACCGGGCGCACCGCCACCACCGCCCGGCGCACCACCACCACCGCCTGGCGCGCCGGGCGTGCCCGGTGCGCCAGGTGTTCCCGGCGTACCCGGCGTCCCTGGCGTGCCCGGGGTTCCTGGCGTACCAGGCATGCCCGGCGCCGGGACAGTGGGTACGGGCGGTGTCCAGCCAGGGGGCGAATTTCCCCCACCAGGCAAGGCGGTTCCCGGCGGAACCCGCGGCACAAAGCCCGTGGGCACCCCCATGCCCCCGGGAGGGAGTTGCAGCACACCGCCCGAACCGACACTGCCTATGAAGGGCGGCGGCGGAATCGTCACAGTGCCATCGGCGTTGACCACCGAACCGGGTGGTGGTGGCGGCGCCCCTGCGGGCGGCGCAGGCATCAACGCCGAGCCATCTGCATTGATCCGGATCGGCCTCATTGGTGGTGGAAAGCCACCGGTTGGTGGCGTGGGTAAACCGATTGACCCATCTGCGCGCCGTGCGGCACCCATGGGCGGCGTCCAGTCGGACGGCGGCGTAATGCCACTGGGAATCTCGGTGCCGGGCACGACGATCTGGCCGTTGGGCAGAAAGGTTGTACCTTGTGGCAAGGCCGAAATGGTGATCTGGGTGCCGACCGGCAAGGTGATTCCGTTGGGCACTGCCACACCTGCGGCCAGGCGCGCACTCGCGGGCAGACTCACGCCAGGCGGCAACTGGGTGCCCGTTGGAATGCTGTAGTTCTCGGGAATGACGACACCTGCGGGCAGAATCATGCCCGACTGGATCTGCACATTCGACGGGATCTCGAACTGCAGCGGCAAGCTCACATAGGCGGGCAAGGTTGTGCCTGCCGGAGGGGTGAAACCTGCTGGCAACGTCGTACCGCCAGCACGGGCACCGGCGACCGTGGGCGCATAGGTACTTCCGTTGGGGAACGTCACCGCGCCAGTCGCCGCGTTGGAGCGAATCCCCAGCACGGATGTGTCTTGCGCATAGCCTTGCTGCGCAGTGGGCACCGTGAAAGGCAAATAGGTCGGGCCACCGCGCACGCTGATGGTGCCGTCCTGGTTGTAGGTGAACATCCCTGCGGGCAAGGCACCTGCAGCCACCATCTGGTCAAGCATGGCCGACACCGTCAGTGGCGGCACTGTGACCCCGGTGGGCAAAGGGGTGCTGGAGCTGGACACAAAGCCAGCGGGCGGCTGAAAGTCCGATGGCAGCCGATTGCCGCTGAGCACTTGCAAGTTGGCGGGCAGCCGCGGCATCTCGCCCGGGGTAGAGATGAGTGGCACGAACTGCAGGCGGTCCCACACCAAAGAGCCGTCGGGGCGCGTCTGCACCGTCCCCGAAGGTTGTTGCGTGGCGCTGTAGTCGCTCGGCAGCAAGGGCACGAAACGCTGGCCGTTGATAGTGAGGCTGCCATCGCTATTGATGGTCACGCCGGCAGCCGCGGCGGCGGCTTGCACATTGGCGGGCAGCACGGTGGCATGCGCCGCGATGCTTGAAATCGCAACCGCCATGGCGACAGTCAGCGAATGAAGGGGAAAGCTGCGAAGGGCCATTTGGAAACTCCTGTTGAAGCACACTCGGCGTACTTGCACGCCTTGAGTTCAGTCTAGGAATTCCCGCTGTATTGACCATGCGCCAAGTCAAACTTGCCTTCGATAGACAGGCAGTTCAACCGGATGAGGCCAAGGACTACGCGGCCCATGGCCAATGGCTGACGCAGCTTCTCACCGCAGCCATCGAACAAACACCGCTTCACCCAGTCATCAAGTGTTGCGCTGATTGAAAACTAGCGTGCTGGTGCGCCAAACGGGCTCACACCCGCCAGCGGCGCGGGTGGTTCGCGCTGTGCGCGTTGCATGGCCTCGAAGGCCTCGGGCAGAGTGCGTGCCTGTAGCACACCAGGTGCCGGGACTGGCTGTGGCGCGTCGCGCGCCGCCTTGACCGCATTCATGAACGCGACAGCCGGGTCGACAGGCTCCACCACAGTGGGCGGTACCCCACCCAGCGCATTGGCTGGCTGACCTGGCACCCCACCCGGCAGGTCCTGCTCGTGTGGGCTCAGGCCCACCGCTGGCGGACGAGCCGCCCCCTGCGGCTCCACTGGCACCGCAGGGGGCGGCTCGTCACCGTTCCATGCCCCGCGCCATTCGGCCACCCCGGCCGCCATCGCTGCAATCAGCAGCAGCACGCCGATCGTGCGAAAGCCGGGCAGGGACACTTTGCTCATGACGGCTTACTTGCCGGGCAGGCCCTGGAACAGGCCTGTGTTTTCGGGGCTGCCGTACTGCACGAAGCCTTCCTTCGGCCGGGTCACCGCACTGGCCGACACATTGGGTGTGCCGGTGTTCACCGGTGCCACACTGATGGTGCCATTGCTGCCCACGGTCAGCTCAAAAACGGTCCACACATTGTTTGCACCGGTCCAGACAATGGCCGGCGGCGTGTAGTTGTAGACCGTGCCATTGGCAAATTCCAGCCGCACATTGGCACCCGAAGTGCCAATGTTGGTGCTGCCCGAATAGTGGTGCACCGAGTAGCGGTACACACCCGCGCGCAAGCCGGTGGTGGTGCTGGTGGCCGGGCAGGTGATGGTCTCGGGGCCATACGCACTGGTGTCATCCACGTCCAGGCCGCAAATGCCGCCTGAGGTGCGGGCCGAGTAATACACGTGCCAGCGGGTGGTGCCATCGGCATTGGGGCCAGTCATGTGCGAATCCAGGTCGCTGGGGTTCTGGCCCCAGGTCAGGATCACGCGGAACTGGCCACTGGTCAGGCCACCGGTCTGGCCCGCTGCCGGCGACAGCGCCACGGCCACGTTGTTGTTGGAGGTGCAGCCCAAGGTTGCCGACTGCGTGGCCGCGACGTAGCCGGTTGCCGCCACGCCAATCGAAGTCAGGCCCACGGGCAGGCTGGTGAACGACGCCACGCCCGACGAGTTGGTGGTAGCCGTGCGTGTGCCAATCGTGATGGTGGCGCCCGACAACGGGGCGGATGCGCCCCGCACCGAGTTGTAGACCTGAACATCCACGTTGGCGCAGGCGCTTGCCCCGGTACCCCCGGACTGCGTGATGGTCTCAGGTATCAAGTGCAGGGTGGCCGGATCGAACTTGAAGACCACGTTGTAGTTGGCCTCCTGCGTCGTGAAGCTGCCGGGGCTGAACGGGTTGGCAATTGGCGTAAGGACGCGGATGCTTTCGATCAGCACCTTGTCCTGCGCCGTGCCGGTGCCACGGGAGCTGGAAAAATCAATCGTTGTCTGGGCGAAGGCCGAACTGCAAAGGCCAGCAACCGCCAGGCTCGCCACAATCTTCCTGAAGCCAATTGTCTTGCTCATACGATATCTCCGCGTAGGTTTGTTCACCGATATCCGGCACTGCGTTGTGCCGAGTCCCACAGGAAGTATGTTTCGCGCCCACGCCCTTGTCAGGCGAAAGAATGGCAATGTTTGCGCCAGCGCAATGACTTTGCAAACAAGATGTTTCGCTCCAATTGTCTGGTCAGGCCCTTGAAAAATTTCAAAGTGGTCAACGCGCAGAAAGACCTGGAGAAGGTAGACGCCGACCACCTGCAGGAGATGCAGAGTGCTGAAGTCGAGCCGGATCGGGATACGGCGGCGCATCCATTGGTGACTGGGTGAAGAGGCGACTTCGACAGCTGCGGGGTGTAGCTGCGTCAGCCACTGCTCAAAACCCGTGTAATGGTTTGCCTCATGTGGTTGAATTTCATATCCGAGACAAAATCATCAGTCGTTCCACCTCTGCCCCCCCCATGCCCATGAACACCGCACTCCATTCCGTCGCCCGCCTGGCGTTGCTTGGCATCGTTTCCCTGGTTGTGGGTGGCTGTACCAGCCCGCCCGCTGCACCGCCCGAAGTGCCGCCGCAAGCCCAGGCCTGCCCGGAGGGCGTGCCCCAGGGCGCCCGCTGCCTGCGGGGCCAGGACTCTGCCTCGTCGCATTACCTGATCGTCATGCCCGCGCAATGGAGCGGTGTGCTGGTGGTGCACGCGCACGGCGGGCCCACCCTGGGCCCGACCAGCGCCCGTCGCAGCGACGAAGACATCAAGCGTTGGGCGATCACCGTTCGCGAAGGCCATGCATGGGCTGGCTCGGTATTCCGCCAGGGCGGCTTTGCCGTGACCACTGCGGCCGAAGACACCGAGCGGGTGCGCCGCATCTTCGTTGACCATGTGGCCAAGCCGCGGCGCACGCTGCTGCACGGTCAGTCCTGGGGTGGCATGGTGGCCACGCGCGCGGCCGAAATGTTCCCCAAGTCCTGGGAGGGCATCCTGCTGACCAGCGCCGTGGTGGCCGGCCCCGCGACTTACGACTTCCGGGTCGACCTGCGCGCCATTTACCAGTACCTGTGCAACAACCATCCGCGCCCTGACGAACCAGCCTACCCGCTCCCCATCGGTCTGCCAGTCGACAGCAAGATGACCAACGCCGAGCTGGCCCAACGTGTCAACGATTGCCTGGGCACGGGCAAGCCGGCCGCGCAGCGCACGCCCGAGCAGGCGGCAAAACTCAAGACCATCGCCACGGTGCTGAAGATCCCCGAGAGCTCGGTCATGGGCCACATCAACTACGCAACCTTCACCTTCCGCGACATTACCGCCAAGAACGGTGGCGTCAGCCCCTTTGGCAACCAGGGCGTGCGCTATGTGGGCTCTTCCGACGACGCGGCACTCAACGCCGGCGTGCCGCGCTTCAGGGCCGACCCGGCTGCCGTGGCGCGGTTTGCTGCCGACTCCGACAACCGGGGCCGCTTTGCCGTGCCGGTGCTCACCGCGCACGGCATTGGCGACGCGACGGTGTTCGTGGAGGGCAGCGACACACTGCGCCAACGCATGGTGGCCGCTGGCAACGGCGACCGCCTGGTGCAGACCTTTGTCGACTCCAGCGAACACAGCTATTGGGGCGACGCAATGTATCCGCCGCTGTTCGCGCAACTCTTGAACTGGGTCGAGAAGGGCCAGAAGCCAACGCCGGCCGGCGTCGCCGAACGCTGCCGGCAACTGCGCGCCGCGCAGCCGGCCGACTGCCGCTTTCTGCCGAACTACGTGCCTCAGCCGCTGGCAAGCCGGGTTTTGCCGCGCTGAGGCTGGCGCGCCCGGACGATAACCCGCCAGGCGCAATGAACCCTGCGCCGGCCAACAATTGAATGGAGGGGACCGCATGTCCCTGATGCCCCTGGAAACCACCCTCTACGCCGTGCAGGACGGCATCGCCACGATCACGCTGAACCGCCCGGACAAGCTCAACGCCTATAACGTGCGCATGCACGATGAGCTGGAGGCGCTGTTCGACGAAACCGACCGCGACGATGCGGTGCGCGTCGTCATCGTCACGGGGGCAGGGCGGGCCTTTTGCGCCGGGGCTGATCTGTCCAGCGGCGGCAACACCTTCGACCGCAACGCCACGCAGGGCGACCCGGTGCGTGAGCGGCTGCGGGTGGGCGATGTCTACCGCGACGGCGGCGGCACCAACACCCTGCGCATCTTCAAGAGCTTGAAGCCGGTGATCGCCGCGGTGAACGGCCCGGCCGTGGGCATCGGTGCCACCATGCAACTACCCATGGACTTCCGCATGGCCTCGACCGAGGCGAAGTTCGGCTTCGTCTTTGTACGCCGGGGCATCACGCCCGAGGCGGCTTCGTCGTGGTTTTTACCCCGGCTGGTCGGCATGCAGAACGCGCTGGAGTGGTGCACCACCGGCCGGGTGTTCGGCGCGCAAGAGGCGCTGGAGCGCGGCCTGGTCCGCTCGATCCACGCCCCGGCAGAGCTTCTGAGCGCAGCCCTCGCGCTGGCGCGCGAGATCGCAGACAACGCCGCGCCCGTGTCGGTGGCCATGACGCGGCAGATGCTGTGGCGCCTGTCGGCTGCCGAGCACCCGATGCAGGCCCACCGCATCGACAGCCGCGCCATCCAGTCGCGCGGGCAGTCGGCCGATGTGCGCGAAGGCGTGGCTGCCTTTCTGCAGAAGCGGCCTGCGGTGTTCCCGGACAAGGTGTCTAGCGACATGCCGGAGTTTTACCCCTGGTGGGAAGAGCCGGAGTTTCGGTGACGCGTCGTTGCAGAACCGACCCAAGAAGTGGCACTTGATGTAGACAGGGAATTGGCCTGCCGCCATCGGACAAGGCAAACTCAGGCAATCGCCTGTAGCCCACGGATTACAGCGGGCCGAGCTGCCATGCGGTTTACCCATGCCAGCACCGCAGGGTAGTCGTCGAGCTGCACGCCGGCATAGTGCGGCGCGCGCAGCCAGCCGAAGTTCATGATGTCGGCTACTGAGCAGCTCTTGCCAGCCAGCCAGGGTGATACCTGTAGGCGTGCTTCGAGCACGGCGGTCAGGCGATTCGATTCCGCTTGGTAGCGCGTGATGGCCAGTGGCATCGGCTCGCTGTGTCGCATAAACCAGCCCGCCTGCCCAAACATTGGCCCGACACCGCCAACCTGAAAGAACGTGTATTCCAAGGCGCGGATGCGTTCGACGGCGTTGTCCGGCATCAGCCCCGGATACTTCTCTGCCAGGTACCACAGGATAGCCCCAGACTCAAAAACACTCAGTGGTGCACCGCTTGGCCCGTCGGTGTCCACAATGGCCGGGATTCGACCATTCGGATTCAGAAGAAGGAAGTCTGGGCGCTTCTGATCCTGCGCGCTCAGGTCAAGACGCAGCACGCGGTAGGGTACGCCAAGTTCTTCCAGCGCGATAGGAACTTTCACGCCGTTAGGCGTGTTGGCCGTGTAGACGTCGATCATTGGTGTACCTTTATCAAGTGGATTGAGATGGATTACTCAGGCGCCGGGGCCGCAGTCCAGGCAGCGCTCCACCGGCGGTGGCCCCATGTGCAGCGCGCGCTGTAGCAGGCGCAGTGCTGTGCGCAGGCCTTCTTCGACCACCGGGTGGTAGAACGGGCTGTCGAGCATCTGCTGCACGGTGTCGCCGCGCTGCACGGACCAAGCCAACAAGTGGCCGATGTGTTCGGCCGCCGGGCCCAGCATCTCGGCGCCCAGAAAGCGGCCGGTGCCGAGTTCTCCATAGACGTGCAAGGCACCAAGGTTACGGCCCATCACACGACTGCGCCCCTGGTCATCGAACGACACGCGGCCGGTCTCAAAAGCAATGCCGGCCGCACGCAACTCGGCATGACTGGCACCAGCCAGCGCGATCTGCGGTTCGCTAAACACCACCGCCAGCGGCGTGCGGCGCGGTCGCATACGCACATCAGGGAAACGGCCGGCATTGCCACCGGCGATGCGACCTTCGTCGGCCGCTTCGTGCAACAACGGTCGGTCTTCGCTGACGTCGCCGGCGATGAAAATGGGGCGGTCGGCCACCTGGGCGGTGCGCCGGTCGTGCACCGGAATGCCCTTCGCGTCCAGTGGCAGCGTGGTGTTTTCCAGGCCGAGTTGATCGACGTTGGGTCGCCGCCCGGTGGCCGCCAACAACCAGTCAAAGTGTTCTTCGTGCACACTGCCGTCACGGCCCGTGGCACGCACGATGACGCTGTCGCCATCGCGGCGTGGCTCGATTTGCGCAAGGTCCACGCTAAGGGGTAGCTCGGCACCAAACACCTGGCGAGCCAGCGCCTGCAATTGCGGGTCGGAGAGCGGGCCAACTCGGTCGCTGCGCCCGTAGAGCCGCACCCGCACACCCAGGCGGTGCAAGGCCTGCGCCAGTTCCAGGCCAATGACGCCCGCGCCAACCACGGCCACGGAGCGCGGCAGATCGGTCCAGTCAAAGACGTCGTCGTTAACAATTAGCCGGTCGCCCAAGACAAGCCGCCAAGCCTCGGGCATCGCAGGGCGCGAGCCTGTGGCTATGACAATGCGCTGCGCCCGCACCTGCGTGGCGCCCACTTGCAGCGTGTGATCGTCCACAAAGCGGGCATGACCCACCAACTTGTGCTCAGCCGGCCAGTGCTGCACGGCGTCAACGACAAAGCCAACAAAGCGGTCACGCTCGCTGCGCACGCGCGCCATGACGGCACGGCCATCAATCTTTGTTGGCCCAGCAGTCACGCCGAAGCGCGATGCACCGGTCACCGCCTGTGCCGCATCGGCGGCGGCAATCAGGAGCTTGCTGGGCATGCAGCCCACGCGCGCGCAGGTAGTGCCGTAGAGACCACTTTCGATCAAGAGCACGCGCGACGTGTGCTCCAGCGCTGCGCGGTAGGCCGACATGCCGGCAGTCCCGGAGCCGATGATGGCGACCTCGGTGTCGATGACAGTATTCGGGTTCATAAGGTGCTCCTGCGGGTTTGTAAGTCGAGTTCGTGCGCCCACTTGCGTTCGCGGAAAGCTTGCACTTGCGCGCGCCCAACGGGGAACTCGGCACGGTTAGGCCAGATCGCGTCCACCGTGTAGGCCAGTGCAACACGCTGTGGTTCGGTGTTTAGATGTCGGCGCATGAGCTGAAGGGCTTGCATAACGTCTCGGCCAAGCCAAGCAGTGTCTTCGCCTAGGCCATGAGGTATTTCGGAATTGAAAGGCGATGGCAGCATGGTTTGGCCTTAAAGATCCAGCTCGATGCCTTTGTCGCTGCCGGCTGCGGGTACAGCGCAGCACAACAGCACCTCGCCGTCTGCCGGTCGCCACGCCGTGGGCTCGGCATAGGTCACTCGGCCGGCCGTCATTCGTGTGGCGCAGGATCCGCAATGCCCCGCGCGGCAAGAGAACGGCGGGTTCAGCCCTTTGCCTTCCGCAAACTCCAGCAGGGTGCCGCGATCTGGGGTCCACTCGGCCGCGTCGCCCGAGCGCGTGAAGCTCACCGTGGCCTGCTTGGCCGCCGGGATCGACGGTGGCGGCGATGCCGTGGCGCTGTCAAAGCGGCGCTTGAGCGATGACGGCCCGAAGGCCTCGGCCTGTATGCGTTCGTCACGCACGCCCAGATCGCGAAGGCCGTCGTATAGCGCTTGCATAAATCCCGGCGGGCCGCAGAGGAAGAATTCGTGGTCATCAAACGGCAGCAGGGTCTTCAGCAGGTCGATCGTCAACGGGCCCTTGAGTGCGCCCTCGGGTGCACCGTCGCCGCTGTCCAGCACCACGTGCAGCTTCATCGCGCCTTTGGCGCGCTGCACCAGTGCCTGGAGTTCGTCGCCAAAGGCTCGAAGCGCCGCATCACGCGCCACCTGGATCACGTGCAGTGGCCGCGTGCGCCGGTTACGGAAACCTTCGGTGACCAGATGGCGTGCAAACGCCACTATCGGTGTGATACCCACGCCGGCGCCAATCAGCACCGCCGGTCGCCGCAACGCAGCGTCGATAGTGAAGTGGCCGCGCGGGCCTAGTGCCTCGATCACGTCGCCTTCGCCCACGTGGTCGTGCAGGTGGCTGGAGGCCACACCCTCGCGCTTAACGCTCAGGCGAAGGCCTTCGTCACTGGGTGTCTGCGAAATCGTGTACGTGCGGTGAAGTTCTTCGCCTGCGATGGTTTTCAGGCGGATGGGCAAGTGTTGCCCGGCCAGGAACGGCGGCACTGCACGTCCGTCTGCCGGCGCGAGGTAGAAGGAGCGAATGACGCTGCTCTCGTCCACGATGCGGTTCACGCGGTAAGGTCGCCAGGTCTGGGCCAGGCGCTGCACCTCGCGCTTGGCATCGGCCTCGGCCCAGGTTCCGGTGATGGACGAGTTGGGCGATAGCTCGCGAAAGGCCCAACGCAACGGTAAAGCCTCTCGCAGACGCCAGCCGGCTTCAATGCGGAATCGCCAGGCACGTTCAGCGCCGTCAAAGGCTTTGAGCTCGTCACCGCCCCATACCACCTCGGCAGTGCCGGTCAGCGTGAGCAGGTCGCCGGTTTCGAAATCGACGAACAGCACGCCGGCTCGCGGGTTGAGCTGCAGATTGCCCAAGGTCATGAAGAAAAAGTTGCCGGTGAAGTCGGGCACGAGGAAGGTGCGCTCGTCCTCGATCTTGACAAAGCCGGGTCTGCCACCACGGTGCGAGACGTCGGCGCCTCGACCGCTCTTCACATCGGCGTCGCCGACTGCGGGGGCCTGCGTGGCGATGAACAACGTGTCCGAACGCTCGATGAAGGCCCGCGCATCAGCATCCAGCCGGCTCAGCGGCTCTGTGGAGCGTGGAGTCAAGTCAGAGGCTTCGCGGACCCACTGAATCTCGCGGCCCTGAATGTACTGTGGGCAATTGCCAACCGATTGGTCAACCTCGACGCTGAAGCCGTGGTCATCGCCCGCCACGACATGGCCATTTACACGGTTGCGTCGGCGGGTGTGCAGCTCAATGCCCAGGAAGCCAAGCTGCGCGCCAATTGTCAACCCTTCAGCGAGCGGGTCGCCCGGAATGGGGCGTATCTTGAAGTTCAAACGCTTCGCATCCGGGGCATGGATAAAACCGGGCCTACCCACGAGCATGGAGGCCCAGGGTCTACCGGTCGCATCCACCGAACCAGCCAGCATGAATGGCAGTTGCTCAAAGAAGCGCTGATGCTGCTCTGGCATGGATGTGCGGATGACGCGCTGCCCAATGTCGACCATGCGCTCGCGGATGCCCAGCCGTTCGTGAACGGCCTGCTCGCCAGCATGAAAGGGATTGTCGTTACGTGAGGTCGCGGGGTGCATGGTCGGCTCCGATGGGGGTGACGGCGGGCGCTCAGGCGGCCATGCCGACGGCTGTCTTCTGGAATGGCACGAATCCCGGCAAGGCCTCTACGCGTGCCAGCCAGGCACGTACGTTGGGGTAAGCCGAAAGGTCCACGTTGCCTTCCGGAGCAGCTGAGACATAGCTGTATCCAGCAATGTCGGCCAGCGTGGCGCCGTTGCCCACCAAGAAGTGGCGCGTTGCCAGCTGCGCATCCATCACCTTGAGCAGGCCATGTGCCCGGCCGATCACGTCTTCCGGGTTGTACTTGGCACCGAACACGGTGATCAGGCGGGCCGCTGCAGGGCCAAAGGCAATCTGGCCAGCGGCCACCGACAACCAGGCCTGCACATCGGCCTGGCCTTTGGGGTCACGTGGCAGCCAATGGCGGTCAGCGTCGTACTTTGTGGCCAGGTAGACGAGGATGGCGTTGGAGTCGAACAGCGTGGTGCCGTTGTCGTTGAGTACCGGTACCTGACCGAAGGGGCTGAGTTTGATGAACTCGGGCGCCTTGTGTGCACCCTTCATCAGGTCGACTTCGACCAATTCGTGCGGAACACCCAGGAGTGACAGAGCGAGCTGCGCGCGGTGTGAATGGCCGGACAGCGGATGGCAATGGAGCTTGATGGACACAGTGATTTCCTTCAGTGATTTCGGTGGTTTGGAACTTGTCTTCGCTGTGTTTTCAGCGAATGGATGAACTCTATTCAATTCACAAAATAATCAGAATTGCCAATAGAATCAATTCACTATTCCACTTATCGGAACACTATGGACAGATTTCACCTGATCAATGTATTTGTCGCGGTGGTCGATGCCAACGGGCTCGCGGGGGCGGCGCGCAAGTTAAACATGTCACCGCCTGCGGTGACCCGAGCGATCAACGAGCTGGAAAGCCATTTGGGACTTCGGCTTTTGACACGCACCACTCGCAGCGTTCGGGTCACAGACGCGGGGGGGCGCTACGTGCAGGATTGCAAACGCATCCTGGGCGAAATGGTGGAAGCTGATGAGTCCGTCCGTGGCATGCACTCATCGCCGAAGGGGCGGATCACCATTACAGCGCCGGTGCTATTTGGCGGGATGTATGTCACACCCATCGTCTCGGAATACTTGACTCGATATCCCGAGGTAAGTGCATCCTGTCTATTTCTGGACAGGGTTGTCAATCTGCTGGATGAAGGTGTCGATGTCGCGGTACGCATTGGTGAACTGCCAGACTCAAGCATGCAAGCCATACGTGTGGGGGAAGTAAAAAGAGTAGTCTGCGGCGCACCTGAATATCTTGCCAAACATGGCACTCCAACTTCTCCGGATGAGCTCCGCGCGCACACCTTTGTTTGGGCCAGCAGCGTGACGCCTAACCCGGAGTTGAAGCTGGTAGACAAAGGTCAATCAGTCAGCATTCGACTTCAGCCCCGAATGATTACAACAACCAATGATTCTGCAGTTACTGCTGCAGTCGGTGGGTTTGGGTTGACCCGCTTGCTTTCGTACCAAGTGGCGGAGCACTTGCGTACTGGAAAACTGAAGAGGGTTTTGCCAGACTTTGAACCCAATGCCTTGCCGGTGCATGTCGTTCACAGGGAAGGGCGACGAGCGCCGCAGAGGGTCCGCGCTTTCTTGGATTTGGCAATCGACCGGTTAAGGCAGGACGCTACGCTGAACTAGTTTGAGTTTGTATACGCGAACCAGCAAAGTGGCCCATAGGCGCCGTTCTCACGTGTGAATTCAAGCCAAACAGGCCTCCAGCCCGCACGGATGCTGCGCGAACCACTATCAAATAGATAGCAACTTGCGCCCAGGCGTCAGGCCGCCCCTGCCTTCACCCGCAACCGCCAGGCATGCAGCAGCGGCTTGGTATACCAGCTGGGTTGCACCCGCCCCTTGATTGCATGACATTTGAAGTGATACTTGAACACTATCTACCGAAAAAAATCGTCTGAAGATCACGCTCTAAGCAATATTTAGATGAAGTGAGCATGGAAAATTTGTCAACTGCACAACCGGTCGCCATCGTCACAGGCGCAGCACGCGGCATTGGCCTGGCCTGCGCACAATGGTTTTTGGCGCATGGCTACCGCGTGGTGCTGCTGGATATTGACAATGCGGAGCTGAAAAAGGCCAGCGCCGCGTTGGGCGACCCTGCACGCTGGCTGGCTCTGCATTGCGACGTGGCCAGCCCGGCGCAAGTCAAAGCCGCGGTCGACAAGACAAGCAGCACCTTTGGCCGCATCGATGCGCTTGTCAATAACGCTGGCATCGCGGTTTTCAAGCCGCTGCTGGACCACACCTTTGAAGAATGGCGGGAGGTCATGTCGGTCAATCTGGATGGGGCGTTTTTATGCACGCAGGCCTGCGCGCCCGTGATGCTGAAAAACGTCAAAACTGCTGGCGGCTGTGGTGTGGTGGTCAACATCGCGTCCATCTCGGGCCGGCGTGCCAGCGCGCTGCGCGTGGCGTACGGCACCAGCAAGGCCGCCATCATTCATTTGACCAAGCAGCAAGCCGTTGAGCTGGGCAACATGGGCATTCGTGTGAATGCAATCGCACCCGGCCCGGTCGATACCGAGATGGCCAAGAAGGTACATAGCGCAGCGATTCGTGCGGACTACGCCAACGCGATTCCTTTGACACGCTACGGCACACCTGAAGAAATTGCTGAAGGGGTAGGCTTCTTGTGCAGCCCTGCGGCCAGCTATATCAATGGCCAGACGCTGGCGGTCGATGGCGGCTTCGATGCAGCGGGCATTGGTCTGCCATCGCTGCGTCAGGAATAGGCTCTATAAACCTGAATTCAAGCCAAACAGGCCGCCAGCCCGCACAGATGCTGCGCGAGCCACTATCAAATAGATAGCGGCTTGCGCCGTGGCGTCAAGCCCCCCCCCCGCCTTTACCCGCAACCGCCAGGCACGCAGCGGTCAGTTAGCCATGTGCTGGTTGCTGATGCGCAGGGCGGCGAGGTCTTCCTTCAGGCCCACGTTGTGGATGTCGGGCACCTTGCTGCCGCCAATGCCCTGGTCGATCCAGCGCGCCACTACACTAGCCCTATGGTCATGCGCTCGCATTGGGGTTTGGGTATCAAACTTGCCTTGGTGGCCACGCCATTCCTGCTGGTGTCCATGCTGCTGATCGCGACAACGTTGTGGGTGTCGTGGCAACTCGACGGTGGCGCTGCGGCGCTCAATGAAGCCGGGCGCATGCGCATGCAGAGCTTTCGCCTCTCGCTGTCCATCAGCACCGGCGACCGTGCCGCCGTGACCCAGCAGGCCGAAGAGTTCGAGAACAGCTTGTCCCTGCTGCGCGTGGGCGACCCCCAACGCCCGCTGTTCATGCCCTGGGACGAGACCATTCGCGAGCAGTTCGACGGCGTCAGTGGCGACTGGCATCAGTTCCGCACGCGCTGGACCGCCGGGCAAACGCCGCCCGTGAGTGGCCTGCGGGCCGAGACTGCCGTGTTCGCTGGCCGCATTGACGCGCTGGTGACGGCGGTCGAATCCCACCTCTCGCGCTGGACCGCCACCCTGCACCTGCTTCAGACCGCCATGATGGCGCTCGCGGTGCTGGGTGCCGCCACCCTGCTGTACACCGGCTACATGTACGTGCTCGATCCCGTGAGTCTGCTCAAGCGTGCCATCGAGCGGCTGCAGGCTGGTGACCTGTCGGCCCGCGTCAACAAGGTCACCAGCGACGAGTTCGGCACGCTCGCCCTGGGCTTCAACAGCATGGCCGAGCATCTGCAGTCCATGTATCGCAACCTCGAAGCCAAGGTGGCCGAAAAGACCGCTGAACTGGAAGAAAAACGCGAGCGCCTGGAGACGCTGTACAGCGTCACAACACTGGTGGCCAACGCCACCACGCTGGACGAACTGGCCCAGGGGTTTTCCGAGCGGGTGGGCCGCGTGGCCCATGCGGACGGCGTGGCCCTGCGCTGGTCGGACGAGGGCAACGAGCGCTACCTGATGCTGGCCAGCCATGGCCTGCCCGACGCCCTGACGCAAGCCGAGCACTGCATTCGCGCCGACGAATGCCATTGCGGCATGCCCAATGCGCCGGTGGGCGCGCGCGTGATCCCGATCCGCAGCGCCGACCAGGGGCGCCTCAAGCATTGCGTGGCAGCCGGTTTCCAGACCATCGTGTCGCTGCCAATTCGCATGAAGGACCGGCTCATGGGCGAGGTGGATCTGTTCTACTTCGCGCAATTTGAACCCCACGCGGCTGAACGATCCCTGCTGGAGGCGCTGACGGCGCACCTGGCCGGTGCCATGGAAAACCTGCGGCTCAACGCGCTGGAAAAGCAGGCCGCCGTCTCGCAGGAGCGCGAGCTGCTTGCGCGCGAACTGCACGACTCCATTGCCCAGGCGCTGGCCTTCCTCAACATCCAGGTGCAACTGATGCGCGACGCAATGGACAGCGGCCACCCCGACCGCATGCGCGATGTGCTCTCGGAGATCGACCTGGGGGTGCGTGAATGCTATGGCGACGTGCGCGAGCTGCTGCTCAACTTCCGCACGCGCACCAGCGAAGAAGACATCGAGCCCGCCCTGCTCACCACGCTGCGCAAGTTCGAGCACCATAGCGGCCTGCGCGCCTCGTTGCGCATGCAAGGGCATGGCATGCCGCTGGACCCGGACGTGCAGATTCAGGTGCTGCACATCGTGCAGGAGGCCCTGTCCAACGTGCGCAAGCACTCGGGCGCCACGCAAGTGTGGGTAGACGTGCAGCAGCAACCCCAGTGGCGCTTTGAGGTGCGCGACAACGGCGTCGGCTTTGAAACCGGCTCGCCACTGGACGAAACCCATGTGGGCGTGCGCATCATGAGCGAGCGCGCGGCCAGCGTGGCAGCCAACCTCGAAGTCATGTCCACGCCGGGGCGCGGCAGCTCGGTCATCCTGACGCTGCCACCCAAACCCGTGCTCGCGCGGCGCCAGGCAGCATGACATCCCCTATCCGCATTCTGGTGGTCGATGACCACACGCTGTTCCGCCGGGGCCTGTCGGCCCTGCTCGGGCGCGACGCGCAGCTCCAGGTGGTGGGCGATGCGGGTGACGCGGGCGATGCGATTCGCCGCGCACAGGAGCTGCAGCCGGACGTGATCCTGCTTGACAACCATTTGCCGGGCGTCAAGGGTGTGGACGCGATCCGCTCGCTGCAGGAAGCCGCGCCAGCGGCACGCATCATCATGCTCACCGTGAGCGAAGACGAGCAGGACCTGGCCGCCGCATTGCGTGCCGGTGCCAGCGGCTACCTGCTCAAGACCATCGAAGGCGACTTGTTGGCCGAGTCGATACGCCGCGCCATGCGTGGCGAGAGCGTGGTCGCGCCCGAGATGACCGGCAAGCTCATTGCCGCCTATCGCCAGGCCGCCAGCGCCGCGCCGGTGCCGCCGCTGCCTGCGACACCCGCCGCGACAGTGATGGATCAGCTCTCGGCGCGCGAGCAGGACATTCTGCGTGGCATTGCGCGTGGCGAGAGCAACAAGGAAATCGCCCGCGCCCTGGGCATCGCCGAAACCACGGTGAAGATTCATGTGCAGCATGTGCTGCGCAAGCTCAACGTGAGCTCCCGTGTCCACGCCGCTGTTATCGCAACCAACCACGGCCTGATTTGATCCAGCGCAATTGCGCTGAATTCACGCGCCCCACTAGTTCCACAGGATGATGCCGCGCGGGCGGCGCATCGTTCTTCTGCCACTGCCCCTGTCCTTCCGCCGGGGGATGCCGAAAAACACCCACCCTCCCTAAAGTCAATCCATCACAAGCCAAGGGGTCAAGATGATGGAAAAGAAGGGTCAGGCGCTGTCGGTGCTCATTGTCAGCACACTCGCCTTCACTGTGTGCTTCATGGTGTGGATGATGTTTGGCGTGATCGGCATTCCGATTCGCAAGACACTCAATCTCAATGCCACCGAGTTCGGCCTGCTCACCGCTACGCCGGTGCTGACCGGCTCGCTGATCCGGGTGCCACTGGGCATCTGGACTGACAAATATGGTGGTCGCATCGTCATGACCATCCTGATGGCACTCACCGTGCCGGCCATCTACCTGATGAGCTACGCCACGCAGTACTGGCACTTTCTCACCATCGGGCTGTTCGTGGGCCTGGCCGGCGGCTCTTTCTCGGTAGGTACGCCTTATGTGGCGCGCTGGTTCCCCAAAAATCGCCAGGGCTTTGCCATGGGCGTGTACGGCGCGGGCAACTCGGGTGCGGCCGTCAACAAGTTCGTGGCACCGGCCCTGGTGGTTGCCTTCGGCTGGGCCATGGTGCCGCAGGTGTATGCGGCCGTCATGCTCGGCACCGTGATCCTGTTCTGGATGTTCAGCCACAGCGACCCGGCGCATCTGGTGCCATCGAACACGAAGTTCAGCGACCAGCTCAAGATGCTCAAGGACCCGAAGGTCCTGAAGTACTGCCAGTACTACTCCATCGTGTTCGGGGGCTATGTGGCGCTGTCCCTGTGGATGGTGCAGTACTACGTGGGCGAGTTCGGCCTGGACATCCGCGCCGCCGCCTTGCTGGCGGCCTGCTTCTCCTTGCCCGGCGGGGTTCTGCGCGCCGTGGGCGGCTGGCTGTCGGACAAATACGGTGCCCACAGCGTAACCTGGTGGGTACTCTGGGTGAGCTGGATCTGCCTGTTCCTGCTGAGCTACCCGCAGACCGACTTTACCGTCATGACCACCAGCGGCCCCAAGACCTTCCACATCGGGCTGAACGTCTACCTCTTCACCGGCCTGATGTTCCTGCTGGGCATAGCCTGGGCCTTTGGCAAGGCCAGCGTCTTCAAGTACATCAGTGACGACTACCCCACCAACATTGGCACGGTGAGCGGCATCGTTGGCCTGGCCGGCGGCCTGGGTGGCTTTGTGCTGCCCATCATGTTCGGCGTGTTGATGGATCTCACCGGCATCCGCTCCAGCGCCTTCATGCTGATGTACGGCGTGGTCTGGGTGTCACTGATCTGGATGTACTGGACCGAAGTGCGCCGCACCGAACTCATGGGCAAGAACGCCACCGGCTTCAGCCTCCAGGGCTGACCGTCAATCTCATTCACCGGAGAAACAAATGAACACCACAACCGGTGCCGTCGCGCCGCCCTCCAACCAGATCGGCACCGAGATTGCCGACTGGCGCCCGGAAGACAACACCTTCTGGGAAACCACCGGCAAGAAAATTGCCTACCGAAACCTCTGGATCTCGGTGCCCGCGCTGCTGTGCGGCTTTGCCGTGTGGGGCATGTGGGGCATCATCACCGTGCAGATGATGAACCTGGGGTTTCCGTTTACCCAGGCCGAGCTCTTCACGCTCACCGCCATCGCGGGCATTGCGGGCGCCACCATGCGTATTCCCGCCTCGTTCCTGATCCGCCTGGCGGGCGGGCGCAACACCATCTTCCTGACCACCGCCATGCTGCTGGCCCCGGCATTTGGCACCGGCATCGTGTTGCAGCACCCGGAGTGGCCGCTGTGGTCGTTCCAGCTCATGGCGCTTTGGTGCGGCGTGGGCGGTGGCAACTTTGCCAGCTCCATGTCCAACATCAACACCTTCTTCCCCAAGCGGCTGCAGGGCACGGCGCTCGGACTCAATGCGGGCCTGGGCAATTTTGGTGTGACGACCATGCAGATCGTCATTCCGCTGGTGATGACGCTGTCGATCTTTGGCAGCTTCGGCGGCGGATCGACCACGCTGCTCAAGGACAGCGGCTGGATCTTCGGGAAGATTGCCGCCGGCACACCCACCTGGATCCAGAACGCCGGCTTTGCCTGGGTGTTGTCGCTGGTGCCACTGTCCATCCTGTGCTGGTTCGGCATGAACAACCTCAAGACCGTGTCGCCAGACACGGGCAGCCCGCCGGTGGCCTTCGCCAAGGTCATCTGGCTATACACGCTTGCCTTCATCCCCGCAATGCTGGGCCTGTACCTCTACCTGCCCAAGCCCACCGGGCTGGGCCTCATCAGCATGTGGGTGGCGATCCCGCTCGACATCGTGAGCGCGCTGCTGATCATGAAGCTCGCCGCCTTCGGTCCGATGAAGGAGAACGTGGCCAAGCAGTTCGCGATCTTCAGGGACAAGCACACCTGGTCGCTCACCGCGCTGTACATCGTCACCTTCGGCTCGTTCATCGGCTTCTCGATGGCGCTGCCGCTGTCGATCACGGTGATCTTCGGCATCAGTCATGTGCCCGACGCCGCCGGCGTGATGCAGCACACGCTGAAGAACCCGAACGCGCCTTCGGCCCTTACCTACGCCTGGATCGGCCCCTTTGTCGGCGCGGCCATCCGGCCACTGGGTGGCTGGGTGTCCGACAAGGTGGGCGGCTCCATCGTCACCCAGGTCATCTCTGCCGTCATGGTGCTGGCCTCGGTGGCCGTGGGCTACGTGATGCAGCAAGCCTATGGCTCGGCCACGCCGGAGCAGTACTTCCCGGCCTTCCTGGGCCTGTTCATCGTGCTGTTCTTTGCCAGCGGCGTGGGCAACGGCTCGACCTTCCGCACCATCGGCGTGATCTTTGACAGGCAGCAGGCCGGCCCGGTGCTGGGCTGGACGTCCGCCGTGGCGGCCTACGGCGCGTTTGTCGCGCCAATCGTCATCGGCGACCAGATCAAGGCCGGCACACCGCAGTACGCCATGTACGGTTTTGCCGCCTTCTATGCCATTTGCCTGGTGCTGAACTGGTGGTTTTACCTGCGCGCCAATGCGTATGTAAAGAACCCCTGATCCGACCGAAAACCTCCAAGCGAAAGACCTCCATGAGCCACTTTCTCGACCGCCTGACCTATTTCTCGAACCCGCGCGAATCGTTCTCGGGTGACCACGGTGTCACCACCGGTGAAGACCGCACCTGGGAAGACGCCTACCGTAACCGCTGGGCCCACGACAAGATCGTGCGCTCGACCCACGGCGTCAACTGCACCGGCTCATGCTCGTGGAAGATCTACGTCAAGGGCGGCATCGTCACCTGGGAAACCCAGCAGACCGATTACCCGCGCACCCGCTGGGACATGCCCAACCACGAGCCGCGCGGCTGCGCCCGCGGCGCGAGCTATAGCTGGTACCTGTACAGCGCCAACCGCGTCAAGTACCCGATGGTGCGCGGCCGCCTGCTCAAGAGCTGGCGCGAGGCCCGCCTCGCCCATGACCCGGTGGCCGCCTGGGCGTCCATCGTCGAAGACGACGCCAAGCGCAGCGACTACCAGAAGATCCGCGGCCTGGGCGGCTTTGCAAGATCGAGCTGGGACGAGGTCAACGAGATCATCGCCGCGGCCAACGTCTACACGATCAAGAGGCACGGGCCGGACCGCATCATCGGCTTCTCGCCCATCCCTGCCATGTCGATGGTCAGCTACGCCGCAGGCAGCCGTTACCTGAGCCTGATTGGCGGCGTGTGCATGAGCTTTTACGACTGGTATTGCGACCTGCCACCGGCCAGCCCGCAGATCTGGGGCGAGCAGACCGACGTGCCGGAGTCGGCCGACTGGTTCAACTCCAGCTTCATCATTGCCTGGGGCTCCAACGTGCCGCAGACGCGCACGCCCGACGCCCACTTCTTCACCGAGGTGCGCTACAAGGGCACCAAGACGGTGGCCATCACGCCCGACTACTCCGAAGTGGCAAAGCTTGCCGACATCTGGATGAACCCCAAGCAGGGCACCGACGCCGCCGTGGCCATGGCCATGGGGCATGTGATCCTCAAGGAGTTCTATTTCCCCGACAAGGGCGAGCGCAGCGCCTACTTTGACGACTATGTGCGCCGCTACACCGACATGCCCATGCTGGTGATGCTCAAGGAACATACGCTCCCCAGCGGCGAAGTCATCACCGTGCCCGACCGCTATGTGCGCGCGTCGGACTTCAACGGAAAAATGGGCCAGGCCAACAACCCCGAATGGAAGACGGTGGCCTTTGACGAGAGTGGCAAGGTCGTTCTGCCCCATGGCGCGATCGGCTTTCGCTGGGGCGCGGACGGCCGTGCCGACCAGGGCCAATGGAACCTGGAGGCCAGGGAGGCGCGCCACGGCAATGCGGTCAAGCTCAAGCTGTCGGTACTGGAAGGCGAGCAAGCCAGTGCTGAGACGGCCAAAGTCGGCTTCCCCTACTTCGGCGGCATCGTCAGCGAGAACTTCCCCAACAATGTGCTCAAAGGTGAGAACGGCGATGTGCTGGTGCGCACCGTGCCCGTGCAGCGCATCTCGCTGGGCAAGGCAGGTGAAGAACGCTCGGCCCTGGTGGCCACGGTGTTCGACCTGCAGGTGGCCAACTACGGCGTGGCGCGTGGACTGCCTGGCGAACTGGCGGCCACCAGCTTTGACGACGACACCCCCTACACACCGGCCTGGCAGGAGAGCATCACCGGCACACCGCGCGCGCAACTGATTACGGTGGCCCGCCAGTTTGCCGAAAACGCCCACAAGACCCAGGGCAAGTCCATGGTCATCATCGGCGCGGCCATGAACCACTGGTACCACAGCGACATGAACTACCGCGGCGTCATCAACATGCTGATGATGTGCGGCTGTATTGGCAAGAGCGGCGGCGGCTGGGCCCATTACGTGGGCCAGGAAAAGCTGCGCCCGCAGACCGGCTGGACGGCGCTGGCCTTCGCGCTGGACTGGATCCGCCCGCCCCGGCAGATGAACAGCACCAGCTTCTTTTATGCCCACACCGACCAGTGGCGCTACGAGAAGCTGGGCATGGAAGAGGTGCTCTCGCCGCTGGCAGACAAGAAGGCCTTTGCGGGCAGCATGATTGACTACAACGTGCGCGCCGAGCGCATGGGCTGGCTGCCCAGCGCGCCGCAGTTGCAGACCAACCCCCTGCAAGTGGTGCGCGACGCCGCAGCCGCAGGCATTGACCCGAAGGACTATGCGGTCAAGAGCCTGAAGGATGGCACGCTCAAGATGAGCTGCACCGACCCCGACCACCCGGACAACTGGCCGCGCAACATGTTTGTGTGGCGCTCCAATATTCTGGGCTCTTCCGGCAAGGGGCATGAGTATTTTCTCAAGCATCTGCTTGGTACGAGCAACGGCGTGCAGGGCAAAGACCTCGGAAAAGAAGAGGCCAAGCCCACGGAAGTCGTGTGGCATGACAAGGCCCCAGAGGGCAAGCTGGACCTGCTGGTGACGCTGGACTTCCGCATGAGCACCACCTGCCTGTACAGCGACATCGTGCTGCCCACGGCGACCTGGTACGAGAAGAACGACCTCAACACCAGCGACATGCACCCTTTCATCCACCCGCTGTCCACCGCGGTGGACCCGGCCTGGCAGTCGCGCAGCGACTGGGACATCTACAAGGGCTTTGCCAGGAAGTTCAGCGAAGTCTGCGTGGGCCACCTGGGCGTGGAGCGCGAACTGGTGCTCACACCGCTGATGCACGACAGCCCTGCCGAGCTGGCCCAGCCGTTTGGTGTGTCCGACTGGAAGCGCGGCGAATGCGAGCTGATTCCCGGCAAGACCGCGCCGAACCTGCAAGTGGTCGAACGCGACTACCCCAACGTGTACAAGCGCTTCACCGCCCTGGGCCCGCTCATGGGCAAGGTGGGCAACGGTGGCAAGGGCATCGCCTGGAACACGCAGACCGAAGTGCGCCAACTGGGCGAACTGAGCGGCCTGGTTACCGCCGAGGGCGTGACCTGCGGAATGCCAAAGATCGAGACCGACATTGACGCCGCCGAAGTGGTGCTGATGTTGGCACCCGAGACCAATGGCCATGTGGCCGTCAAGGCCTGGGAAGCCCTGGGCAAACAAACCGGGCTGGACCATACCCACCTGGCAGTCCACCGCGAAGACGAAAAAATCCGCTTCCGCGACATCCAGGCCCAGCCGCGCAAGATCATCAGCTCGCCCACCTGGAGCGGTATCGAGAGCGAGACCGTGTCGTACAACGCCGGCTACACCAATGTGCACGAGATGATTCCATGGCGCACCCTCACCGGCCGCCAGCAGTTCTACATGGACCACCCCTGGATGCAGGCCTTTGGCGAGGGCTTCTCCAGCTATCGCCCGCCGGTGGACTTGAAGACCACCGCAGGCATCCATGGCATCAAGCCCAATGGCAATACCGAGATCGCACTCAACTTCATCACACCGCACCAGAAGTGGGGCATTCATAGCACCTACACCGACAACCTGTTGATGCTCACGCTCAGCCGCGGCGGCCCCTGCGTCTGGATGAGCGAGGACGACGCCAAGCGCGCCGGCATCGTGGACAACGACTGGATCGAGCTGTTCAACATCAACGGCGCCATTGCGGCGCGGGCAGTGGTGAGCCAGCGCGTGAACCCCGGCATGGTCATGATGTACCACGCGCAGGAAAAGATCGTGAACACCCCGGGCTCGGAGATCACCGGCGTGCGCGGCGGCATCCACAACTCGGTGACGCGCATCGTGCTCAAGCCCACCCACATGATCGGCGGCTACGCGCAGTTCAGCTACGGCTTCAACTACTACGGAACCATTGGCACCAACCGCGACGAGTTCGTGGTGGTGCGCAAGATGAACAAGGTTGACTGGCTGGATACGCCCGTCGGGCTGGAACTGGTCCGCGCGACGCAAGCCGAGGGAGAGAACGCATGAGCCGACTTCAGGGAGCGCAGCCATGGCACTGAAACATCTGGCCCCTGGCGAACTCGCGCATGCGCGGCCGTTGGGCGACGCGCTGCCGGAAACACGAACCTTCACGCTGGTGCGCACTGATGACCTGCAGATCTTCCGCCTGGTGTTGCGCGCTGGCGCTGATCTTTCCGAGCATGCGGTGCCTGGTGCGATGGTCTTCCAGTGCATCGAAGGCGAGGTGATTTTCCGCGCGCCCGGTTGCGAGCTGCGCATGCGCGCCGGCGACCTCACCCACATCGGCGCCGCAACGCCCCATTCTGTCCACGCCGTCACCGACACGTCGGCCCTGGTCACTGTGCTGGGCCGCGCAATGGTCAGCCCGCTCGCCCCCCTCAAGGAGAACAACACATGAAGATCCGCGCACAAATCGGCATGGTGCTGAACCTGGACAAGTGCATTGGTTGCCACACCTGCTCAGTCACCTGCAAGAACGTCTGGACCAGCCGCCCCGGCATGGAATACGCCTGGTTCAACAACGTCGAGACCAAGCCCGGCATCGGCTACCCCAAGGAATGGGAAAACCAGGACAAGTGGAACGGCGGCTGGCAGCGCTTGGTCAACGGCAAGATCGAGCCGCGCCAGGGCGGCAAGTGGAAGCTGTTGATGAAGATTTTCGCCAACCCCAACCTGCCCGAGATTGACGACTACTACGAACCCTTTACCTTTGACTACGGGCACCTGCAGTCGGCCCCCGAAATGAAGGCAAGCCCCACGGCCCGTCCGCGCAGCCTGATCACCGGCAAGCAAATGGACAAAATCGTCTGGGGCCCGAACTGGGAAGAAATCCTGGGCGGCGAGTTCAGCAAGCGCAGCGTGGACAAGAACTTCGACGACATCCAGAAAGAGATGTATGGCGAGTTCGAGAACACCTTCATGATGTACCTGCCGCGCCTGTGCGAGCACTGCCTGAACCCAGCCTGCGTGGCCAGTTGTCCGTCGGGCTCGATCTACAAGCGCGAGGAAGACGGCATTGTGCTGATCGACCAGGACAAGTGCCGCGGCTGGCGCATGTGCGTCTCGGGCTGCCCCTACAAGAAGATCTACTACAACTGGAAGAGCGGCAAGGCCGAGAAGTGCATCTTCTGCTACCCGCGCATCGAGGCGGGCCAGCCCACGGTGTGCTCGGAGACCTGCGTGGGCCGTATCCGCTACCTCGGCGTGCTGCTGTACGACGCCGACCGCATCCAGGAAGCCGCCAGCGTGGAGCACGACCGCGACCTGTACCAGGCCCAGCTCGACATCTTCATGGACCCGCATGACCCCAAGGTCATAGAGCAGGCCCGCATTGACGGCATTCCCGACAAATGGATGGAGGCCGCGCGCAACAGCCCGGTCTACAAGATGGCGGTGGACTGGAAGGTGGCGCTGCCGCTGCACCCCGAGTACCGCACGCTGCCCATGGTCTGGTATGTCCCGCCGCTCTCGCCCATCAGCGCCGCGGCCAATGCCGGACACCTGGGCGTCAACGGCGAGATTCCGGACGTCAACCAGTTGCGCATCCCGGTCAAGTACCTGGCCAACCTGCTCACAGCCGGCGACACCGCACCCGTCGTGCGCTCGCTGGAGCGCATGCTGGCCATGCGTGCATACCAGCGCAGCAAGCATGTGGACGGGCAGATCAACGACGAAGTGCTCAAGCAGGTTGGCATTACCCAGGCCGAGGTGGAGGAGATGTACCACGTGATGGCCATTGCCAATTACGAAGACCGCTTCGTCATCCCCAGCACCCACCGGGAGTACGCGGAGAACACCTTCAACGTGCGCGGCGGCTGCGGCTTCTCTTTCGGCAACGGGTGCTCCGAAGGCACCAGTGAAGTCAGCCTCTTCGGCGGCGACAAGAAGCGAACCATCCCCATCAAGGCAGAGATCTGACATGACCGAACGCAAAATCAATCACGACCTGGCCACCACGCTGCGCGTTCTGGCCCGGCTGCTGCAATACCCGGACAGCGAGGTGCGTGAGCATCTGCGGGAGATGCGCGCCGCCCTGCATGGCGCGCGCACCGTGGGCCGGCAGCGCCTGGCTGAGCTGGACGCGCTGATTGACGGCCTGCTGGCGCACAGCGCCATCGACACCGAGGCCGACTATGTGCAGCTCTTTGACTGTGGCCGCGCCACCTCGCTGCACCTGTTCGAGCACGTGCATGGCGACTCGCGCGACCGCGGGCCGGCCATGATTGACCTGGCCAAGACCTACGAAGCGGCCGGCCTGTACCTGGGCGAGGGCGAGCTACCCGACTACCTGCCCGTGGTGCTGCAATACGCCTCCACCCAGCCGCCGGCCCAGGCCCGCGCTTTCCTGGCCGAGATGGCGCACATTTTCAACGCGATCTTCAATGCGCTGGAAAAGCGCGAGAGCCGCTACGCCAGTGTGCTGGGTGCGTTGATTGAAATCGCAGGCGAAGCAGCGCGCGCCGTCACGGTAGCGCCGGACGAGCCCATTGACGAAAGCTGGGTCGAGCCCATGGCCTTTGACGGCTGTTCCACCCAGGGCCAGGCCAAACCGGGCCAGCCCCAGCCGATTCACATCGTTCGCAAAGTCAACCCCGCACAAGGAGCGTCCACATGAGCGCACTGCATGGTTTTTTGTTCCAGGTCTACCCTTACGTCTGCTTCACCGTTTTTTTGCTGGGCAGCCTGATCCGCTTTGACCAGAACCAGTACGGCTGGAAAAGCGACTCGTCGCAGATGCTGCGCGCCGGTGTGCTGCGCTGGGGCAGCAACCTGTTTCACCTGGGCATCCTGTTCCTGTTCTTCGGACACATGGTGGGCCTGTTCACGCCTCACAGTGTGTATGGCATTTTCATGAGCGCGCAAACCAAGCAGTTGCTCGCCGTCACGGCCGGCGGCATCGCCGGTGCCGTGTGTTTTGTCGGCCTGTCGCTGTTGCTGTACCGCCGGCTGTTTGACGCCCGTATTCGCTACACCAGCCACCCGACCGACATTGCGGTGCTGCTGGTGCTGTGGGTGCAACTGGTCGTCGGCCTCATCACCTTGCCCTATTCGCTGCAGCATGCCGACGGCAGCGTGATGCTGATTCTGGCCGACTGGGCCCAGCGCATCGTCACGCTGCGGCCGGTGGATGCCACGGCGCTGGCCGCGCTGCCCTGGCCCTACCTGGTCCACATCGTGTTTGGCATGACCATCTTCCTGCTGTTTCCGTTCAGCCGGCTGGTGCATGTATGGAGCGGGTTCGCGTCGATCTTCTATGTGCTGCGGCCCTACCAGGTGGCCCGCTCAAGGCGCCTGAACCTGCCGGCGGGCCACAACCTGCCACCCCAGGGCCGGCTCTGAGCCCCGCCACTACTCCAAGGAGAACACCATGAAAAAAACAGGTTGCGGATCAGGCAATTGCGGTTGCGGCGGCGCTGGTGGCGCAAGTGCGGTGCTGCCCGACCCGATTGACTTCACGCCCCTGGCCCCGCCAAAGGCACTGACCGACAGGCCCACGGCAACTGTCAACGGCATTGCATTGCACCCCGAAGGCCAGGTGCCGGACGACGACACGCTGCGCCAGTTGGCCTGCGCGGAGTTGTTGCGCCAGGCTGCGCAGCAGGCGGGCCTGCTGGCTGCCGGGGACGAGGCCCACACCGACGGCTCGCAAAGCGAAGCCGCAACTGTTGCCATTGAAGCCCTGCTGGAGCGCGAAATAAATGTGCCCCAGCCTTCCGACGAGGCATGCCGCCGCTACTACGACGCCCATGCCGCAACCTGGAGCAGCGACGAGCGGCTCAGCGCGCGGCACATCCTGTTTGCGGTGACGCCGGGTGTGGATGTGGTCGCCCTGCGCCAACGGGCCGAACGCGTACTGCTGGACGTGCGCTGCCATGACGGCGACAAGGCCAAGGCCGAAGCCGCGTTCGCACAGGCCGCAAGCCAGTGGTCCAACTGCCCCAGTGGCGAACAGGGCGGCGACCTGGGCTGGCTCACCCGCCAGGACTGCGCACCAGAATTTGCACGCGAACTCTTTGGCCTCAAGGACATGGGCGTGCTGCCGCGACTGGTGCACAGCCGCTTCGGCCTGCATGTGGTTGAGGTCACCGCACGCGAGCCCGGCACGCCACGCCCGTTCGGGACCGTGCGCGAGGCCGTGCGGCTGGGCCTGCAGCAGCAGACCTGGGCCACGGCGCTGCGCCAATATCTGCTGGTGCTGGCCGGCACGGCCACTCTGGTGGCCGTGCCACTGGAAGGCGGTGACACCCCGCTGGTCCAGTAGCACGCACGCCCCATACGCCAAGATGCCCGACGACCTGTTGCTGCGGCTGCGGCGGTTTCATGACCACACGTTTCCGGGGTCCGAGCAGCAGTTCCAGGACCTGGTGCGTGATGGCCAGCACCCGACCATCCTCTTTATCGGTTGTTCCGATTCCCGGCTGGTGCCTTACCTGCTGACCGGCACCGGACCGGGCGAGCTGTTCATCGTGCGCAATGTGGGTGCCTTTGTGCCGCCCTACGATGGTTCCACCGGCTACCACGGCACCTCAGCCGCTATCGAATTCGCGGTGCTCAACCTCAAGGTGTCGCGCATTGTGGTCTGCGGCCACAGCCACTGTGGTGCGATTCGGGCGGCCTATGAAGGCGTGAGCGACGAGGCGCCCAATCTAAAGGCCTGGCTCGGGCTGGCCAAAGAGGCCTTGCTGCCAGTGCAGCCCGGGCCCGAGGCCCTGCGCCGCACCGAGCAGCGCGCTGTGGTGCTGCAACTGGAGCGGCTGATGGACTACCCCATGGTGCGCCGTGCGGTGGATTGCGGCCAGATGACCCTGCACGGTTGGCACTACGTTATTGAGGACGGAGAAATCCATGTCTTTGACGTCCAGCAGGGCGCATTTGTACCGGCTTCGGTATCACTGCACAGCGGCACGGGCCCCTACCAACCCTATGTGGAACATGATGGACAAGTACTCTCCGATGAATGAAGCCGGGCAGGTTGGCACGCTGATGTCGATGTGCCTGGATTCGGGCCTCAAGCCCTGGCGCTTCATGGGCAGGGATATGGTTCCCGTGGTGCAGGGCGGCATGGGCGTGGGCGTTTCGGCAGGCGGTCTGGCTGGTGCCGTGGCGCGCGCCGGTGGCATGGGCACGATCTCATTGGTAGACCTTCGCAGACTGCACCCTGACCTGATGGCGCGCACCGAAAAGCTCGACAAGGAGCCCGATGCCGGCACGCGCATCGATGCTGCCAACCTGGAGGCGCTGGACCGCGAGATACGTCGCGCCCTGACCCACGCAGACGGCTTCGGCCTGGTCGCGGTCAATGTCATGAAGGCGTTGACCGCCTACGGTGCCTACGTTCAGCAGGCGCTCGAAAGCGGTGCCCATGCGCTTGTGGTGGGCGCCGGCCTGCCGCTGGACCTGCCCGAACTGGCCAGGGACTTCCCCGGCACCGCGTTGATCCCCATCCTGTCGGACGCACGCGGCGTACAACTGCTGGTACGCAAATGGGAGAAGAAAGGCCGCTTGCCCGATGCGATCGTGATCGAACATCCACGCCTGGCCGGTGGCCACCTGGGCGCAGCGCGGGTGGCCGACCTGAACGACCCGCGGTTTGACTTTGAAGTCGCCGTGCCGCTGGTGCTGGAGTTCTTCAGGACGGCTGGCATCGAGGGAAGAATTCCACTGATCGCTGCAGGCGGCATCAGCCGGCGAGAGGACATCGTTGCCCTGCAGGCTTTGGGCGTGACCGCTGTGCAACTGGGCACGGCCTTCGCTGTCACGCGTGAATGCGACGCGCACCCGGGTTTCAAGCAGGTGCTAGCCAATGCCGGCCCGAAGGACATGGTCGAATTCACCAGCGTGGCCGGTCTGCCCGCGCGCGCAGTGCGTACGCCCTGGCTCGACAAATACCTGCGCATTGAAGGGCGACTCAAGGAAATGGCGCACGTCAAGAAGAAGTGCAACATGTCCTTTGACTGTCTGGCCCAATGCGGCCTGCGCGATGGCATCGCAGAAATCGGGCAGTTTTGCATCGACCAGCAACTGGGCCATGCCCTGCTCGGCGATGTTCAAAAGGGCCTGTTTTTTCGCGGCGCTGGCGCGCTGCCGTTTGGCCCCTACATTGCCTCGGTGCAGGAACTGATGGAGTGGCTGATGGGCGGCGTTCGGCCGGTGGGCGCATGAAGGTACGTGCCCCCATCCCTATCAATTCTTAAGCACACTGTCTTCTCAGGAAAGAACCCATGAACATCTCGAACTTTGACGACCTGCTGCAAGCCGCGCGCACCCAGCCCGAACCGCAGCGCCTGTTGTTTGTGTTTGCCGGTACCGAGCTGCCGGATGAATGCACCGAACAGCAACGGACAGATTTTGAGCGCGGTGCCGGCGGCGCGCTGGTCCCGCTGATGTGCGTGGACAAAACGCCAGCCGAGCTGGACAGCTTCCAGACGCTGCTGAGCGAGAGTGCCGAGATCGGTGGCGACTGGCGCATTGTCTTTGCCGCCGCCCTGTCGGGTTCAGGCGGGCGCAACCTGACCAGCGCGGACGCTGAGGCACCGCTGCAGCGCATGGTCGAAGCAATCCGGCGGGGCTCACACGAGGCCTTCATTCCCTTTGACCGCGAAGGCCAACCCGTGGTGTTTGGCTGATCGCGGCATGACCCAGTTCATCCAGATCGAGGAAATCCGCCGCCGGCCAGCGAAAGTCCGGCGCCTGGCGCTGTGGGATTTGGGGTTCAGGCCCTTCTATCTGCTGGCCAGCATCTTCGCGGCACTGTCGGTGCCACTGTGGGCCCTGCAGTTCACGGGCAGGTTGCCCGCGCCGGCGCTGCCCGGTGCCATCTGGCATGCGCACGAGATGATTTTTGGCTTTGCGCTGGCGGTCATCACCGGCTTTCTGTTTACCGCCGGGCGCAACTGGACTGGCCGACCCACACCCACGGGCGCGCCGCTGGTGGCGCTGGCACTGCTGTGGGTCGCAGCGCGGGTGCTGGCCTACAGCCCCTGGACCGTGGCGTCGGCAGCGGCCAATGCGGTGTTTGCTTTTGCGGTGGCCGCTGCGCTGGCGATGGCGTTCATCGGCGCAGGCAACCGGCGCAACTATTTCTTCATCGCCCTGATGGCCAGTTTCGGCGTTGCAACGCTGACTGTGCATCTGGTAGCGCTGGAGCTGCTCGCCATGCCGGGCTGGCTTGGCATTCAGTTGGCGCTGGACATGGTGCTCATCATCATGGTGGTAATGGCGGGGCGCGTCGTGCCCATGTTCACCAACAATGCGGTCACCCAGGCGGGCGCCAGCCGGCATCCGCTGATTGAACGCGCGGCGCACCTCACTGCCGTGGGCGTGCTGGCAGCAGATCTGCTGTTGCCTGATTCCATGTGGCTGGCCGCCGCACTGCTGGTGTGTTGTGTCGTGCAGACAGGCCGCTGGCTGCTCTGGCGGCCCTGGAAGACGCTGGGCCATCCGCTGGTCTGGGTGCTGCACCTGGCCTACCTGTGGATCGCCATTCATCTGGCGCTGCGCGCAGCCGCGTTGCAGGGGTGGATGCCGGGGTCGCTCGCAACGCACGCGCTGACCGTGGGCGCCATCGGCGGCCTCATCATCGGCATGATGACGCGCACCGCGGGCGGCCATACCGGCCGCCCGCTCGTGGCGGACCGCCTTGATGTGGCCAGCTATCTGTGCATCGCAGCGGCTGCGCTCGTGCGGGTGCTGTTGCCGCTGCTCGTGCCATCGGCCTACATGCCGGCCATCATGGTCTCCGCCGTGCTGTGGTCGGCGGGGTTCGGGCTGTACGCCGTGAGTTACTGGCCTGTGCTAACCCGCCCGCGCCTGGACGGCCTTGCGGGCTGAATCGGGCCGTCGCCTCCAGCGCCAACATCCTGAGCGAAGTTAAACCCGCATCATTGATGCATAGCAAAGAATGTTTTCCTTGCTTCGCTAGCATCCGGCAACGGTGTGTCGCCAGTTCCAATCGGCCGACTCCAACTTCCGAGGAGTTCAGAACATGAAACGCGACGCCCTTGCTCCACCACACAACCCGATCTTGATTCAGCCCATCAGTCACGATGTGTTGGCCGAGAAATATCTCAAACCGGGCGAAACCGGTATTGAAGACTTGTTTGCCCGTGTTGCGCGCGCCTTGGCCTCGGTGGAGCTGGAGGCAGACCGCCCCAGATACGAAGCTATCTTCCTGGAGAACCTGTACGCCGGTGCCATTGGTGCGGGGCGCATCATGAGCGCGGCCGGCACCGACATCCAGGCCACACTGATCAACTGTTTTGTGCAGCCGGTGGGTGACTGCATCCAGGGTATGGATGCCGATGGCTACCCTGGCATTTACGAGGCCCTGCGCGAAGCGGCCGAAACCATGCGCCGTGGTGGCGGTGTGGGCTACGACTTCTCGCGCATTCGTCCCCGCGGTGCAGCCGTCAAGGGCACGGCGTCCATGGCTTCCGGCCCTTGCAGCTATATCAATGTGTTTGACCAGTCCTGTTCCACGGTCGAGAGCGCGGGCGCACGCCGCGGTGCACAGATGGGTGTGTTGCGTGTGGACCATCCCGATGTGATGGAGTTCATCACCGCCAAGCGGACACCGGGGCGCTGGAACAACTTCAACGTCTCGGTGGGAATGACCGACACCTTCATGGAGGCCTTGATCTCCGACAGCCCGTGGGAGCTCGTGCATCCGGCCAGGCCCGGCGCCACGCTACTGGAAAGAGGCGCATTCCAACGCGCCGACGGCAATTGGGTTTACCAAACGCTGCAGGCGCGCACGCTGTGGGACACGGTGATGCGCTCCACCTATGACTTTGCAGAGCCCGGCATCCTGTTTTTGGATCACATCAACAAAGACAACAACCTGCGTTATTGCGAAACCATTGCGGCCACCAACCCATGCGGTGAACAGCCTTTGCCGTCTTACGGTTGTTGCGATCTGGGTCCCATCATCCTGACGCGTTTCATTCGCCATCCGTTTGGCTTTGACGGGGTTCCGGCGTTTGATTTTGAAGCGTTTGAAAAATCGGTCGCCATCCAGGTGCGCGCGCTGGACAATGTGCTGGATGTGACCTTCTGGCCCCTGCAGCAGCAGCGCGAAGAGTCGGTGGCCAAGCGCCGCATTGGTGTTGGCTTTACCGGCATGGGCAACACCCTGGCCATGCTGTGCCTGCGTTACGACCGACCCGATGGCCGTGAAATGGCTACGCGCATTGCCACCAGCATGCGCGATGCGGCCTACACCGCCTCGGTTGCGCTGGCCCAGGAGAAAGGCGCATTCCCCAAGTTTGACGCCGATGGTTATCTGGCGGCCGGTACCTTTGCCAGTCGCCTGCCGGCCGCGCTACAGCTGTCCATCCGCACGCATGGCATCCGCAACAGCCATTTGCTGTCGATTGCGCCTACCGGGACTGTGAGCCTGGCTTTTGCCGACAACGCTTCCAACGGAATCGAGCCCGCGTTTTCGTGGGCATACACGCGCAAGAAGCGCGAGGCTGATGGCAGCGCCAGCGAGTATTCCGTGGAAGACCACGCGTGGCGTCTGTACCGTGAACTCGGTGGTGATGTGGGCAAACTGCCTGAGTACTTCGTCTGTGCCCTGGACATGTCGGCAGCCGACCACATTGCCATGATGGAAGCGGTGCAGCCCTTTGTGGACACTGCCATTTCCAAAACCGTGAATGTCCCGGCTGACTACCCGTACGACGACTTCAAGGGTCTGTACCAGCAGGCCTGGAACGCCCGCCTCAAGGGCCTGGCCACTTACCGGCCCAACGCGATTCTGGGCTCGGTATTGCACGTGGAGTCTGCCACGCCAGAGGTCGTCAAACCGGTGCCAGCACCGGTGGTCGACCCGATGCGCACAGTGATTGAACGGCGCCCCAAAGGTGCGCTATCGGCGGTTGCCGAGAAGGTGGATTACTGGACGCAAGAAGGTCACAAGACCCTGTACCTGTTGGTGTCGTTCCTGCCGGTGCCGCTGCCCAGTGGTGGAAAGGTCGACCGCGCCATCGAGTTCTTCATGCCTGTGGGGCAAAGCGGCGAGTCGCAGCAGTGGATTACCTCCAGCATGCGGCTGTTGTCACTGGCTGCGCGTGGCGGCTTCCTGGATCGCGCGCTCAGCGACATGCGCAAGGTTGCCTGGGACCGTGGCCCGGTTCGCCTGGGCATGCATCAAAAAGAAGACGGCACGCAAGTGCCCATGTGGCACGACTCCGAAGTGGCGGCCGTGGCCTATGCAATCCAGAACATTACGACGCAACGCAACAGCGCGCTGACCAGTGACTACAACCGTCGCTCTACCGACACCCACCCCGAGCCCGACGCACTGTTGCCCCAGCAGGAAAGTGCGCTGGCTATGGCACCGCTACCCGTCATGGCTGGCAAGAAGTGTGCAGAGTGTGGCGCCCACGCCGTCATCCGCAAGGACGGCTGCGACTACTGCACCCAGTGTGGCCACATGGGAAGCTGCGGGTGAATCCAGGTGGTCGATTCGGCCCGTGCCTGGGCCAAGGAATCCGAGACAACACCGCAGGCCGGGTGAAAAGTGACGCCCTGCGTGGCGGCCGCACTAAAAGTGGCCCACAGATGCCATTTTCACTCTGAATTCAAGCCAAAAAGGCCGCTAGCCCGCATGGATGCTGCGTTAGCCACTATCAAATAAATAGCAACTTGCGTCGTGGCGGCATGCCGCCCCCGCCTTTACCCGCAACCGCCAGGCACGCAGCAGTCAGTTAGCCATGTGCTGGTTGCTGATGCGCAGCGTGGCGCGATTACGATTCGCAATACCGCAACGATCAAGGCAGCCCCATGGCAGTCCCCCTTCAGGCAAAAAAACTTTCCCTGCGCTGCGCCGTGGTCGTGGCGGTCGGCCTCACCGCGGTGTCAGCCCAAGCCGACACCGTCAACGCACGGTGCGACATTTTTGCCCGAGGCTCGGACAAAGCCTCACTGGTGACGGCCTGCACGTTTTCCCAGCGGCAGGGCTTTATCGGCGTGCAGTTGCCCCAAGGCACGCGGTATGACTTCTCACCCCAGGACGGCCCCGGCCGCTACACCGACCAGGATGGCAACCCGGCTACCAGACACAAGGGGCTGGGCACGCGGGGCATGATTTTCCGCATGAAAACACAGACGCTTCATGTGTACTGGAGTACCGCCGGATTGAAGCCTTCCGCGCCCGACACCACGCAAGTCGCACGCAGCGCCGCCGCCGCAAAAACCCTGTTGACCCTGCCCGAAGCCAGCGTGCCGTTTGCACTTACTTATTGCTGGGGCAAGATTCAATTCAAGGTAGAGAGTGCAAACCTGCCAGGGCACGCGCCCGGCCACAACACGGTGCGCATCACGCCTTCGGGCCTGACTATCGACAACCAATCGTTGGAGCGGCAAATTTCGGGCCAGTTGGTCCGCGGGGAAGTCGCCGACATCAACCGCGATGGCTCGCCGGAGCTGTACCTCTACGTGCGGTCCAGCGACGCACTGCCTCGCACGCAACTACTGGCCTTCAGCGTGAACCGCGGAAAGTCGATGAGCGACATCTATCTGGCGCCGCTCAGCGCTCGCCCCGACCTCACCAATGGCTACCGCGGCTGGGACCAGTTTGCAGTGGTGGAGTCTGCGCTGGTGCAACGCTTCCCGGTTTTTGCCGACCAGGCCGCTGACAGCGAGCCGTCTGCAGTGCGGCAGATCCGCTACCGGCTGCGCCAGGGGGAAGCAAGCTGGCAGTTGGTGGCGGACAAAGCGGATGAGTTCTGAGCTGCGCAGCGCATGATCTTCTGCGGGTTGAATTCTTCCAAACGCTATCATCCAGAAACCCGACGCACTACCAAGCCAATGATGCAAAAGCCACCCGACGAATCTGTGGACTTGCAATCACTCGCGTCCGCAGCAGACAAGCATATTGAGCAAGCTGAAGAACGGCATGCGCGCAAGGAGCCAACTGCGCTTGCAAGTTTCTTGGCTGCCCATTGGCTCCAATTGCTGTTGGTGCTGGTGGCTCTTGTGGTGTTGTTCGCTCAAGGTGCCGAGCTGCGTCGGCAGATTTTTGGCGTACCACAGGCTGCCATACAACTGCAGGCAGAAGGTGTTTTGAACGCCGCGCGCACAGCGGTTGAGCAATACCGAAAGACCAATGGCAGCCTGCCGGACCGGGTACCACTGGCGGCACTGGATGCCATGGTGAGCCTGGAGCCCAGCGACGGTAACTACCAACTCACCGTGGTGCTGGACGGCAAGGCGTGGCAGATGGACCACCAGGGAAAAATTTCAGGACGCAAGTAATGACGCATGCAATTTGTTGGGTACCCCCTATGCCCCGCCTGGCCCACACCCGCGGCTTCACACTTATAGAAATGCTGGTGGTGGTCTCGGTCGTCGCCATTCTGGGTGCGTTGGCGCTGCCCGCCTACCAGAGTTATGTTACCAAAGCCCGTTCGTCCGAACTGGCACTCAAGTACGACGCAGTGCGCACCAACCTGTCAGTGGCCGTCAAGGTTGGAGTGGTCAATGAGCAGTGTGCGTCTTTAACAGCCAACATCAACCCCGCCAACCTGCAAAGCCCGTATGCCGCCATGGACGTGGCCTTTGAGGCAGTTGCGGGCGGCTTTACACCACTGTTGCGTTTTTGCGCCGATACAGGTAACCAGGGCACACGCGGCGTGGATGTGGCGCGCGAGACGCATCATTTGCTTTCGCGCTCTGCCACTATCGGCCAAGGTGCGGTCATTGGCGATGCGGCGGTGAGTTTCGCGGTGAACCTGGCCGATAGAGCTGCGGTTTGCAAAGTTGCGCCACCTGCAGCCAAGGGCACTGGCGGGTGCAGTGGTGGCACTGCATCAGCGACGACTGGCAACCCAGCAACACCAACAACCGTTACTGCCGTGGCTATATCGCCCCAACCACAGGCACCAGCATCAGCAGCAGTAACACATGCGCCAATGGCGGAATCCGTCAAGACTGATTTTTCTCAACCCCCAATCACCGGAACCTTTGGATTTGTTAACCCCAGTGTTTGGGGATGGAGAACCGACAATTCCGATGGCATGGTTGAGCTCGGCAAAGGAGCCGCGTATGGCGACACTTCTGGCGGAAACATTGGCGTGGTTGAGCTTGAAGGCAAGGCCAACGAGCCCTCCAATCTTTACCGCACGATCGCGGCCCAACCGGGCGCGAAATATGAGTTCAGTTTTGACTTAAGCGGCCGCGTTGATGTTTCATCTGCATCGGCAGCGGTTCAAGTACTCTGGGAAGGGAAGGTCATTGACACGATTTCACCACCCGCGAATACCTTTGGTTTTATTCGCCATACCTACAACCTGGTGGCCACAGGATCAGCCTCCCGAATTGAACTTCGTGCGGTAACGCGTGACGGCAGCGGCCCGGTGGTAGACAACCTCGGGATGCAATTCAAGGGGTTGGGCGGCCAGACAAGGCCTTAAGCACGTCACTCTGTTGCCATACAGAATTGCTGACTTTGACAACACAAACCTGCAGCTAACGCGCCTGGCTGCTGCGAATCACATCCAGCAGCAATTGTGTATCGATCGGTTTTGGCACAAACTCACCCATCACGCCGCTACCACGCAGGTAGTCTTCCTGCTCAGTAAGCGCCTGCGGTAGAAGCACAGCGGCCGGCAGCCGCGCCCAGGTAATTTGCTGGCGGTTTTTCTGTAGCCAGTCGGCAGCATCTTCTGCAGAAATATCGTCAGGCAAATCACCAATGATGAAGGCAATCTGCTCGTCTTTCTTGAGCAGGTCGTGCGCTACTTCTCGCGTATTGGCCACCACCAGCCGCAAGGCCTCGGCCTCCAATATTGGCTTGAGTACTGCCGCCAACGACTCATCCGGGCTCATCAGCAACACGCCGGCGTCGGGCGCGATGTGTTGCGTCTGCAAATCCAGATCTGCCGGGCAAATGGCCCCGAAATGTTTGGCCAGTTCCATCCAGAACCCGGGGCCGACTGCGCTGGCCACTTCACGGGCCGTGGTGTCTCCCGAGATGACGCGCAGTGCGCCCGAGGCCGCCAGTGACTTGAGCCCGCCCTCGCGCACTTCTTCCAGCGCGGCCAATCGGCTCTCGCCCTGGGCGATGGCATCGCGCAGACGCGGGGCAACTTCCACAATATCCACAATCGGCAGCCGGCCCCGAAAACCGGTGTAGTCGCAATGCGCACAGCCCACCGCCCGATGGGCCGGCAGGTTGTGGGTGACCTGCTGGAAAAGTTGCTCCTCCGGGGTGAGGGGTTCCACAACAGGAATGCGGCAATGGCGGCACAAGATGCGGCACAAGCGCTGAGCGGCGATGCCGGACAACGAGTCCGCCAGCATGGGCGGTTGTACACCCAGACCCAGCAGCCGCGGTATGGCCGAAAGGGCGTCATTGGTGTGCAGGGTGGACAGCACAAGGTGCCCGGTCATGGCGGCCTGCACCGCAATTTCGGCGGTTTCGTGGTCGCGTATCTCACCGATGAGCACAATGTCAGGGTCCTGTCGCAGGATGGAGCGAAGTGCTGCCGAGAAGCTGCGACCCGCTTTGTCGTTCACCTCCACCTGCGAGATGCCTGCAATTCGATACTCGACCGGGTTTTCCACCGTAATGATGTTGACTGTGCTTTTGTTCAACTCAGCCAGCATGGCATACAGCGTGGAGGTTTTGCCGCAGCCCGTCGGCCCGGTCATGATCACCAGACCGGAAGGTCGCGCAATAGTGCGACGCATGGCCTGCAAGGCTGCGAGCGAAAAACCGGCACCGCTGAGGCGATGGACCCTGGTTTGGTCCAGAAAACGCATCACCAGCCTCTCACCACGTGCTGTGGGCAACACAGAAACACGCATGTCGTAGTCGCGCCCCTCGCACACCATGGCCATGCGTCCGTCCTGCGGCACCAGGGTGTTAGTGGGGTCCATCCCGCTGCGAGCCTTGAAATGTCGAACCAGGGTGACGCCCACAGCGTCTGTCAACAGCGCAGCGCGGCGCAATTCGCCGTCAATGCGAAAACGCACTACGGCGGCGCCCAGGTAGGGCTGGATATGCAGATCGGACGCGCGCTGCTGGATGGCCTTGATCAATAACGCGCGTCCAAGACTGACAATCGCGTTTTCACTGATCGGAATGTTGCGGGCACCGACCGGTATGCCTCCACTTTCATCCACCGCCGCTTCCCTGCTGAATGCTGCAACGATGGCGTCTGCCAGCGCCTCAGGCGGCGCCAACACCCAGTGAACTTGCCGGTTTGCAAGAAACTTCAGGCGTTCGGAAACATTGGCTTCAAACGGATTGGCAGTGGCGACCACCAGGACTTTCTTGTCCAGGCGCAGCGGCAGTATGGTTTGCGACTGACAAAACGCATAGGGAGCAAGCGCCAGCGCGGCAGACTCAACGGCATCCAGGTTCGCAGCAAGTTCAATTTCAAAAATCGGTGCCAGCGCACGGGCCAGTTCCGCTTCACCAACGCCCAGCATGCGGGCATAGGTGTTCCATGCCTGGGTATAGTTCCCGTCAAATTGGAGCGCTGAAACTTCATTGCGGCCCGGAAAAGCCTTCACGACAGCCTGCTTGAGCGACTCGATCGGGCTTTGACTTTGCGACATGGGTATGCAGTCTAAGGCTTGCGTGTTCCATCGCATTGTCAAACCAGCTAACACACGATGCGAAAAAGCAACTTCTTCAACGGATAGAAAATCCAACCGCATGAGGGCCGTCGGCGATTGCGCATACAGAGGCGAATCAGCAAGGTGGCCCATAGGTGCCATTCTCACTCTGAGTTAAAGCCAAACAGGCCACCAGCCCGCGCAGATGTTGCGCAAGCCACTATCAAATAGATAGCAAACCGCGCTCGCCCTTTAGGCCGCCCCTGCCTTCACCTTCAGACGCCAGGCAAGCAGCAGCGGCTCGGTATACCCGCTGGGCTGCACCAGCCCCTTGAACACCAGGTCAGTTGCCGCCTGATACGCCGCGCCTGAATAGTTACCGGTCATGGGCTTGTAAAGCGGGTCGGCTGCGTTCTGCTTGTCCACCACCTTGGCCATGTGTTTGAAGGTGGCGTTGACCTGTGCTTTGCTCACCACGCCATGCAGCAACCAGTTGGCCATGTGCTGGCTGCTGATGCGCAGGGTGGCGCGGTCTTCCATCAGGCCCACGTTGTGGATGTCGGGCACCTTGCTGCAGCCTATGCCCTGGTCAACCCAGCGCACCACGTAGCCCAGAATGCCCTGGGCGTTGTTGTCCAGTTCCTGCTGTTTGTCGGCGTCGCTCCACTTCGGCGTTTTTACTACCGGAATGGTCAGCAAGTCAGCCAGCAGGCTGTCGCGCAGGGCGTTGGAGTCGGTCTTCTCCGCGTAGCGCCTTCCTATTGGCCGCAATGGACCACGCTCGGTCCGGCGGGCAAAAGCCACCCGCCACGATCTGGCGCAAAAGAGTCCATGCCCCCCAAGGTTTCCCTTCGTGACTCCCTGAAAAATCCGGCTCATCAATGCTCCTGGTGAGCGCGTATGGTCGTCAGCTTCGTCTCCTCAGCATGCGGCCTGCTCGGGATCCTGTCATTGTTCCGTTCTCGCACGCGAGTTTTCCGTTGACGAATACACGAACGATTCCCTCAGGCGGCAAGCTGGGGTCCTGATAGGTTGCACGGTCGGTGATGGTTTGCGCGTTGAAGACAACCAGGTCCGCGCAGTTCCCAATTTTTATGGTTCCCCGGTTTGGAATTGCAAAGCGGCTTGCGCTCAGGCCCGTCATCTTGTGGATGGCTTCTTCAAGGCTGAAAAGTCGGCGATCTCGAACGTATCGACCCAACACTCTGGGGAATGTGCCCCAGAGTCGGGGATGCGGATGAGCGTCATGGACCAGACCATCGGAGCCGACCATTGTCAAGGGATGGCTCATGATCCTGCCAACGTCTTCTTCACTCATTGCGAAGTAGATCGCGCCCGCTGGCGCCAATGCAGCGGCAGTCTCCTCGGGCGATTCTTGGCGCTCCTTTGCAAGAGCGAAAAGACTTCGTCCTGCCGCTTCAGGATGGGATTTCGACGACGTTACGAGCACCTCGCGGGATTGCCGGACGCGAGCCGGTAGCAGCATTGTCGAGGAAGCGTCATACGGATAGCAGTCCATGCAGACGCTCCGCTTTCTGGAAAACTCGTCGACGAGTGCGAGAGTTTCTAGGGAACGACCGTGATTTTGAACACCCACCAATTTGTGATGCGACAAGACAATCGGGACGTCAAGTGCCTCCCCGATGCCGAAAGCCTCGCGCAGTGCAGCATCAATTTGGTCTCCCTCGTCGCGGATGTGCATTGCGATGAGCGCATTGCGCGGGGAGAGGGGGCGCCCTATCTCAATGACCTCGGCCGCGCTCGCAGCGCTTGCCGTTGGGTAGTAGAGGCCTGTCGAGAGGCCCCAAGCTCCGTGCTCCAGGGCAGTCTCAAGTGATGCCCTCATAGCCACGACCTCGCCAGGCGTCGCCGGTCTGCTCAGGTCACTCATGTGCGCCACGCGGAGGGTGGAGTGCCCAACCAGCGCTACCGCGTTGAGCACAGGCTCTACTTCATCGACAGCGTTGAGGAATTCATCGAAGCGTTTAAACCGGAATGTATTTGCTCCCAGCGCGTTGAGTGGTGCCGGTGGCGCGCTTGTTACCAACGGCGCGAGACTGATTCCACAATTGCCCACCACCACCGTGGTAACGCCCTGGAGAACTTTCGGATGAGGTCCACTCACCTTCTCTAGAAGAAACAAATCGTCATGTGAATGCACGTCGATGAACCCCGGAGAAACGACCAGCCCGGTGGCATCTACCCGGGTGCGTGCATTTTCACCCGCCAAATCTCCCAGCGCTTGAATTGAACCATTGTTAACGCCGATGTCTGCGCGAAAACGCGGAGCCCCGGTTCCGTCAACGACGTTGCCGCCCTCTATAACAAGGTCAAACATGGCGTCAGTCGATTTTTGCGCCAGAACGCCGAATGACGTCGGCCCAGAGTCTGGTTTCCCGCAATGCCCGGTCGAAGAGCCGCTCCGGCGGGCCGATGACTGTTTCAAAAGACGCGGCGCGGGCCGTTTGGCTGAAGGCCGGGTTCCCCAACGCCCTGTTGATTTCAGTATTCAAACGGGTAATCAGTTCGCGGGGCGTCCCCATCGGTGCCACGATTCCGCCCCATGTGGTGGTTTCGTACCCCGGTACGCCGGCTTCGGCGATCGTCGGGATCTGAGGGAAGACCGGGCTGCGCGACCTGCCGGAGACACCCAGGATCCGCACGCGACCGCTCTGTATATGAGGCAGAACGGAACCCAGGTTGTCGAACATCAGATCGATTTGGCCTGCGATCAGATCCTGGATAGCACTTGGGCTTCCTCGGTACGGGACATGCACGATAAAAGTTCCGGTCATGCTCTTGAAAAGCTCGCCCCCGAGATGGCCGGTCGTTGCGTTGCCGGCAGACCCCATGGTGAGTTTTCCAGGCCTTGCTTTCGCGAGGGCAACCAGTTCGGCGACCGACTTGACTGGAAGATTGTTGTTGACCACCAGTGCGTTTTGCGAATAACCGAGCAGAGCTACAGGGAGCAACTGCTTCTCCACGTCATACGGCAACGATTTGTAAAGCGACTTGTTGATCGACAACGTGCCAACGTTTGCGTATCCGATCGTGTATCCGTCAGGTTGCGAACGAACAATCTCCGCCATTCCAATGTTTCCGCCGGCGCCAGGCTTGTTGTCGATGACGAACGGCTGGCCCATGCTTTTCGTCAGCTCCGTCGCCAGGGCCCGACAGAGCATGTCTGGCCCACCTCCCGCCTGCGAGTGGACTATGAATCGAATCGGCTTGTCAGGCCAGGCGGCCCGTGCGAGCAAAGGGAACGGCAAGGCCGCCGTGCCGAGTGCCTTGATCAAGGCTCTCCGGGAAATGTCATTTTCTTTCATGATGGCCTTTCTTCAGTGGTTGGTTTTTGTAATTGGGCCACCTAAGGATTCCTCATTCAAACGATTTGTCCTCCTGAAGTTCATGCGAAAATCTCATGCAGCGTATGGTTCCAATTCCTTCCATAACTGCCCTTCAATGCTTTGAGGCGAGTGCACGCCTGGGGTCATTCACTCGAGCGGGTGAAGAACTGCATCTGACGCAAGGCGCCGTTAGCCGACAAGTGATTGGGCTGGAGGTCCAGCTGGGCATTCGGCTCTTTGTCCGAAAGCAGAACGCGCTCGCGTTGGGCCTTACAGAGGCGGGCGCTAACTATCTCAGGGATGTTGCGCCGCTTTTGCAGGGACTCGTCAGGTCGACGGCTGCTGCGAGGGCTCATCGAACAGAGGGCGGCGTGCTGAATCTCTCGGTCGGCGCGTCGCTCGGTAGCTACTGGCTAATCCCTCGGCTTTCATCTTTTACACGCGCTCATCCCGAGATCGTTCTTAACGTGGCTACAAGGGTGGGGCCTGCCGACTTTGGTCGCGAGGCTCTCGATGTTTCTTTGGAATTCGGCAGCGGCGAGCGGCCCGGCATGACTTGTGACTTCATACTTTCGCTTGATCTGCAGCCTTTTGCGTCTGAGGACTGGATAGAGCGCTTCGGCGCGCAGTTGACCGCAAACACGCCGAGCACAGCGCTCATCCACCATTCCACGGGGCCAGAAGCTTGGGCCGAATGGTTTCGTTATGCGGGCATTAACAATAGTGCTGGGCGAGGGGGGCCGCTTTACGACCTGATGTGGATGGCAATGAATGCAGCAGCGAACGGGCTAGGTGCTGTCCTTTTGCCAGAATACATGTCGGAAAGTGCTGTTTCAAGTCGCAGATTGCGGTGCCTGTCTTCCATCCGCTGGCCTTGCCCCAAGTCCTACTATTTGGTCTATCCGAACGCCAAAGGCGGTCAAATAGCACTTCAAACGTTTAGGACTTGGCTGTTGAGTCAAGTCAAGCAATCTGGCAGTTAAAGACTTGCGGGTGCTGACACCCGCGCAATGCTTGGAGGAATTGAAATGAGTACGTTGACCATACGGTATTTCCGTGCCATGGCAGCCACAGGCGATGTGCACAAGGCGCTGGCGGTGCTGGATCGGTTGGACGCAGCAAACGCTTCAGGAGCAACCCGCTAGGCAGCCGCCTTCACCTTCAGCCGCCAGGCATGCAGCAGCGGCTCGGTATACCCGCTGGGCTGCACCAGCCCCTTGAACACCAGGTCAGTCGCCGCCTGGTACGCCGCACCTGAATAGTTGCCGGTCATTGGTTTGTACAACGGGTCGCCGGCGTTCTGCTTGTCCACCACCTTGGCCATGCGTTTGAAGGTGGCGTTGACCTGTGCTTTGCTCACCACGCCATGCAGCAGCCAGTTGGCCATGTGCTGGCTGCTGATGCGCAGGGTGGCGCGGTCTTCCATCAGGCCCACGTTGTGGATGTCGGGCACCTTGCTGCAGCCAATGCCCTGGTCAACCCAGCGCACCACATAGCCCAGAATGCCCTGGGCGTTGTTGTCCAGTTCCTGCTGTTTGTCGGCGTCGCTCCACTTCGGCGTTTTTACTACCGGAATGGTCAGCAAGTCAGCCAGCAGGCTGTCGCGCAGCGCGCCAGCGTCGGTCTTCTCCAAGTCTTTTTGCACGTCTGCCACCTTCACCTGGTGGTAGTGCAGTGCGTGCAGCGTGGCGCCAGTGGGGCTGGGCACCCAGGCGGTGTTGGCACCGGCCTTGGGGTGGGCAATTTTTTGCTGCAGCATGGCGGCCATCAGGTCGGGCATGGCCCACATGCCCTTGCCAATTTGCGCCTTGCCGCGCAGGCCGCAGCTCAGGCCCACCAGCACGTTGTTGCGCTCGTAGGCAGCGATCCAGGCGCTGGCTTTCATGTCGCCCTTGCGCAGCACCGGGCCGGCCTGCATGCAGGTGTGCATTTCGTCGCCGGTGCGGTCCAGAAAGCCGGTGTTGATAAAGGCCACGCGGCTGGCGGCGGCGGCAATGCAGGCCTTCAGGTTGACGCTGGTGCGGCGCTCTTCGTCCATGATGCCCAGCTTGACGGTGCTGGGTTTGAGGCCCAGCACTTTCTCTACCCGGGCAAACAGTTCGCTGGCAAAGGCAACTTCGGCCGGGCCGTGCATCTTGGGCTTGACGATGTACACGCTGCCCTTGCGGCTGTTGCGGATTCCATCCTTGCCGTGGCCTTGCAGGTCGTGCAGCGCAATGGTGGTGGTGACCACCGCGTCCAGAATGCCCTCCGGGATTTCTTTCGTGTTGCCATCGGCGGCTGTATACAAAATGGCCGGGTTGGTCATCAGGTGGCCCACATTGCGCACGAACATCAACGAACGGCCATGCAGTCGCACTTCGCCGTTGCCTTTGGGCGCGCTGTACACCCGGTCGGGGTTCAGGCCGCGCTTGAAGGTGGTGCCGCCCTTGCTCACGTCTTCAGTCAGGGTGCCCTTCAAAATGCCGAGCCAGTTGCTGTAGGCCAGCACTTTGTCTTGTGCGTCCACCACGGCCACGGAGTCTTCAAGGTCCAGGATGGTGGACAGGGCGGACTCCAGCACCAGGTCGCTCACACCGGCCGGGTCGCTGGCGCCAATTGGCGTCTTGCGGTTGATGCGGATGTCCAGGTGCAGGCCGTTGTGCTCCAGCAGCACGGCCGACGGGCTGGCTGCATC
>CALROG020000010.1:0-107231 GCA_943369755.1 Ramlibacter sp. 2FC
CGGCTGTAGTCGCTGAAGGTCAGGAAGGTCCCGCCATAGGGGATGTAGCCGCCGTGCAGGGCCACGCCGTTCATGATGGCGGCCATGCCGAATTCGCGCACACCGTAGTTGATGTGGCGACCGATTTTTCCGTCGTCGTTCAACTTCACTTCACCGGCCAGGTCCACCCGGAACGCCGGCGTGGCCTTGGTATTGGTGAGGTTGGAGCCGGTCAGGTCGGCGCTGCCGCCCAGCATCTCGGGCAGCGCGGCGGTGAAGGATTCAAGCGCCAGTTGAGAGGCCTTGCGTGAAGCCACCGTCTCGGCCTTGGCATGTGCGCCTACTGTGACGTCCACTGCCACCTGGGCAAAGCTCTTGGGCAGCTCGCCCTTCATGCGGCGGGTGAATTCGGCCGCCAGCGCGGGATGGGCGGCCTTGTAGGCGGCAAACCTGGCGTCCCAGTCGGCTTCCATGGCCAGGCCCTTGGCCTTGGCATCCCAGTCGGCATAGACCTCGGCCGGCACCTCAAACGGCGGATGGTTCCAGCCCAGGGCTTCGCGGGTGAGCCTGATTTCTTCCGCCCCCAGCGGCTCGCCGTGGGCCTTGGCGGTGTTGGCCCGGTTGGGGCTGCCCTTGCCGATATGGGTCTTGCAAATCACCAGTGTGGGGGCGTCGGCCTTGTTCTTGGCGTCGGCAATGGCGCGGTCTACCGCTTGCACATCGTGGCCGTCAATCGGGCCAACAACGTTCCAGCCGTAGGCGGCAAAGCGCAGCGCCGTGTTGTCGATGAACCAGGGCTGAACCTGGCCATCAATGGAAATGCCGTTGTCGTCGTACAGCGCGATCAGCTTGTTCAGCTTCCAGGCACCGGCCAGCGCGCAGGCCTCGTGGCTGATGCCCTCCATCAGGCAGCCGTCGCCCAGCATCACATAGGTGTGGTGGTCCACGATGTGGTGGCCGTCTCGGTTGAACTCGGTGGCTAGCAGCTTTTCGGCCAGCGCCATGCCCACGGCATTGCTGATGCCCTGGCCCAGCGGGCCGGTGGTGGTTTCCACCCCCGGGGTGACGCCCACTTCGGGGTGGCCGGCGGTCTTGCTGTGAAGCTGGCGGAAGTTCTTCAGCTCGCCCATTGGCAGCTTGTAACCGGTGAGGTGCAGCAGCGCATAGATCAGCATCGAGCCGTGACCATTGGACAGGACGAAGCGGTCGCGGTCGGCCCAGTGCGGGTTGTGCGGGCTGTGGCGCAAGTGGCGGCCCCACAGTGCCACGGCCATGTCGGCCATGCCCATGGGTGCGCCGGGGTGCCCCGAGTTGGCTTGTTGCACGGCGTCCATGGCAAGCGCACGAATTGCGTTTGCCATCTGTTGGGTATTGGCCATCGGGGGAGCTCCGGGGAGAAAGACAGGGGGAAACCCGGGATTTTAGCTGGGCGGTTGAGCCCGGCCTTTCGTTGCGGGAACGAACCCGCCATGCTCTACAGTGGCGTTCATGCCCAGCGCCACCGACTCCCTTGCCCCGTGCCAGGCCATGATCCTTGCCGCCGGGCGTGGCGAGCGCATGCGCCCGCTGACCGACCACACGCCCAAACCGCTGCTGGCATTGCGCGGCAAGCCGCTGATGCAGTGGCCCATGGAGGCGCTGGCGCGCGGTGGCTTTACGCGGCAACTGGTCAACACCGCCTGGCTTGGCGAGCAGGTTGAAGACCGTTTTGGCCTGCAGCCCGCGTGGGATATGACTGAGCCACTATCAAAATCAGAGCAAATTGCACTCCGCTACTCGCATGAAGGGCGCGACTTTGGCGGCGCACTCGAGACGGCTGGCGGCATTGCGCGCGCATTGCCCCAGCTGGCCGAGGTGTTCTGGGTGCTGGCGGGGGATGTGTTCGTGCCCGACTTCAGGTTTACGCAAGATGCGGTGCAGCGCTTTGCCGCCAGCGGCAGGCTTGGGCATATCTGGCTGGTGCCCAACCCTGCGCACAACCTGAAAGGCGACTTTGGCCTTTCACCAGAAGGCCTGGCGCTGAACCAGGCTGAGGTGCGTTACACCTTTTCGACCATCGGCCTGTACCGCCGCGCGCTGTTTCAGGCACCGCACTGCGCCATCCCACCCGGCAACCCGGCCGGCGTCAAAGCCCCCCTGGCACCGCTGCTGCGCGCCGCGATGGACAATCAGCAAATTACCGCCGAGCTGTACACCGGCCCCTGGGCCGATGTCGGCACGCCCGAGCGGCTGGCCCAACTCAACACGCCATGACCACATCCCTCTACGCCCAACGCCGCGCCCGCGTGGCCGCTGCCCTTGGCCCCGACGGCATTGCCATCATTCCCACCGCACCGGAACGCCCGCGCAACCGCGACAGCGACTTCCTGTACCGGCACGACAGCTACTTCTATTACCTCAGCGGCTTCACCGAGCCGAACGCCTGGCTGGTGATCACCGGCGACGGCAAGAGCACGCTGTTTTGCCAGCCCAAGGACCTGGAGCGTGAAATCTGGGACGGCTACCGGCTGGGCCCTGATGCCGCGCCTGCCGCCCTGGGCGTGAACGCTGCTTTTTCAGTCGGCGAGCTGGACGCACAGCTACCCAAATTGCTGGAAAACCGCGACACCGTCTGGTACCCGTTTGCCATCCACACCGGCCTGGAAGCCCGCGTGGGCGGCTGGCTCAACCAGGTGCGCGCACGCGTGCGCTATGGCGCGCTGTGCCCCGAACAGCAGCGCGACCTGTGCGGCGTGCTGGACGAGATGCGGCTGGTCAAGGACGCGCACGAGCAGGACATCATGCGCCGCGCCGGTGCCATCAGCGCGCGCGCCCATATCCGCGCCATGCAACTCAGTGCCCGGATGTTGCGCGAGGGCAAAGACGTGCGCGAGTACCACCTGGACGCCGAGCTGCTGCATGAATTCCGCCAGGGCGGCTCGCAGTACCCGGCCTACAGCAGCATCGTGGCGGCTGGCGCCAACGCCTGCGTGCTGCACTACCGCGCCGACACCGCACCGGTGCGAAACGGCGAGCTGGTGCTGATCGACGCCGGCTGCGAGCTGGACAGCTATGCGTCAGACATCACCCGCACCTTCCCGGCCAACGGCAAGTTCACCGGGCCACAGCGCACGCTGTACGACCTGGTGCTGGCATCCCAGGAGGCGGCCATCGCCGCCACCAAAGCGGGTGCCCGCTTCATCGACCCGCACGAGGCCACGGTGAAGGTGCTGGCCCAGGGCCTGCTCGACGTAGGCCTGCTGGACAAAAACAAGGTGGGCACGGTGGACGACGTGATCGAACAACGCGCCTACTTCCAGTTCTACATGCATCGCACCGGCCACTGGCTGGGGATGGACGTGCACGACTGCGGCAGCTATGTGGAGCCGTCGCAGGTGGGCGAGGTGAGCGAGCGGCGCGACCCGCTAAGCAATGAGCTCATCAAGAACCGGCCCAGCCGGGTGCTGCAGCCCGGCATGGTGCTGACCATCGAGCCCGGCCTGTATGTGCGCCCGGCCGAAGGCGTGCCGGAACAGTTCCACAACATCGGCATCCGCATCGAGGACGACGCCATCGTCACCGCCGGTGGCTGCGAGCTGGTGTCGCGCGGCGTGCCGGTCGATGGGGACGCGATTGAGGCGCTGATGCGCGGGTAAGCGCCCGGGTCGCCCGCCACCCTGGCACGGTCGACCCGGTCTTTGGCGCCTAGAACCCGGCCGCAGTCACCAGCGGCATGTACCGGTCGACCGTGCCCACCGTGGTCAACACGCCGGCCGGATTCAGGTAGACCACGTTGCGCCGGTCGTCCACTGCAGCAAAGCTGTTGGTGGCAGGGTAGTAACGGAAGGTATAGATGCCCGACTGCCGGGTTGCCACGCCGCGCGGCGAGATCAGTTCGGGTGCCACTGACTCGGCCCAGTTCAGTACCCGCTCGGCCTCAGACAACGCAGAAGAAGCGGTGGCCAGCGGGAGAATGCGGTTTGCCTCGCGTTCACCGCTCAGGAAGGCGCCGTGGACCGTGGCACGGTATAGCTCGTGGGTGTGCTCGCCGGCAAACATCAGGCGGCTGCCCTGTGGCGCGGCCAGGGTTTCGTGGTCGGCAGGCGTGCTGTTGATTCCGGCGAACGAATAGGCACCCCGCGCAAAGGGGTCGTTGTTCCAGCCGGTACGGATGGCGCGGCGCGGGGCAACGGCCGACGCACCGAAAACGGTTGTCAGTGCGGGCGTCACGTCGGCAATGATCTGGGCTTCGCTCATGGCCTCGATTGCGGCGCCTTGCTCGCCAAAGCCAAAGGTCACCAGGCAATTGATGCCGCTGAAGGTGCGATAGCTCAAGAAGTAGGAATAGCGGCCGCGAATCGGTGAATGCCAGCCAAAGTACTGCGTCTCCGTGGGCCAGAAAGCGCTGTCAAACAACATGAAGACCTTGTTGATCTGGCCCACGCCCAGCCGGTTCATCGCGGCCGTTTTTTCAGTGGTCAGCGCCGGCGAAAAGGTGACGCTGTTGGCGCGCAGCACACCCAGTGGAATGGTCACGACACAGTAGTCGGCTGTGAAGCTGGCCCCGCCTGCGACCACCGTCACGCCAGTGTCGGTATGGGTCACACTGGTCACTGGGCTGTTCAGCTTCACGTCAAGGCCCCGGGCCAGAAGCTCCGGGATCACCTTGTAGCCGCCCGGGAACAGCACGTCTTTGCCCGGGAATTTGGAGCCGTTGTAATAGCCTCGTGCCGAAAGGCCTTCGAGCCAGCCGCCGGTGTCGAACTCCAGTGTCGAAGTCAACAAATAGGTCGAGAACGGGTCGGTCAACGCGGTCGGGTCGGCGGCGGTCAGTGCAGACGCCAGCGACCGGTCCGGCCCGGAGCCGGCCATGGCGGTGTTCACCGCGGCCAGCAAGCTATCGTATTTGGCTTTGCCAGCCGGGAATTGCTGGGCGGTCACGTCCGTGCCGGTGGCGTTGAAGACCTGGACCGAGTCGTCTTTGGTGAGGTAGGTGGTGGCGCGCGCCTCGGCAGCCAGCGCAGTCAAAGGGTTGCCACCGTCGGGCCCGTGAATCCAGCCCGCGCCGATGTCCATCGGCACCCCTTCGTTCACATCCGTCCAAACCCGCCCGCCGATGCGGTTGCGGGCTTCAAGCACTGTCACGACATGGCCGGCGCGCGCCAGCCGACGCGCTGCGGCAAGACCGGCCACGCCGGCTCCGATGACGATCACAGAGGTTCGCCGTGCGGGTGCCGACTGGGCGTTCACCGCCCCCGTAGCGAGCAAGCCGCCGGTGGCGCTGGCAGCGCCAAACGCCGCTCCCAACGTCAGTTTTCTGCGCAGTTCATCCATGGCGACTCCTGAAAAAAGTTGTGCCGTTCAAGTTACTAAGATTCAAGGTCAAAATTCTAGTTACTCTTTGTAGCTTTTGCTCGGAAGCCCCTCGATCCATGAAGCTTGTTGTATTTGTGTTGCTTGCCGTCGGGGTGGCTCTGGGGTGGGGGTGGTATGCAAGTACCCCGAACCGGTTCCTGCCTGATCCCGCAACCGCTGGGCCTGCACCGTCGCCAGTGCCGACGCCACCAGCGCCCTCGGCGTTGACACCAGTTCCCGATGCCGGCGCGCCCCTTCGTGACGCCATGATTCGACCAAGCCCCGGGCAACCGACGACCGACTGCGCCGGGTTCAACACCGCCCATGCGCGCGCCACGCAAGCCTGCCATGGCCAAGCCCCCCCGTGCCTGGAAAACAACCTGCGTCAACAGGGACTGGAGCCCCGCGCGCACGACCTCTGCCGACTTTTTGGCCCCGGAAAGTCCGCTTTGCAGTAGCCAAACTCTTACGCAAATCCCCTTACTAGGGTTTTCCCGCGGCCAGGTCTACAATCCCTTTCCCTTACAAAAGCTGACGGCACGCCGGTTTCACCGCGTAAGCTGTCTGATTCAGGAGACTCGACAAAATGCCCCCAAACACCCCGGCGACCCAACAAGACAAACGCGCCGAGTTGCGCCGCGCCGCGCTTGAATACCACCAGTTCCCTACACCGGGCAAGGTGGCGATCCAAGCAACCAAGCAGCTGATCAACCAGCATGACCTGGCGCTGGCGTACTCGCCCGGCGTGGCCGCGCCTTGCGAGGAAATTGTCAAGGACCCGGCCAACGCCTTCAAGTACACCAGCCGTGGCAATCTGGTGGCGGTGATCACCAACGGCACGGCGGTGCTGGGCCTGGGCGACATCGGGCCCCTCGCGTCCAAACCGGTCATGGAGGGCAAGGGCGTGCTCTTCAAGAAGTTCGCCGGCATTGATGTGTTTGACATCGAAATCAATGAAAAAGACCCGGCCCGGCTGGTCGAGGTAATTGCCGCGCTGGAGCCCACTTTTGGCGCGATCAACCTGGAAGACATCAAGGCACCCGACTGCTTTTATGTGGAGCGCGAGCTGCGCAAACGCATGAAGATTCCGGTGTTCCACGACGACCAGCACGGCACCGCCATTACCGTGGCGGCCGCCATGCTGAACGGCCTGAAGGTGGTGGGCAAAGACATTTCCAGGGTCAAGCTGGTGACCTCTGGCGCGGGTGCGGCGGCGCTGGCCTGCCTGAACCTGCTGCTCAAAGTCGGCCTGAAGCGCGAAAACATTTTTGTGACCGACCTGGCCGGCGTGGTTTATGAAGGCCGCACCGAGCTGATGGACGAAGACAAGATTCAGTACGCCCAAAAAACCGACAAACGCACACTGACCGAGGTGATCGACGGTGCGGATGTGTTCCTGGGCCTGTCGGCCGGGGGCGTGCTCAAGGCCGAAATGGTCGCCAAGATGGCGGCCAAGCCGGTGATTTTTGCACTGGCCAACCCCAACCCCGAAATCACCCCTGAAGAAGCGCATGCCGTGCGCAGCGACGTGGTCATGGCCACCGGCCGTTCCGACTACCCGAACCAGGTCAACAACGTCCTGTGCTTCCCCTACATCTTCCGTGGCGCGCTGGACTCCGGTGCGACCACCATCACCGACGAGATGGAGATTGCGGCGGTGCACGCAATTGCCGAACTGGCCCAGGCCGAGCAAAGCGAAGTGGTGGCCGCGGCTTACGCCGGCGAGAAGCTGGCCTTCGGGCCGGAATACCTGATTCCGAAACCATTTGATCCGCGCCTGATGATGAAGATCGCGCCGGCGGTAGCCCAGGCTGCGGTCGAAAGCGGCGTGGCGTTGCGCCCAGTTGCCGACATGGACGCTTACCGCGAGCGGCTGCAAAGCTTCGTCTATGCCTCGGGCACCACCATGAAGCCGATCTTCACGGCGGCCAAAAAGGCGTTGAAAAAGCGCGTGGCCTACTGCGAAGGCGAGGAAGAGCGCGTACTGCGCGCCGCCCAGATCGTGGTCGACGAAGGCCTGGCCAGGCCCACGCTGATTGGCCGCCCGGCGGTCATTGCCCAGCGTATTGAGAAGTTCGGCCTGCGCCTGAAGGAAGAGCTGGACTACGACGTGGTCAATGTCGAGCAAGACCGCCGCTACCGAGACTTCTGGCAAACCTACCACCGCATGACGGAGCGCAAGGGCGTCACAGCCCAGATGGCCAAGATCGAAATGCGCCGCCGCCTCACGCTGATTGGTGCCATGCTGCTGCACAAGGGCGATGTCGACGGCATGATCTGCGGCACCTGGGGCACCACCGCCATGCACCTGCATTACATCGACCAGGTCATTGGCAAGCGCGTGGGCGGCAGCCCGAGCACCCCGCAAGACGTGCAGATCTACGCCTGCATGAACGGCCTGATGCTGCCGGGCCGCCAGGTGTTCCTGGTCGACACCCATGTCAACTACGACCCGAGCGCCGAAGAGCTGACCGAGATCACGGTCATGGCGGCCGAGGAAATGATGCGTTTTGGCCTCAAACCCAAGGCGGCGCTTTTGAGCCACTCCAATTTCGGCAGCAGCAACCACCCCAGCGCGGTGAAGATGCGGCGCACCCTGGAGCTGCTGCGCGAGCAGGCCCCCTGGCTGGAAGTCGACGGCGAAATGCACGGCGATGTGGCTCTGGATGGCACCGCACGGGCGACGATCATGCCCAACAGCACACTGGCCGGCGACGCCAACTTGCTGGTACTGCCAAACATCGATGCAGCCAATATTTCTTACAACCTGCTCAAAACCGCAGCGGGCGGCAACATCGCGGTGGGCCCTGTGCTGCTGGGTGCGGCAAAACCGGTCCATGTGCTGACGGCCAGTACCACGGTGCGCCGTATTGTCAACATGACAGCATTGACTGTGGCTGACGCTAACGCGGCTCGATAAGCCCTTACAAGAAAGCTGGTACTAACTAATTTGTACTTGCAGCAGATGCAAGCCCTTACTGAGGCTGCCTAATTATTGGGCAGGCGCTTGCGTTTTTGGGGTAGATCGGGCACACTAACGCTCTTGAATTTCGGGGTTTACCCGGGTATTCGTAGGCGCCCCTAGAACAACAGGTCTCCACAAGGTATCGCCCATGGCGCGTGTCGCTGCTGTCAAGTTTGCACTCACCAGCTTTTTTCTGGCCGCGGCAATCGCCGTCCCCAGCATGGTGCACGGCAAGAGCCCCCCACAAGAGGGGCTGACCGGGAACAGCTCAACGACGGTGCGCCTGGCTGAACTGCCCAAGCAGGGAAAAGAGACTTACGAACTGATCCGCCAGGGTGGACCGTTCCCGTACGACAAGGACGGAACCGTATTTGGTAACCGCGAGCGGCTGCTCCCGGCCCACAAGCGCGGCTACTACCGCGAGTACACCGTGAAGACGCCAGGATCGCGCGACCGGGGAGCCCGGCGCATTGTGTGCGGCGGCCAGCCCAGGACGCCGGACGCGTGTTATTACACCGCCGACCACTACGCCAGCTTTCGAAAGATCGTGGCGCAGTGAATATGAAGCGGGATTTGTTTTTGACTATGGAAAGAGAAGCGGAGATGGATACACCACTTCGTACCGTGAGAACCAACATCGTGCAGTCAATCCGCGCCTTCCGGGTGCAGGACCTGCATGAGGCCGCGCAGTCGCTCGGCCAACACTTCCTGTACGCCAACCTGGCCAACGCCCAAAGCAAGCAAGACGTGCTGGACATGATCGCCCAGCAGTTCACGTTCCCGTCGCATTTCGGCAAGAACTTTGATGCGCTGTATGACTGCATGACCGATCCGCTGCACAAATCTGGCCCGCAGCCAGGCTTTGTGGTGGTACTGGAGCAGATTCCGGCGAATGTAAAGTTCGACAAGGAGGCGCGCGAGCAGTTGCTCGACATCTTCCGTGACACCGCCGACTACTGGGCGGACCGGAAGATACCCTTCCGATGCTTCTATTCTTTTCTGTAGCCCGTTCTGCACCCACCAGCCAAGCAGAACGGGCGAATGAGGCTAGCAAACCCGAAGACGGCATCAACGCTGCCCCTACCGGCATCGAACTGACCACTGAAACCGGCGAGAAAATGCCCACCGACAAGCTGTTGGACGTCTCCCCGTTTGCCTTGCGCATGAGCAGCCCGTTCAACGCGGGTTATTGGCTGGCAGCAGCCTGACCAACACGCCCCCAGGCTGCGCGCCACGCTGTGGCGCTGCACCTCCCCCCGGCCGGGGGCGGTGCCTGCGGCCCGGCAAAGCCGGTTCCACGGCACCCCTGAAACGAAAAGCCCGTCACGCGACGGGCTTTTTTATTGCGTCAGCGCTTGCACCAGCGCCACGTACTGGTCTACCGGTACCTCCTCGGCGCGCCGCTGGATATCGAATTGGCCGGCGAAGCCCTTTTGTTCCAGCCACTTGCCCAGCGTGTGGCGCAGGATCTTGCGGCGCTGGCTGAAGGCCACCTGGACCAGCTCGCTGAACAGCTTCACATCCAGCACCGGCGGCACGGCCAGCGGCACCATCCGCACCACCGCGCTGTCCACGCGCGGCGGCGGGTCGAACGATTCCGGCGGCACAAAAAGCACGTTTTGCATTGCATAGCGCCATTGCAGCATCACGCTCAAGCGGCTGTAGTCGCTGGTGGCCGGGCGCGCGACCATGCGGTCGATCACTTCCTTTTGCAGCATGAAGTGCTGGTCTTCAATCAGGGTCACTGCGTCAAGCAGGTGAAACAGAATGGGCGTGGAGATGTTGTACGGCAGGTTGCCGACGACCCGGAGTTTTGCCCCCGCGGCCAGCCCCATCGAAGCGGCGAGCTGGACAAAATCGACTTTGAGCACGTCCGCCTCGACCACCTCTAGTTGGCCATGGGCGCGCAGGCGTGCGGCCAGGTCGCGGTCCAGCTCTATCACTGTCAGGCGACCCAGACGCTCCACCAGCGGCTGCGTCAAAGCCGCCAGGCCGGGGCCGATTTCCACCATGGGCTGGCCCGGCTGCGGTGCAATCTCGCGCACGATGGCGTCGATGATCCCGCCATCCGAAAGGAAATGCTGCCCGAAGCGCTTGCGGGCGATATGTTTCACAAAATGAGCGCCGCCGGGCCGCCGGGCAAGCGAAGCGCAGCCTTTAGCTGCGTTGGCGCGCGAGCCCCCTCGGGGGGCAGCGACCCACACACTGTGGGGGAGCGTGGGGGCAACATCCCGAGCGCCGCCGGGCCGCCCCAAGGCGCGCGAGCCCCCTCGGGGGGCAGCGACCCACACGCAGTGGGGGAGCGTGGGGGCAACATTATTGCGGTGGTTCGCGCAGCTCTACGTAAGCACGCCCGCGCACTTCCTGCGCCCAGTTGCTGTAAGCCTCGTCGAGCTTTTTCTCGCGCACCAGGTTGCGTGCAATCTCGCGCTGCTCGCGTTGACTGAGCGTGGCCTGGCGGCGTTCTTGCAACTGGATCAGGTGCACACCAAAGCGCGAGACCAGTGGCTCGGCAATCTGGCCGGGCTGCATGTCATTCAGTGCATCTTCAAACTCGGGAACGTACACACCCGGGTTGGCCCAGCCCAGGTCGCCGCCATTGCGCGCGCTCGCGTCCTGCGAGTTCTCGCGCGCCAGCTGGGCAAAGTCGGCCGTACCGGCCTGAATCCGCTTGCGAAAATCTGCCAGCCGCTCAAGAGCGGCCGACTCCGTGAGCTGGGCGGTCGGGCGCAACAGAATGTGGCGTGCACGGGTTTGCGTCACGTTGACGCCGGGCATGCCGGCCTGGCGCTTTTCAACCACCTTCAAGATGTGAAAGCCGGCACCGGAGCGCACCACCGCGCTGACGCCACCTTCGGGCAGCGCCGCCGTGGCATTGACAAAAACTGGCGGGTAGCGGTCTGCCGGGCGCAGGCCCATCTGGCCGCCCGAGCTGGCGGCACCCGGCGCGTCGGAAAACTCCCGCACCAATCGGGCGAAGTCTTCACCCGCACGCGAGCGGCTGAGTGCGCGCTCAGCCTTTGCCTGCAGCGCTGCCACCTGGGCTTCGTTGGCCGCTTCAGGAACGGCCACCAGAATCTGCGCGAGATTGAGCTCCATGCTGGCCAGGTCGTTGCTGCCCTGCTGTTCCTGGATGAACTGGTCTATTTCTAGGTCGTTGACCCGCACCCGCGGCTCGACCTCGCGGTCACGCAGGCGCGTCAGCAAAAGCTGGTTGCGCAGCTCCTCACGGAACTGGGTGACCGACAAGCCGTCGGCCTGCAACCGGCGGCGCAGCTCGGGCACTTCAATCTGGTTTTGCCGTGCGACGTTTTGTTCAGCCTGGTCCACCGTGAGCTCATCCACCTTGATACCGGTTTCACGCGCCAGTTGTAACTGGGCCTTTTCGCCAATCAGGCGCTCCAGCACCTGGCGGGCCAGCAACTCACGCGGCGGCAGCGCCCCGCCTTGCTGCACAAGCTGCTGCTCGACCCGCACCAGACGCGCGCGCACTTCGTTGTTGGTAATCGGCTCGGAATTGACCACGGCCACGATGTAGTCGGCCTGCCGTGGGCCCGCGGGCAACAGCGGCTGGTTGGTGCGACTGGCCCCAATGCTGGGTGACCCGCGCAGGCCCTGGGCCTGGCTGGCCCCGCAGACAAAGGCGGCCATGAGGGCCAGCGTCAGTGGGAAAACGCGTTGTTTCATGGTGATCAGTTGTAGTTGCTGAAGCGGCTGGGCGTGGTGGTCTGCTCGCGCAGGTACTGGTAACGGGGGATATTGTCCTTCAGCGTCTGCAGCGCGTTCGAGCCCAGCCGGGTGAAGCCGACGAATTCCAGCTGAAAAAGAATCCGCTTGTTCGACGACGAGGTGCTGCTTTGCAGGCGCTCGACCACAACCCTGCCAAGCCAGCAGCCGGCGTCGTATTCAAAGCCGACAACCGCGTCCACCAGTTTGCGGTCACGCAGGCTGAAGTTCAGCCGCCCGACGCTGTACCAGCGCCCCTCGCCGCTGGCGGCGCTGTGGTCGCCGATGGGCCACTGCCAGCCGGTATCAATTTGCTCGCTCAGGCCGCGCTGCAGCCGGTAGGCGGCGCTGATCACCCGGTAGTTGCCGGGGCTGTAGCGCCCGCCGACGGTCGAACGGATCGATCGGCCGGTTTTGGGGTTGTATTGCACGGTGGAGTCAAAGCTCCACTTCGGGTCCCAGTTGATCGAGGCCCCCAGCAGCACGTCGCTCAGCCGCTCGCTGACGGGCGTGCCACCGGGTAACGTCACCCGCTGATCCTTGAAGCGCAGCCGCTGCGCAATGCCAAAGCGGGCGGCTTCGGCACCGGTGTCCGGGTCCAGCAAGCGGGTGGTAGCCCCCAGCGTCAGCAGGTTGTTGTCGGAGATGCGGTCATGGCCCCCGAACGCATTCTCGGTGTAGATGGTCGCAAAGTTGAAGTCGTTGGCACCCGAGTCGTAGTTGGGCAGCGCGCTCTGGTCGCGGTACGGGGTGTGCACATAGAAAGCGCGCGGCTCCAGCGTCTGGCGGAAACGGCGACCAAAGTAGCTGGCGTCGCGCTCGAACACCAGGCCGCTGTCCACACTGAAGGTGGGCAAGGTGCGGGCGGCCGAGGTCGTGCCATTGGCCAGCGGTGCGTCAAACTGGTAGCTGGTGCTGTGCAGCTGCAGCCGGGGCGTAATGAACCAGCCCGGCGCCTGCCAGGGCCGGCTGAGCTGGGCCAGCGTGTAGCTGCGTTTGGCGTTGGGCTGGCCGGTCAGGGCGCGCACCGACTGAAACTGGGTGTAGTCGGCCTCGACCGAGGCGTCAAAGCCACCTGCCAGGTTGTTGCGGATGTAGCGGCCGGTCAGTTGCGGTGCCCGGTCATAGGGCGGCACGATGGGCGAGGCAGTGTCTTGCAGGGTCTGCCACTTCAGTGCCCGCGCCGTGACCGAGAAGTTGCCCAGCCCCCACGCAACCTGCGCGTCGTTGGCCAGCAGGCGCTGCGTCAGCGAGTTGCCCGCGCGCGAGAAATCGCGCCAGTAGTTGTCGTCGCTCACCCGGTTCAGGTTCAGGCTCAAACCCAGCGGGCCAATCAGCGTGTTGCGAACCAGGCCGTCATGTTTGAACGCATAACCCCAGCGATGCCGATCCCGCAAGGTGTCGCTGGGCATGTAGTTGGCGCGCAGTTTGCCGTTGTAGTCGTTCTCAAGGTAGCGGAACTCGCCGCCCAGGTCGATGCCGCGCTTGCTCATCAGCGCGGGAAAGAAGGTCGCGTCGCGGTTGGGCGCAATGTTCCAGTAGTAGGGCAGCGTCAGCTCCACGCCATTGAGGTTGTCCAGCCCGATGGTGGGCGGCAGCACGCCCGACTTGCGCTTGTCCGACAGCGGGAAGCTGATTGCCGGGACCGGCAGCACCGGCACGCCCATGAAACTCAGCACCGCGCCTTCGGCCTGGCCGGTCTCTTCCTCGTTGTCGATGCGGATACTGGCGGCGTTGAGTATCCACGCAGGCATCCAGCTCGGGCCGGGCTGGCGCTGGCAGGTGGTGTAACTGGCGTTGCGGATGATGGCGCGCTTGTCGTCAATAAAGTCCACCCGCTCGGCCTCGCCGTAGGCGTTGTTCTTCAGGAAGCGGTACTGCGGCTGGTTGAAGAAGCCCTCAAACGCGTCCACCTTGAGCTCCAGCGAAGGGCCTTCAAAGGTGTTGCCCGCACGGTTGATCAGCACATTGCCGCGGGCCTTGGCCAGGTCGTCGGGCTGGTAATACTCCAGCCGGTCGGCGCGGATCACGGTGTCACCACGGCGCAACTCGGCGTTGCCGTCGATGACGGTCTCGATGTCGGTCGTGCCCGAAATGCGTTCGCCACTCACGTGGGTGGGCAAGTTCTTGCGTACAGCCTCGGGAATGTCTTCGCGCAGCGCCGAGCTGGGCTGCAGGCGCAACGGGGCTTCATCTTGCAGAGTTTGCGCGCGCGCCAGCGGTTGGTGCAGCAGCGCGCACGCCACAAAGGCCACAGGTGTCAGTGCGAAACGAGGGCGCGACGAAGAGCGGGACGAAGAGCGGGACTGCATTTGTAGAATGGATTATCCATGAGCGCCCCTGCACCACCTTCGTCCTCGCCCGCCCCGGCATTCATCCCCGTCGCCTGGCTCGACCCCGGGCGCGAGGCCGCCTTCGGCCAATGGCTGCAGGCCATTGGTCCGGCGCATGGCCTGCACAGCGCAAGCCTGCGCCCGGCCTCCGCAGATGCCAGCTTTCGCCGCTACCTGCGCATTGATGTGGCGCCCACGCTTGACCGAGCGTCTGCTTCGCTGCCCAACGGGGAGGCGGCTTCACGCAGCTTCATCATCATGGACGCGCCACCCGACAAGGAAGATTGCAGGCCGTTTGTCAAAGTGGCGGCACTGATGGCGCAGGCCGGGCTGCATGTGCCACGGGTTCTGGCCTGGGACGAACCGCAGGGCTTCATGCTGCTGGACGACTTGGGGCAGCACACCATGATTGAGCGGGTCGACCCCGACCACCCCAGCGCCAACCTGGCGCTGTACCAGCAGGCTGTAGACGCTTTGCTGGCCTGGCAACTGGCATCGCGCCCCGGGGTACTGCCGGCCTACGACGAGGCCCTGCTGGCGCGTGAACTGGCACTGTTCCCAGACTGGTACGTCGCCCGGCACAAGGGGCTGACACTGACCGACAAGCAAGCTGCAACGCTGGACCAGCAGTTTCGCCTGATCGTGGCGCGCAACCTGGCTGCGCCCGCCGTCTATGTGCACCGCGACTTCATGCCGCGCAACCTGATGATGCCTGCCGACCCTGCCACTGCGCGCCTGGGCGTGCTGGACTTTCAGGACGCGGTATACGGCCCGATTACCTACGACATTGCCAGCCTGATGCGCGACGCCTTCCTGAGCTGGGACGAAGAATTTGTACTCGACGTGACGGTGCGCTACTGGGACAAAGCCCGCAAGGCCGGCCTGCCAGTGGGTGACGACTTTGGCGAGTTTTATCGCGCCGTGGAGTGGATGGGCCTGCAGCGCCATCTGAAGGTCGCAGGCATCTTTGCGCGGCTCACGCTGCGCGACGGCAAGCCCAAGTACCTGGCCGATGCGCCGCGCTTCATCCAGTACATCCGCGCCACCGCCAACCGCTACCGGGAGCTGGGGCCACTGCTGCGCCTGCTGGACGAGATCGAAGGCAACCAGCCCGCCACGGGCTTTGCGTTTGGCCGTGTTTGAGTGCCAAATTCGGCTGCAGCCCGCATAAATAATGCGTGAGCCACTATTAATTTTGTAGCATGCCACGCTTTCACTGCCCCCTGCCCCTGGCCCCTGGCAACAGCATTGAGCTGCCGCCCAATGCTGCGCGCCATGTCCAGGTGCTGCGGCTGCAGCCTGGCGCACTGGTGACGCTGTTCAACGGCGAAGGTGGCGAGTTTGACGCTACGGTCCAGCAAATGGGCCGCAGCCATGTGCAGGTGCTGGTGGGCAGCCACCACCCAGTGGAGCGTGAAACCGCCCGTGCCGTGCACCTGGCGGTGGGCATGCCGGCCAATGAGCGGATGGACTGGCTGGTGGAAAAGGCCACCGAGCTGGGCGTGGACAGCCTGCAGCCGCTGCTGGCCGAGCGCAGTGTGCTCAAGCTCAAGGCGGAGCGCGCCGACAAGAAACGGGCTCACTGGCAGGCCATTGCCATCGCCGCCTGCGAGCAGAGCGGGCGCAACCGGGTGCCGCAGGTGCATGCGGTGCTGGGGCTGCAGGAGTGGTTGAGCGCCCATGCGGCGCAGCACGCGCGGGTAGTCCTGTCACTCTCGCCGTCCTCCAGGCCATTGTCCGAGGCTGCGGTAGGCACCGGCCCGGTAACCCTGCTGTCCGGCCCCGAGGGCGGCCTGAGCACCGCCGAAGAGCAGGCCGCGCTGGCGGCGGGCTTCGTGCCTGTCACCCTTGGGCCACGCGTACTGCGATCGGAGACCGCGCCACTGGCGGCGCTGGTCGCTCTTACACTGCCCTGATGAACCACAACCTTGTACTGCTAGCCCTCTGCCAGGGCCTGTTCCTTACCAACAACGTCGTTTTCATCGCCATCAACGGACTGGTCGGCCTGTCGCTGGCACCGCTGGGCTGGATGGCCACGCTGCCGGTGATGGGCTATGTGGTGGGCGGCGCGCTGTCCACTGGCGTGGTGGCGCGCACCCAGTCGCGCTACGGGCGCAAGGCCTCGTTCCAGATCGGGCTGTTGGTGGCGTTTCTCTCGGCGCTGCTGTGTGCCTATGCGGCTTTCAGCAAGAACTTCTGGCTGCTGTGCGCCGCCACCGTGGTGGCCGGCTACTACAACGCCAACGCCGGCCTGTACCGTTTTGCCGCGGCGGAAATTGCCGGCTCCACCGCCCAGGAAAAGGCGGTTTCGCTGGTCATGGCCGGGGGCTTGCTGGGCGCGGTACTGGGCCCCAACCTGGCGGCCTGGACCCGGGACATGTTTGAGGTGAAGTTCGCCGGGGCCTACGTTGCCCTGGCCGCGGTGGCCTTGCTGGGCATGCTGGCGCTGGCCTTCATTCGCTTCCCGCCAGTGGCAGCAAAGAAACTCGGGCAACAAGGCCGCCCGCTGATGCAGATCATGAAGCAGCCGGTGTTCATCGTGGCGGCGGCCACCGGTGCCCTGAGCTTTGGGGTGATGAACCTGCTGATGGCCGCCACGCCGATTGCCATGCAACAGTGTGGCCTGCCGTTTTCCGATGCGGCGCTGGTGCTGGAGTGGCATGTGATCGGCATGTTCGCGCCGGGCTTTTTTACCGGCGGCCTGATCAAGCGCTTTGGGGCCATGCCCATCATGGGCATTGGCATTGCGCTGTACCTGGGCTGCATTGCGGTGGCGCTCACCGGGGTAGACCTGCACCAGTTCCTGATTGCGCTGTTCTTGCTGGGCGTGGGCTGGAATTTTGTCTTCACCGGCAGCACCACACTGTCCCTTTCCGCCTACAAGCATGAGGAAAAAGACCGGGCCCAGGGCGCACTGAACTTCTTTGTGTTTTCTACCCTTGCACTGAGCTCGCTGGCCTCTGGCGTGCTGGTCACCACCCAGGGCTGGGCGCTGCTGAACTGGGGCTCACTGCTGCCGGTGCTGGTAACCGCACTGGCGCTGGTCTGGCTTGCGCTTGTCATGAAGCGCACTCAGAATCAGGCCCGAACCTGAAAGGACTTGAATATGGGATTGCTTGACTCGGTAATGGGCGCAGTGATGGGCCAGGTGCAACAACAAGGCGGCATGGGCGCGGTGTTGGGCCAGCTTCTGGCCAACGATGGCGAAGGTGGCGGCCTGCGCGGTCTGGTGGAAAAGTTCAACGACGCCGGCTTGGGCGAGGTGGTGGGCTCCTGGATCGGCAAGGGCGAGAACCTGCCGGTCAGCGCCGACCAGCTCAAGGAAGTGCTGGGAGGCGACTTGCTGGGCAAGCTGGCCGGCCAGCTGGGCGTGGACCCGTCGGCAGCCTCGGGCCAGCTGGCAGACCTGCTGCCGGGCCTGGTGGACAAGCTCACACCGCAGGGCGTGGCACCGGAAAACGGCCTGGGCAACGCCGGCGACTTGCTCGGCATGCTGGGCGGCTTGCTACAAAAATAGTAGTGGCTCGCGCTGTATTGGCGCGGGCTGCAGCCGAATTTGCCTCTTAAACGGGCGGAAACTGCTGGTCCAGCCACTGCCGCAGCATGGCAAACACGGGGGCGCGGTCCAGCTCGTTGAAAAGCTCGTGGTAGTGCGCTTCGAAACAATGCGCCGTGACCACCTCCTTCGGCGCGGCTGCGGCAAAGGCGCGTGAGCCGGCCGGGTTGACCAGCTTGTCAGCGCCCGCATACATCAGCAGCGTGGGCACACGCCATTGCGCAGCCAACGCCACGGTGGCCGGGCCACCGTCGGCAATGAACTTCGCCAGCCGCCCCGAGATGCGGTCGTGCACCAACGGGTCGCGCCGATAGGCTTCAATGGTGGCCGGGTCGTGCGAGATGTATTGTTCGTCCAGGCCATTGCCCAGCGTCAGGTTGGGCGCGACTTTGGGCACGATGGCCAGCAGCAGCTTTTGCAGCGGGTTCAGTCCCGGGTCCAGCGCGGGTGACGACAGCACCAGTGCGTCCACCACCCGGCGCTTCAGCGCGATAAAGCGCCCCGCCACCAGCCCGCCCATGCTGTGGCCCAGCAAAACAAGCGGCTTGCCATCGGGCAGGCGCATACGGGTGGCGTCCACCACGTCTGCCAGGTCGTCAAGCAGCCGCTCATTGCTGGGCAGCGCGCCGCGCACCCCGCCGGATTCACCGTGGCCGTACTGGTCATAACCGCGCACCGCAAAGCCCCAGGCATTCAGGTGCCGGGCCACTTCGTCGTAACGGCCCACATGCTCGCCCAGGCCATGCACCAGTACCACGGCACCGCGCAGCGGCGCGCCCTTTGCCAGAGGCCATTCCTGCAAGGCAAGGTTGTCGCCGTCGCTGGCGGTAAAGGTGGAAAGCGTGGAGTTGCTCATGCGGGCAGGGAAGCCATCACCTGCGCCACGGCGGCCGTGAGCTTCTTGGCGTAGGGCACGTGCAGGAATTCATTGGGGCCATGCGCGTTGCTGCGCGGCCCCAGCACGCCGCAGACCATCATTTGCGCCTGCGGGAAGCCTTTGCTGAGCATGTTCATCAGTGGAATGGTGCCGCCCTGGCCGATATAGCCCACGCCGCTGCCAAAGTGCGCCTGGCTCGCGGCGTTCAGTGCCTGCTCGAACCACGGCGCGGTGCCCGGCGCGTTCCAGCCGGTGGCACCCCCGTTGCTTTCAAACGTTACCTTGGCCTGGTAGGGCGCGTTGTCTTCCAGCAGTGCCTTCATTTGCGCCACTGCGCTGGCCGCGTCCACCAGCGGCGGCAAGCGCAGGCTGAGCTTGAACGCGGTGTAGGGGCGCAGCACATTGCCGGCGTCTTTCAGCGCCGGGAAGCCCTCGGCCCCGGTCACGCTGAGGGTGGGCGTCCAGGTGCGGTTGAGAAGGGCCTTCACCGGGTCGGTGGTGGTGGGCAGCGCAAAAGCGGTGGAGCCGCCACAGTCGTAGTGGGCCCAGGGGAAGCGCTTGTACACCTCGTCACCCAGAATGGCCGCTGTGGCCTGCGCCTGCGCCAGCCGCTCAGGCGGCACCTCGCAATGAAAGCTGGCGGGCAGCATGCGCCCGGTGGCGCTGTCTTCCAGCCGGTCCAGCACCTGGCGCATGATCCGAAAGCTGCTGGGCACCAGGCCGGAGGCGTCGCCTGAATGCACGCCTTCGGTCAGCACCTCAACCTTGAGCGTGCCGCTGGCCATGCCGCGCAGGCTGGTGGTGAGCCAGAGCTGGTCGTAGTTGCCAGCGCCGCTGTCCAGGCAAATCACCAGCGCCACCTCGCCCAGGCGCGGGCGCAACAAGTCAATGTAGGGCAGCAGGTCGTAGCTGCCAGACTCTTCACAGGTTTCCACCAGCCCCACGATGCGCGGGTGCGGCACCTTCTGGCTTTTGAGCGCCTGAACTGCGGCAATGCTGGCGTACACCGCGTAGCCGTCGTCCGCGCCGCCACGGCCATACAGCTTGCCGTCTTCGTACTTCGGCGTCCAGGGACCCAGGTCGTTGCGCCAGCCGGTGAACTCGGGCTGCTTGTCCATGTGGCCGTACATCAGAACGGTCTGGCTCGATTCGGCCTTGGTCGCCGCAATGTCAAAAAACAGCACGGGCGTGCGGCCCGGCAGGCGCACGATCTCAAGCTTCAGCCCCTCGACCTTCTGGGCCTCGACCCATTGCGCAGCGTTGCGCAGCACGGTCTCGATGTAGCCGTTGGCAGCCCAGTCTTTGTCAAAGCCGGGCGACTTGGCCGGGATCTGGATGTAGTCGCTCAGTTGCCGGACGATGTCACTGTCCCACTGGTTTGTGGCGTGGGCCAAAGCAGCGGCGGCGTCCAGCGCGCCGCCGGGCATTTCGCGGTGAAGAGGTGCGTTCATGGGATTCCTGTAGTTCAGGGCAGGCGAAGCCGTCACTTTACGCCGGGCGCGCTGGGCGCGCCAGCCTGTGGGCATCGCAGGCGCGACAGGGATTGCCTATAGTCAGACCCTCTGCCCTGAAAGCCCCGCATGATCAACCTGTCCAGCTTTCCCATCACCAGCAAATGGCCGGCACTGCACCCCAGCCGCATCCAGCTTTATTCCCTGCCCACGCCCAACGGCGTAAAGGCCTCGATCATGCTGGAGGAATCCGGCCTGCCGTATGAGCCGCACCTGGTGAGCTTTGAGCGCAACGACCAGGTGTCGCCCGAATTCCTCTCGCTCAACCCCAACAACAAAATCCCCGCCATGATCGACCCCAACGGCCCCGGCGGGCAGCCGCTGGCGCTGTTTGAGTCGGGCGCGATGCTGATTTACCTGGCCGAGAAAACCGGCCAGTTCATGCCGCAAGACCCCGCCGGGCGTTACCAGACCATGCAGTGGGTGATGTTCCAGATGGGCGGCATTGGCCCGATGTTTGGCCAGCTGGGCTTCTTTCACAAGTTCGCCGGCAAGGAATTTGAAGACAAGCGCCCGCGCGACCGTTACGCCGCCGAGTCAAAGCGGCTGCTCGGGGTGCTGGACCAGCGGCTGGCCGGGCGCGACTGGGTGATGGGTGCCGACTACAGCATTGCCGATATCGCCATCTTCCCCTGGGTGCGCAACCTGGTGGGCTTTTACGACGCGGGCGAGCTGGTGGGTTTTGACGCCTTCACCCATGTGCAGCGCGCGCTGGCCGCATTCGTGGCCCGGCCCGCGGTGGTCAGGGGCCTGGTGATTCCGGCGCGCGGCTGACACCAGCCCCGAAAACTGGCAAAACGGCCTGCAGCCCGCGTAGATATTGCGTGAGCCACTATTAAATTCATAGCGTTTTGCTGCGCCATGCGGGAGCCGACTGGCCCGCCCCAACCCACAACACCGGCCACCGCTGCTCGCAGATGATGGACTAAACTCCAATTAATCGATTAATTCTGCAAATCAGCGCTTCATGCCTCGCAAGTCTCCTGTCCCCACCGCTTCCGATTCAGGGGCCGCCACAGCAACCCGGGCCAGCGCGGTGTACGAGCGTCTGCGCGCCGACATTGCGCACGGCGAGCTGGAGCCGGGCAGCAAGCTGCGTGTGGGCGCGATGTCTGAGCGGTATGGCGTAGGTGCCAGCCCGCTGCGCGAGGCACTGAGCCGACTGTCGGCCGAGGGCCTGGTGGCCCGCACCGACCAGCGCGGCTTCAGTGTGGCGGCGCTTAGCTGGGACGAACTGCCGATCCTGACCCGCAACCGGGTGCAGCTTGAAAGCCTGGCGCTGGCTGAGTCCATCGAACACCGCGACGCCGCCTGGGAAGACCAGCTGGCGCTGCTGGTGCACCGCCTGTCACGAACCCCGCGCTCACTGGCCACCGACCACTATGTTCCCAACCCGGAGTGGGAAACCCTGCACCGGGAGTTTCACCGCGGCCTGCTGGCGCGCTGCCCGTCGCGCTGGCTGCGCGCGTTTTGTGCCAGTCTGGCCGAAGAGGCCTACCGCTTCCGTCAACTGGCCGCCGTAAAGATGTTCAGCTCCCGCAACGAGCATGCCGAGCATGTGGCGATTTTTGAGGCCGCTATTCATGCCCGCACCGACGACGCGGTGCGCCTGCTGACCGAGCACTACACCCGCACCTCCAGCGTGGTGGCCACGCAGGCACGCGAACTGGGGCACCCGGCCTGAGATCGCCCCTGGCGGCGGCGCTTCGGTGGTGCTCAGCCCGCTTTGGTGCAGGGTGCCAGGCGGCGCGGCTTCCACTGGCGCGCCTGCGGGTCTGACAAGCTGCCCAGAAAGGCCCGCAGGTCATTGATCTCACCGGGCGTCAAGGCCAGCGGCTTGAGCACCTGCTCGCCGTCAGCGTGCAGCCGCTCCAGGTTCAGCCGCGAGTAGTGCAGCACCACCTGGCGCAGCGAGGCCAGCTGGCCGTTGTGCATGTAGGGCGCGGTGTCGGCAACGTTGCGCAGACTGGGCACCTTGAACTCGCCAAAGTTGCGGTGCTGCAGGTCCACCTGGCGGGTTTTCAGTGCAGCTTCGTCCGGCCCGTCACGCCAGCCAGACAGCAGGTTGAACGGGCTGGCCCACAGCGCCTGAATGCCGCCGTGCCGGCCGGGGTCAACCACCCCGGGGCGCACAAAAAATGGAATCCCGATGTCGCCAAACTCTGCGTTGCTGAACATCGGCCCCAGATGGCACAGGTTGCACTGGCCGCGCCCCACAAACAGCCGAAGGCCGCGCTGGGCCGCCAGCGGGTAGCGCGCCGCCGCGGCGTGGTCGCCGCTGGCCTGGGCCTCGCGAAAGTCGTCAAAGGCAGTGGGGCCGGAAACCAGGCTTGCAGTGAACGCGCTGATGGCCTTGGCGGCGTCTACCAACGTGGCCTGGGCCTGTGGCTCGGGCAGGTTGCCAAAAACCTGCTGCCAGCGGCAGCCTAGCTGCGCGTCTTGCGCAATCAGGCCCGCCACATGACTGGCGCTGGTGGCCATCTCGCGTGGGTCGGTCAGTGGCCGCATGGCTTGCGACCACAGGCTGTCGGAGGCACCGTCCCAGCCCAGCCAGCGTTCATGCACCGCATTCCACAGCGACGGCGCGTTGCGGTCCAGCACCACACGCCCCAGCGACCTGGCCCGCCCGTCGGCAAACGCCTTGGCCGGGCTGTGGCAGCTGGCACAGGCCATGCGGCCATCGGGTGACAGGCGCTTGTCAAAAAACAGTGCCTGGCCCAGCGCAATCGCCTGCGGTTGCCCAGACAGGCGGTTGCCGACGTCGCGCGCCGGCGGCAATGGCCAGGGGCCATGGCGCTGGATGCGCGCTACTTCGTCGGCCGAAAAGTCCAGCAAGCCGGCGGGCGCGGCGGCCAGGGCGGCTGGGTGGGCCAGGCTGCCAAAGGCAATTGCCCACACGGCCGCGTAAAACCGGCGACGCCAGGGCGTCATGGCACCTCTATCTCACGCTCCAGCCGGACCGCCTGCGCGCCGCTGCCCAGCTCCAGCCGAACCCGCCAGCGCCCCGGCATGTGGAACATCAACCCTTCGGCGCGGTAGTGGCCCTGGCCCAGGTCTTTGACGCTGGCGCGGTAGTTCATGCCGTGGCGGTGCGCGGGCATGTCGGCATCGACCCGCAGCGCCGTCGGCGCCGGCTGGCCTGGGCCGGCACAGACCTGCAACGCCAGGCTGAAGTGCTGCCCCACCGCAATGGGCCAGCGGCTGGGCGCAAATGCCACGCTGTAGCCCTGGCCAGCGAGCTGCTGGCGCCCGGCTTGGGCCAGCGTCTTGCCACAGTCATTTGCGCCAGCCGGCAGCGCCAGACCGGCCCATGCCAGACAAAGCGCTGCGCGCAGCCGGTTCATGCCCGGGGCGCACCCGCCGGGCGCAACAACTGTTCGGCGTTGCGCCAGCCAATGCGCTCGGCCAGCGCGGGCGGCAGGTCTTTGAGCCAGCCGCGCGAATAGGTGGCGTGGCCTTCGATGTAGTACCAACGCTCGGGCGTAAAGGTGTCGGTACCGATCATGAAGCGGTCGGGGAACTCCATGAACGCTTCGCGCCAGGCCGGGTCCACCTTGCCCAGCGTGGCCTGGTCGCTGCGATAAGCCAGGTCGCTCCACAGGCGCGGGTGGCGGCGCAAGGTCTCGCGCACGACCTCGGGCCGGTCAAAGCCTGAATGGGCCCACAGCACGCGGGCCTCGGGCCACTGGCGAAACAAACGGTTGACCGCGTCCACATCAGAGTGCGCATGCAGCACCAGGCCGCGCTCGCGCGCCAGCGCCACCATGCGGCGGGGCACTGCCAGCTCGGCATCTTCGCCCGAAAGATGGAACTCACCAATGCCCACATAACGGTACCTGGCCAGGCGCTCTTCAAGGTAGCGCACCACGGTGGCGTCGCGTACCCAGGTGCCGATCTCGCTGCGGGTGCGGTAGGGCCGCAGCTCGGCCACGATCAGGTCGGGCGCTTCTGCCACCAGCTTTTGCGTGCCCTCGTCGTTGGACGACGACACCAGCGCGCCCTTGAGCCCGGCCTTGCGCAAAATCGCCACCGCCTGCTTTGGCGGCACCAGGTCCCAGGCGTCGTGGCTGTAGTGAATATGGGCGTCGAACAGCGGCAAGTCGTCCGCAGCCTGTGCCTGCGCCCCCGCACCCAACGCGCACAGGCCCGCGAGGCCGCTGAACTGACGGCGGGTGATGTCGAATGGCTTGCTGTTCATGATTGGCAGTATCTCTTGAAATTCAGTCACGCTGTGGTGCCGCTCATGTTGGCGCTAACCCTGATTCACTGGCACTGGCCAGGCGCACGTCGAAAGTCATCACAAGGCATTGCGGGCCGGGCACGCCCAGGCGCGCACAGGCGTCGGCGTCGGTCACGCTGTCGTAACGCCCGATCAGGGCGGTACGCACCCCAAACACTGCGTCGCTGTCCAGGTATGGGTCTTGCGCATCAAACACTTCGGTGACCAGCGTTCGCAGGCCCGGCGCGGAAACGATCAAATGAAAATGCGCTGGCCGCCACGAACCACGCCCCGAGGGCTTGACCAGATCCAGCCACACCGGCCCATCGGTGGGTATCTGATAGGGCACGGCGCGGATGGTGGCGATTTCAAAACGCCCCTGCGCATCCACCTTGAGCTGGCAACGCAGGTTGTCGGTGGGTTGGCTCGGGTCCATTTGCCAGTACATCCCGTTGGCGGCGTTCTGCCAGAAGTCCAGCGTAGCGTCTGGCAGCGGCTGGCCCAGCGTGTCGGTCACGCGCCCGCGCAGCAAGACCCGTTGGCCTTCATTGCCGGCGATCAGGTTGGCCGGGTTCGTGACCCAGGGCGAGCCCACGCTGTGAAACGGGCCCAGCACGCTGCCCGGCGTGGCGGCGGGGTTGGACGCCAGCAAATCCACCAGGCTGGAGATGCCGGTCACGTCAGACAACAGCGTGAACTCGCTTCGGTTGTGGTTGCTGAGCGCCGCGACCTGATGCAGGAACCCGATGGCGGCGCGCCATTCTTCATGGGTCAGTTTGTGCTCGCGCGCATAGGCGTGCAGATGGCCCACCAGGCCCTGGACCAGCTCACGCTGGCGGGCGTCAGGCAGGCCGGCAAAGCTGCCAGTGGCGGCCTCGGTAATGTTGGCGAGCGTGATGTTTCTCATGCGACCACCGGGTTGGACAGCAGGCCAACGCGTTCGATTTCTATCTCGATGATGTCGCCGGCTTTCAGCCACACCGGCGGTGTGCGGGCGTAGCCCACACCGCCCGGCGTGCCCATCACAAGCACATCGCCCGGCTCCAGCGTCAGGCATTGGGACAGCAGTGAAATGGTGCGTGCCACACCAAACACCATGTCGCTGGTGTCGGCGTCCTGCATCACCTGGCCGTTCAGGCGCGACTGGATGCGCAGGCCGGTGCAACCCGGGGGCAACTCGTCGGCAGTGACCAGGCAAGGGCCAAAGCCGCCGGTGCCGTCAAAGTTCTTGCCAATCGTCCATTGCGAGGTGCGCTTCTGGTAGTCGCGCAAGGTGGCGTCATTGAAGCAGGCGTAGCCGAACACCGCGGCCAGGGCGTCGGCCTCAGACACATTGCGGGTGCGCTGGCCGATCACCACTGCCAGCTCGGCCTCGTAATCCAGTTTGGAGGAGATGGCGGGCACCTTCAGCGGCTCCCCGTGCGCCAGCAGCGAGGTGTCACAGCGCAGGAACAACACAGGGTAGTCGGCCACCGTGTTGCCGCCCTCTTTGGCATGGTCGTGGTAGTTCACGCCCAGGCAAATCACTTTGCCGGGGTGCGCAATGCAGGGCTCCAGGCGCAGACCCGCCAGCGGCTGCGCCTGGCTGGCATCGTGGGCCACCTGCGCAGCCAACTGTGCGGCGCGGCCCGGCGTGTCAGCGCACTGCTGAATGAAGCCGATCAGGCTGTCAGGCAACGCGTTGCCCAGCATCCGGCTGTCCACCACCCCTTTTGCGGTGAGCACACCCCAGGCCGACCCTTGAGGGCCCTTGTAACTGACGAATCGCATGCGTTTCCCTTCCCTTGTTGGCAGCCGTTTATTCGGCCTTGATGTTCAGCTCTTTGACCAGCTTGCCCCACTTGGCCACTTCAGTCGCCACGTAGCTGCGCAGCTGCGGGCGGTCCATCCGGGTGGCTTCCAGCGACAGCGTGGTGAAGCGCTCTTGCACGGGCTTGGCACCCAGGGCCTTGTTGATTTCGGCGTTGAGTTGGTCCAGCACGGCGGGCGGGGTCTTTCCCGGCGCGAACACGGCAAACCAGGTGTTGGCCTCGAAGTCCTTGTAGCCCAACTCGGCCACGGTGGGCACATCGGGCAATGCGGGGCTGCGCTTGAGAGACGTCACGGCAATTGGGCGCACTTTGCCCGTGCGCACAAACTGCACTGCCGGTGGCATGGAAGTGGAGGCAATTGGCACCTGGCCGCTGACCACCGCATTGGTGGCCGCCGCAGGCTGGAACGGCACGTGTGTGATGTCTACCTTGGCCAGGCCGCGAAACAACAGCTCGGCGCCTAGCTGCGTGGTGGTGCCATTGCCGGAGTGGGCATAGGCCATCTTGCTGGCGCGGGCCAGCGCCAGCAACTCGGCGAGGTTGTTGGCCTTCACGTCAGGGTGTACATAAATCAGGTTGGGCGTAAATGCGGCCATGGCCACCGGCTGTAGATCGCTGAGTGCGTCGTAGCCGGCGTTGGCGAACATGCTGGGGTTCACTGAGTACGCCACGCTATGAAACAACAGCGTGTAGCCGTCAGCCGGTGCATTCATCACACCCACCGTGGCAATGTTGCCGCCCGCGCCGGGGCGATTCTCCACCACCACCGGCTGCCCCAAGGCCGCTGACAATTGCTCGCCGATCAGGCGGGCCACGATGTCGGTGGAGCTGCCCGGCGCGAAGGCCACCACAAAGCGGATGGGTTTGTCAGGGAAGGCCGCCTGCACCGGGAGCGCGAGCGCCAGCATTGACAGCAGGATGCACAGCAGACGTTTCATGGATGTCTCCAAAAAAAGGGGCACAAGGCCAATTGATTTAATCGATAAAAATTATGATAATGGAAAATATCGATAAAAATACCGGACTAACCCTATGCCCGAATTTTCGCCCGCTACCACTGCGCAGCAAGTGACCGAGCGCCTGTTCACCAGTGCACGCACGCCCAGCCGCTGGTTACCCACGGCGGTACCCACGACGCTGCTGCGCCAGGTATTCGAGGTGGCGCGCTACGGCCCGACCTCCATGAACTGCCAGCCGCTGCGGGTGATATTTGTAAAGGGCCAGGCCGCACGTGCCCGGTTGGCGGCCTGCGTGAACGCGGGCAACGTCAGCAAGGTCAACACCGCCCCGGTGGTGGCAGTGCTGGGGCACGACCTGGCATTTCCCGATCAGCTTGGGACACTGTTTGCCCACAAAGCCGATGCCCGCAGCTACTACGAGGGCAAGCCCGAAGTGGTGGCCAGCACAGCCCTGCGCAACAGCAGCCTGCAAGCAGCCTGGTTGATGATGGCCGCGCGCCTGAACGGGCTGGACTGCGGGCCGATGTCAGGCTTTAACCACGAGGCGGTGGACGCCGCGTTCTGGCAGGGCACGTCGGTTAAAACCAACTTTCTCTGCGCGCTGGGCTACGGCGATTTTTCTGAACTTAAAGCCCGCCACCCCCGACTGGGGTTTGACGAGGTATGCCAGGTGCTGGAAAGCTAAGCCACTTCAACCAGCCGGCCGCCCACCCACGCCTGCCATGGATGCCAGCAACAGCGGCGGCCGCACCCCAATAAATCGCACAGCGCCCGAACTTCATCCATGGCGGGTCTCGTAGTGAAAGACCTTGCTGACGATTTGCCAGCGTCCATCCAGCTTGAGCAGTACCAGAAAGTCGGTAAAAAACTTTGGCGGAATGGAACACTCCACCTTGGCAAATGCTGTCACCGGGCCCGCGAACTCGATCGCCAGGATCCGGTCCGTGGGCGGGTGCCCCTGGCTGGCGGGTGAAGGGCGCTGATCGACCAACGGGAAGTACTGCGCCATGTCCAGGTGCAACAGCGCGCCGCCAGTGGCGCAAAAATAATGCGCCTCGGGGTGGAATACGCGCTTCAGGCGCAGGGTGTCGCTGTGGCGCAGCCCGGCAAAGTACTCGTCGAGCACCGCCGTCACACCACCGAAATCCGGCGCTGCGCTCATGTTTTGCCCCGGCGGAACTCGGTCACCGTGAGACCGCCCAGTCCCCAGTTGTCCAGCTCCACTTCATCAATGACCACATGCGTGGTCGCGGGGTTCTTTTGCAGCACCCGTACCAGTAGCTCGGTCACCCCGGCAATCAGTTCGGCTTTCTGCTCGCGTGTCACGCCCTCGCGTGTGACCTTGATATTGACGTAAGGCATGTTCGGCTCCTTCAACCCAGTCGCTGGACGGTGCCAGCGATGCGCTGGCCGAACAGCCGCGCGGTCTCCAGGTCGCCAACGACCATCTCGTCGGGTGTCGCGTCAGCCGGTGTGGCCGTCATCAGGCCCGCGAACGACGCCAGATAGTTGACGTCGCCCCGCCCGGAAGCCTTGACGTTGCTGGGCATCAGGCCCGTGCTGACCCACACCATGGCGTGCTGCTGTGACAACGTGAACAGCGCGTGCAGGGTGGCCAGCTTGTCTCCATTGATGCCGGCGCTGTTGGTAAAGCCTGCGGCGAGCTTGTCCTTCCAGCCCTGGCGGGCCCAGACGGCGGCGCTCGCATCCATGAATTTCTTGAACTGCCAACTGACGCTGCCCATGTAGGTGGGCGAGCCGAACACGATGGCGCGCGCAGCCGCCAGGCTGTCCCAGCCCTCGGGCGACAGCTCGCCCTGCGAGTCCAGGGCCAGCAGCGTGGCGCCGCTGCCCTCGGCTACCGCCTGCGCCACCTTGGCCGTGTGGCCATAGCCACTGTGAAACACGATGCTGATTGGAGAAGTCATTGCCTTGGTTCCTTGGTTGATGCCAAGGCATGAGGTTATTGATTCCAGACATGAAGATAAACTGCTCTCACTTCAATTCATTCATTACATGGAGTAATTCATGACGCGGCAATTCGACCAGGTGATGCTCGGCAGCATCGAGCTTTTCTGCCTGGCGGCCGAGCTGGACAGCTTTACCGCTGCCGCCGCCCAGGCCAGGCTCACTCCCGCAGCCGTCAGCCGGGCGATCGGACGGCTGGAAGAGCGGTTGCAGGTGCGCCTGTTTGTGCGCAGCACCCGCCGGATCCGGCTGACCGAGGGCGGGCGCTCCTACCTGACCCATTGCAAGCAGGCACTCAACCAGCTGGTGGAGGCCGAGCGCGAGCTGACAGGCCGCCAGGCGGTGCCTGCAGGGGTGCTGCGTATCAGCGTGCCCACCACCCTGGGCCACTGCGGCGTGTTGGGCCTGCTGCCGGGCTTTCGCCGCCTGCACCCGCAGGTGCAGGTCGAAGTACAGCTGAGCAACCGCAACGTGGATTTCACTGCGGACGGCTTTGACCTTGCGGTGCGGGCGCGGGCGCAACCCGACTCGGGGCTGGTCGCGCGCAAGCTGATGGACGCGCCTCTGGTGGTGGTGGCCACGCCGGGCTACCTGGCGCACGCGGGGCAACCCGCCACGCTGGACGACCTGGCGCATCACGACTGCATCCAGTTCGTACTGCCCAGCACAGGCCAGCGCGTGCCCTGGGCCTTTCGCAAGGACGGGCAGGACGTGGAGGTGCCCACGGACGGGGGCTGCACCTGCTCGGAAGACCTGATGGGCGTGGTCACCCTGGCGCGCGCCGGAGCCGGCTTGCTGCAGACCTACCGGTTCATCGTGCAGGAAGACCTGGCGCGCGGCACGTTGGTGGAATTGCTGCAACCTTACGCGGGACGGTCACGGCCGTTCTCCCTGATCTATCCCGCCAACCGGCACATGCCGCTGAAAGTGCGCGTGTTCATCGATTACATGCTGGCGGCCCTGGGCACCGGCACTGCGTGAGACGCAATCAAAAATACTGCGCTTGATTGTGATTGGGCAGCGGTTCAGCCGCCCGTCAACGCGGCGAGACGGGCGGTGGCTTCGCGCTTGCCCATGGTGCGCAGCGTGGCAATCGCGGGGAGTTGGCTGGCACGCGGGCGGGCCTTGCCGTCTTCCCACTTGTAGATGGACTGGCCAGACACACCCAGCAGCGCCGCCACCTGGGCAGCCGACAGGCCCAGGCGCTTACGCTGGGTGGCAAGCCCTTTGGCACTGAAACGCAGCTTGCTGCCCGGGGCTTCGGTCTCGGGTTCGGCAGCCGCTTTGCGGCTTTGCCGCGAAACACGGCCAAGCTGCTGTTCAAGGGCGGCAACACGGCGCTTGAGCGCGGCGATGTCACTGCGGTACTGGGCAGATGCCTTTTTAAAGCGCTCGGTCTCACCGCGCAATTCTTTGCGGGCAACCCGTGCAATTTCCTCTTTTAATACGGCAGCTATATTGGGCATTGAGTATTCCGGTCGTTCCAGGAAACCCGGATTATCCGCCCCCTTTAGATATAACGGGGCGACGCGCCGCCAGCCCTTGCGCGGCGCGGTGCAGGGCCTCGCCCACCACTGCGGCACGGATCGGCTTGCTGATGTAGTCGTCCATGCCGGCGGCCAGGCAGATGTCGCGGTCGCCCTCCATGGCGTTGGCGGTCATGGCCGTGATCCAGGGGCGCACCGGTGCCGGGTACAACGCGCAAAGCTGGCGGGTCGCCTCCAGGCCGTCCATGTCGGGCATTTGCACGTCCATTAGCACCAGCTCAAATGGTTCGCCCTTTTGCACAGCCTGCGCCACCGCCAGCAACGCCTCTTGGCCCGAGGCCACCACCTGAATGTCGTAGCCCAGCCCGCTGAGGATGAGCGCCGCCACCCGCTGATTGACCAGGTTGTCCTCGGCCAGCAGAATGCGCAGCGGCACCTGCTGGGCCAGGCGCGGCGCGCCCGGCGCGGTGCCAGCGCCTGGAGCCACCGGCGCCATCGATGGCCGCTCAAACAGACGCGTCAGCGCGTCAAACAGCACCTGCGATTTGATCGGCTTGACCAGCGTTTGCGCCACGCCCAGGCCCGCCAGCCGGTCACCGCCGTCGCCCAGCGACGTCAGCACCAGCAGCGGCAAGCGCGCCGGGTCAAAGCGCTTGCGCAGCTCGGCGGCCAGTGCGTAGCCGTCCATGTCGGGCATTTGCACATCCAGGATCGCCGCGTCAAACGTGTCGCCCGCGTCCAGCCAGGCCAGCGCCTGCGCCCCCGATGCTGCCGCGCGCGCCAGCATGCCCCAGCGGCTGGTCTGCAAGGTGAGAATGTGCCGGTTGGTGGCGTTGTCGTCCACCACCAGCAGGCGCCGCCCCGCTAGGCTGGCCGTCTTGCGGCTGACGTAGGCACTGGGCCCCGAGGGCACCAACTGCAACGGGATTTCAAACTGGAAGGTGGAGCCCGCCCCAGCAACCGACTCAACCCAGATGCGCCCGCCCATGAGCTCGACCAGCCGTCGGCAAATGGCCAGGCCCAGCCCGGTGCCGCCGTACTGGCGCGTGGTGGAGCTGTCTACCTGACTGAAGACCTGGAACAGCCGGTCCAGCCGGTCCGCCGGAATGCCAATGCCGGTGTCGCGCACTGCCGCGTGCAACAGCGGCGAACCATCGTCCGCGCTGCGCCGCGACAAGGTGACCACCACCTCGCCGCGCTGCGTGAACTTGACGGCGTTGTTGATCAGGTTGATGAAGATCTGGCGCAACCGGGTCAGGTCGCCATAGATCGCGCGCGGCACTTCGTCCTCAACCCAATAGAGCAGGTCCAGCCCTTTGCCCGCTGCGGGGCCGCCGGCCAGGTCAAGCGCGCTTTCCACGCACTCGACCAGGTTTACCGGCACGCGCTCCAGCGTCAAGTGGCCGGATTCGATCTTGGAAAAATCCAGGATGTCATTGATCAGCGCCAGCAACGCGTCGCCGCTGGTGCGAATGGTTTCGGCAAACTCGCGCTGGGTGGCGTTGAGCGGTGTGTCCAGCAGCAAGTCGCTCATGCCGATGACCGCGTTCATGGGGGTGCGGATTTCATGGCTCATATTGGCCAGAAACTCGGCCTTGGCCCGGTTGCCGGCCTCGGCGGCCTCTTTCGCCGCAATCAGCGTGGCCTCGGCCTCCTTGCGCGCGGTGATGTCGCGGGCAATGCCCAGCAGGCCGATGCACTGGCCGGCGTCGTCACGCATCGCCACCTTGACCAGTTCGAAATACTGCACCCGGCCGCTGCGCGGGTCGGTCAACCTGTCTTCATATACAACCGGTTTGTCGGACTGCATGGCTTGCTGGTCCAGCACCCGGTAGCGTTGCCCCTCGCTGGCACCAAACAGCTCTTGTGCGGTTTTGCCGATCAGATCTTCTATCCGCAGGCCGTGCTGGCGCTGATGCGCCGGGTTGGACAGCAGGTAGCGGCCCTCGCCGTCCTTGAGCCAGATGCGGTCGGGGATGTTGTTCACCAGGGCGCTGAGTTGCGCCTCTTTGTGGGCCAGCGCATCTTGCGCCTTCACGTAGTCGGTCATGTCGGTGAAGGTGCGCACCACCCCGCCCTCGGGCAGAGGGCGGGTGCGCACCTCCAGCGTCTTGCCGTCGCGGGTTTTGCGCAGGTAAGTCTCGGGGCCCTGGATCGGCGGCACCTTGTCCCCCACGGCCACATAGCCCCGCGCCACGGCGTCGACAAACTGCAAGTTGTCGCCGAAGTCGCCCCGGGCGATCTGAAAACGCACCAGTTGCTCCATGGTGGGCTGGGTTGCCATCAACGACTCGGGGAAGTCCAATAGCTCCTGATGGCGCCGGTTCGAAGTCAGCGTGCGCCCGGCGGCATCGATCGTCGCAATGCCCTGGCTCATGCTGTCCAGGGTAATTTGCAGGGTGCGGGTCTTCGCGGCCAGCTCGGTTTGCGCTTTGAAATAGGCGGTGACGTCTGAATAGGTGCGCACCATGCCACCATCGGCCAACATTTGTGTGGACACTTCAATGACCAGGCCGCTGCGGGTGCGGCGAAAATAGGCCCCGGCGCCAAACATCCCGGCGGTATCCCGCACACCGCTCCCGTCGCTTTGCAATGGGTTTACTTTGAGCAACTCCAGGTTGTCGCCGAAGTCGCCGCGCTGCTCCTGGAACCGGATCACATCAGCCATCGTCGGCCGCGCAGCCAGCATGGCCTCGGGCAAGTCAAGTAGTTCAAGCAAGCGGCGGTTGTAGAGCACCACCACGCCGTTTGCATCGACCCGTGCCAGGCCACGCCCGGCATTGTCCAGCGTGATCTGCAACGCGTCCGTGCGCTCACGCAACAACTCGCTCGCCGCAGTGGCGGCTTGTTCGGCTTGTATTCGCGCGGTGATGTCTTCAACCGTCCCCTCGTGGTACAGCACCGCGCCCTGGGTGTCGCGCACAACATGGGCGTTTTCGCTGATCCAGAATACTTCGCCGTTGGGGCGGCACATTTCCGAGACAAAGTTGCGCAGCGTGCCCTGCGCCAGCAGTTGGGCCCGGAATTCAGCTCGCCGCCCGGGTTGGGTGTACCAGCCGAGCGCACGCGCAGTGGCGGTGTCAAGCATCTCGGCTTCGGAGCTGTAGCCAAACAGCGCCACCATGGCGCGGTTGGCGCGCACCTGCACGCCGTGGGGGTCCGTGCGGTAGGCCCCAATGGGCAACAGCTCAAACAAGGTGGAGAAGTCGTCGCGGCTCATGGTTGCGGCCATCGTAGTACAGCCCCCACCAACGCGCTTGCCGGTGTAACCCCATGGCGCAACGCCCAGGACACCTGGGAAACCCCCGAAACAAGCGGTAACTTGGCTGCAGCCCGCATAAATGTTGCGTCACCCGCTATCGTATTTATAGCAAACTGGCAAGGGCGAGCGCAAGCAGCTACAATAGTGCCGTCGGTTAAGTGTTGGGTTGCTCGACCCGTCCTCTCCAAGGCCCGCCCCTTTAAGGGTGCGGCACTTCCTGAATCCCGATTGCGCAGCACGCAGGCACCGCGGCCTACCCGCCGCCCGTTCGCAGTGCTGCTGCCCCCTTCAACGCCTACCCAAGAGGACATCATGGCCAAGGAAGAACTGATTGCAATGAACGGCGCCGTGACCGAGGTGCTGCCGGACTCGCGCTTTCGCGTCACGCTGGACAACGGCCACCAACTGGTGGCATACACCGGCGGCAAGATGCGCAAGAACCATATCCGCATTCTGGCGGGCGACAAGGTGTCGCTGGAACTCTCGCCCTACGACCTGACCAAGGGCCGCATTACCTTCCGCCACCTGCCTGGACGCGGCCCCGGCTTCACGCCCCCGCCCCAGAACCGTCGCTGATCAGTCTTTCATAGACTTCAGCCACCCCAGCCCGGCCGAGGTGCCGCCAGGCTGAGCGCCCCGAGCGGGGCGGTATTCACACCCCACCCAACCCTGCCAGGCGCACTGCGTGGCCACCTCATCAATCACCTTGAAGAGGTAAGGGTAGTTCACCTCCCCCAGGTCCGGCTCATGGCGCTGGGGAACCCCCGCAATCTGGAAATGGCCGACCCGCCCACCGGGCAGGTACTGACGAATCTTGGTGGCCACGTCGCCTTCGACGATCTGGCAGTGGTACAGGTCGAACTGCACCTTCAGGTTGTCCAGGCCGAGGGCCTGCACGACAGCGTGCGCTTCATCCTGGCGGTTCAGAAAAAAGCCCGGAATGTCGCGGGTGTTGATGGGTTCGATCAGCACGTCCACGCCGTGTTTTGCGGCCTGCGTGGCGGCATGGTGCAGATTGCCCAGGTAGGTTGCGCGTGCCGCATCGCGCGGCACGCCCACCGGCACCAGCCCGGCCATCACATGTACCCGGGTGCAGTCCAGGGCACCGGCGTAGTCCAGCGCCCGGGCAAAGCCTTCGCTGAATTCACGTTCCCGACCGGGCTGGCAGGCCAGCCCTTTGTCGCCCGCAGTCCAGGCCCGGTCAATCGACGCGCGGTCGGTACCGCCCGGCGGCGCGTTGAACAGTATTTGCTGCAGCCCGTTGGCCTTCAGCCGCGTGGCCAGTTCGGCTGCGTCAAACCCGTAGGGAAACAGATACTCCACGCCCTTGAAGCCGTCTTTGGCGGCGGCTTCAAAACGGTCCAGAAAGTCCAGCTCCGGGTAGAGCATGGACAGGTTGGCGGCGAAGTGGAGCATGGCGAAACCAAAAGTTGTATGACAACTTCAAGTATCGCACAGCCCCCGCCCCCTACTTGGCAGCGAGCCGGTCGCCGCGGGCGTCCTTGACAATCGCCTCGACGTCTGCGCCATACACCTTTTCGGCCCGCGCATAGACGCTGGACATGGCTTTGCGGAAGGCTGCTACGTCCGGTCGGACAATCTTGGCCCCAGCCGCGCGCATGGCCTCAAGGTTGCGCTCGTCGGCTTCTTTTACAAGCTTGCGCGACAGCGCCGCCGCTTCACGCGCGGCGCGGGCAAAATGCTCGCGCTCCGTTGCGCTCAAGCGGGCCCACATTGCTTCAGAGGCCACAAATGGCAACGGGCTGTAGACATGTTGCGTCAACACGATGTGGGGGGCCACCTCGTTGAAGCGAAGCGCCCGGATGGTGTCAATCGGGTTCTCCTGCCCCTCAACCCGGCCCTGCTGAATGGCGGCATACACCTCGGTCACCGGGATGACCACGGGCTCGTAGCCGATCGACTCCATGATCCACTTGATCATGTCGTTGGGGAAGACGCGCATTTTCTTGCCCACCGCATCTTCGGGCCGCATCATGGGCGAACGAGTGGTGAAGCTGCGAAAGCCCGCCTCCCAAGTTGCAACATGGCGCACGCCCTTGATCGCCAGCTTGTCAAACTGCTTTTGCAACCAGGGTGAGTTGTCGTAGAAGCGCCAGCCCTCTTCATAGCTGTCCACCAGGTAGGGCAGGGCCGTGAGGTTGAGTTCAGGCACCAGGCCGGCAAAGCTGCCCGTTGCACTGGCGGTGAAGTCCAGCCTGCCCTCGGCCACCGCCTTGATACTTTGGGGGTCGTTTCCAAGCTGTCCGGAATGGAACACCAGCACCCGGTATTTGCCCCGGGTCAGTTCTTCCACGCGCTTGGCAAACAGCTCGGAAGCGAGATGCCGTGCGCCCGAGGGCGTATCGGTGTGGTTGAGCTTGAGAACGCGGACTTCGCTGGCAGACTGGGCCAGCGCGGTCGCACTCAGGGCCAGGGCGCTGCACGCCACCAGGCAACCCGATAGAAAGCGAGAAAGGTTTGTCATGTAAATCTCCAGAAGTTAGTTTCGAGCCGGGTTACTGACGGATGCGTCCATCCGCGCTGATCAGCGAAAGATCCACATAACGCGAGCCTTCCCGCTGCCCGGGCGCAAAGTCCACCATGAAGCCACCGAGGTCTGCGCGGCGCATGGTTTCCAGGCCGCGCACCAAATCCCTGCGCTGAGGGTCCTTTGCGCCGGCCCGACGCAGGCCTTCAACCACCACGCGCGCCACGATATAGCCCTCCAGCGAGGCAAAATTGGCGCGTACCGGGTCAATGCCCAGGGAAGCAAGGCGTCGCTTGAAATCCATGGCGATCGGCGACGTGGCTTTGTAGGGGTTGGGCACCCCCTGGGCAACGGCCACGCCAGCGGCCAAGGGGCCCAACTGCGTCACCAACTGCTCGGCATCCACGGTTGACGTCGTGAATATGAAGGCCGGGGAGTTCCGGCTGCGCAGCCCTTTGATGACCGCCCCCGCCACCGGCGTGTTGGACACCAGCAGCACCGCTTGCGGTTCGGCAGCCACGATCTTTTGCACCACTGTGTCGACCTTCAAGTCATTGCGCGGCTGCATGGCCACGGCCAGCGGCTTGAGGTTGCGCGTGGCCAGCATGGCCTGCACGTCTGCCCAGGCTTCCCGGCCGAAATCGGTGTCCTCATAGATCACGGCAATGCGGCTGGAGCCCATGGTCTGCACCTGCTCCAAAATTCGCTGCACCTCATCCTTGTAGCTGGCGCGGACATGGAACAATCCCCCTTTGGCCCGCAACACCGAGCTGCCTGACCGCACGCCCACCACAGGCAGGCCGGATTTGTCCAGCAGGTTTTGCTCCAGCACCGCGGCCATGTTTTCAGCGCCCCAGATGCCGATGAGTGCCACCGGATTGTCTTGCTCGATCAACTCGCCCACCAGGCGCGCTGTCTCGGCACTGCGGTAGCCGTCATCTCGGGAGACCAGGCGCAAGCGGCTGCCGCCAACGCCACCTGCAGCGTTAACTTCGTCCAGCGCGATCATGGCGCCCAGATTGAAGTCCCGGCCCGACACTGCCAGCGGGCCGCCGAACGGCGCCACCTGGCCAATCACAATTTCCTTGGCACTGGCACCGCCCAGCGCCGCAACAAACGACGCCGCAACGACTGCTAAGCGCACGACCGAAAACGAAAAGTACTTCATGGGAACCTCACAAAACAGGGGGAAAGCGGGGGAGTTGGACATGCGGGAAACTGCGACGGGGTCGTCGTCGCCACCAGAGTGCCGCAGCCAGCCGGCGCAACCAGGCCCCGGCGTTCAAGCCAGCGGACGGTTTCGAGCAGTCTCGAACAAGCGCATCCAGGGGTGCGAGCGCCAATCGCGCAGCGCTCTCACATTCAGCCAACGCAATCACCTGGTACAGCTCGGCTCTGAGCTGCACCAGCAGACTCATGTCAAACGGCTGAACCACCTCGCGCAGAAAGCGGATGCGCGAAGCGCGCGGCAATTTTCTGGTGGCAAAGACCACGGCTTCGAACGCCGTGGGGTGCTGCGGGCGGCTGCCGCAGCTCAGTGGACGAGGAATCGTCCCCTGTAGTGCATGGATTGACATGGCACACCTTCAAAAACAGAAAGTGGCTCCCCGATTATTTTTTGCTCACGTCCGCGCATACAAACTCACTGCTTTGGATTCGACCCATGGCGCAGTCATGTGGTTGAACGCCTGAAAGTGCGGCATGGCCAAATGGGCCTGGAAAGCTGCCGCGTTTTCGTAAACCTCGTAGAGAAAGATCCGGTTGGGATCGTCCAGCGAAACACACACATCAAACTGGTGGCAATCAGGTTCGAGCTGCACGGAGTCCGCCGCATTGGCCTGCATGGCCGGCATGAATTCAGCCAGGTGCGCGGGTTTGATCTGGAATGTGACGGTGACGATGTACATGGAAGCGGCTCTTTAGCAGTTACTCGATACTGAGCTTGGCCTTTTGGGCCAGCTTGCTGAATTTGTCGATTTCAGTACGGATCTGCGCCGCCATCTGGGCCGGCGAGTTGCCCACCGGCTCGGCACCCATGGCGGCCAGTTGCTTCTTCATCTCGGGCATGGACAGGATACGCACCACTTCGGCATTCAGCTTGTTCACCACCGCCGCTGGTGTGCCCGTGGGGGCAAGCAAACCGAACCAGGTGGAAATGTCAAAGCCCGGCAAGCCCGACTCTGACAGCGTGGGTACATCGGGCAGGGCCGACGAGCGGGTGGATGTGGCCACCGCAATGGCGCGCAGCTTGCCGCTCTGGATGTGCGGAAGGCACGAGGCCACCGTGTCAAACATGAAGTGAATCTGCCCGCCCATCAAATCCACCAAAGCCGGTGCGCTGCCCTTGTAGGGAATATGGCGGATGTCGGTCCCCGCCATGTCGTTGAACTGCTCGCCGATCAGGTGATGGGCTGTGCCGGCGCCCGTGCTGCCATAGGTGTACTTACCCGAGTTGGCTTTGGCCAGGGCCATCACTTCGGCCGTGGTTTTGGCCGGGAAGGACACGGGCGCAATCATCACGTTGGGCACGATAGCCACCACGGTGATGGGCGTCAGGTCTTTCTCGAAGCTGTAGGGCAACTTTTTGTAGACCGCCGGGGCGATGGAGTGGTGCACCGCGCCCATCAGCAGGGTGTAGCCATCGGCCGGTGATTTGGCCACGTAGTCGGCCCCCAGGTTGAGGCCGGCGCCGGGCTTGTTCTCGATCACCACGGGCTGGCCCCAGGCTTCAGCCAGCTTCTGCCCGATAGCGCGGGCCAGTTGATCGGTGCTGCCACCCGGGGGAGAGGGCACCACGATTTTGATGGGCTTGGCAGGGTAGGACTGTGCCAGAACGTGCTGGCTTGGGATGCCCAGCGCCGGCAGGCTCAGCGCAGAAAGGGTGAACTGGCGGCGTTGCATATGACGATGTCCAAACAAGTGTCAACCCATACCGGCGATCAGGCGCGGCAACCAGGAGGTAAGCGACGGAACGTAGGTGATCAACAGCACCACCGCGAAGGTGGCTGCCATCAGCGGCCAGAGGTGTCGCGAAATCTCGCCTATCCCCGCCTTGGCCAGTTTGGCCGCCACAAAAAGCGTCCCGCCCACCGGCGGCGTGTACAGCGCGATCGCCAGGTTGGCCGTCATGATCACGCCCATGTGAACCAGGTCAATCTTGAACGCCATGGCCAGCGGCAGGAACAGTGGCGCAGCCATCAACAGAGCGGGCAGGGGTTCAATGAAGATGCCCAGCAGGATCAGCGCCACATTGAGCATGATCAGGAAGACCCATTTCTGGTGCGCCACCGAGCCCACCCAGTCGGCCAGTTGCTGGGCCACCTGCTCGACCGTGATCAGCCACGCCAGCGCACCCGTGGCACCGATGACCAGCATCACCGTGGCGCTGGTCATAAAGGCCTTGAGCAGCAGGCCGGGAATACGGTCCCATTTCAAGTCCTTGTAGAGAAACATGGACACCAACAAGCCATACACCACGGCCACGGCTGCCGCTTCGGTTGGCGTGAAGTAGCCAGACCAAATGCCGCCGATGATGAACACCGGCATGATCAGCGCAGGGCCTGCGGAAACCATGGCGACCCAGATCTGCTTGAGCGAGGCCCGCTGTTCACCGTTGTCGCACCCGGTTGATTTGCCATACCACATGCACACCGCAATCAGGGCAGCGGCTGAGATCAGGGCCGGAACCAGGCCGGCCATGGACAAGGCCCGCATCGAAACCCCGGAGACAAAGGCATAAACCAGAAACGGGATGGACAGCGGCATCAACAGGGCCAGGGTGCCCGCCACGGACAGCAGCGCCGCCGCAAAGCCGCGGGAGTAGCCCCGCGCGATCATGGACGGAATCACCAACGAGCCAATGGCGGCGGTGTCCGCAATGGCCGAGCCGGAAACACCGCCAAATAGCAGACAAGACACTACCGTTACCACGCCCAGACCGCCCGGCAACCAGCCAAACAGCACACGGGCAAATTCAACGATGCGCTTGCCCACACCGCCGTGAGCAAGCAGTTCGCCGGTAAACACGAACAGCGGCACGGCAATCAGGATGAAGGGCTCGACCCCGCCAATGAAGGACAGGAAGATGGTCTCCAGCGGGTGCGTCATGCCGTATAGCCCGATGACGCCCAGCGTGGTCATCAACAGGGCAAACATCAGCGGGATGCCCGCCAGCGCCAGCAGAAAGAACATCGAGAAGATCACAAGAGACAACATGGTGTTGAGCTTTCCGGCTACTCGTCGCTGGGGTAGCGCTGGTCACGCGGCACGCCGCGCAGTATCAGGACAATGTCCCAGCCGGCAAAGACCAGCATCAGGGCAGCGCCCAGCGGCAGGGGCAGGTACTGCCAGGCCATCGGCCAGAGCAAGGTGGTGAGGGTGTTGTCCCAGCTGGACGCGACAATCCGCCACCCGTAATAAAGTAAAAGAACGAGCATGGCCGCGCACAGCAGCTGAATCGTCAGGTCCGCCAGACGGCGGTGCGCGGGCTGCAACTTGTCCAGGAATTCCGTGATGGTCATGTGTGCGCCGCGCTGTGCGGCGCACACGCCGCCCAGAAAAGTGACCCAGACCATCATGAGTTCACCCAGCTCCGTCACCCACGCCAGGTCTTTGCCGAAGACATGAAGCACCACATTGGCAAATATCAGCGCGATCATCACCGCCCCAATCAAGATGACAGCCCAGTCGACCCCTTTGCTGAGCAGCCGCAGCGGGCCAGGCATCGGCACCGTGGGACGCAATACGTCCCCGGTGGTCAGCGTTGCGGTGATGTCGCTCATGACGCCCATGCTCCTTACTTGACAGCCTTGCGCACTGCGGCTGCCTCGCCAAGCACTGCATCGACATCCGCACCGTATTTCTCTCGCGCCTTGACATAAACCGACTCCACTGACTTGCGGAACGCCGTCACGTTAGGCTTGCGATTTACCTTTGCTCCCTTGGACGCCATGTCGGCGAGCAACTTTTCGTCGTTGTCCTTGATCATCTGGCGGGCGAACGGTGCCACCTCCCTGGCGGCCTTTTCAACGGCTTGCTGATCAGCAGGCGAGAGCTTCTGCCAGGTTTTCTCGGAGATGGCCAACGGGATCGGGCTGTACACATGATTGGTCAGCGTCAAGTTGGGCGCCACTTCATAGAACTTGTTCGAGTAGATGGTGTCGATCGGGTTTTCTTGACCGGCGACCGCGCCCTGCTGGATCGACAGATACACCTCCGGCAGCGGCATGATCTGAATGCCAAAGCCCATGGCTTCGAGTGTCCAGCGCATCATTTCATTCGGAAAGGTACGCAGTTTTTTTCCCTTGGCATCGTCGGGGCCGTTTAGCGGGTCCTTGGTCGTCATGTTGCGAAAACCCGCCTCCCAGGTGGCCAGAAAGCGAAAGCCCTTGGAGGGCGCCTTGGCAAACTGGTCCTTCAGCCACTTGGAGTCGTCATAAAACTTCCAGCCCTGCTCGTAGCTGTCCAGAATGAACGGCAGCATTGTCAGATTCAGCGTGGGAATGTGCGGCGCATAAGAGCCGGTTGACGACACCGTGAAGTCGATGCCGCCCAGGGCCAGCTGCTCGATGTTCTTTGGGTCATTGCCGAGCTGGCTACAGCAAAACACCTGCACCTTGTAGCGGCCCTGGGTATAGTCCTCCACCTTTTTGGCAAACACCTGGGCAGCGGCGTGGCGCGCACCCAGTTGCTGGTCTGTGTGGCTGAACTTCAGGACGGTTTGCGCATGCGCGGCAACGGCCAAAGCCATGCCGCTGAACGCAAAGGCGAGGTGCGCTGTGGTTCTAAGGGCTGTCATGTTGTCTCCTTGTGAATTGGCTGTGAAAAGGGCGCTGGAACGAACGCCAACGGGTCGAACTCTTTGAGAACGATTCTTTGGCCCCGCTGGTGCGAGGCATATACCGCCTGTTGCACCCGCAGGTTCTGCAAGTACTCGAAAGCCGTGTTCTGCGGCGGGTGGACATCGGCCAAAGCGTCCAGCGCAGCGCGCTGCAAAGCGGCGCAGGCACCGCCGCCAAAACTCAATTCGGCACCCCGCTCGTATCGGTGTTCGGCCTCGGTGCCGTGGTGCGGCTTCCACCACAGACGGGCCTCGCCGTCCAGACGCAGCACACCGGCTGACCCTTCGAGCCACATCTCGCCCATGGTGCGGCGTGGGTTGGTCGCAACATGGTCATTGAGGCGGTTGCCGTCAAACAGGCCCGCGCTGCCACTCTCAAACTCAAAGGCGATAAGCGCAGCGTCTTCGCCCTGGATCGCCGGGTTGAGCTGGCGCAGCCGTGCATAAACTGCCGCCACTTCGCCCATCAGAAAGCGAAAGGTATCAATGAGGTGGATCGCGGTCTCCACCACCAGCAGCCTGGGCATGGTCTGGAAGTAGGGTTGACGGTCCAGGTAGGCGCGCGGGCCCTGGCCGTCCCCGGGGCGTAGCCTGAAGCTGATGCCGTGCAGCGCCCCAAGCTGCCCGACGTCAATCAGCCGCCGTGCCTCGCGGAACCATGGCATGAAGCGGAAGTTTTCATGAATCAGCAGCGGCGTCGCGGCTTGGGCGGCAAGGTCTGTCAGAGCCACCGCTTCGGCGTAGCTTGCGCCAAAGGGTTTCTGGCAGATCACCGGAAGATGCCGGGACAGGACTGCACCCAGCACCTGCGCATGGCTGGCCGGAGGCGTCACCACATCCACCAGGTCTGGTCGCACGCTGTCAAGCATCTGCGGCACGCTGGTAAAGGTCCGCGGCACCCCAAAACGCTGCGCCAGCGCCTCAGCCTTGATTGCGTCGGCGTCACACAGGCCCACCAATTCGGCGTCGGACATCTCGGCCCAGCCTTCCAGGTGGAACTGACTGAAAAAGCCCGCACCCACAACGGCAACTCGCCGTCGCGGCTGGTTCGGCGTAGCGGTAACGCCCATTTCAGGCGGCCGCCCTGTTCTTGAGACTAGCCACCACAGCGTTGGCGATCTCCACCGTGCCGTGCGGGCCGCCAAATTCCATTGGCCGCACACTGCCGCTGGCAAATACGGCCTCGACCGCGTGGTTAATGATTGCCGCGCCGTCGGCTAGGCGAGTGTCTGCGGTGCGTTGAGCCAGCCAGTCCAGCATCATGGCCACCGACAGCAACATGGCGGTTGGGTTGGCTTTGCCCTGCCCTGCGATATCTGGCGCGGTGCCGTGCGCAGGCTGGAACAAGCCGTGCCTGTCACCGATGTCGCCTGACGGCGCCATACCCATGCCGCCGACCAGCGCAGCAATCAGGTCAGACAGGATGTCGCCAAACATGTTTTCGGTGACCATCACGTCGTAAGTCCAGGGCTTCATGACCAGGTTCAGGGCCATTGCGTCAACGTAGGCACTGTCGGCTGCGACGCCAGGATGACCTGCCGCGCATTCTTCAAAGACACTGCGCCACAGTGCCATTGACGCGAACACGTTGGCCTTGTCGACGTTGGTGACGCGTCCCGGGCGGCCCTTTGATTGGGCTCGGCGTTCGGCCAGCGTGAATGCGAACTCGCAGATCCGCCCGGTGCCGGCCCGGGTGATCTTCATGCTGTCGTAGACCTCGGTCACGACGCCCCCTTCGGTTCGCACGTCGCCCCGGCCTCGGGCATAGAACAGTCCCTCAGTGCTTTCCCGCACCAGAACAAAGTCGATGTCCTGGGCGCGCGGATTGTTCAGTGGCGTGGGCAGGCCCTTGAAAGTGCGGATCGGGCGAATACCGGCGTACAGGTCAAAGTGAAAGCGCAGGTCAAGCTGCGGGATGATCTCAGTACCGTCGGCTCCCCGGACATGCGGCAGGCCCATGGCACCAAACAGGATTGCGTCGGCGGCCTCGCACACCCGGAGCGTTGGCTCGGGCAGTGCCACGCCGCTGTCCAGGTAGTGCTGGGCACCAGCCTGCTGATAATCCATCACGAAACGCACCCCGATGCATTGTTCCAATGCCTGCAACAGTTGTTCGGCGGCCCGCATGACTTCAATGCCAATGCCGTCGCCGGGCAGTACTGCAATGTGATAGCTGGGTCTCATTTTTGGGTCTGTTTGGTGGTTGGGCCAGGCCTACATCTGTTGAAGGCGAAAGCGTTCAAAGATGGACAGCAGTTCGCGGCTGGCGCGCTGGCGGTGTTGCCGATTGACAGCGGCGGCTCCGGCGGCGTCGCCCTCCCGAAGCCGCTCCACCAGGGCCATGTGCTCTTTTGTCGAATTCACGGGCTTGGGACGCAGGCGCAGGGTGAACATGCGGGCGCGGTGCGCGCGATCCCAATGACTAAACACCGAGTCAGCCAGCAGCTTGTTGCCGGCCATCGTGACCAGTTGCTCATGAAAGCTCTCGTCGGCTTTGGCCCAGGCGTCCAGGTCGTCGGCTTGCAACGCCTTTTCCATCGCATGTGTGGCGACGATCAACGGTTCGAGTTCCGCGTCACTGGGCTTGCGGGCGGCCAGCATCTCTGCGGCCAGGCTCTCTAGCGCCCCCAGGATTTCATATATCTCCCTCATGTCTGTTGGCGACACTGGCAGCACCCGCATACCGCGCCGGGGGATGACTTCCACCAAACCTTCGTTCGCCAGGCGGATCAGTGCTTCGCGCACCGGTGTGCGGCTCATGCCTAGCTGTAGCGCGATCTCCTGCTCGAGCGCCTGGTAGCCCGGTGCCCAAAGGTTGTCCAGAATGCGGCAATGCATCTCCCGATAGGCGGCATCGACCATCGAAAGGCCGTCGGGGCTGTCGGCATGAGTGCGGGTCATGGGTAGCTCCAGTGTGCAGGCGGGTGGCCGGCGACGGGCATGCGCAGCGTGGCAATTGAGTCGCCCAGAAGGCAGCCGAGGTAGCCGGTCTGTAGATCCGGCCCGCCAAACGCCAGGCTGGAGATGTTGCGCAGGACTTTGCTTTTGGCGATATCCAGGTGTGGCCGCGACATGGTGCCGGCCTGGTAGGCCTGTTCGACCCAGGCCAGGTGCTCGGCGTCGCTGTCTTCAAGCCAGACGGTTTGCTGGCCCTGCGGTGTTACCCGGATCAACCGGTTGCTGACGATGCTGGTGACCCAGAGCGCGCCCTGCGCGTCCTGCACCACACCATCGGGAAAGGTGCCCGCTGCAAACTCCGTCACAACTTCCTTGGGGCCGAGCGCCCCGTCGGCGTGAATCGCAAAGCGGGCGAGTCTGCGGGCAAAGGTTTCATTGACGTAGAGCCATCGCCCAGTCCGGTCTACTACGCACTCATTGGTGTAGCCCAGGCCGTCCGCCACGATCCGCGCGCCCTTGGCGTCGACCATCACCACAAAGCCGTCATTGCAGCTGCTGCGGTAACCCAGCGAGCGCGGCGACAGGCGCGTGCTGACTGTGACCCAGAAGCGTCCGAGCCCGTCCTCGACCACGAAATTGGTGGGTGGCAGGTCTACGCCCTCGACCTGCATCAGCCAGGGGCGGGTCTGTCCGTCGCGTTGCAGCTTGAACACCCCACCGCGTTCTGCCCCCAGATGCGCGAGTAAAAACGAGCCATCGCGCATCAACGCGATGCCGTTCGGCTTGAGACTTTCTCCATCAACCGTTTGGGCGGCATAGAGCGCCTGGCTACCATCGGTCTTGATGTGCGCGACGCCGCCCCGCCAGTCGGCGCTGTAGATGTCTCCGTGAGAGTTTGTTAGTACACACTCTGGTCGTGACAGCCCACGACCAAGCCAACTCAGTTCGCTTAGCTCAATTGAGCCCATGGATTGGGGCGCGTCAATCTGCATGATGTGGCTTTTGACGCGTGCGCATTTGATATTGCATAATTTAATGTATACGTTAATTGTCAAAAAAATACCTAGGATTTCCCCTAGGTTTGAAGCCCGCGCCGCGACTTCTTCTTTCTTCTACCAGCGCGCGCCAAAGGTCTGGCGCAGTTCTTCGAGTTGAGATTCGGTCAAAGGCGACGGTCTCGGGTTGCTAAGCGCCCAGAGCTTTGCGGTTTCTTCCAGCTCTTCCAGTGTGGCCATGGCCGCCGCCGGGCTGCTATGCCAGACGTTGGGGCCGAGCCGCGCCAGCATCACGGCGCGGATCGGGGCGCCCTGTTCGCCATGCCGAGCAATCGCATGCGCCACCAATTCGGCAGCTGCGGGCGCGCCAGGGCGATGGTAGGGGATCACCGGCACACGGCCAACCTTCATCACAAAGTAGGGCGTGATGGGGGGCAACAGCTCGGCCCCGCCAGGCTGCAGCGACAGCGCCACGCAATGCGTGCTGTGGGTGTGGATGACGCAGCACGTTGCTGCATCAAAACGGGCTGCAGCCCGGTAAATTGCCGCGTGAAGCGCTATCGTTTTGCTGGCAAGCGGGCCGCTTGTCTGGTACCCCTGCAAATCCAGCCTGGCAAGTTGCGCAGGCTCCAGAAAGCCAAGGCAGGCATCGGTGGGCGTGATCAGAAACCCGTCATCCAGCCGCACACTGATATTGCCTGCCGTGGCGTGTACATAGCCACGGTCAAACAGGCTTTTGCCGATGCGGCAAATTTCCTCGCGGGCCTGGATCTCGTTCATCCAAGCACTTTAAAGGCTTTGGTGAAAAAATCGTCGGTACCAAAGTTGCCGGATTTCAGGGTGATGTGAATGCTTTCACCGCCCGCCGCCTGGCTTTGCCCGCTGCACCAGGGCACACCCGGGTCAATTTGCGGGCCAATCTTCATTTGGCTGATGTTCAGCGCTTGCACGCAAGCGCCCGAGGTTTCACCCCCCGCCACCACCAACTGCCGTACGCCGCGCTGCACCAGGCCCCCGGCAATGGCGGCAATCGTTCGCTCGACCATTGAGCCTGCTTCGTCCACCCCCAATTGGCTTTGAATGGCCTTGACAGCATTGCTGTCGGCGGTTGAATAAACCAGCACCGGGCCCGCCTCGATGCGCGGCTCGGCCCAGGCCAGGGCCTCGGCCACCACGTCCACGCCAGCCGCGATGCGCAACGGGTCTACCGCCAAGGCCGGGTGGCCGGCCTGGATAAAAGCCATGACCTGGCGGTTGGTGGCCAGCGAGCAACTGCCCGAGACCACGGCCTGCAGGCCGTGCGGCGCGGGCAGGGCACTGGCGGTTGAAGACGGTACCAGGCCCCAGTTGGCAGGCAGGCCAATCGCCACGCCCGAGCCGGCCGTTACCAGGCGCAGGCCCTTGAGCGCAGGGCCCAGGCGCAGCAGGTCTTCATTGGAGACCGCATCCACCACAGCCAGGCCCACCCCGTCGGCGCGTAGCGCGGCAACGCGGGCACGCACCGCTGCCTCGCCCTGGGCAACAGTCTTGTAGTCGATCAAGCCGACCTTGCGACGGCATTGCGCCTGCAACACCCGCACCAGGTTGGCATCTGTCATGGGGGTGAGCGGATGGTTCTGCATGCCGCTTTCGTCCAGCAGCACATCGCCAACAAACAAATGCCCCTTGAACACCGTGCGGCCGTTGTCGGGGAAGGCCGGTGTGGCAATGCTGAAGTCAACCCCCAAGGCATCCATCAGCGCCTCGGCCACCGGGCCAATATTGCCCTGGGCCGTGCTGTCAAAGGTTGAGCAGTACTTGAAGTAAATTTGCTGCGCACCTTGCGCTTGCAGCCACTGCAGCGCAGCCAGCGACTGCCGCACCGCCTCTGCAGGCGCAATGGTGCGCGACTTGAGCGCCACCACCACTGCGTCGGCATCCGCCTGCAGCGGTGCTCCAGGCACCCCAATGGCCTGCACGACCCGCATGCCGCTTCGTACAAGGTTGTTGGCCAGGTCGGTGGCACCGGTGAAGTCGTCGGCAATGCAGCCCAGCAGTATTTTCTTCATCACTTCAGCGCCAGCGTCACGGCCTGCGGGTTCTCGCGAATGTAGTCGCGAATGATGGTTTCAAAGTCCGGATCTGGCTGCAGGCCCATGCGGTTGGCACGGGCTGACGCAATGTTGCCGGGCCAGGTTTTTACCAGCTTCTGGATGGCTTCGTCCGGCGTCCAGTCGAGCAGCGCGGTGGCAGCGGGGCCAGCCACCCGCTCCAGCGCCTGCGCCATGTCGCCCACTGTGGTGCGCATGGCCGGCAGGTTGATGGCGGTCAGCGGGCCCCAGTCGGCGTCGCTCGCCTCGGCGGCGCGGACGATGCCCTCAATGGTGCGGGCCGGTGAGGCCAGCGCTACCGGCGTGTTGGCAGGCACCGGCACCTGGGCCCGCAGGCCAGCCAACGGCTCGCGGATCATGCCGCTGAAAAACCCGGACGCCGCGCCATTGGGCAAGCCGGGCCGTACGCTCACCGTCATCAGGCGGGTGCTGCGCCCCTGGATGAAACCCTTGCGCGTGAAGTCGGCCACCAGCTGCTCGCCAATGAACTTCTGGACTCCGTAGCTGCTTTGCGGCGTCGGCAGGGTGTAGTCCTCGATCAACTCGGGCATGCCGTAGCCGGGCTGATAGCCAAACACCGCGAGTGAGCTGGCAAACACCACCGTGGGCCGTGTGCCCAGCGCGCGGCAGGCCTCAAGCAGCGAACGCGTGGCCTCGTAGTTGCTGCGCATGCCCAGGTCAAAGTTAGCCTCGCACTCGCCGCTGACAGCGGCGGCCAGGTGAAACACCAGCGCAGTGTCCGCATGCGGAATTTGATTTGCAGTCAACTGCGCGTTGAGATCGCCCCCGACAAAATGCACCCGCGCGTCAGCCGCGAGGTCAGCCGGCGGAGGCGCACGGTCAGCCAGCGTGATGCGGGTGATGGGTCGGGCCGGCGCACCGCCACACGCCAAACTGCCCTGCGCCAGCAAGGTGCGGGCAAGGCGCGCTCCGAGAAAACCACTGCCACCGGTGATGAGAATGTGCATGGGACGCTCCTGAGTTCAGTTTTTGACAGGCAGCTTGATGCCCGGGAAGATCTTTATCACGGCGCTGTCGTCCTCGCGCGCAAAGCCGGCGCTGGACGCCTGCATGAACATCTGGTGCGCCGTGCTGGACAGCGGCAGCGGAAACTTGCTGGCACGCGCCATGTCCAACACCAGGCCGAGGTCCTTCACAAAGATGTCCACCGCAGACAGCGGCGTGTAGTCACCGGCCAGCACATGGGCCATGCGATTTTCGAACATCCAGCTGTTGCCGGCGCTGTGGGTAATTACCTCATATAGCGCGGCGGGGTCCACCCCTTCGCGCAGTCCCAGGGCCATGGCTTCAGCAGCGGCCGCAATGTGCACGCCCGCGAGCAACTGGTTGATGATCTTCACCGTGCTACCCGCACCAGCCTTGTCGCCCAGCTTGTAGACCTTGGCCGCCATCAGGTTCAGGAACACTTCTGCCACGGCATAGGCCTGCGGCGTGGCCGCCGTCATCATGGTCATTTGGCCGCTGGCCGCCTTGGCGGCACCACCGGAAATGGGCGCGTCGATGTAGAGGATGCCGTTCTCGGCCAGCCGCGCCTCGAGCGCTACGCTGAAGTTCGGGTCGACTGTTGAACACATCACGAAGACACTGCCCGGCTTCAGGGTGGCGGCGCAGCCCTTGGGGCCAAACAGCACACCCTCAGTCTGGGCCGCATTCACCACCACCGACACCACGACGTCGCAGGCCGCGCCCAACTCGGCCGGCGAACTACAGGCAATTGCGCCGTCAGCCGTCAATGCTTGCGCCACCTCGGCACGGATGTCATACACATGGGGCCGGCGGCCTGCCCGGCAAAGCGAGCGCGCCATCCCGGCGCCCATCGCGCCCAGCCCAATCAGGCCCACGGTTGTGTGCATGCTGGTCTCCATCAGCCGAGTGTGATCTTGGCGTAGCCCGCGACGCGCCGCCACTTGGCGGCATCGGCAGCCATGAACGCTGCCATGGCGGACGCGCCGAGGAAGCCGACATCGGCACCGCGCGACTCCATGGCCCGCGCGATCTCTGCGTCGCGCGTCAGCTTCTCGAGCGCCTGCTCGACCCGCGTCAGCACGGCGACAGGTATGCCTGCCGGCGCTGCGAGGCCGTACCAGGCACTGACGTCGAAGTCCGGCATGCCACTTTCCGCCAGCGTTGGCACCTGCGGCAGCGCCTTGCTGCGGGCACGTGTGGTCACGGCCAGCGCCTTGACGGCGCCGCCCTGGATCTGCCCCAACACAGAGGGCAGGTTCTCGAACATCAGGTCCACTTCGCCCGCCATCAGGCCGGTCACGGCCGCAGCTGCGCCGCGGTAGGGAATGTGCGTGATGAAAGTGTTGCTGGTGCTCTTGAACAGCTCGGCGCTCAGGTGCAGTGAGGTGCCATTGCCGTTGGACGCGTAGTTCAGGCGCCCTGGCGTGGCGCGCGCCCGCTCCAGCAAGCCGGCCACCGTGTTGATGCCGCTTTTTGGATTGACCAGCAGCACATTCGGCACCCGGCCGACCAGCCCCACCGGAACGATTTGCTCGGGCTTGTAGGGCAGGGTGGCGTACAGAGCCGGACTGATGGTCAGCGGCGGCGACGCCATGAGCAGGGTGTAGCCGTCCGCTGGTGCACGGGCGACTTCTGCAGCGCCGAGGTTGCCGCCGGCGCCGGGCCTGTTGTCGATAACCACCGGCTGGCCGAGCTCCTGCGCCAGACGCGGGCCCAACAGACGTGCCATGTTGTCAATCAAGCCCCCTGGCGGAAACGGCACCACCAGACGGACCGGTCGGGCTGGCCAGGCCTGGGCTGCGGCCCCGGTGGCAGCGAGTGCAGCACCCGCAAGAATCAGATTGCGCCTCAACATGGTTCGTGTCCTTCAGTACAGCCTGTAAAAAATGGCCGGATTGGTATGGTTATCATACAACTTTGACTGCCAGGGAGCTGGCCTGCCAGTCGCGCCTCAGGCCTTGCGCAGCTTCTGCACCAGCGGTTGCGCCAGACGCGCGCCCTCCTGCGTCCAGAAGGCCGGGTCGGCATTCTCGATCCGTCGGATGGCGTTGGCCATGTGCCGGCCGGCGGCCGCGCGGGCCTTGACGGCGTCGCCCGCGGCGATGGCGTCGGTGATGGCGGCATGCTCGCCGCGCACCTGGGTGGTGAAGTCGGCGCGGCGCGCCTCGTTGGCGCGTGTCACGCTGATGGCACCGCGCATGAACTGCGCCAGGTAGTCGAGCGTGCTGATCAAAAACGGGTTGTGCGCCGCGTCGGCAATGCTGCGGTGAAAGCGCAGGTCTTCTTCGACGCCGTCACCGCCGGCGGCCACCGCCCTGTCCAGCGCCTGCACCGCCTGCTGGATACGCTTGACGTCGGCCGCCGTGCGCCGCTGGGCCGCGAGCATGGCGGCCTCCGCCTCCAGTGCGCGACGCACCTCGACCATCTGTGCCACAGCACTCTGCGAATCGGCGCTCTTGGCGTCAAAGTTCAGCGGTGCGAACGGCGGGCTGGCCGCCACATAGACGCCGCTGCCCTGGCGCGAGTCCACCAGCCCCAGTGACTTGAGACGCGACACCGCCTCACGCACCACCGTACGGCTGACTTCAAACTGCTCGCCCAGGCGCGCCTCAGGCGGCAGCTTGGCCCCAGCCGCCAGGCGACCGTCCTTGATCTGTGCGGCGAGCTGCTGCGCCACCTGGTCCGACAGGCGCGCGCCAGTCGTGACGGGCTTGAACTGGGTTGTCATACAAAAAACCGGATGGCTGCGCCAAGCATAGCGCAGGCAGCGATCACCGGGATCACGCCGACCTTGAAGCGGAAAAGCGCGGTTGCCGCCAACACCATGAGCAGCACCGCGAAGCCATCAACATTGGTGCCAAATATGCCTGTAGCCCGCGTATTGACTGCGGTATGCGCTATAAAAAACAGAGCAAGACTGGCGATCACGCCAACCACTGCCGCGGTAATGGCCGTCAACGGCGCGGTAAACCCAAGCTTGCCATGGCTCGATTCGACCACCGGGCCCCCCGCCAGGATGAACAGGAACGACGGCAAAAAGGTGAACCAGGTGACGACTGTTGCCGCCAGCGCCGCGCCCAGAAACAAGGCCTCTGGCCCCAGTACCTGTTTGCCCCAACCGCCCAGGAAACCGACAAATGCCACCACCATGATCAACGGGCCGGGCGTGGTCTCGCCCAATGCCAGGCCATCGATCATCTGCGGGCCGCTGAGCCACTGGAACTGCTCTACTGCACCCTGGTACACATAGGGCAGTACTGCGTACGCGCCGCCAAACGTGAGCAATGCGGCCTTGGTAAAGAACCAGCCCATTTGCGTCAGCGTCCCCTGCCAGCCCCACAGCCCCACCAGTGCGCCCATTGGCAGCAGCCACAACAAAGCGCCAATCACCACCACCTGCATCAGCCGCTTCCTGGAAAACCGCGCATGGTCGGGGGACGGGGTGTTGTCATCGATCAGCGCGGGGCCGAAATTCGCCTTCCCGGGGCCATGGCCGGGGGCGCCGGCAAACTGTGCAGGCCACCAGCGCTGCCCGAGCCAGCCGGTCGCGGCCGCGGTCAACACAACCCACGGAAAGGGAACCTTCAGCACCGCAATAGCGACGAAGCTGGCCAACGCCACCGCCCACAGCAGCGGTGTGCGGCGCGGGCTCTTCAGCGTCTTGCTGCCAATGCGCCATACAGCATGCAGCACGATCGCCGCTACTGCGGGCTTGATGCCGTAAAACACGCCCGCCACCAACGCTACCTCGCCAAAGGCGACATAGATCCAGCTCAGCGCGATCAGGATGAACAGCGAGGGCAGCACAAACAGCACCCCGGCCACAATGCCGCCCCAGGTTCGGTGCATGAGCCAGCCGATGTAGGTGGCGAGCTGCTGCGCCTCAGGGCCAGGCAGCAACATGCAGTAGTTCAACGCGTGCAGGAAGCGCTTTTCACTGATCCAGCGTCGCTGCTCGACCAGCTCGCGGTGCATGATGGCAATCTGCCCGGCCGGGCCGCCAAAGCTGATGAAGCCCATCTTCAGCCAAAAACGCAGGGCCTCGCCAAACGGCACCGGCTTCATGCGGGGGTTCCCGCCGGGGCGTGCGCGCCCCAACGGTGCGCCTCGGTTTGGTCGCCGGCGCACCAGGCGTACAGCGCGTCGTACAGGGGTAGCGCAGCGTTCAGCATCGCCTGGTCGTCTTGGTGCAGGCGCGACAAACCCAGCGTTAGCGCCAGCAGGCCAGCGGCTTGGGGTGCCAGCTTGAGGCGGTCGGTGTCGGCTGCACGAATAACGGTTGCCATCGCGTCAAGCGCCGCGTCGCGCAGATCGAACGCCTTGATCAAGGCGTCAAAACTGCAACGCTCCCATTCATGGGCAATTGGCGCGCCCGCCATGTCGTAAGCGGTGGCGTTCAGGCGGGCAGCCTCGCTGAACACCTGGGCCGTGGGCACATAGAAAAACTCGGCGCGCGGGTCAATGAAGCGGCGGATCAGCCAGGGGCAGGCGATGCGGTCGATCTTGGGCCGCTCGCGGGTGACCCAACGTGAGGGCTGCTCGCCCGTCACACCCAGATCGGCGCGCTTGGCCATAGTCAGTGGCGGACTGGCGCGCCACTGCGTGATGGATTGCGGCGCGTCCACGCCGTCCTCGCCGCCCTCGACGCCACCGTCAAGCGCCACGGCGGGCCAGCCCGCCGCGCGCAAGGTGGTCACGGCGTCGGCGCTGACGTTGTGTCCATAGACGCAGTACACCACCGCCTCGCGCGGCGCCTGGGTGGCGGCAAAGTGCGCCACCGCACCTGGCGCGCAGTGCAGCGCACCGGCCAGCAAGCGCGGGCTTTCGGCAAACTTCTCGGTGCGCCGCACGTCCAGCAGCAGCGGTGCGTCGGCGCGACCCAGACGGGCGCGCAATTGGGCGGGGGAAATCGAGGGAACGGATAGGTTGGCGGTGTCCATGGAGTGCTCCTGAGCGTTACCAGCGCTTGGACGGGACACCGTCTATCCAGAAGGACTCGGGAGGCTGCAATCCCGATGGCACCGATGTTATCACCGGGCGATAGAATCTTTGGCATGCTGCGCTGCGTTCAGAGGTGCCGCAAGACAACCGCACACATGTTCACGCCGACAGCGGGGTTCAGCCTTGCGGTCCGGCACGCGATCGGGCGCTGGTCTTTGCACCAGCGCGGCCAGCTGTACCCCCGATGTGCTCTGAAGAAGCCGCCCGCGCGCCGTTCCTGGAAGGTCTGTTACGGCCACCCAGGGCCGCCCCAAATGAGCTGCCTTGCTGCCCTCGCGTCTGTGCGAGCCTGCCAGCAACGGCACCGACTACTCTAATGGTTGAGAGGGAGTATGAATCCATTGAACATCCGAAAACGCCTGACGGCACCCATGGCGCTTCTGCTGGCGGCACCTCCACTGGTGGCGCTGGCCCATGGCATCTCTGACGCGGACCGCCAGCGCATGCTGGACGGCGGCTACCTCCAGTATGTCGGGCTGGGTGCCAGCCACATGTTGACGGGCTATGACCACCTGCTGTTCCTGCTGGGCGTGGTGTTTTTTCTGACCACGTTCAGGGACATTGCCAAGTTTGTCACGGTGTTCACCGTCGGCCACTGCATCACGCTGATTTTTGCGACCCTTTACCAGATCACCTGGAACTACTATCTTGTGGATGCCGTCATTGCGGCGAGCGTGATCTACAAGGGTTTTGACAACAACGGCGGGTTCCAGAAGTACTTCGACATGAAGTCGCCAAGCCTGCTGGGTGCCGTGTTCGCCTTTGGCCTTTTGCACGGGTTTGGCCTGTCCACCCGGCTGCAGCAGTTGCCGCTGGGCGACGACAGCACTGCCATGCTGTTGCGTGTCCTGAGTTTCAACGTGGGCGTCGAAGCTGGCCAGATCGTCGCGCTGTCAGTGATGGTGGGGCTACTGGCACTGTGGCGTCGCCGACCGTCGTTTGCCCGCTTCAGTTTTGCCGCCAATCTGGCGCTGATATACGCGGGGGTTTACCTTCTGTTCACCCAACTGCACGGTTACCAGCACGACTCTGACCCCAACCGCTTCCGGTTCCCGGTGGAGGAACATCGCCATGTGCACGAAGACCTGGACATCCGGAACACCACCGACGACAGCCGCAACACACTGAAATAGGCCCACCACCCATCACCCTGAAAGAACATATTCATGAAACTCGCAACGACCCTGATTTTCCTGGGGGCCGCGCTGGCCACGCCGACGTGGGCTGACAAGGGTGGCAGCTGCCATTTCCATGGCAGCAAGGCCGCAATAGAGACAACCGTCGCCGGCTGCGCCACGCAGCGCAAGGAGGCCCTGGTCAAGGGCGGCAAGCTGGAAGCAGACTGGCTGGCCGTGAAGCCGGAAAAGACCGAGCAGAGTGACGGCAAGAAGGGCAAAGAATGGAGGGTGACCTTCAAGAACCCCTCTGCCAAGGACAAGTCAAAGGAAACGCTCTACATGTTCTTCACCTTGCCGGGCAATTTCATTGCCGCCAACTTCACCGGCCAGTGATGCGATGCAGTCCGTGAGCGCTCCCGCACTGCGCGGCGGCCTGCTGGCGCTCGCGGCTGCCGTGCTGTTTGGCATGAGTACGCCGTTGCTGCAGCACCTGGGTGCCGGGCTGGGCCCCTTCAGCACCGCTGCGCTGCTGTATGCAGGCGCAGCGTGCTTTGCTGCAGTAACCCGCCGCGCGGCCGATGCAGAAGCCCGCCTTAAACGCGCCGACTGGCCCCGCTTGCTGGCCATGGCCGCTTTCGGCGCGGTGCTGGGCCCAGTGGCGCTGGCCTGGGGCCTGCAGCACACCAGCGGGGCCAGCGCATCGCTGATGCTCACGTTGGAGGCGGGCTTCACCGCCGTGCTGGCCTGGCACCTGTACGGCGAGACCATGGACCGGCGCGTGGCGCTCGCGATGCTGCTGCTGGTCTTGGGCGGCGTGGCGCTGGTGGCCGGGCAGGGCCTCTCAGGCCAGGTGCAGTTGCTGGGCCTGCTGGCGGTGCTGGTGGCTACGGCGGCCTGGGGCGTGGACAACAGCCTGTCGCGCGCGTTGGCCGACCGCGACCCAGGCCAGGTGATTCTGTTCAAGGCCGCGCTGGGTGCGACAGCCACGCTGACGCTGGCGGCCGGCACCGGCGAGCCGCTTCCTGGTGCGGGCGCGGCGCTCGGACTGTTGGCCGTTGGTGCCAGCGGCTATGGGCTGAGCCTGCGCTTTTACCTGTTGGCACAGCGCACATTTGGCGCGGCGCGCACGGGTTCGGTATTCGCGTTTGCGCCCTTCATTGGGGCCATGGGTGCACTGGCTCTGGGCGAGCGTTCGCCCGGGTGGAGCCTGCTGTGCGGCGGCGCTCTGATGCTGGCCGGGGTGGTGCTGCATCTGGCGGAGTCCCACCGTCATGAACACCTGCACGAGGCGCTGGAACATGAGCACGCGCACCGCCACGACGATGGCCACCATCAGCACAGCCACAGCCCAATGCCCAATGGCGCACACAGCCACCCCCACCAGCATGGGCCTGTCGCGCATACCCATGCGCACGTGCCTGACACCCACCACCTGCATCGGCATTGATCTCTGAGCAGACCCCGACCTCAGCCGCGCTCAAACCGGAATACCGCCGTGCCGGCGCGCGCGTTGGGCAGTACCCGCACTTCACGGCCTTCCTGCAGACCAAACGCGTCAAGAATCCGCAATTTGTTTTTGAGCGCCAGTGCTTCAAAGTCTTTGAAGGTCCCCACCCGGATGTTGGGCGTGTCGTACCACTGGTACGGCAGGCGCCGGGTGACAGGCATGCGCCCGCGCAGCACGCTCAAGCGATTGGGCCAGTGCGCAAAGTTGGGAAAGGCAACGATGCCGCGGCGGCCCACGCGCGCAGTTTCGCGCAGCATGGTCTCTGCATTGCGCAGGCTTTGCAGCGTGTCGATTTGCAACACCACATCGAACGAGCCGTCGTCAAACATGGCCAGCCCTTCCTCCAGGTTGAGCTGGATGACATTCACACCACGCCGCACACAGGCCAGCACATTGGCGTCAGAGATTTCGATGCCGTAGCCGGTGCAGCCACGTTCACGGCTCAACAAATCAAGCAGCGCGCCGTTGCCACAGCCCAGATCAAGCACCCGCGAGCCTTCGGGCACCAGCCTGGCGATGGATTGCATGGTCTGGCTGTCGCTCATGAGGGTGTTGCCCCTGCGGTGGCTACCCGCTCAAAATACGCCCGCACCACGCCCAGGTAACGCGCGTCGTCCAGCAAAAAGGCGTCGTGACCATGGGGCGCGTCAATTTCCGCATAAGCCACGTCACGCCGGTTGTCGAGCAAGGCCTTGACGATCTCGCGGCTGCGCCGCGGGCTGAAGCGCCAGTCGGTGGTAAAGCTGACCAGCAGAAAGTTGGCGGTAGCGCGCGCCAGCGCCTGGGTGAGGTTGCCCCCAAAAGCGCGCGCCGGGTCAAAGTAGTCAAGCGCGCGGGTGATCAGCAAATAGGTGTTGGCGTCAAAGTACTCGCTGAACTTGTCGCCCTGGTAACGCAGATAGCTTTCGATCTGGAATTCAATTTCTTGCGTGCTGTATTTCAGGTCAATGCCATCCCTGAGCTGACGGCCGAACTTCTCGTTCATCACGTCGTCGCTGAGGTAGGTGATGTGCCCGATCATGCGGGCGATGCGCAGCCCGCGCCTGGGCACCACTCCGTGCTGATAAAAGTGACCCCCATGAAAGTCCGGGTCGGTCACGATGGCGCGGCGCGCCACCTCGTTGAAGGCGATGTTCTCCGCGTTCAAATTCGGGGCACTGGCCACCACCACGGCATGGCGCACGCGCTGCGGGTGTTGCAGGGCCCAGCTCAGGGCCTGCATGCCCCCCAGGCTGCCCCCCATCACCGCGGCCAGGGTTTGAATGCCCAGCCGGTCCAGCAGGCGGGCCTGGGCGTTGACCCAGTCTTCCACCGTGACCACCGGGAATTCTGCCCCGTACACCTTGCCGGTGTCAGGGTTCAGATGCATCGGGCCGGTAGAGCCAAAGCAGGAGCCAAGATTGTTGACGCCAATGACGAAGAAACGGTTGGTGTCCACCGCTTTGCCGGGGCCGATCATGTTGTCCCACCAACCCTCGCTCTTGTCCTGACCCACATAGGTGCCGGCCACATGGTGCGAGGCATTGAGCGCATGGCAGACCAGCACCGCATTGGACTTGTCGGCGTTCAGCGTGCCGTAGGTCTCGTAGGCCAGTGTGTAGCCGCGCACGGAGGCACCGCTTTGCAGTGCAAGCGGCTCGATGAACTCCATGAATTGAGGCGAAACAACCATAAAAAACCCGGCGTCGCTAAAGAGGCGAGGCCGGGAATTCGGGCGTTCGTTTCTTTAGCTGAATTTATTGAGCGCCCGCAAGCTGGAGCAAATCGGCGCTAGGGCGGAGTATATCAACCCCACCCGGACAGAGCCAGCAAGCCAAGCACCATGAAGATCGCCGCCGAGGCAAGGTGCACCAGCCGAATCGGAACGCGCCGCGTGATGCGCTCACCAAACCAGACCACCGGTGTGTTGGCCAGCATCATGCCGACGGTAGTGCCCGCCACCACCCAGGCCCAGGCCTGGTATTGCGCGGCCAGCATCACGGTGGCTATCTGCGTCTTGTCGCCCATTTCTGCCAGGAAAAACGCCACCAGCGTAGTGCCAAAAACGCCCAGGCGCGGGGCTGTATTGGCATCGCCTGCGTCCAGTTTGTCGGGGATCAGCATCCACAGGGCCATGCCAATGAACGAGCCACCCAGCAGCCAGCGCAGCGCCTCAGGGCCCATCAGCGTCGTAACCCACGCGCCTGCGGCACCGGCCAAAGCGTGGTTGGCGAGTGTGGCGACCAGGATGCCCCACACAATGGGCCAGGGCTTGCGAAACCGTGCCGCCAGCAATAGCGCCAGTAGTTGCGTTTTGTCGCCCATTTCTGCCAGCGCGACGATACCGGTCGATACCAAAAATGCTTCCATAGGCAGCGCATCCTACGCGGACGGCCCCTCCCCAGTCTGTAGGTCAGCGGCTCGCACGATTCTGGCGCGCTTTTTGCTTGGTTTTGGTGCGTTTTCGCGGAGCGAACAGAAAACGCACCAACTAAAATCATTTTTCCAAAGAGGAGCATATGGAAGCACTAAAACAGGGCTCGGACGCGCTGTTCATCCTGCTGGGCGGCATCATGGTGCTGGCCATGCATGCAGGTTTTGCCTTTCTTGAACTTGGCACGGTTCGCAAGAAGAACCAGGTCAACGCACTGGTCAAAATCCTGGTGGACTTTTCAGTCTCGACCGTCGTTTACTTCATGGTGGGCTACAGCGTGGCTTATGGCACCAGCTTTTTTGTCGGGGCCGAACAGCTTGCGCAGAAGAACGGTTACGAGCTGGTTAAATTCTTCTTTTTGCTGACCTTTGCGGCGGCGATCCCGGCCATCATCTCTGGTGGCATTGCCGAACGCGCGCGGTTCTGGCCACAAATGATTGCCACCGCCGTGATCGTTGGGTTCATCTATCCCCTGTTCGAGGGCATCGTCTGGAACCAGGGGTTTGGGGTGCAGGCCTGGATCAAGAGCGCCACCGGCGAAGAGTTTCACGACTTTGCGGGCTCCATCGTGGTCCACGCAGTCGGCGGCTGGCTGGCACTGCCCGCGGTGCTTTTGCTGGGCGCGCGCGCCAACCGGTACCGCAAAGACGGCGCGATCTCGGCCCACCCGCCGTCCAACATTCCGTTCCTGGCGTTGGGTGCCTGGATTCTTACGGTCGGCTGGTTCGGCTTCAACGTGATGAGCGCCCAGACCATCGACAAGATCTCTGGCCTTGTGGCTGTCAACTCCCTGATGGCCATGGTTGGCGGTACCTTGGCCGCGCTGGCACTGGGCAAGAACGATCCGGGCTTTGTTCACAACGGCCCGCTGGCGGGTCTGGTCGCGGTGTGCGCGGGCTCCGACCTGATGCACCCACTGGGCGCGCTGGTAACCGGCGCGATTGCCGGGGCCATCTTCGTGGTGATGTTCACCCTCACCCAGAACAAGTGGAAGATCGACGATGTGCTGGGCGTCTGGCCGCTGCATGGCCTGTGCGGCGCGTGGGGCGGACTGGCCTGCGGGATTTTTGGAACAAAAGCCCTGGGCGGGTTGGGTGGGGTGAGTTTTGCCGCGCAGGCCATCGGCACGTTGATGGGCGTTAGCTGGGCGCTAATCGGCGGTTTTGCGGTTTACGGCTTGATCAAGTTGGTCATGCCCCTGCGCCTGACGCCAGAGGAGGAATACGACGGAGCGGACCTGTCGATCCACAAGATCGGCTCCACACCCGACCGCGAAGTCAACTGGTAGGCGGCTAGGCGGGCTGGGTGCTGCGCTACAGGCGCGTTGCCAGCCGTTGGTCCAGCGACCAGCGGCTGGGCCCATAGACCGCAAGCCCCACCAGGAGCGCGCCCCACAGAATGTGCTGCTGCAACGCGGCCGGGGCAATCTCGCTGAGCGAGATCACGGCAACCACGTTGACCACCGTCAGGCCCAGCGCCGCGAAACGGCCACCCAGGCCCAACACCAACAACAGGGGCAATGTCAGTTCGCCCACCGTGCCCAGCAATGCTGCCATGGCGGGCGGCAGCAGGGGCACCTTGTACTCGTCGGTGAACAGGGCGACGGTGGTGTCCCAGTCGCGCAGCTTGGTCAGGCCAGACAAGAAGAAAACCTGCGCCATATACAACCGCGCCAGCAAGGCAGCAAGGGGCTGCAACCCGTCCAGCAGTGCGCTGGCGCGTGCCCACAGCAGCAGCATGCGACGCAACCGGCCAGCCGGTGAGGGTGCGTTGATAAAACTCATTCAATACCTCCTGTTTTTTTGCAGGCTTCAAACATTGCCGCTCCAGTGATCAACCCGCTCTGAAAGGCCGACACCAGCCACGCGTTGAAGTCGATATCGGGCGCAGCTGCCAGTGCGTCTGCCAACGAAGCCCCTTCGTGAATCGCATCAACAAAGGCGGGCTCACTGCGCTGGGCCAGGCGTAGCTGGGGCTTGAAGCCCTGGCGCCAGACCAGGGCCACTTCACGCGTACCGGCGCGCAGGCGCTGTCCGGCCTCTTCCAGCGCGGGCTCGCCTTGCTGGTGCGCAAGAACGATGCTCACCACCGGCCAGCGGCTTGATACACACGCCGCGCCGGGGCTCAGGCGCAGCACCAGGTTGGCCGGGTCATGAGTGCCCAGCAAGGCGATCGAGCCGGGGTCCGGAAATGCATCGCCAGCGGTCGCGGCCCGGTGCAGCGCCCACTCCACCCGTGCAACATCGCCCAGATAGGGTTCGTCGGCAAGCTGGGGTGCTGCCTCGATAAACTCAGGCAAGGCAAAGCCCCACAGCGCGATGTCGCCGGACGCAGGCGCGTTAGCGAGCCAGAAGGCCCGCGCCAGTGCACCGAAGTTTTCTTCGCCGACCAACTGCGCCACCACGGGGAAAGCGGCAGCCAGCGCGCGCTGCGCCAGCAGGCGCCCGTGGGCCCGGTAGGCCTGCAAGCCCCGTTTCAGGTCATTTCCGGCTCCAGCCCGCACGGGGATTGCGTGAGCCACTATCAAATTTGTAGCGTCTTCAAGGCTCGGGGCCCATAGCGCCGCCAGCAACGCCTGTTGCTGCACGGCCAGCGTAGCGCTCACGCCGGTGCCTCCTGACGCTGTTGGGCCACAGAACGTGCGCTAGCGGCTTCGTCCAGCAACACGGCCAGCGGCGGAATGTCGGTGTCCCACTCGATCAATGTAGGCACAGCGCCAAAGCGCTGCAGGGCGTGGCTGTAGAGCTGCCAAACCGCAGGGTCGACACGGCTGCCGTGGTTATCAATGACGATTTCGCCATGCGCGTCGTTGACGCGGCAATGGCCGGCCAGGTGCAGTTCACCCACGGCGGTCGGCGCGATGGCGTCCAGCCACGCACGGCAAGCCTGAAGCGGGTCGCTGGCCTGCGCATTGAGCGCATTCACGTAAATATTGTTTACGTCGACCAGCAACTGGCAACCGGTGCGCTGCGCGAGCTCGCTCAGGAATTGCGGTTCGCCCCTATCGCTGGCAGACCAGCCAAGGTAGGCGGAGAGGTTTTCCACCAGCAGCGTGCGCTGCAGGCGGTCTTGAACGCGCTGCACATTTGCACACAGCGTGTCCAGCGCGGCAGCGTTGAAAGGGATGGGCAGCAAGTCGGCCGCGTGCATTGGCGCAGCGCCGACCTGGCCTATGGCAAAACAGGCATGGTCGCTTACCCGCACCGGCTCAATGCGCTCGACCAGCCGGGCGAGCTGTTCAAGGTGCTGCCGGTCGATGCCCGCGGCCGAGCCAAGCGCCAGACCCACGCCGTGCAGGCTCACCGCATAGTGCTGGCGCGCCTGCATCAGTACCGCGAGCGCTGCGCCGCCATCACCAAAGAAGTTTTCGGAGTGAACCTCCAGAAAGTCCAGCGCAGGGCAGGAAGCAAGCACCTCGCCGTAGTGCGGGTGCCGCAGACCGATGCCAACTGGCGGGCGCATGGCGCAGCGCGGCTATCGGGTTCAGGGCTTCTTGGCTGCCATTTTGGCTTCGTCGGCCGACAAGCCCTTCATGGTTTTGCAACTGCCCTTGGCAACATATTTCCATTCGTCTTTGCTCATGTCCACCTTTGACTGGCCTGCGCACGAATGGGTGCCCGACAGGTTGGCGCAGTCGTTTTGGCCGGCCTTGGCGATGCCGTAGCACTTTTCTTTTTCCTGGGCGGCGGCGGGCGCGGCAACCAGCAGGGTAGACAGCAAGGAGGCCGCTGCGGCGGCGACGAGGGCGCGATGGTTCATGAAAGACTCCTGTAAAAAGACAAATGAAACAGATTTTGGCCAACGCGATCCCGGCTGGCTAAGCCTTGGTAGCACTGCGCCCGGCTTTCTTACAGCAACTCGGCAATCTTGTCCCAGGCCTCTGGCGGAATACGCCCGGTGTAGCGCTCCACAATCTTGCCGGTCTTGTCGATCAACCACGCTGCGGGTAGCTGCGCTGGTTTGCCGATGTTGTCCTTAAAGCCGGGCTCGCCAGTCCAAAGTTGGACAAAGCGCTGCTTGAGGGGCACGGTACGCGAAATGATCTGTTCATAGGACTGCAAGTCCTGCACATTGCGGTCCGTGCTGACCAACACCAGTTCAAACGGTTTGCCAACCCAGCCCTCGTAGTTTTGCCGCAGCTCGGGCATCTTGTCGCGGCACACCGCGCAGCCAGTGGCCCAGTACATCAGCAAAACAACCTTGCCCCGCTGCGAGGCCAATGTGAATGGCCGGCCGTCCAGGGTTTTGCCCTCCACCACCGGGGTCTGGCCAATGGCTGCCACTGGCAGCGGGGCGGGAGGGCTTTGCGCGCCCGCCAGCGGCGACAGGGCGAAAACCAGCAGGGCAAGGAGAAGGTTTGAGGTCATGGCTGGATAGTCGGGTGCCGCAGCGGGTACTTACACGGACTTGCCAGGACACGACCGCGCTGGCCCTGCGCTGCACTTCCCGAGACCCTCGCCGACCCGGCCGGAACCGCCCGATTAGGCGTTTAAGGCAATGTGGTCCATAATGCTGCGGTGAGCGGCCCACGGGCCGTCACAGGTTAGCGGTGATTGGTCAGTTTCGCGTCTTTGAATTCTCTGGTTTGTTGATTGCGTTTTGCGGACTCCATCGCGTTGTGCGTTTTTTTCCAGGAGTCCGATATGGGCAACAAACTTTACGTGGGCAACCTGCCCTACTCTTACCGTGACAGCGACATGGAACAGGCTTTCAGCCAGTTCGGCACGGTTTCCAGCGCCAAGGTCATGATGGAGCGCGACACCGGTCGCTCCAAGGGCTTCGGCTTTGTCGAAATGGGCAGCGACGCTGAGGCGCAAGCTGCCATTGCCGGCATGAACGGCCAGCAAATCGGCGGCCGTGGCCTGGTGGTCAACGAAGCCCGTCCGATGGAAGCACGCCCCCCGCGCAGCGGTGGCGGTGGTGGCGGCTATGGCGGCGGCGGCGGTGGTGGCGGCTACGGTGGTGGCGGCGGCGGCGGTGGTCGCGACCGTTATTAATCGTTTACCCAACTCGTATGCGCCTTGAAACGGTGCGTAAAACAAAAGGCCCTTCGGGGCCTTTTTTTGTTGCCAAACACTCGGGTTTTCGAGGCTGGGCCTAGTTTGCAGGCTTGCCAGCTTTCCGGATATCTGGTTAATAATGCAACCGCGCAGGCCATCTTGTGTTTGCGTTAGTTTGCGGTGAACCGGTCACTTTCGCGTCTCTCGATCTGGTTGAATGCGTTTTCGGGACTCCATCGCTTCTGCTCAATGTGTTTTAGAGGAGTCCCTTGATGGGCAACAAACTGTATGTGGGCAACCTGCCCTACTCGGTGCGCGACAGCGATCTCGAACAGGCCTTTGGCCAGTTCGGTGCGGTGACCAGCGCAAAAGTCATGATGGAACGCGACACTGGCCGCTCCAAGGGCTTCGGCTTTGTGGAGATGGGCAGTGATGCAGAGGCGCAAGCAGCCATCAACGGCATGAATGGCCAACCCCTGGGTGGACGCAGCGTCGTCGTCAACGAGGCCCGCCCAATGGAAGCCCGGCCTCCCCGCACTGGCGGCGGGGGTGGCTACGGTGGCGGCGGCGGTGGCGGCTACGGCGGTGGTGGAGGTGGTGGTTACGGCGGCGGTGGCGGCGGCGGTGGCCGACGCGAAGGCGGCGGTGGCTACGGTGGTGGTGGTGGCGGCGGCCGGCGTGAAGGCGGTGGCGGCGACGGTGGCTTCCGCAGCCCCTACGGCTCCGGCGGCCCACGCGGCGGTGGCGGTGGTGGCGGCGGCTACGGCGGCGGTGGCCGCAGCGGTGGTGGCGGCTACTGAACTTCGCTTTGACGCAAAAAAGGCTCCCGCAGGAGCCTTTTTTGTTTTGGGGGCGCGGGGCTACTCAGTGCGCCTGTGCTTGCGTGGCCGCCCAGCCAACGCTTTGTCAAACAACACATTCGGCAGCAGACGAAGAAGCTTGGCCACGACGCCCATCTGCCAGGGAATTACTCGGTAGCTGGCCCCCGCTAGCACCGCCGCAAACGCCTTGTCAGCAAAATCTTCAGGCCGCATCAGAAAAGGCATTGAGTAGCGGTTCTGCCGCGTCAACGGGGTGTCAATGTAACCGGGGCAGATTGTCACGACCTTCACCCCACTGGGCCTCAACTCACCGCGCAGGCATTCACAATAGCTGATCACGGCAGCTTTGCTGGCGCAGTAGGCCCCGTGGCCAGGCAAGCCCCGAATGCCCGCGACGCTCGCAATGCCCACCAGGGCACCGCTGCCTCGCTGCGCCATCGCAGCCACAAAGGGGTGGAAGGTGCCAGCCAACCCGGTGTTGTTGGTGGCAAAGGTCTGCGCCATTACATCGATGTCTTCGCGCACGGCCGTGTCCATGCCGATGCTGATCCCGGCATTGGCAATCACCACGTCTGGCAATCCTTGCGCCGCGATGCATGCGCGCCCCGCCTGCACGATGCTGTCCGTTTGCGCCACATCGGCACCGTAGATTGCAAAGCGCGCCGGGTCCAGCCCCTGGGCTTGCGCCCACACAGCAATGTCGGTGACGCGACGCGCCACCAGCGCCAACCGCCAGCCCGCCTGGTAGAAACGCCAGGCCAGCGCCTGACCGATCCCGCTGGATGCGCCGGTGATGAAGACCAGTGGGGCCATGCTCAACTCCATTTGCTACTTGCCGGCCTGAGGCACCAACACGCCGCGAACTCGGCCGCGCAGGTCCATGACACGGTCGAGATTGTCAAAGTCCATGCTGTCCGCCGTGAACTGGTCCGCACCACGCGTGAGCATCACCGGCTTGTTTGACTTGATACGTTCGGTGTTCAAGAAGGCGTGCAGGAACTCGCCTCTGAACTCTATTCGCGGCACACGGCTGCCCGTTGCGTCAGTGCCGGCGTCGCGCACCACCACGGCATTGCCAAAGAGCTGAACCTCCGAACCGTCGCCATTGCTCAGCGCACGGTTCGCCGTGGCAACGGTCAGCAAGCCTTTTTCGTCGATGGACCGGATGCGCGGCTGGTCAATCTCCAGTGTGTCGTTGTCTGGATAGTGCCTGGCCTCACTACCGAAAACCTCGCTCTTGAGGCGGCCACTGCCGTCAAAGGATTTAACCGAAAACTTGCGCATGAAATAGTCCGGCTCATGCTGCGCCGCCTTCTCTGAAGCGGCCGGCCCTGCGGTGGGCGTGTTGCGCACCAGCCAGTAGGTGCCCAGCGCCAGCAGCCCCATGAGGATGATGGGCAGGTAGATCGACACCTGGTCCCAAAACCGCGCACCCGCGCGCAGAACCAGCGCCGCGGCATTCATGACGCGCAGGCCTCCTGCAGCAGCGCCGCATAGCGACCGCTGGCCACCAGCAACAGGTCGCAAAACTCTCTGCCGGCGCCCTGGCCGCCGTTGGCATGGGTAACGTAATCTGCTCGCGCGCGCACCTCTGCGTGTGCATTGGCCGGCGCGGCGGCAAGTGCGCAACGTGTAAGGACCGGCAGATCGGGCCAGTCGTCGCCGATCGCGGCGGCCTGCTCCCATGCCAACCCCAGAGCCGCCAACGTCTGTTCAGCCGCCGGGCGCTTGTCTTCGGTACTGAAATGGGCGTGCGCCACCCCAAGGTCCTGAAGACGCTGGCGCAAGGCCGACGAATCACGCCCGGTGATCACCACCGGCGTGATGCCGATCTTTTGAAGCAGCTTGATGCCCAGCCCGTCAAGGATGTTGAACCGCTTCAGCGCTTCGCCCTGGTCAGAAAGGTAAAGGCCACCGTCTGTCAGCACACCGTCAATGTCAAAAAAGGCAACCCGAATGCCGCGCGCCTTAAGCAGCAGTTCAGGCGCAAAGTTCAGCGTCGGCTGCATGGTCAGATGACCTTCGCGCGCAACAGGTCGTTGGTATTCACGGCTCCCGAGAGGCGGCCATGCTCATCGACCACCAGCACCAGCGTGATTCGGTACTGCTCCATAAGCTCAACGGCTTCCACCGCGAGCACGTCGGCACGGATGGTGCGCGGATTCGGGTTCATGATGTCGCGCGCCAGGGTCAGGCGCAGGTCAACGCCGCGCTCGACATGGCGGCGCAGATCGCCCGCCGTGAACAGGCCTTGTACCTTGCCGTCCGCGTCGGTCACTGCCGCTGCGCCCATGCCTTTGTCGCCCATCTCTCGCATCAGCTCACCAAAGGACGCGTCCAGCCCGACGCGGGGCACCGCATCACCGCGGCGCATCACGTCTTGCAGCAACGTCAACAGCTTGCGGCCCAACGCTCCCCCGGGGTGCGAGCGCGCGAAGTCTTCAGCCTCGAAGCCGCGGGCGTCCAGCAGTGCGACCGCCAGCGCGTCGCCTAGCGCCAGTTGCGCCGTAGTGCTGGCCGTTGGCGCCAGGTTGAGGGGACAAGCTTCCTTTTCGACACCGCTGTCCAGCGCAATGTTGGCGTGGCGCGCCAGCGTGGACTGGGGATTTCCGGTAAATGCCACCAACGGAACGCCCTGGCGCTTGAGAACCGGAAGAATCACGGTGATTTCCTGGCTTTCGCCGCCGTTGGAGATGGCCAGCACAAGGTCGGCCGCTGTGATCATTCCAAGATCGCCGTGGCTGGCCTCGGCCGGGTGCACGAACATTGCAGGCGTGCCGGTAGAGGCAAGCGTGGCGGCGATCTTTCGGCCCACGTGGCCACTTTTTCCCATGCCCATGACCACTACCCGGCCTCGCACGGCCAGCATCATTTCCACCGCACGGCTGAAAGCCTCTCCGGTGCGGGCTTTCAAGCCCGTCACCGCAGCGGCTTCGATATCGAAAGTCTCCTGAGCCAGGCGCAAGGCGCGGGCGGCGTCGAATGTCATTCGTGGATTCTATCGATGGGCCGAAAAGCGCACAGTTGTTGCTAGCATCGGGGCATGACCTCGCTGGAGCTGACCCTGCTTTACCTGCTGGCCGCAGTGCTGGGGGTTGTGGCGTGCCGCTCGCTTCGCCTACCCCCCATGTTGGGCTACCTGGTGGTCGGCGTGCTGATTGGTCCGAACGCACTGGCACTGGCGCAAAACTCCGACGGCATCAAACACCTTGGCGAGTTTGGGGTGGTGTTCCTGATGTTCGTGATTGGGCTTGAATTCAATCTGCCCAAGCTTCGCGCCATGCGCGGCCACGTGTTTGGCCTGGGTCTGTTCCAGGTGGTATTGACCATCTTGCTGGCCACCTGTGCCTCGCTGTTGCTGGCTGCATTGGCACCGTCAGTGTGGAACATGGGCTGGCAAACCGCGCTCGCCCTGTCGGGTGCCCTGGCCATGAGCAGCACAGCCATCGTGATCAAGCTCATGACCGAGCGGCTGGAAATGGAGAGCGAGCACGGCAAGCGGGTGGTCGGTGTGCTGTTGTTCCAGGATCTGGCCGTGGTGCCACTTCTGGTATTGATCCCGGCCCTTGGCAGCTCGCCAGAGAAGCTGTTTACCGCCCTGGCGCTGGCCGGCCTCAAGGCCACGGTGCTCATCACCGTACTGCTGGTTGGCGGGCAGCGCGTCATGCGCTGGTGGCTGACGCAGGTAGCGCGGCGCAAGAGCGAAGAACTGTTCGTTCTGAATTTGCTGTTGATCACACTAGGCCTGGCCTGGCTGACCGAGCTGGCCGGGCTGAGCCTGGCGCTGGGTGCCTTCATTGCGGGCATGCTGATTTCGGAAACCGAATACAAGCACCAGGTGGAAACCGACATCCGGCCTTTTCACGACGTTTTGCTGGGCCTGTTTTTCATCACCATCGGCATGATTCTCGATTGGCGGCTGGTCATGGAGCGCTGGCCCATGGTGCTGCTGCTGGTAACGCTGCCGGTGCTGTTCAAGTTGATCGTGGTCTGCGCGCTGGCGCGGCTGCTGGGGGCCTCTATGGGTACCTCCCTGCGCACCGGCTTGTACCTCGCGCAAGCGGGCGAGTTTGGCTTTGTGCTGCTCACGTTGTCGCAACAGAACAATCTGGTACCGCCAGCGCTGCTCAACCCGATTCTTGCCAGCATGGTGCTTTCGATGCTGGCCACGCCGTTCCTGGTGATGTACAGCAACCGCATCGTGATGAAACTGGTGTCTGGCGAATGGCTTCAGCAGTCGCTTCAGATGACCAGCATTGCGCGCAAGTCCATCAATACCAGCAAGCACGTGATCATCTGCGGTTACGGCCGCAGCGGGCAGAACATGGCTCGTATGCTGGAGCGCGAGGGAATTCCCTACATGGCGCTGGACCTGGACCCGGACCGTGTGCGCCAGGCCGCAGCGGCCGGCGACTCGGTGGTGTTCGGCGACGCCGCCCGGCTGCAGGCCCTGATGGCGGCTGGCCTGGCCCGTGCCAGTGCGGTGGTGGTGACCTACATCGACACCGCTGGCGCACTAAAGGTTCTGGCCAACACCCGCGCTCATGCGCCGCAGGTGCCGGTAATCGTACGAACCCAGGACGACCATGACCTTGAGCGGCTGCGCGTTGCCGGCGCTACCGAAGTCGTCCCAGAGGCCATTGAAGGCTCATTGATGTTGGCCAGCCACGCACTGGCCCTGGTGGGCGTGCCCATGCGCCGAGTGATTCGCATCGTCCAGGACCAGCGCGACGCCCGCTACAGCCTGCTTCGCGGCTACTTTCACGGTGCCGATGACGACACCGTCAATGAACTAGAGCAGGAACGGCTGACCACCGTGACGCTGCCCGTGGGCGCAAGGTCGATCGGGCGCCCACTAGGGCATCTGGCGCTTCATGCCACCGGCGTGCGGGTCGTCAGCTTGCGTCGTGCCAACGGAAAAACAGCAGCGCTGGACGCAGAACCCAGACTCGAAGAAGGCGACGCCCTGGTGCTGTCCGGCAGGCCGGAAGGGCTGGCGATGGCTGAACAAAAACTGTTGCGCGGCTGAGCGTCTGGCACCCGGGCGCGGTAGGACAAGGCTGCAGAAACCCCAGACCCCTGCGGGAAATCCGGGGGCCGATTGTTTGCATGCTTACGTTTAAGTCATGATTAGTGACTTCAACCGTTCCCAACAGGAGTCAAGCAACATGGATCGTCGTGGCTTTCTCGGTGCAGGCATGTTTGGCGCAGCAGCGCTGACGTTCTCTTCGGTCTGGTCCCAGAGTACGCCGAATTTCGGCACGCCCTCGCCCCCCTCCGTCGGCTTCAAGCGCATGAAGCTGGGCGCAATGGAAGTGATCGCCTTGCATGACGGCGCATTGCGCCGACCCCTGGGCGAAGAGTTTGTTACCAACGCGCCGCTGGAACAAGTCAAAGCCCTGCTGGCCTCTCAAGGCCTGCCCACGGACTATGTCGATATTCCATTCACGCCGTTCGTGATCGTGGCCGGCGGCCGCCGCATCCTCATGGACACTGGTTTTGCTGACAATGGCCCACCAACCACCGGCAAGCTGGTGGCCAGCATGGCCGAGGCGGGTCTGAAGCCTGACGACATTGACACCATCGTCATCAGCCACTACCACGGCGACCACATCAATGGCATCCGCAACAAGGCCGGGCAGCTAGTGTTTCCCAAGGCAAAGATCATGGTGCCTGCGCCAGAGCACGCGTTCTGGATGGACGATGCGCGCATGGAAGCCGCTCCGCCCGCCATGAAAGGCGCGTTCCAGAACGTGCGTCGCATCTTGGGCAGCTTGACTTCTGACCAGCTGATCAGGTTCGAGCCCGGCACCGAAGTGGCACCGGGCATCACCTCTGTTGCCGCCTTTGGCCACACGCCGGGCCATACCCTGTTCACCGTCAAGTCCCAGGGACAGGGCTTCGCCTACGTCGCCGACCTGACCAACGTGCCCAGCCTGTTCGCGCGCAGCCCCGATTGGTCTGTGACATTTGACATGGACAAAGATATGGCACGCGCCACCCGGCGCAAGATCTTTGACATGGTCGTCAAGGACAAAATGACTGCTGGGGGGTTCCACTTCCCGTTCCCGGCTTTCGGCACCATTGAAACAGCAGGAGCCGGCTACCAGTTCAAGCCGGTCGCCTGAGCCCCGGCAAATGCACCGCCGCGCGCTACTGGCCGGTCTAGCAGCCGGACCACTGGCGGCACTCTCGCAACCGCGTGATGCGCTGGCCGACCGCCTGCGCGTCGGTGGTTGTGTGGTGCTGCTGCGGCATGCACAAACAGTAGCTGGTGTTGGCGACCCGCCCGGCCTGCGACTCGATTTGTGCAGCACCCAGCGCAATCTGAGCGAGGACGGCCGAGGCCAGGCCCGGCGCATCGGTCTGTGGTTCAAAGTCCGCGGACTGCAGCCGCGTGCGATTCAGTCCAGCGCCTGGTGCCGTTGCAAGGACACAGCGGACCTGGCTTTTGGCCGGCACGTCATGTGGCCGGCGCTCAACTCATTTTTCGATGCGCGCGACGCCGAACCGGGACAGACTGCCCAGCTACGCGCAGCGCTGGCCCGCATTCCAGGCGGGCAGTTTGAAGTTTGGGTCACACACCAAGTCAACATCACGGCCCTGACGGGTGAGGGCTGCGCAATGGGCGAAGGCCTGCTGGTAGACGCGCAGGGCAAAATGGTGGCCCGCAGCACTTTTGGCTAGGGCTCCATGCCAGACAACCGCGACACCTTCCACTACGGTCCCTACCTTCGCAACCACATCCGCACCGTGCCAGATTGGCCGGCTCCAGGCGTGCAGTTTCGCGACATCACGCCATTGCTTCAGGACCCGAAGGTCTTTCGCGTTCTGATCGATGCATTTGTGCATCGCTATATGGACCGTCGGCCCGACGTGGTGGCCGGACTGGATGCACGCGGCTTCATCCTGGGTGCCGTAGTGGCCTACGAACTCGGCGTCGGGTTCGTGCCAATCCGCAAAAAGGGCAAGCTGCCCTTCACCACAGTGCAGGAAACCTACGAACTTGAGTACGGCAGCGCCACTGTAGAGCTGCACACCGATGCGGTGAAGCCCGGCGACACGGTGCTGTTGATCGATGACCTGATTGCCACCGGCGGCACCATGATGGCGGGCAAGAAGCTGCTGGAAAAACTGGGCGCCCGCGTGATGGAGGGTGCCGCCATTGTGGATTTGCCCGAACTCGGTGGCTCAGCGCGACTGCGAGAAGCCGGGCTGCCCCTGTACACACTGGTGGATTTCGCTGGGCACTAGGTGCGCCCACGCTCAGGTGAACTGCCCCACCAGAATTGCTTCACGCATGCGAATGGCCAAAACGGCAGCCAGCCCCTTGACCAGGTCCAGCGCCAGGCGCGACTGCTTGTGCGAGAGCGCTTCGAATTTTTCCCAGCTCAGCGCCCAGGCCACACCGCTCTGGGCTGAAACAACCGTAGCACTGCGCGGCTGACCCGAGAAAAAAGTGCCTTCGCCAACAACAGTGCCCGGCTGCAGGCGCGCCAGCACGGTACCGTGAATGGTGACATGCAACTCCCCCTCCGCCAGGATGTAGAGCTCACGCTCCGAGTCGCCCTCATGCATCAGCACATCGCCAGGCTTGAGGAACCGGATCGCCAGGTACGGGGCCAGCTTCTTCCATTCATCCAGCGTGAGCTTGCACGCCAACGCATCGTGCGCCTGTAGCGCACTGACGGCTTCCATCAATTGCTGAATATTCATGCGGTCAGCTCAAAGCGCCGTACTGGGTGCCGCTAAGGGCGGGGTTTTCGTCCGGCATTTCAGTGTCTTCATAGCCCGTTAGCAGCGTGTAACTTTGCGGGCCGTGTTTGGCTGAGCCGTCGGTAAAGGCTCGCGCACTGGCACCGCCCACTGGCTTGGCCGCAATCCCCGCCGCAAGCGCTTGCTTGAAGGCTGCCACTTCGTCTGCCGCAAGAGGTTCAAAGCGCGCCACAGCGGGCGCCGGGGCGACCAGCGGCATGGGCCTGGAATCCGGCGCCGGTTGGCTGGGCATCAGAGGCATGGGCCGCGACTCCAGCGGCATCGGGCTCGAAGGGCGGGCCGAGACAGACCGCGTCTGAGGCAGTCCCACGGCAACGTGGTCGTTGAGGCGCCAGTACACAGCGGTAACCACAATGTCATGTTGTGTCTTGGCCTTCTGGGCAATCAACGCTTCGATTTCAGCCAGGCGGCTGGTTTCGTCACCATATTCGCGTGCCAGATCCATCATCACCAGAAACTGACGCCCGCGCGAGTCCAGTGACAGCACCTTGAATTTGAAGCTGGCCGACAGCATGCCGGCGCGGTTCATGGATTCTCTGACAACGCCGTAAAGCAGCTCTCGCCGCGCCATGCGTTCAGACTTGCGGTTGCCTGGTTGCGCATTGCCCTCCACAGCGGCTGCGGCGCTCGCGTTGCTGTTCTTGCTGGAGGTGATGGGGCGGGTGGCCTCCATGCGCGACAGGCCCGAGCTCTGCGGCTGGGTGGTGGGTTTGCCGGGCTTTTTGGGCGGAAACAGCCAACTGAGCAGTGACATGGTGGGCTTTCATCGCAGTCATGGGGGCAACGGGCAATCTTTCCTGCGCGCAGCCAAGGGCGAAGTGTACTTCTGAAGTGCACACTTTTGGCTCACCTTTTGGCGGACTAACACCGCCGTCTACACGCAGTACGGCATGCTTCGTGAAATAGTTGTCAACCGCTCAGGTCACAGCCACGCGCTTGGGCTTGTTCGCCAAGCGCCGGCCCAGCAGTGAGCCCAGGGCCATGGAGACGGCCAAAGCGATCGCCGGGTGCCTATTGGCCAGCTCGGTGAAGCGGATCGGCGCGAGACACCAGACCTTGCAGTTGGCCGCTGCCTGCACCGTCGCGCTGCGCGGACTGTGGGTGAAGAACGCCCCTTCGCCCACGGCCGAGCCGGCGGCCACCATAGCCAACCGAACCCGCCCTTTGTCGTCCTGGTAGTGCACGCTCAAGGTGCCCTCCTCCAGAAAGTACAGGGTACGGTCAGGCGCCCCCTGCTCTATCAACACCTGGCCCAGCGCGAGGGCGAAGGGTTGCATGTAACCCCCCAGCACCTCCCATTGCGCTGAGTCCAGCCGGCAACCGAGCCGGTCATTGGTTTCATTGTCAGCAACCGCCCGTACCAGGCCTTGCAGGTCGAACTTGAGGGGAATGCGCAGTGGGGCGTTCATCCAGACGCACCTTAAACGCGGCGAGGCAAGCCTACAAGGGCTGCTAACGCCCGCTTACACCTGATACCTTCGAAGCGTTATTTGCCAATGCAAAAACTCGAAAAGATCACGCCCAGCAGGTCGTCCGGACTGAACTCGCCCGTGATTTCGTTCAGCGCGTTCTGCGCCAGGCGCAACTCCTCCGCGAGCAGGTCCAACGACTGCGCCCGCGCCGCCAAATGCGCGCCAGCCTGCACCAAGTGGCCCTCGACACGCCGCAGCGCCTGCATATGTCGCTGCCTTGCGATGTACACCCCCTCGGGGGCAGGCTGCCAACCCGCCAGCTCCAACAGACGGCGACGCAATACCTCAAGCCCGGCTCCGGTTTTGGCGGACAACGGCAACCCGTCGACAGGAACCGCCGCAGTTGCCACGTCAGACTTGTTCCAGACCTCAATCACGGGCACTCGTTGAGGGAGCTTTTCGGCCAGAGCCCGCGCAATTGCTGCGTCAGCCACTATGAATTCTGTAGCATTTGCGCGCGTCAGGTCGTGCAGGAACAAGACCGCGTCAGCCCTTTCAATCTGGCCCCAAGCGCGTTCAATGCCTATTTTTTCGACCTGGTCGTCACTTTCACGCAGGCCCGCCGTGTCAATGACATGCACGGGCACGCCTTCGATCTGAATGGTCTGGCTCACCACATCGCGGGTGGTGCCGGCCACTGGCGTGACGATTGCCAACTCTGCGCCCGCCAGCGCATTGAGCAAAGAGCTTTTGCCGGCATTCGGCTGGCCCGCAATCACCACCTTGATGCCTTCGCGCAGCAACGCCCCCTGGCTTGCACGGCGCATCACGCCCGACAACGCCTCGTTCAAGCGCTCCAACTGGCCCTGTGCGTCGGCCTTTTGCAGAAAGTCAATTTCTTCCTCCGGAAAATCCAGGGTTGCCTCCACCAGCATGCGCAGATGGATCAACGCATCCCGCAAAAGGTGGATTTCCCTGGAGAATTCGCCCGCTAGCGAGCGGCTGGCACTGCGCGCCGCCGCCTCGGTACTGGCGTCAATCAGATCAGCGATGGCCTCCGCCTGCGCCAGGTCAATCTTGTCATTGAGGAACGCCCGTTCGGTGAACTCTCCCGGGCGCGCCAGCCGCAGCCCGCCAGCCGCGCCCGCTTCCAGGCAGCGCGCCAACAGCAATTGCAAGACGACAGGGCCGCCATGGGCCTGAAGCTCCAGCACGTCTTCGCCGGTGTAGGAATGAGGCGCCGGGAAGTGCAGGGCCAAGCCATGGTCGATGGCACTGCCGTCCGCCGCCAGGAACGGCAAGTAGGTCGCTTCGCGCGGCTTCAGTGCACGGCCGCACACAGCCTGAATGACGGGCGAAATGTCCGAGCCCGAGACCCGCACAATGCCCACCGCGCCACGCCCGGGGGCGGTAGCAATGGCGGCGATCGACGGGGCGTTGCGAGGCATGTGGAAGGTTTATGCCAGAAACACCGCGGAACCGGCTTCGCCGGGCCGCTGGTGTTGCCCCCTGGGGGGAGGCGCCGCAGGCGCTTCGGGGGGCTAGCTGAACTTTGGCAAATTGAACTGCGGCGGCACACCCATGCGGGTATTGATGACCCACTGCTGCGCAATCGACAGCACGTTGTTGGTAATCCAGTACAGCACCAAACCCGCCGGGAAGAAGAAGAACATGACGCTAAACGCCAAAGGCATAAACCACATCAGCTTGGCTTGCAATGGGTCGGGTGGGGCCGGATTCAGCGCGGTTTGCAGCAGGGTGGTGAGCGTCATTACCAGCGGCAAGATAAAGAACGGATCGGGCGCGGAAAGGTCGTGGATCCACAGTGTCCAGGGCGCATTGCGCATTTCAACGCTGGACAACAGTACCCAGTAAAGAGCGATGAACACCGGGATCTGGACCATGATCGGGAAACACCCCCCCATGGGGTTGACCTTTTCTTCGCGGTAGATCTTCATCATCTCCTGCTGCATTTGCTGCGGGTTGTCCTTGAAGCGCTCACGCATTGCCATCACACGGGGATTGACGGCCTTCATCTTGGCCATGCTCGCATAGGCCTTGGCGTTGAGCCAATAAAAAGCAATCTTCAACAACACCACCAGGCCCACGATGGACCAGCCCCAGTTGCCGATCAGGCCATGGAGCTTTTCCAGCAACCAGTACAGCGGCTTGGCCAGAATGGTCAACCAGCCATAGTCCTTCACCAGGTCCAGACCGGGCGCCAGCTTTTCGAGCATCTTTTCTTCCTGCGGGCCCACGAACAGCTTGGCCTCTACGGCCTTGCGTGCGCCAGGCGAAATTTCACCTAGCGGCGTGATCATGCCGGCCGAGTACAGGTTGGCATCTACCTTGCGCATGAACAGGTCACGCGGCAGGCCATCGGCCAGAATCCAGGCGCTGGCAAAGTAGTGCTGCACCATCGCCACATAGCCGTTGCTGGCGGATTTTTCAAAGTCGGCCTTGCTCTTTTCGATGTCGCTGAACTCGACCTTCTGGAATTTTTTGGCCTCTGTGTAAACCGCCGGGCCAGTGAAGGTGAAGTAAAACGACGACTCGCCAGCCGGCTTGTTGCCGTCGCGCACGAGCTGCAGGTAAAGCTGCGGCGACACCGGTAGCGTGCCGGTATTCACCACCTCATGCCTGACGACTGCGTCATAGGCGCCACGGCGAAAGGTGTATGTCTTGACCAGTTTCAGGCCGCCCAGGTCGGCCGACTCGAACTTGACGGTAAGGTCGTTGGCCCCGTCTTTCAGGGAGCGTTCGCCGCTGAAGGCCATGGCCGACTTGTGGGTTGGGTAGCTACCGCCGATCAGCCCCGTCTGCGCCACATAGACGCGAGCCGCGCTTTCGTCCAGCAGAACGAAGTTGCTCTTCTTGTTCTCAATGTCAATGTGCTTGAGGAATTCGGCGCGGATGAGCGAGCCCCCCTCGGTGTCAAACGTCAGGCGCAAAACGTCTGTGACAACAACTATTTTTTCACGCGGCAGCGCCACTGCCGCGGTTGGCGCGGTGGGCGCGCCCACCGGTGGGGCCGCTACCGGCGCAACAGTGGTGCCCGTAGGCACTGCGGCAGGCAATGCTGCGCTGCTAACAGGTGGCACCCCCGCCGCACCGGGCGCGGGTGTCGCCGCTGCTGGAGCCTGTGCCGAAGGTGTGGCCGGGAAAAACGTGGCCTGCTTGCCGTTATGCAGTTGCCATTTGTCCCACAGCAACACCATGGCAAAGCCAAAAATCACCCACAGGATGGTTCGACGAATGTCGTTCATGAAGACTTCTTTTGTGAAAAGGGTGAGAGCAAGTGAGAGAAGAGACGCGGCTTTTCAAGCGGCACCGGGTCGTGCCCGCCATTGCACCAGGGATTGCAGCGCACAAGGCGCGACACCGTCAGGTATGTGCCGGCCGCCGCACCATGCTTTTCAAGCGCCTGCAGCGAATAAGCAGAACAGGTGGGCTCGAAGCGACATGACGAGCCCAGCCAGGGACTCAGCAACAAGCGGTAGCCTCGGACCAGGCCCATCAGCGCGGCCCGGATCATCCGGGCACCCGGCCAAAGAGCTGGTGCAGCTCGGCGCGCACAGCCTGTTTGAGCAGCTCTGACGAGGCACTGATGAACTGCTTTCGGTCAAACCCTGCGCGCAGCCGCACCACATGGGCGGCAACCGGCAGGCTGGGGCTGAGAGAGGCGCTCACGGTGTAGATCTGGCGTTTGATGGCGTTGCGTGTAACCGCGCGCTTGGCCCACCGCTTGGGCACCAGCGCGCCGATCCAGGTGTCTTGTACAGCAAACAGGGCCTGCGGTCGCTCGGACTCAGGCCCTGTGGGAACAACTGCTTCAGGTGCGGCTGCGTCTAGTGCCAGGCGGTGCAGCACGAAATGCGGGCTGCGGGAAACCGTGGTGCCCGACATGACGGCCTGGAACTGCGCGCGAGACTTCAGCCGCTGCACGTCAGTGCCATGCCCGGGCTGATGCTACGAACCGGCGCGTCAGACGGCCAGGCGCTTGCGGCCCTTGGCCCGGCGTGCATTGATCACAGCACGGCCGCCACGGGTCTTCATGCGAACCAGGAAGCCGTGGGTGCGCGCGCGGCGCGTCTTGGAGGGTTGATACGTTCTTTTCATGGTCTTGTCCGGTGGTGGTACTCAGGGAAACCCATGATTATCGTTGTTTTTCTCAATGCCAGCAAGGCTTTACCCGGTTTTTGCATGGTGGCGCTGGAACTTCAGGCGGCCCCCGGATCTTTGTGGATAACGCCTTGATAAACTACAATCCGGCGGCGTTCAAGATGAAAAATATCCACAGAGGCGACAGCCAATAATGAGTGAGGGAATCCTTCAGGGCCCGGCCTCCGGGGCAGGCGACAGCCTGTGGCAAGCCTGCATCGACCAATTGGCCCAGGAGCTGCCCGAGCAGCAATTCAACACCTGGATCAAACCCCTGGCAGCGCAGGTGGCTGACGACTTTTCCAGGGTCACGATCTTCGTTGCCAACCGCTTCAAACTAGACTGGATCCGGGCTCAGTATGCCGGCAAAATTTCCGGCATGCTGGAGAAGATTTACGGCCAACCGGTACATCTTGAGTTAGCGCTTGCTCCGCGTGAACAGTCCGTACGACAACTGTCAACGCCCAGTCAGTCCGAAATTGGCCCGGCACCCGAGCCGGTCGAAATGGGCGAAGACCCAAGCCCCGGCGGCTTTAAGAACCGGCTGAATACAGCGCTGACCTTTGACACCCTTGTCGAAGGCACCGCCAACCGGATGGCGCGCGCCGCAGCCATGCACGTGGCTGGCGTGCCGGGGCATCTGTACAACCCGCTTTTTATCTATGGCGGAGTCGGCCTGGGCAAGACCCACCTGGTCCACGCCGTAGGCAACAAATTGCTGGCAGACCGGCCAAACTCGAAAGTTCTCTACATCCATGCTGAACAATTTGTTTCAGATGTGGTTAAGGCCTATCAGCGCAAAACCTTTGACGAATTCAAAGAGCGGTACCACTCGCTGGATTTACTACTTATTGATGACGTTCAGTTTTTTGCCAACAAAGACCGCACGCAAGAAGAGTTCTTCAACGCGTTTGAGGCTCTGCTAGCCAAAAAGAGCCATATCGTCATGACCTCAGACACCTACCCCAAGGGGTTGGCTGACATCCATGAGCGGTTAGTTTCGCGCTTTGACTCCGGCCTGACGGTGGCCATAGAGCCGCCTGAGCTTGAGATGCGGGTCGCCATTCTCATCAACAAAGCCCGCGCCGAAAGCGCCGAGATGCCTGAAGAGGTGGCTTTTTTTGTGGCCAAGAACGTGCGCTCCAACGTGCGCGAACTGGAGGGGGCCCTGCGCAAGATATTGGCGTACAGCCGCTTCAACCAGAAAGAAATCTCTATCGCGCTGGCGCGTGAGGCGCTGCGCGACCTGCTCAGTATCCAGAACCGGCAAATCAGCGTAGAGAACATCCAGAAAACGGTGGCCGACTATTACAAGATCAAGGTCGCCGACATGTACAGCAAGAAACGCCCCGCCAGCATTGCCCGGCCGCGCCAGATTGCCATGTACTTGGCCAAAGAACTCACCCAAAAGAGCCTGCCGGAAATTGGCGAGCTGTTTGGCGGGCGCGACCACACCACGGTGTTGCATGCGGTGCGCAAGATCAATGCTGAACGCCAGCAACTAACCGAGCTGAACCAGCAATTGCATGTGCTGGAACAGACACTGAAAGGATAACCATGGGGATAGTTTCGGGACAACTACGCTGTTATCCACAGGCCAGGCAGTTTTGGCAAAGTTGTTCATTTCGCTGCGACACCACCAAAGCACAGTCGCGCACAGTGTTCAACAGGCGGCAAGTGCTTGATAAAAAAGGCGAAAATGCGGATATCCACAGATAGCCGCCTCCCTTATCTACTACTACTAGTTTGAATTAAAGAATTAAAGAGGAGTTCACAGATGATCGTCCTGAAGGCAACACAAGACAAAGTGCTCGGCGTCCTCCAGTCGGTGGCCGGCATTGTCGAGCGCCGCCACACCTTGCCAATTCTGGCCAACGTACTGATTCGCAAGACTGGCGGTTCTTTGCAATTGACCACCAGCGACCTGGAGATCCAGATCCGTACCACTGCGGAGATGGACGGTGACAGCGGCAACTTCACCACCACGGTTGGTGCGCGCAAACTGATTGACATCCTGCGCACCATGCCGTCGGACCAGACGGTAAGCCTGGAGTCCAGCGCCAGCAAACTCATTCTCAAGGGTGGCAAGAGCCGATTCACGCTGCAGACGCTCCCGGCTGAAGACTTTCCGCTGGTGCAGGAAGCTGCGAGCTTTGGCCCGGTGTTCAGCGTGCCGCAAAAAACCTTGAAAGACCTGCTCAACCAGGTGAGCTTTGCCATGGCGGTGCACGATATCCGCTATTACCTCAATGGCATCCTTTTTGTGGCCGAGGGAAAACAGCTGAGCCTGGTGGCTACCGATGGCCATCGGCTGGCTTTTGCCGGAGCTACGCTTGATGTGGAAGTGCCACGGCAAGAAGTGATCTTGCCGCGCAAGACGGTGCTGGAAATGCAGCGCCTGCTGAGTGACGCCGAGGGCGCGATTGAAATGCAGTTTGCCAGCAACCAGGCCAAGTTCAGCTTCGGTGGGATGGAGTTCGTGACCAAACTTGTTGAAGGCAAGTTCCCGGACTACAACCGCGTTATTCCAAAAAATCACAAGAACATCATCACCCTGGGCCGGGTTGCGCTGCTGGCCAGTTTGCAGCGCACCGCCATTCTGACCAGCGAAAAGTTCAAGGGTGTTCGCCTGAACATTGAGCCTGGCACTTTGCGCGTTGCCAGCAACAACGCCGAGCAGGAAGAAGCAGTGGATGAGCTGGATATTGACTACGGTGGTGACGCGATCGAAATCGGGTTCAACGTCACCTACCTTATTGATGCGCTGATGAATATGGATCAAGAGATGGTGAAGATTGAGCTGGCTGACTCAAACAGCTCGGCCTTGCTGACCATCCCCGACAACGCGACCTTTAAATACGTGGTGATGCCGATGCGGATTTAGTGCCATCCGTTCGGGCGATGTGTGTCGAAACCCTTCGACAGGCCTGGAGCGAACGGAACATGTGCCAACCCGCCGTTGTGGCGGGTTTGGTCATTCAAGAGATTGGTAAAAGTGCGATATGTCTGAAGAAAACAATGTAAATACCGGTGCGGCTGGCGAAGACAGCTCCAACTTCCAGCCCAAGATTGACACCAACCAGGCCGGTGCCAGCGAAGGCTATGGCGAGGGCGCGATCCAGATCCTGGAAGGCCTGGAAGCCGTGCGCAAACGCCCTGGCATGTACATCGGTGACACCTCAGACGGCACCGGGCTGCATCACCTGGTGTTTGAGGTGGTGGACAACTCGATTGACGAGTCACTGGCGGGCCATTGCGACGACATCGTGGTGACCATTCACACCGACAACTCGATCAGCGTGGTAGACAACGGCCGCGGCATCCCAACCGGGGTGAAGATGGACGACAAGCACGAGCCCAAGCGCAGCGCGGCTGAGATTGCACTGACCGAACTGCACGCTGGCGGCAAGTTCAACCAGAACAGCTACAAGGTGTCGGGCGGTTTGCATGGCGTGGGGGTGAGCTGCGTCAATGCGTTGAGCAAGTGGCTGCGCCTGACGGTGCGGCGCGAGGGCAAGGTGCACAGTATTGAGTTTGCCCGTGGCTTTGTGCAAAACCGGCTGGTTGAGCAGGCCGGGGGTGTGGACGTGTCCCCCATGCGGGTAACGGGCCAGACTGAAAAGCGCGGCACAGAGGTACACTTTTTGCCAGACACCGAGATCTTCAAGGAAAACAACGATTTTCATTACGAGATCTTGTCCAAGCGGCTGCGCGAGCTGAGCTTTTTGAACAACGGCGTGCGGATTCGCCTGATTGACGAGCGCACGGGCAAGGAAGACGACTTTGCCGGTGCGGGGGGGGTGAAGGGCTTTGTGAACTTCATCAACAAGGGCAAGACGGTTTTGCATCCCAACGTGTTTCACGCCATGGGCGACCGCCAAAGCGACCAGCAGACCAACATTGGTGTTGAAGTGGCCATGCAGTGGAACAGCGGCTACAACGAGCAGGTGCTGTGCTTCACCAACAACATTCCCCAGCGTGACGGCGGCACCCACCTGACGGGCCTGCGCGCCGCCATGACGCGGGTGATCAGCAAATACATTGACGCCAACGAGCTGGCCAAGAAGGCCAAAGTTGAAGTTACCGGCGACGACATGCGCGAAGGCTTGTGCTGCGTGCTGAGCGTGAAGGTGCCCGAGCCAAAATTCTCCAGCCAGACCAAAGACAAGCTGGTGAGCAGCGAGGTGCGCGGCCCGGTGGAAGACATTGTGGGCAAGCTGCTGGCTGAATACCTGGACGAACGGCCCAACGACGCAAAAATCATTTGCGGCAAGATTGTGGAAGCCGCCCGTGCCCGCGAAGCCGCCCGCAAGGCCCGCGAAATGACGCGACGCAAAGGCGTGCTGGACGGCATGGGCCTGCCCGGCAAGCTGGCCGACTGCCAGGAGAAAGACCCGGCAATGTGCGAGATTTACATTGTGGAGGGCGACTCCGCAGGGGGCAGTGCCAAGCAGGGCCGGGACCGGAAGTTCCAGGCCATCCTGCCGCTGCGCGGCAAGATTCTGAACGTCGAAAAAGCCCGCTATGAAAAGCTGCTAACGAGCAATGAAATCCTGACGCTTATTACCGCTTTGGGCACCGGCATCGGCAAGGCCACAGGCGTGGGCGGCACGGCGGGGGTGGACGACTTCAACGTGGCCAAGCTGCGCTACCACCGCATCATCATCATGACAGACGCCGACGTGGACGGCGCGCACATTCGCACGCTGCTGCTGACCTTCTTTTACCGGCAAATGCCCGAACTGGTGGAGCGCGGCCATATCTATATTGCGCAGCCGCCGTTGTACAAGGTGAAGGCGGGCAAAGAGGAGCTTTACCTGCAAGGGGCGTCTGACCTGGACACCTTCTTGCTGCGCATTGCGCTGAAAGACGCTGCGGTACAAACCGGCAACGGAAACACCCTCAACGGAGACACCCTGGCCGAGCTGGCGCGCAAGCACCAGGTGGCCGAGGCCGTGATTGCCCGGCTGGGCAACTTTATGGACGCTGAAGCCCTGCGCGCAATTGCCGACGGCGTGGCGCTGGACCTGGAGAGCGTGGGCAGCGCAGAGGCCAGCGCCATCGCCTTGCAGGCCAAGCTGCGCGAGCTGAACACCACCGGTGCGCCGGCGGAAGTGGCGGGCGAGTTTGACGTGCGCACCGACAAACCGATTTTGCGCATTAGCCGGCGCCACCATGGCAACGTCAAGAGCAGCGTGATTACCCAGGACTTTGTGCACGGCGCCGACTACGCCGCACTGGCCGAGGCGGCCAACACCTTCCGCGGCCTGCTGAGCGAGGGCGCAAAAGTATCGCGCGGGGAAGGCGAGAAGCTGAAGGAAGAAAAAGTCTCGGACTTCCGCCAGGCCATGAAGTGGCTGATAGGCCAGGCCGAGCACGCCACCAGCCGACAGCGTTACAAAGGCCTGGGCGAAATGAACCCCCAGCAGCTATGGGAGACCACCATGGACCCAACGGTGCGCCGCCTGCTGCGGGTGCAAATTGAAGACGCCATTGAAGCCGACAAGGTGTTCACCATGCTGATGGGCGACGAGGTGGAGCCGCGCAGGGAGTTTATTGAGGCGAATGCGCTGCGGGCGGCGAATATCGACGTTTGAAATAGGAAATGGCGAGCAAATCACCTACCGCTATTGCTCGTCGTGCATACTTTTCGGCGCCCATCGAAGATCTCTTAGTCAACTCTGTTGAAGAGATCCTGGGTCGACTCGCCCTCGATAGTGAGTTTTCGGTTGAACCAACGCAACGTGATGCCTGGGTTGAACAAGTTGCCATTCTTCAACGTTCACTAGGTAAATTTGCGGGGCGTGGCAAAGCCTACTTTGAGTTTGTCGTTCCGCGCCTTGGAAAGCGCATCGACGTTGTTCTGTTAATTGAACACGTTGTTTTTGTCGTCGAATTCAAGGTTGGTGAAAAAGACTTCACCCGCAGTGGTGTGGATCAGGTTTGGGATTACGCGCTCGATCTGAAGAACTTTCATGCATCGAGCCATTTGTTGGCAATAGCTCCTGTCCTAGTTGCAACACGGTCCCTTGATACGCTGGGGCCCATAGCTACTACCAAGCACAACGATGGAGTGCTCTGTCCGATAGCGGTGTCGCCAAACAACCTTGAGAAATGCATCGAGCAGGTATTGCTATTTTGTGATGGGGCGGCCATCGACGTGTTCGCGTGGGAGCAAGGACGATACAAGCCGACACCGACGATAGTAGAGGCCGCAACGGCGTTGTATGCGCAGCATTCGGTGGGTGATTTGGCAAATTTGGGAGCCGACAAGGCGGAGCTAGACGCGACTACGTCGGCCATTCACGAATTGATTCAAACGGCTCAACGAGATGGCTTCAAGGCCTTGTGCTTTGTGACGGGTGTGCCCGGAGCAGGTAAGACGCTCGTTGGCTTGAACGTTGCCACTCATCACATGGATCCCGATAGTGACCTGCACAGCGTTTATTTGTCTGGGAACGGGCCGCTTGTTGCGATTCTCCGGGAAGCGCTTACCCGAGATAAACAGCGACGCGAAGAAGAAGCTGGTCGGCGAATACGGAAGGGGGAGGCACGACAGGCTGTCGAAGCGTTCATCCAAAATGTGCATCACTTTCGCGACGATTGCATTCGTGATCCCGGCCCACCTTCGGAGCATGTCGCGATATTTGACGAGGCACAGCGCGCATGGGACCGGGAGCAGACCGCAGCGTTCATGCGACGCAAAAAGAACTTGCCAGACTTTGATCAATCAGAGCCCGAATTCTTGGTGTCTTGTATGGACCGACATGGTGATTGGGCAGTGGTTGTTTGTCTTGTTGGGGGCGGACAAGAAATCAACACAGGGGAAGCCGGCATAGGTGAATGGATTCATGCGCTCGATCGGTCTTTTCCAGATTGGCAAGTTCATGTGTCGTCGCGCCTACATGACGACGAGTACGGCGCGGGTGCTGCACTGGCGATGCTGGCAGATCGCGAGCACGTCACATTCAACGATGACTTGCATCTGTCAGTGTCTATGCGGTCATTTCGAGCAGAGAAACAGTCGCTTTTCGTCAAGTTGCTGCTAGATCGGGACAAGAATGGGGCAAGAGCCGTCCTGAAAGAGATCGATATTAAGTATCCAATCCGACTAACGCGCAATTTGGCGGCGGCCAAGCAATGGTTGAAGGAGCAAGCCCGAGGCAATGAGCGTTATGGACTAGTGGTGTCTTCGCAGGCTCAGCGGCTGAAGCCGCACGCGATCGATGTGAGATCGCCCATGGACCCCGTGCACTGGTTTCTTGACGGCAAGCATGACGTGCGGTCGTCGTATTACCTTGAAGACGTTGCTACTGAGTTTCATGTTCAAGGGTTGGAGCTCGATTGGTCTTGCGTTGTTTGGGATGGCGATTTTCGTTACACCGATGCGGGCTGGGCCCCATTCTCTTTCGTTGGAAACAGGTGGCAGCACATCCGAAAGCCCGAGAGGCAGGGCTATCTTAAAAACGCCTACCGCGTTTTGCTGACGAGAGCTCGGCAAGGGATGGTGATCGTTGTTCCGCATGGTGATGAGGGTGACCCAACGCGGAGTCCCAGCTTCTATGACGGGACATTCAATTATCTTTTGAGCCTAGGTCTTGTGCCGCTCTGAGTTGGCTAGCTAAAAGCAAAGCTTTTGGTGGGCCGCAAAGTTGCTTACGCGTCGTGCTTCGCGAAAGGTGTCGGACGAGCGTTCGCAGTTACTCCGGTTGAGATGTTTAACGCAGCGCAGCGGGCTGCGCTGCACCTGTAACCCAGGGCATTGCCTGGGGTGACTGGGCGTTACCTATCCGGCAAGATCAAGCGGGCGGCCGCGCAGGCTGCTTTTCACCCTTGGTTTGATGCCAAATCGGCCACCAGCCCGCATCAAACCTTCGTGAGCCACTATCAAATATATAGCGCCCGGCGGCGGCCAACCGCTGCCCTCACAGCCCCCGCACTCCGCGCCCCGGCGCAATGCGCGGCATATGCACATCGAAGTCCTTCGCATTTCTCCCGGTGACGACCTGCGCGGCGCGCTGGTGCTGGCGCTGCTGCCGGGCTGGCAGTTCAGCCGCCAGCTGGATACGGCCACAGGGTTTGCGGAGCTGGTGGTGGGGCGGGTGGATGGCAAGACACCATGAAAAAGGAAAGTTGCGCTTTCCTTTTTCATGGTGCGCAGATAAAAGGGAAAGAATGAAACTCTCGATCGACATAGACGCAGCACAGCTGGCCTTTATCCGGGCATACCAGCTGCGCCACGGGCTCAAGAACCGGTCTGCTGTGGTCGTGCGGGCATTGCGTGCGCTGGCCAGTCATGAGGCCGAGTCAGAGCTTGTCACTGCCTATGCAGCCAGTGCCCCGCACGACGCGGCCATGGCGTTCAGCGTGGGTAGCACCGCATCTGACGGGTTGGCGCACGATGCGTGGTGAGTCGAGTTGAATCTCGCATTCAATCTCGCAAAAAAATCCGGCACAGGGGCAGTATTGCCGTTCAAAAACAATGGCCTAGGTCAGCGCGCAAAGTCGCAGAATTTCCCGCAACCCATGACCCCCATCGCCGTCATCGACTTTGAAACCACTGGCCTGTCGCCCGCTCAGGGCGACCGCGCCACCGAGGTGGCCATTGTGCTGGTGCAGGGCGGCCGGGTGGTGGACAGCTTCCAGAGCTTGATGAACGCGGGGGTGCACATCTCTTCGTTTATTGAGTCATTCACCGGCATCAGCAACGCCATGATTGCCGCCGCGCCGCCGGCCGCGCAGGTGATGGCGCAGGCCGCGCGCTTTGTGGGCGGTGCGCCGCTGGTGGCGCACAACGCCTCGTTTGACAAGCGCTTCTGGCAGGCCGAGCTGGCGCGGCTGGGGCCGCAGGTGCCAGCCGCCCACAACCCGTTTGCCTGCACCATGCTGCTGGCGCGCCGCCTGTACCCGCAGGCACCGCGGCACACGCTGGGCGCGCTGGCGGCGCTTCATGCGCTGCCCAGCGCCGGGCGGGCCCACCGCGCGCTGGCCGATGCTGAAGTGGCCGCCGCGCTGCTGGCACGCATCCAGGCCGACCTGTGCCACCGCTTTGCCCTGGCGCAAGCCAGCCACAGCCTGCTGATGGCCGTGCAGGCCTGCCAGCGCCATGCCCTGGGCGCGGCGGTGCAGCGGCACCTGGCGGTGGCGTAGGGCGCCCCCGGGTCTTGCGTGCGGGGCAGAACGGGCTGTATCCCGCGTGGATACTGCGTGAGCCGCTATGAAAAATGTAGTGAGTTGCGCTGGCTTTGCCGGCCTGAATCGGCGACAATGAGCGCATCATGACGATGCAGCGCGTAGTCCAGAAGTCCACGCTTCGTGCCGAAAGCGGTGGGCTATCGCGTGACCTGCAATATTGGCTGGCGCAGCCCGTTGAGGCGCGGCTCGCAGCGGTGGAAGAACTGCGGCGGCAGATGGCGGGGCAGGATGCTGAACGACGACTTCAAAGAGTTTGCCGCGTTACTTCACTCAAACAGGGTTGAATACCTGATTGTTGGCGGCTACGCGCTGGCCGCTTACGGGCACCCGCGCTACACAGGGGACCTTGACTTCTGGATCGGTACCGATACCAGCAACGCACGTCGCGTACTCGCGGTCCTTGATGCATTTGGTTTTGGGGCTTTGGGCGTGACGCTGGACGACCTGACGTCGCCAGAGCGGGTGATTCAGATGGGCTATCCGCCCCGCCGAATTGACCTTTTGACCAGTATCGATGGTGTTGGCTTCACCGACTGCTTTGCCCGGCGGCTCGAGATACCGGTTGACGGACTCGTGCTGAACTTCATTGCGCTGGACGATTTCCGCACCAACAAACGGGCCACTGGCCGGCACAAGGACCTGGCCGACCTGGAGGCACTGGGCGACCCGCCCGGGGGCCAGCCCTCCTGACAAACCTGCGCCAGCGCGCCTGCTACCTTCTGGCCCTCATTCACAACCCTTGAGGAGCCCTTCATGTCTTCCACCCTGCCGCCCAGCGTCATGTCGCATGTCTCGCTGGGCACCAACGATTACCCGCGCGCCAAGGCGTTTTATGACGCGCTGTTGCCAAGCTTGCAGATTCGGTGCGTGATGGACTACCCCGGCGCGGCCGGCTATGGCCGCGCGTTCCCCGAGTTCTGGGTGCAGTTGCCGATGGACGGCGGCCGTGCCACGGTGGGCAACGGCGTGCACTTTGCGTTTTTGGCCAATTCAGTGGACGAGGTGCATGCCTTTCACGCCAAGGCGCTGGCGCTGGGGGCCACGGATGATGGCCCGCCCGGCCCCCGGCCAGACTATGGCCCCGACTATTACGCCGCCTTTGTGCGCGATCTGGACGGCCACAAGATTGAGGCGATGTTGCTGCTGCCTGCTGGCTGACGCACCGGGCCGCTCATAATCTGCCCACACTTTCAGGAGCGGACGCCATGGGCATGTTGATACTGGGCTTGGTGATTTTTCTGGGCGTGCATTCAGTGCGCATTTTTTCTGACGGTTGGCGTACGCAGTTCATTGCGCAGCGCGGTGAAGGCGCGTGGAAGGGGCTGTACTCGGTGCTGTCGCTGGCAGGCTTTGCGCTGATCGTCTGGGGCTATGGCCTGGCACGTCACCAGCCGGTGGCACTGTGGGTGCCGCCGCTGGGCATGCGCCACGTGGCATCGCTGCTTACCTTGGTCGCTTTTGTGCTGCTGGCGGCCACCTATGTGCCGCGCAACAGCATCAAGGCCCGGCTGCACCACCCCATGGTGCTGTCGGTCAAGCTGTGGGCTTTTGGCCATCTGCTGGCCAATGGCAATCTGGCCGACGTTGTGCTGTTCGGTGCCTTCTTGCTGTGGGCCGCCCTGAGCTTCAAGGCCGCGCGCGGGCGTGACCGCGCCGCAGGCACCCGCTACCCCGCGGGCACGCTGGCTGGCACCGGCATCACCGTGGTGGTGGGCCTGGTGGCCTGGGCTGGTTTTGCCTTTTGGGCCCACGGCGCGCTGATCGGGGTGCGGCCGTTTGGTTGAGGTGGGCGGCATAATCGCCGAATGAACATAGCCCCGACACTAAACGACCGCATTGCAGACATTTGCAGGCGGTATCACGTGCGGCGGATGAGCGTTTTCGGCTCGGCTGCAGTGGGCGGTGAGCGGCCAGACAGCGATGTTGATCTGCTGGTGGAGTTCATTCCGGGTGAGGCACCTAGCGGGTTCGCGCTGGTAGACATGCAGGGTGAGCTTTCCGCCGCATTCAACGGCCGCAAGATTGACTTGGCATTCCCCTCGGTCTTGCGCAACCCCTACCGCCGCCAGGCTATCGAGCCGCAGCTGCAAACATTGTTCCAGTAGGCATGGACCGCACGCCAGCCCACGTGGCCGACATGCTGCAGTTTGTGCAGGAGATGCGTGCGCTGGCAGAAGGCAAGCCGTTGCAGGTGCTCGTTTCAGACCGTGTGCTTTGCCTGGCGGTTGAAAAGCTGTTCATCAACCTGGGCGAAGCTGCCCGGCGAATTGAGCCGGCGCAAGCCGGCCAGATTCCCAACGTGGCGTGGACGCAGATCATCGGCCTGCGCAACATTCTGGCGCACGGTTATGAACAGGTGGAGCATGAGGTTTTGTTCAAATCCATCGCTGAAGATTTGCCGCCTCTACAGCAGGCGTTGCAAGCCTGGTTAAGCGGATACCAGCCATGAAGCTGCTTCTCAAATCCCTTGCGCTGCTGGTTGGCGGCCTGGTGTTTTTTGCCATGGTTGGCATCTGGGCCACCTGGGCACCCGACAAGCCGGTGGACGAACTCAAACCACGCTGGGCGCAAGCGCCTTCGCAGTTCATTGCAGTGCAAGGCATGCAGGTGCACCTGCGCGACGAGGGCCCGCGCGACGACGCCATGCCAGTGGTGCTGCTGCATGGCACCTCGGCCAGCCTGCACACCTGGCAGGGCTGGGCAGACGGACTCAAGGGCCAGCGCCGGGTCATCCGGTTTGACCTGCCGGGCTTTGCGCTGACCGGCCCGCAGCCGCAAGACGACTATTCCATCGCCGCCTATGTGCGCTTTGTGGTGGCGGTGATGGACCAGTTGGGCGTGCAGCGGTTTGTGCTGGCAGGTAACTCGCTGGGCGGGCAGATTGCCTGGGAGGTGGCGCACGCCCACCCGCAGCGCGTGGTGAAACTGGTGCTGGTGGACGCCGCTGGCTACCTGTTTGTGCCCAAGTCGATACCGATTGGTTTTCAGATTGCGCGCAGCCCATGGCTGCAGCCGTTGGTGCGCAACACCCTGCCGCGCGGCCTGGTAGAGGGCAGTGTGCGCAATGTGTATGGCGACCCTGCAAAGGTCACGCCTGCGTTGGTGGACCAATACGTTGACATGACACTGCGCCAAGGCAACCGCCGGGCGTTGGGCCTGCGCATGCAGCAGATCATGCCGCAAGCACCCGAGCGCATTGCCACGCTCAAAGTGCCCACGCTCATTCTGTGGGGCGGGCAAGACCGGCTGATTCCGCCGGACAACGCGCAGCGCTTTGCCAAAGACATTGCCGGCAGCAAGCTGGTGCTGTTTGATGCGCTGGGCCATGTGCCGCACGAGGAAGACCCGGCGGCTACGTTGGTGCCCGTCAAGGCCTTTTTAGGCCTGTAGCCCGCGCGGATGCTGCGCGACCCACTATCGAAACAATAGCAACGACCTAGCGCGCTTCAGGCAGCTCGATCTTGACTTCCAGCACTTCCAGGTTGTCCTGGCGGTCCACCTGGACCTTGATGTCGCCGGGGTTGATCTTGATGTATTTGCTGATCACCGCCACCAGGTCGCGCTGCAGCGCGGGCAGGTAGTCGGGCTCGGCGGCGTTGCGCCCGCTGCGCTCGTGCGCCAGGATGATCTGCAGCCGCTCTTTGGCAACGCTGGCGGTTTTCTTTTTTTCGCCCAGCAGAAAAGACAGGAATGACGCCATGCTTCACTTCCCCCCGAACAGGCGCTTGAGAAAGCTGCCTTTGTGTGCGTCGACGAAGCGCAGGGGTTTGTCTTCGCCCAGAAAGCGGTCGATCACGTCCTTGTAGGCCTCGCTCACATCAGTGCCCTTCAGGTGCACGGCGGGCATGCCCTGGTTGGAGGCGGTGAGCACGTTCTCGCTTTCCGGAATGACGCCGATCAGCTTGATGCGCAGGATGTCCTGGATGTCTTGCAGGGACAGCATTTGCCCCTGGTCCACCCGGCTGGGGTTGTAGCGGGTGATGAGCAGGTGCTCCTTGATGGGTTCTTTACCCTCGATGGCGCGCCTGGTCTTGCTGGCCAGCATGCCCAGAATGCGGTCGGAGTCGCGCACGCTGGAGACTTCAGGGTTGGTCACCACCAGCGCCTCGTCGGCAAAGTGCATGGCCATCAGTGCACCGGTCTCGATGCCGGCGGGCGAGTCGCAGACGATGTATTCAAAGCCCATGGCGGCCAGGTCGTTCAGCACCTTTTCAACGCCGTCCTTGCTCAGGGCGTCTTTGTCGCGGGTTTGCGAGGCGGCCAGCACAAACAGGTTGTCGCACTGCTTGTCTTTGATGAGGGCCTGGTTGAGGTTGGCTTCGCCCTGGATCACGTTGATCAGGTCATACACCACGCGGCGTTCGCAGCCCATGATGAGGTCCAGGTTGCGCAAGCCGACGTCGAAGTCGATCACGGCGGTTTTGTGGCCGCGCAAGGCCAGGCCGCTGGCGAAGCTGGCGCTGGTGGTGGTTTTACCCACCCCGCCCTTGCCGGATGTCACGACGATGATTTTTGCCATGGGTGAAATGTCCTTTGAATGAATTGGGTCAGGCCTTCAGGGCCGTCATGACGAGCTTGCCGCTGCTGCCGCCGTCCAGCCGCACCTGAGTGGGTTGGCCCAGCACGTCGGCGGGCAGTGGCACGTCGCTGGTGCGGTACACACCGGCGATGGAAATCAGTTCAGCCTGCAGGCTCAGCGTGAAAATGCGCGCCGCCGTGTTGCCGCGGGCGCCGGCAATGGCTTTGCCGCGCAGCGGCGCATACACATGGATATTGCCGTCGGCAATAACCTCGGCACCGGGGTTGACCATGCACAGCAGCACCAGATCGCGCCCGCGGGCATAGATCTGTTGGCCCGAGCGCAGGGGTTTGTCGATGACCAGCGCGTCTTGCGCGCTCTCCCGTTCGTCCTGAGCTTGTCGAAGGGCGCGCGCGGCTTCGACAGGCTCAGCCTGAACGGGGTGTGGCTCGGCCCGCGCGGCTGTTCTTGCCGCCGCTTCTGGCGCAGCGATCAGCCCCGCCGCCAGCGCGCCGGCCATCTGGGCAGCATTGCCGCCGCGTGCCGCGATGGGCAGCACGCGGTACTGGCGCAGCAGGGCGGTGAGCGCGGGGAAGTCAATCACAGCCTCGTGTGCAAGGGCTTGCAGCGGCGACAGGTCGAGCACCAGCGGCTCGTTGTCAAAGAAGTCCGGGGTGTCGCCAAACCGCTCGGCCAGCTCCTGCGCCAGCGGATCGAGCGCGGGCGACTTCAGCAACAGGGACACCAGGGGGAGTTGGGCGCTTTTGATTTCAAACGTGGCCGGGGCGCGACCGGCGAGGGCAACTGTCATTGAGGCGGGGTTTCCTTGGGGCGGCGAATCTTAACAGCCGTGCATGGCACCCGCGTGGCGGCATGAAACAAACAATGATGTGGGCGTGAGGCCAGCTTGAACCGGGGCACAACGGGCGCAGATGTAAGCTCCTTTGTCCTTGTTTGCCGTTGCATGCCCCTTTACCTTTTTTCCGCGCTGTTGCACCTGTATGTGGGCTGGCGTCTGCTGCCCGCGCTGGACGCAGTGCCCCAGGCCTTGCTGCTGATGGTGCTGGTGGCCTCCACCGCGCTGGTGCCGCTGGGATTGATGGCGCGGCGTTATGTGCGCGGCCCCTGGGCCGACCGGCTGGCGCTGGCGGGGCTGCTGTTCATGGGCCTGTTTTCCAGCCTGTTCGTGCTGACCGTGCTGCGCGACGTGCTGCTGTTGCTGGGCGTCATCGCATTTGCCTGGCGTCCGGCGGCGTTGCCGGTGGCCGCCTTGCGTGATGGCTCGGCCCTGGCCGTGCCGCTGCTGGCGCTGCTGGCCACCGCGCTGGGCTTGTGGAATGCGCGGCGCACTGCGGCGGTAAAGCATGTGGAGGTGCCGATTGCCAACCTGCCGGCTGCGCTGCATGGGTTTACTGTGGCCCAGATCACCGATTTGCATGTGGGCCCCACCATCAAGCGCGGGTACCTGCAGGCCATCGTGACCCGGGTAAACACGTTGCAGGCCGACATGGTGGCCATTACCGGTGACCTGGTGGACGGCCGCGTGCCAGAGCTGGCGCTGCACGTGGCACCGCTGGCGCAGTTGCAGTCGCGCCACGGCAGCTACTTTGTGACGGGCAACCACGAGTACTACTCGGGGGCCCATGCCTGGGTGACCGAGTTGCGCCGCCTGGGTGTGCGCGTGCTGATGAACGAGCATGTGGTGCTGCACCACGTCCACAGCGCTACCCATGCCCCGGGCAGCACGCCCGTGGTGGTGGCCGGCGTGACCGACTACAGTGCCCACCACTTTGACCCGGCGCACAAGAGCGACCCCCATGCCGCCATCAAGGGTGCGCCACCGCACGCCGCTGTGCGGCTGCTGCTGGCCCACCAGCCGCGCAGTGCTGAGGCGGCGGCCGGGGCGGGTTTTGACTTGCAGCTCTCAGGCCACACCCATGGCGGACAGTTCTGGCCCTGGAACCATTTCGTGCGCCTGCAGCAACCCTTTACCGCCGGGCTGCACCGCCTGCGCGGCCTGTGGGTCTACACCAGCCGCGGCACCGGCTACTGGGGCCCGCCCAAGCGCTTTGGCGCGCCGTCGGAGATCACGCTGCTGCGCCTGGTCACAGCGCCCTGAGTGTGGCTTGGGCGGCACCGTCCTACGCAGTGCGGCGCGGCTGTCCGTCACCATGTAAAGAGGGCCAAACGTAATCTGGGGGTGCGAGTCCGTTTTGCTGGCTCCACTGCCTTTACAAGGACCCCCTATGACCAAGACCCCTTCTTTCCTGCTCGCCAGTCTGATGACCGTGGCCGGATTTGCCCATGCCCAAGGTACCGGTGCCGCAGCTACCAACACCACGCCCGCCAAAGCCGGTGAGGCCAGTACTTTGACCCAGGGCGTACCCAACGCGCCGGTGGCTGTGAAAGAAAAGACCCGCGCCCAGGTGAAGGCCGAGGCCTCTGCGGCCAACAAGGCGGGCACCACCTCCAAGGGCACTACCGGCAACAGCGACGGCAAGGGCAAGCAAATCGGCATGGAACCCAAGCCCACTGACGGCAAGACCCGTGCTGAGATCAAGGCCGAGCGCGACATGAAGAAGGCCCAGAAAAAGGCCGACAAAACCGGCGCTGTGATGAGCACGTCGGGCACCTCCACCAATGTCCCGGTGGGTAATCCGTCGCCGCTGACCGGCCAGGGTACCGCCAAGTAAAGCAGGCGGTGCTTCAGCGGCCTTTTATCGCTCCAGCACCCACTGGATGATGAACTTGGCCGCGAAGCCCACCATGCCAAAGGCCAGGCCAAGGAACAGCACAAAGGTGCCGAAGCGGCCCGCCTTGGACTCCCAGGCGAGCTGGCCAATGATGAACAACATGTAAAGCATGAAGGCCGCGACGCCAAAGGTCAGGCCGAACTGTGCGATTTGCGGCTCGGTGAAGCCGAACATCGTGGCTTGCATCAAACACTCTCGCGTGGTGGCAGTGCCGAGGCATCCACCGTGTCGCGGTAGGCATGCCAGCTGGCATGGCCCAGCAACGGCACCACCAGTACCAGCCCCAGCAGCAACGATGCCAGCCCCAGCAGGGTAAAGCCCATGACCAGGCCGGCCCAAAGGGCCAGCGGGACCGGGTTGGCCAGCACCGCCCGCCAGCTGGTGAGCACGGCGTCGAGCACGCTGATGCGCCGGTCCAGCAGCAGCGGCAGCGTGATGACGCTGGACGCAAACACTGGCGCGGCCAGCACGCCGCCTAGTACCAGCCAGACTTCAAACAAAAAGTTGTCGCGCGCCATCACGACGTGGCGCATGAAGTCGATCGGCGTTTGCACCGGCTGGGCCGCCAGCAAGGTGATGAGCGAGGCCGACGTCATCACCCAGCCGGTGCCGGCCAGCGCCAGCAGCAGCCCGAACTTGACCAGCCGCCAGTCGTGCGCGGGCCGACCGCGCCAGCTCAGCCAGGTGCGCAGCACCAGCGCAAAGCCGACCGGCTCGCCACGCTCCAGCGCACGGCTCACCGCGTACAGCCCGACCGCCAGCACCGGCGCCACCAGCAAGAAGCCCGAGAACGCGCCGGCCAGCAACCAGAACTGTTGATGCGCGACTGCCAGCAGCAAGGCCCCCAATGCCGCCAGTGCCGCGCCATGGGCCAGCCCCACAAGGGGCGCCCGCTCAAGGTCGCGCCAGGCCAGAGCCAGCCATTGCAGACCCTGGCCGGGGGCAAGGGTACGGATGACGGGCTGGGGGCGGGCCGCGGGCGTGCTGTGGGTTGGCATTTGCGCGAGAGTGTAGGAGGCGGTCCGCTCGCGCGGTTGACCTGGATCAACCGTACCAAAGCCGCACGGGGCCCGAAGGCCCCGCGCGGCAGGTCAGGCTTTCCAGCGGGTTTACTTGGCCTTGACGACCAGGTTCACGATGTCGCTGTACACGCCGGCGATGGCTTGCTGGTCGCCAGCGAAGCTGACGGTCAGGTTGCCTTGGCGGCCGAAGAAGGCCTGTTCGCGGCCCGCGACGATTTCCTTGCTGATCGCGCCTTGGCCGTCGTCATAACGTGCTTCGTAGGCGGTGGGCTTGGCACCGGTGGCCGCGCTCAGCAGCTTGCCGGCGTTGTCCGAGGTCAGGTGCACGGTGTAGCCGTTGCCCGAGTTGCAGCTTTCGGTCACCACGCCCACCAGCGTTTCTTTTTCGCCGTTGATGATGTCCAGGCTGGTGGCCTTGGCGGTCGGCTTGACATCGATCGTGCAGTTGACGGCGACCGAGCCGCGCAACTCCAGCTTGGCGGACTCGGACGAGACGGCAGCGTGGGCACCGAAGGACGCGGCAACAACGGCCAGGGCGATAGCGGACTTGAATGCGTTCATGAAAATCTCCAGAAGTTAAAAAAGGTTGTCAGGTTATGTTTGGCGCGTTGCCAGGTGGGCTCGGCGTCAGACGGGGTTAACTTTGCGAGTCGCGTGCCAAGCGCCCGTTTCACAAAAAAGCCTTTGCGATTCAATGGGTTACGCGCTTTTCAGGCTGGCGCGCAGGACTCGGCGGGTGAGCCGGCCTCGCAATTTGCAACAAGATCTGTTGCAGTCGATGCAATTTGCAACGAATGGTGAGACACTGGCAGCATGAGCGCCATCACTGTTGCAAATCGCTTTCCAGGCTGCCGCGTGCTGGTGGTTGAGGATGTGCTGCCGTTGTCAATCCAGTACCGCGCGCTGGTGAAGCCGCTGGAGGCGCAGACCGTGGTGGCGGCTTCGGTTGCCGAGGCGCGGCGTCAGATCTTGCAGGGGCCGTGGCATGCGGCGCTGGTAGACATCAACTTGCCTGACGGCTCGGGCTTTGACGTGATGCGCGCCATGAAGGAGCGCTGGCCAGCGTGCGCCGTGATCGTGATCACGGGCGAAGACTCGGTGGATAACGCCGTTCGTGCCGCCCATGCGGGGGCCATGGATTTCCTGGAAAAACCGGTGGAGCCGGACCGGTTGCAGATCACCCTGCGCAATGCGCTGCAGGCCTCGTTGATGACGGCCCAGGTGCAGGCCCTGGCACCGACCCGGGGCGACCGGTTTCACGGCTTTATCGGGCATAGCCCGGAAATGCTGGCGGTGTACCGCATCATCGAGACCGTGGCGCGCAGCAGCGCGCCGGTGTTTGTTCATGGCGAGTCAGGCACGGGCAAGGAGCTGGCTGCCGAGGCCATTCACCGCTGCAGCGCGCGTGCCGAGGGTGCGCTTGTGGCGGTGAACTGCGCATCAATCCCCAAGGACCTGATCGAGAGCGAGATGTTTGGTCATGTGCGGGGCGCTTTCACTGGCGCGACCAGCGACCGCAACGGCGCATTCATTGAAGCCGACGGCGGCACGCTGTTCCTTGATGAAATCGCGGAGCTGGACATCAACGTGCAGGCCAAGCTGTTGCGCGCGCTGCAAACGGGCGAGGTGCGCAGGCTTGGCGAGACCCGGCAGCGCCTGGTGGATGTGCGCATCGTGTGTGCCTCGCACCGGGACCTGTATGCGCAGGTGCGCGCCGGGCTGTTTCGCGAGGACCTGTTCTATCGCCTCTATGTCGTGCCGGTGGAGCTGCCGCCGCTGCGTGTGCGCGGCGACGACATCCTGCTGATAGCCCAGGCCATGCTGGAGCGGTATTCAAAGGAGGACGGCAAGCGCTTGCGCGCGTTTTCGCCAGCGGTGCGTGCCCGGCTGATGGCGGCTGGCTGGCCCGGAAATGTGCGCGAACTGATCAACGTGATTCGTGCGACGGTGGCCCTTCATGACGGTGAAGTGGTTGAGCTGGAAATGCTGCCGGCCAAACTGGACAACGCGGCTGCCTTGGTGGCCCCTGCGGCGCGCCCGGTGGTGGATGCAGCGGCCCGGGCACTGCCGTTGGCGTGGGATCCGGTGCCCGCGGTACTGCCACTGGCGCAGGTGGAGCGCCTGGCAATCGAGAACGCACTGCGGGTGTTCGATGGCAACATCAGTCGCGCCGCCAAGGCACTTTGTGTGAACCCTTCCACGATTTACCGCAAGATGACGGCGTGGACCGGTGCTTCTGGCGCTTCTGGCACGGAAGTTGGTTGGGAAGGGGCAATTCAACCTGGGACAAGAGACTTGCCATGAACAAAACCGGAACAATTTCACACGCAGTCGGGCGAGCAGCAGCCAGCCTGATTCTGGGGTTAGCCAGCCTTGCGGCGCATGCGATTTCATTCACGCCGATAGAAATGGACTTCACGCCAGCGGGCCGTGGCGCGACCCAGGTATTCAGGCTGGAGAACACAACGGCCGAACCGACCGCTGTGGAGATCAGCGTGAAGGCGCGCGCAATGGCCGCCAATGGGGATGACCAGCTGACCGACGCGGATGACCAGTTCAATGTGTTTCCAGCGCAGGTAGTCCTGCAGCCGGGGCAGGTGCAGACCATCCGGGCGCAGTACATCGGCGCGGCCAACCTGCAGCGTGAGCGAGCCTTCCGCCTGATTGCCGAGCAACTGCCCGTGGATGTGGGGCAGGCACCGCAGAACGGCGGCCGCATGCGTCTTCTGGTGAAGTATGTGGCCTCTGTCTATGTGGTGCCGCCGAACGTCAAGGCGGTGCTGACGGTTGGCGAAACGCGCATCGTCAACGATGGCGGCCGGCGCTGGCTCCAGCTTGCCGTGACCAATGAGGGCGGCACGCGCAAGATCCTGAAGGACGTGAAGCTGGAGGTCGGCGGCATGACACTCAGTGGCGCGCAGCTCAAGGGCATGGAGGGCGAGAACGTGCTGGCCAATACAACGCGCGTGTTCCGCGTCGCGACGCCCGACAGCCTGACCAGTGTCGGTGGCCAGGCTCGCCTGGTGCTGTTTTAGGGCAGGTTTTGCGCTGTTTCGGCCTGGTGCTTCCCGCCTGCGCCTTGCTGGCTTTGCCGCTGGCCCGGGCCCAGGCCCAGGCCCAGGCCCAGGCCCAGGCCCCTTCGGACCCGGCGCGCAGCCTTTTCGAGCAGGCATTCAGCAAGCGTCCGGCCCGTGATGTGCGGCGCCTTTCGTTGCCGACCACCCTGGACGGGCGGGAGATTGGCTTGCTGGACGCTGAGGTCGGCGCGGCGGGCGCGCGCATGGTGCGCAAACCGCTTGCGCAAGCCTTGCGCCGGGTGCTGCGTGACGAGGTGTACCAGCAACTGGCGGCGGGTAACCCGGCGGATCTGCTGGGGGCGGCCGAACTGCAGGCGCTGGGCCTGGCGGCGGTGTACTCGCCGCAGCGTATTGCAGTGGACTTGCAGGTGCCGCTACAGCTGCGGGCGGTACGGGACGTTCGCCTTGGCGCCCGCGAAACGCAGGAGCCGCAGGAGCCGCAGGAGCAAGACACGCGTGTTGTTGCCCAGCCGTACAGCCTGCTGGCCAACTGGCGCTGGGCCGCATCCCGGCAGACCGGCGCAGACGCTGTCCTGAGCCGGTCGCGGCTGTTCGCCGACGGGGCGTTGCGTGCCGGTGAATGGGTTCTGGAAGGCAGTGGGTCGACAGCGACTGATGGCACGGGCAACGGCTTTGAGCGGTATGAAAGCCGGCTTGTTCGTGACTGGCCTGCGCATGGCATCCGGCTGGTGGCCGGCGACCTGGGCACGGCCTCGCGCGCGGGGCTTGCAACGCTGGCGATGGGCGGCTTGCGGTTGGGTCGCCAGTACGGGCTGAATCCCGCGCTTAACAGCCAGGCACAACCGGCGCAGACGCTTGGTGTTCCCGGCGGCGCGACTGTGGATGTGGAGGTAAATGGCTTTGTGGTTCGCACCTTGCGGCTCGACCCGGGGGTTTACAACCTTCGCGAAATTCCCGTATTCAACGGTGCCAACGACGTGGTGCTGCGGATTGTGGAGCCGGGCGGCCGGGTCACAGAGCAGCGCGCAAGCTACTTCTTCGACTCCAGCCTGCTGGCGCCGGGCCTGGGCGAGTGGGAACTGGCCCTGGGGGTGCCGGTGCAGTCGGGTGTGGGCGGGCGTGCCTATGCGAATGGGCGGCGGGTCGGGTCAGGCTGGTGGCGGTATGGCTGGACGGGGGCCTTGACAGGCGGCGTCGGCCTGCAGTGGCGCTCCGGGGACGCCGGTTCTGCCCGGGTTGTACAAACCGAAGCCGTCTGGGCAACGCCGGTCGGCACGCTCGCAGGTTGGGTGGCACGCTCCCAGAACGCCTGGGGCGCAGGGCAGGCTGCGGCACTGCAGTGGCGCATCGGTACGCGGACAGACGCGGACAGCGCATTTGGCGCGTCCCTGGCGGCGCAAGTCCAGCGCAGCCAGGACGGATTCGCCCCGGTGGATGCCGAGCGCCCCGGGGGCCGCGCGCTGGACGCCGGCCTGCGCATTGGCGCGGTGTGGGGCGGCGGCTGGGGTGCGACGCTTTCCCTGGCAAAGCGCACCACGGCGCAACCGCAAGGAGCCCGCACTGGCCAAACCGTTGCACTGCGTCGCAGGCTGTCGCGCCAATGGTCCATGGACGTGGGGGCCAACCGCTCGCGCTCGGGCACCGGCAGCGCGGTACTGGCCGGGTACGTGACGCTGCGCTTCAGCGGCGAAGAAGATCCGGCCGGCACGGCTGTACGCGCCACGGCTGCCTATCAATCGGAGGACCGCAGGATGCAACTGGAAAGCGAGGCTACCGGCGTTGCCGCCGTGGCTGGCGGCGAAGCTGGCTGGCGCTTGGCCGCCAGCCATGCCCGTGCCCGCAGCGGCGATGAGAGCCGCATGACGGGCCAGTTGTTCACGGGCCGTGGCGAACTCACGGCCGGCACGACACAAGTGCGCCAGGCGTTGGGCACAAGCCGCCTGGATGAGCTGACGGTGGCGTCGGCCCTGGTGTTGAGTCGCGCCGGACTTCACATCGCGGCACCGGTCAATGACTCGGTGGCCGTGCTGGTTCCCCGCAAGGGCCTGGAAGGATTGAAGTTGCTGGTGGATCCGCAACGCAGCAGGGTTGCTGCAGCCAGCGATGTGCTGGGTGTGCCGGTTCTGGGAGATCTGCAGGCCTACAGCCCCCGGGAAATCCAGCTGGATGTGGAGAACCTGCCCCCTGGACGCAGCTTGGGGGTTGACCGGCCGGTGCTGGTTCCGTCCTACCGGTCGGTGCTGCTGGTACCCGTGGGCTCAGATGCCAACACGCAGGTCAGGGGCCAGTTGCTGAATGCCCTGAAGCAACCGATGGCACTGCAACCCTTGCGGCTGACGGCATTGAAGGCAGCGGCGCAGCCCATTGAGCTCTTCACCAGCCGTCGGGGTGGCTTCATGAGTCCGCCTTTGCCGCCTGGCACCTACCTGCTGACGCGACCGGGTGACGCAGCACCCCTGGCACGGGTCGAGATTGGCGATGACCAGGCGGGCGTGCTGGAGCTTGGGCCGGTGGTCCTTCAGGAAGAGGCGCCATGAACTGCCGCGGGATTAGCCGTTTTCTGCTCGGTACCTTTTTGCTTGCCCGGGCTTTGGCCGACCAGGCCTGCGAGTTGCTGACGCCGCCGACCTGGGCGCTGGATGGCTACGACCCGGCATCGGCGTCGGCGGCCACGCGCGCCTTGCCCATACGAATCCAGGCACCCAGGGGTTGCCTTGTGTCCCTGCAGGCCGAGTGGCAGGGCGTTGGCGGGGAGCTCATGCTTTACGGCGCGGGTATCGAGCCTTTGCGCCTCATGCTGTCGTCCGATGCAGCGGCATCGGTGCCGGTGCCGGCCGCACCGCAGGACATCGGCACCTATCGGGTGGAACCAGGACGCGATGCCCGGGCTTACCTCTGGGCGACTGTGGCCGCCGGCCAGTGGGTCAGCCCGGGCAACTACAGCAGCCCGTTGCGACTGCGGCTGGTGTCGGCATCGGGCACGGTGTCGGAACGGGAGATTGCCGTGACGGTACATGTCAGGGCCGCTGTGCGCGCCACCTTTGCAGGTGGCGCGGGCAAGCTGGCGCGGCTGGATTTCGGGGAGCTGCAGCAAGGTGCCCGCCGCGATGCGCAACTGGAGGTTCAGGCCAACACCGGCCACCGGCTGACGCTGGAAAGCGCGAACAGGGGCAAGCTGGTCAACCGCCGGTTCGGCCAGTCCACCGTCCCCTACCGATTGCGGGTTGCGGGCGTGCCTGTACCACCAGAGGCTTCCGGTGCGGGCATTGATATCGCGGCGGCGGGCCGGGCGCGCCACCGCATTGACGTGGAGATCGGCGAGGTGGACCGTGTGCTGGCGGGGGACTATGCGGATGATTTGCTGATCACCATCACGGCACAATAGGGCCGAGCACCTGCCCGCCATGACGTCCAGTTCCCCTGACGACCCGTTTCCGCGAACCTTGCGCGCGCTCAAGGACGAGCAGCAGCGCAGCGCGAGCCTGCTGGTCAGGCTGGAACAAAGCGAGCGTGAGCTGGAGCGCCTGCGCGGCTCGTTCAACCGGGAGTCCAACAGCAGGCTGCTGGCGGAAGAGGCGCTGGACGAAACGCAGGACCGGCTGCGCCTGGCAGTAGATGCCGCGCAGCTTGCCTTGTGGGAATGGGACATAGAGGGCGGCAACGTCTTTCTGACCGAGCGCTGGAGCGTGATGCTCGGCGAGCCCCAGCTACCCAGTGAGCTGAGTTCTGTGGCGTTGCAGCACCGTATCCATCCCGACGATCAGTCGAGGGTGCGCGAGGCGCTGGTGGCCACTGTCAAAGGCTCGGTAGAACGCTATTCTGTAGAGCATCGGGTCCGCACTGCGACCGGATGGTTGTGGGTTGAGAGCCACGGGATGGTGACGGGGCGCGAAATGCTGGGCCGTGCGACCCGCATGATTGGGACATTGGCCGATATTTCCGGGCGCAAGGCCGCTCAGGCCGAGATGCAGAAGGCAAGGGAGTTGGCGGAGGCGGCAAGCCGGGCCAAGAGTGAGTTCCTGGCGAACATCAGCCACGAGGTCCGCACGCCCCTGAACGGCATTCTCGGGCTCACACAGCTCATCGCGGGATCGCTGCAGTCGCCGGACCAGGCGGAGTACCTGAGGCTGGTGGACAGTTCCGCCAAGGCGCTGCTGGCGCTGCTCAATGATGTGCTGGACTTCTCAAGGATCGAGTCGGGCAAGCTGGTGTTCGAGCAGATTCCGTTTGAGCTGCAGTCCTGGGTCGAGGAAACCGTTGCGCCACACCTGGTAACGGCAAGGGACAAGGGCCTGCGCCTGATTGTCCGGATCGAAGACCGGCTGCCGACACGTGTGGTGGGCGACCCTGGGCGTTTGCGGCAAGTGGTTTCCAATCTCCTTTCAAACGCCGTGAAGTTCACGGAGCGTGGCGAAATTGAGCTGGCCATTCAGCAGGTGCAGGCAGGCGGCCATACCAGCCGTCTGCGATTCGAGGTCGCTGACACGGGGATCGGGATACCGCAGGAGAAACATTCGACCATCTTCGAGGCCTTCAGCCAGGCGGATTCCTCAACGACACGCCAGTATGGCGGAACGGGACTTGGCCTGGCCATCTGCGACAGGCTGGTGCGCATGATGGGCGGGCGCATCCAGGTTCTGAGTCTTCCCGGCAAAGGCAGTGTGTTTGCCTTCGACGCGCTGTTGGGTATTGGCAGCGATGACACCTTGCCCATGGCCGCCGGCGGTGCTGTGGTGCAGCCGGTTTTTCAGGGGCTGCGGGTGTTGCTGGCCGAGGATCACGCGGTCAATGAGCTGCTGATGCGCAGGGTGCTGGCGCAGCTTGGCTGCGAAGTGGTCGTCGCCCGCAACGGCAGGGAAGCGGTGACGCTCTGGCAGGCAGGCGGAGTGGATCTTGTGTTGATGGATGTACAGATGCCCGAGGTCAGCGGGCTTGAGGCGGTGCGCCAGATTCGTGAGAGGGAACAGGAGGGCGCATTGATGCACATGCCTGTGGTGGCGCTCACTGCCCACGCCATGGCGGGTGATCGCGAGCGATGCCTGGCAGCAGGCATGGACGGCTATGTGTCCAAACCGGTGTCACTGCCTGCGCTGGTGGAGGCCATGGCGGCCGCCCTCAAACTTGCACCAGGTGCGCGCGCGCCTGCCACAGGGGCAGCCTCCGCAAAGCCGGGGCAGGCGGCGCTTGATGCTGACAAGCTGCTGGTGAGGCTGGGTGGTGACCGGACTGCTGTGGCGGAGATTGCTGTCGCCATGCGCGCGGACCTCAAGGTGCGGATGCGGCAGATCGATACGGCCTTCGTCGCGAGAGATGCGACGGTCGCGCGCGAACAAGCGCACGCGCTCAAGGGCGCCCTGTCCAGCATCACTGCAGACCGTGCGGCCATGCTGGCCAAAGGCCTCGAGGTCGCTGCCCGCCAGGGTGCCTGGACGCTGTTTGAGCGCACCCTGCCGTTGTTCCGCGCAGAAATTGGCCGGCTGGATCAGCAACTTGCGGCGCTGCTGGCCGCGCCATGAGCCGCGGGGAAGCCGGCATCATTGCGCGCCCCCTTGCGCGGCGCCTGCGCGAGGTCTACCGCTCCGCCGGCTGGCCGTGCCTGGACGCGATCGAGGTGGACTTGTTGGCCCTGGGCCTGCTGGCGCGCGAGCGCGTGCGGGATGCTGCCGGGCAGTGGCGCGACAGCCTGCGGGTAACTGACGCCGGACTGGCCGCGCTGGCCGTGGCGCTGCAGCGCAACCGCGCCGCATTTGATGCGCATGAGTCGCTGGTGGCGCTGGTGGCGCGGCAGATGCAGCATGGCGGGCGCACCGCCTTCACCGGCCTGAGCTTGCGCGCACCCGTGCCTGACGAGGCTGGCGTGCGCCGTTGGGTGGTGGCCCGGCCGGATGTGTTTTCCATCCGCAACACCACGGTGGCGGGCTACCTGGCGCCCACCGTGCACGAGGTCAAGGCGCGCCGGGCCGATTTGCTGGGTGAGCTGCGCCAGACGCCGCGCAGCCAGGCCAAGCGCGGGGCGTATCTGGCCATGAGCAGCGAATGCTGGTACGTGTTGGGGCGTGACGCCAAGGGCCGCGAGATTGGCGAGGCCACGGAGGTGCCCGAGGCCTTTGGCGTGATGCAGGCGGTGCAGGGTGTTGGCGGTGCCTGGCGGCTGGAGGTGGCGCGCCCGGCCCCGCGCCGGCCCATGCCGCACGACGCCGGGCTGCCGTTTGCCGTCTGGCTGGCTCTGGCGCGGGCTGTGCCGCAGCCGCGGGCCGAGGACGACGCGCAGGGCTTGCTTTAGCCCTTGTGGTTCATGCCGTGATGGCCACCATGGCCACCATGGCTATTGCGGCCCATGCCGCCAGCAAAGCGCGCGGTTTCGGCGTCAAACACCTTCTTCTGGTCAGCCGTCAGGCTGTTGTAGAAGGCCTTGGTGGCGTCGGCGCGTTTGTCCATTTCTGCTTGGCGCTGGCCGCGCATTTCACGCATCTTGTCGATCCGCTCGGGCGTGTTGAGCTTGGCGATGTCTTCGCGGCTCGGGCGCGTCGGGTGAGCGGCGGTGGGCTGCACGGCGGCCGTCCAGGTGGCCCAGGCCGGTTCTTGCGTGGCGGTGATGGCCAGCTTGGCCTTCAGCTCGGCCTGGCGCTTGGCCATGTGTTCCTTCATTTTGGCCGGGTCGCGCTGGCCCATGCGGTCGTGCATGGCGTGGCCGGTGCTGGTGGCCGGGGCTGCGGGGGGCGTCTGGGCCATGGCTGCTGCAGCCGCGCAGGCGAGCAGGGTGGCGACGAAAAGGCGTGTCGGAGCGAATGTCATGAGAGAGCTTCCTTTCAACAGAAGAAAGCCTGCGCCCAACATGGGCTGCAGGTTGAAAGCAAGTCTGCGCCGCGCTTGTGAAGCAACCATGAGCGCGCTGTGTCGCTGTGTAAAGTTGCTTGAAGTTTTTTGTCAGGCCAGCCGGCCGTTCTGGAAGTCTTCCACCGCCTGAATCAATTCGTCGCGCGTGTTCATCACGAACGGGCCGTATTGGGCAATGGGTTCGCGCAGCGGCTGCCCGGCGATCAGCAGTGCGCGCGCTGCGCCGGTAGCCTGCAGCGTGATGCCATCACCCTCGTTGGCCAGGATGGCCATGCGCTGGCGGGCCACCGGGCTGCCAGCCACGGCCACTTCGCCACGATACACGTAGATGAAAGCGTTGTGTGCTGCCGGCAGCGGCTGGCTGAAGCTGCCGCCCGCGTCGGGAAAAATCACGTCCAGGTACAGCGGCTGCGTCGCTTCGCGCTGCACCGCGCCGTCCGTGCCGTGGCTCTGGCCGGCGATGACGCGCACCCGGACGCCGCCGGGCGTGGTGTATTCGGGAACCTCGGGGCTCTGGATGTCGCGGTACCAAGGCGCGCACATCTTGTCCTTGCCCGGCAGGTTCAGCCAGAGCTGAAAGCCCTCCATCACGCCGTCGTTCTGCTCGGGCATCTCGCTGTGAATGACGCCGCGCCCGGCCGTCATCCATTGCACGCCGCCGTCGGTGATCAGGCCTTCATGGCCGGCGCTGTCTTTGTGGCGCATGTTGCCTGTGAGCATGTAACTCACGGTTTCAAAGCCGCGGTGCGGGTGGCTGGGAAAGCCGGCACCGTAGTCCTTGGGGTCATTGCTGGCAAAGTTGTCCAGCATCAGGAACGGGTCCAGGCGCTGCTGCAGGTCTTGGGTCAGCACGCGGGTGAGCTTGACGCCCGCCCCGTCCTGGGTGGGTTGACCGGTAATGAGCCGCTCGGCGCGGCGCGGCTGGGTGACGTCAGGGTTGTCCATACGCCGATTACAGCGCGGGCCGGACAACCCTACGGCCAGGTCGGTCTCAGGTGCCTTCGGGCTTGGTTTTGCAGGTGTTGATGCCCAGCATGGCGTAAGGCGGGCACCAGCCGATCAGGCCGGTGGCCATGGGCACCACGCCGAGCCAGCCCCACCAGCCCACAGTGCCAGTGGCTGCCAGGCCGACGAGGACCAGACCGCCGACCACGCGGACGCCGCGCTCGATGTTGCCGATGTTGGTTTTCATGGGGTTTCCTTCCGGTAGAGCTGTTCATTGGACCGCTGCCAGGCGCTGGCGTGCTTGATCTTCGTCAAGCATGCGGCTTGCCCGAAAGGTCGTCAAGGATGGGGCAATCGGGCCGGTCGTCGCCGTGGCAGCAGTGAATCAGGTGCGCCAGCGTGCGCTGCATGGCCTGCATGGCCTCAATG
>CALROG020000011.1:0-107003 GCA_943369755.1 Ramlibacter sp. 2FC
AGCCAGGCCCCGGCGCTGCGCGGCAAGCGGATGTCCCACACAATCTGCCAGGCCACCGGGTCGTGCCGCGCATTCAAAACACTGCTGAAACCCGTGCTGCCCACACCCGCACCCAGGCCCAGCGTGGCCGCTGCCGCGAGCAGCAGGCCAACCGCCAACCAGAAGGCGCGGGGGTGCTGCGGGTTCATCGGGCCTTCTCGTTCAGGCATTGCGCCATCAGGCGGGCAGCCTCGGCCATGCGGGGGCCGGGGCGCACCAGCACGTCGGCTTGCGCGGCGCTGAAGACGCAAACCCGTTGCTCGCGGATGGCCCGCATGGCGGCCCAGCCGGGGCGCTGCGCCAGGCCCTGCGCATTGCGCTCGCTGAGCATGATCAGGTCAGGGTCAGCGCGCACCACGTACTCGGGGTTGATCTTGGGAAACGGCCCCAGCTCGGGCGCAATGATGTTGCCTGCACCCAGGCGCGCCAGCAGCTCGCCAATGAAAGACTGCGGGCCCGCGGCATACGGCCCGCTACTGGCCTCGAAGTACACCCGCTGCGCCCTGGCCCGCACAGAAAGCGACTGCGCCGCCGCCGAGACACCGGCGTCGATCGTGCGCCAGATGCGCTGTGCGTCATCAACCTCCAGCACCTGCCCGAGCTTGCCGATCACCCGCTGTACATCGGCCACGTTGCGCGGCTCCAGGGCCAGCACCTTCAGCCCCAGCGACTCCAGCCGTTCGATGCCACGAGACGAAATGGCGGCCAGCACCACATCGGGCTTGAGTGCCACCACCGCCTCCACGCTCGGGTCCACCCCGCCGCCCACCTGCGGCAGGCTGCGCACCTGGGCCGGGTGGTTGGAATAGCGGTCTACACCGACCAGCCGGTGGCATTGGCCCAGCGCGCAAACGGTTTCAGTCAGTGACGGCAACAGCGTCACGATGCGCTGCGGCGTGCGCGTCAAGGTAACGCTGACACCCCGGTCGTCGGTAACCTGCAGCGCGTGCACGCCGGCTGCCAGCAACAGCCACGCCAACAACACCAGCCGCTTCATGCGCCGCCCTTCAGCGCCAGCATCTCTGCGCGGGCAGACTTGCCGCTGCGTTGGCCACCCGGGATCACGTCATGCATGGTGCTGGGCCCACTGCAACATGATGCGGTGCAGTTGTTCGACGCCGTCGGTCAATGCGGCAGGGCCGGGCTGCAGGATGTCGGCACTCTTGATCTCAAACAGCTGCTGGTGTCGCACCGCATTCACCTGCTGCCAGCCCGGGCGCGCCGCCACTTTTTCAGCGCGAAACTTCTTGCCGCACCACGAGCCAATGATGATGTCGGGGTTGCGTCGAACGATCTCGGCACCGTCGGCAATGATGCGGTCCTTGCCCAGGCCTTGGCTGGCCAGCTCCGGGAACAGATCGTCGCCCCCGGCAATCCCGACCAGCTGCGACACCCAGCGGATGGCGCTGATGTGCGGCTCGTCCCATTCCTCGAAGAACACCCGGGGCCGGCGCGCCAGCGCCCGGCCCGCCGCTTCAATGGCCAGCAGCCGGGTGCGCATGGCCTGCAGCAGCACCAGCCCCTGCTGCGCCTGCCCAACCATGGCCGCCACCTGGTACAGCACCGAAAAAATCTCATCCACGCTGCGCTGATTGAACACCGTCACCTGCACGCCGTGGCGAATGAGGGCACTGGCAATGTCGGCCTGCAGATCAGAAAACCCCAGCACGCAGTCGGGTTCAAGTGCCAGGATCTTGTCGATCCTGGCACTCAGAAAGGCGCTGACTTTGGGTTTTTCTTCGCGCGCCCGGCGCGGCCGAACGGTGTAGCCCGAGATGCCCACAATGCGCGCCTCCTGGCCCAGCAGGTACAGCCACTCGGTGGTCTCCTCGGTCAGGCAAACAATGCGCTGCGGGCCCTGGGGAATCAACAGGCTCATGGGGCGCTTACCTGGGCTGCCAGCGCAGCGTGAGGTAGAACGCGCGGCCCGGCTGGTTGTAGCCATAGGCGGTTTCGTACTGCCGGTCAGTCAGGTTGTTCAGCTTGGCCTGCAAGCTCCAGTCTTTGGCCACCTGCCAGTCGGCAAACAGGTCAAGCGTGCTGTAGGGGGCCAGGCTGCGGCTGTTGGCAACGTCTTCAAAACGCTGCCCCACATGCAGCAGCGAGCCACCATAGCGCCAGGCGCCCACCCGCCGGTCAGCAGCCAGCGCCACCTGCTGCTTGGCGCGCCGGGGCAACAGCAAGCCATTGAGTTCGTTGCGCGGGTTCAGCGCGTCAACGCTGGCACGCAACGCCCAGCCAGCCACCGCCCCCTCGTAGCCCAGCGTCCAGCCGTCGATGCGGGTGCGCGGAATGTTCACCGGCAGCGTGGTGCTGGTGATGTAGCCACGGATCTTGTTGTCAAAGCGGATGAGCTTGAGCGCGTGACCGCTGGCGGCCCAGCTCAGGCCGATATCGGTGTTGTTGCCGCGCTCGGGCTGCAACGCCGGGTTGCCAAAACGCGGAAAGTACAACTGGTTGAACGACGGAGCCACAAAGCTGGTGCCATGCGACACATTGAAGCGCCAGGCCGGGTTGATGCGCCAGCCGTAGCCCGCAAAGCCGGTGCTGGCACCGCCAAACTGCGAATTGCTGTCGTGCCGCGCATTGACCTGCCAGCTATGCTCGCCCGCGCTGCCATTCAATCCTGCAAAAATGCCATTGAGCGTGCGCTCGGTCACGGCATAGGCGGTGGAGCCACTGACTTTTTGCACCCGGCGCTCCAGCCCCGCCAGCACCGCGCCCAGCGGTGTTGCCACTGTGTTCTGCCAGCTCCACTGGTCTTGCTGGGTCTTGAAGGCCCCTGGGAAGTTGGCCACCAGGGTATTGCTGGTGTCACTGCCTTGCGCCACCCGCAGCTCGCTTAGCCAACCATCGGCCAACTGGCCCTTGATGCCCGCTTGCAAGGTGCTGCTGCGCACCGCACTGCGGCTATCGGCACCGGGGCCGTCGTCAAAATGGCTGGTGCCGTCGGAATGCAGCATCGACGCATCGACCCGCCAGTCGGGGTTGATCTGCAAGGCCAGCGAGGCGTTGACGGCGTCCTGCTTGAACGGGTCACGGTCGGCATTGAAGTTGCCAAACTGCACATTGGCGTTGGTGGATGAAATGCCCTGCTCGCGCAACTGCTGCAGGCCCAGCGCCCAGGACCAGGCACCCTGCCCGCCCGTCGCGCCACCGCTCCACTGACGCCAGCGGTCACTGCCTACGGTGGCGGAGGCATAGGGGTGAAAGCCGGTCTTGCCGCGGCGGGTGAAAATTTGCACCACACCACCCACCCCGTCGCTGCCGTAAAGCGCCGACGCCGGGCCCTTGAGCACTTCGATGCGTTCGATCATGTCAACCGGAATGTTGTCCCAGCTTGGCGTGCCCGCCGTGGCCGAGCCGTAGCGCACCCCGTCAATCAACAAAATGGTGTGGCGCGATTCAGTGCCACGGATGAACACACTGGAGGTTTTGCCGGTGGCACCGTTGGCGCTCATTTGCAGCCCGGCAGTGCGCGCCAGCAGCTCGGGCAGTGTGCGCGCGGTAGAGGCCTCGATCGCCTCCCGGTTAACTACCACCACCTCGCTCACCAGTTCGTCAGAACGGGTCGGGTTGCGGGTGGCGGTGACCACGGTTTCACGTAGTGCGGCCACCACCGTGGCCGCTGCGGGTGCAGCCTGGGAGATTTGTGAAAAAGACGGAAATGCGGCGGCCAAAGCCAATGGCAGCAGGGCCAGGCGCGCGCAGCGGTTGCGATTGCTCATGAGTAAAACAGACAGGACAAGTGCCCTCACCGGCTTCCCCGCCAGTGCATGGACGTCAAGGCGGCGCGCGAACGCACCACCACCTTGTTGGCCGGTATCCGGGCTGATGGAGCAACTCTTGTCGCCTTCCCAGGTGCGCGCTTCACACACCCAGTGGCCATTTGACAAAAGCGGAGCCCGAAGGCCCGTCCACTTACCGTTGCGGGGGCAGCGCAGGTTAGGTTGGCCGCTTTGGCCGTCCCTCCTGCTTCCCGTTGAACTGCGGCATGTGAACCACACCGCGAGCACCAACCCCCATATTTTAGAGGTAAACGCAGTCACAAACCCTACAATCATTTGCTGTATGGCAAGCCCCTCCCACATCGAGCAAGTCGCCGAGCGCGTTGAGCGGCTGCTGCTGCGTTACGAGGAATTGCAGCGCACCAACCTCTTGCTGACCGAACAAGTCGATGCCCTCACGCAAGAGCGCGACTCCCTCAAGTCCCGCCTTTCCGCCGCGCGCTCACGGGTAGATGCCCTGCTGGAGCGCCTGCCTGACATCAAGAACGCCGCCTGACAGCATGGCCACTACCAAACAACTTGAAGTCCAGATCATGGGCCAGAGCTACTTGCTCGGCTGCCCCGAGGGCGGCGACCAGCGCCTGCTTGAGGCGGTGGAAAAAGTAGACACCGCCATGTGCAAGATCCGCGACGCAGGCAAGGTCAAGGCGCGCGACCGCATCGCCGTGCTGGCCGCGCTCAACCTCGCCTTTGAGGTAACCGAGCGCAGCGCGGTGCCGGTGTTTCAGCCCTCGGGTTTCGCCAGTTCAGAATTCCCCGCCAATGGCCACGGCGCTGAAAACGAAGGTGAGTCCGAGGCACGCCTGAGCCACCTGCTGCAGCGCCTGGACCGCGCGCTGGGCAACGACGGCCGGCTACTCTGAAACCTGCTCGCCCGCAAGTTTTTTAGCAGTGCGGCGATGGTGTTTAGCAACGCAGCGGCGCGGTGGAAGGCCTACAATCCAAAGCGTCTGCAGTGCATGCCGGGCTTTATATTTCCTTGAACCAATGCTCTTAGAGCCCGGGCCTGGAACATCCCCTGGTGAGCGTGATCATCTCGCGTCAGATGAACCCAACGCCAGGTTGACCTAGCCCACCTGAACCCCGGTTCAGGATGCCGGTCCGGTGGCACTTGCAGACACCTTTTCTCTCTCCGCCTCTGGCAGTACCTCCCCCCTCCCCATGACATTCGAACCCCTGCTGATCCTTGAACTCGCCCTGCTGGGCATTGGCACCGGGTTTCTCGCGGGGCTATTGGGCATTGGTGGCGGCATGCTGATGGTGCCGTTCATCACGATCATCATGTCGGCGCGCGGTGTCGGGCCCGACCTGGCGGTGAAGATGGCGATTGCCACCTCCATGGCCACCATCATCTTCACAAGCATCTCCAGCGTGCGGGCTCACCACAAGCGCGGCGCGGTGCGCTGGGACATTGTCAAGCGCCTGGCTCCGGGCATCGTCATTGGCAGTGTGATCGGCAGTCTGGGCGTTTTTGCGCTGCTCAAAGGCAGCTACCTCGCCATCTTCTTCGGCCTGTTCGTGAGCTTTTCGGCCACCCAGATGTTCCTGGACAAAAAGCCCAAACCCACCCGTCAGATGCCGGGCACCGGTGGCCAGCTTGCGGCGGGCGGCGTGATCGGCTTTTTGTCGGGCCTGGTCGGCGCCGGCGGCGGCTTCATCAGCGTGCCCTTCATGACCTGGTGCAACGTGGCCATTCACAATGCGGTGGCCACGTCGGCTGCGCTGGGCTTCCCGATTGCGGTGGCCAACGTGGCGGGCTACATCGTCAGTGGCATGAACGTGCAGAACCTGCCGGCTGGCTCGTTTGGATATATCTGGCTGCCGGCGCTGGCGGTGATTGCCGCGGCCAGTTTTTTGACGGCGCCGCTGGGTGCCAAGGCGGCCCACGCGCTACCCGTGGGCAAGCTCAAGCGGGTGTTTGCCAGCATTCTGTACCTGCTGGCTGCCTACATGCTCTGGAAGGGGCTCAGCAGCTGACCCGTCAGGCTGACGGGACCGTTCAGGCGTCGGGCTTGACTCCGGCGGCCTTGGCCACTTGAGCCCACTTTTGCTGCTCGGCCTTGATGAAACTGGCAAACTTTTCGATGCTGCCGCCACCGTCTTCAGCGCCGTACTGCTCCATCTTTTCCTGCACGTCTGGCATGGACATGACCTTGTTGACGTCGTCGTTCATGCGCTGGGCCATCGCCCTGGGCATCTTGCCAGGCCCCATCAGGCCGTACCACACCGTGGCTTCAAAGCCCGGGAAGCCGGACTCGTCCATCGTTGGCACAGTCGGGTGGCCCTTGGCGCGCTTCAGGCGGGTTTGCGCCAGCGCTATGGCCTTGCCGCCCTTGATGTGCGGGGTGGCCGATGTCATGGTTTCAAAGCAATAGTTCACCTGGCCCCCAATCAGGTCAGTGATGGCCGGGCCCGAGCCACGGTAAGGCACATGCAGCGCAAAAATCTTGGCCTGCAGCTTGAACATTTCCAGCGCAAAGTGCTGGGCTGAGCCACCTCCGGCCGAGGCAAAACTGATCTTGCCCGGGTTCTTGCGGCACAGCTCGACCAGGTCCTTCACGTTTTTGGCGGGCTGGTCGGCATTGCAGATCAGGATGTTGGGCGTCACGCCCACCATGCTGATCGGCACAAAGTCTTTTTCGGCGTCGTAATTGAGCTTGGAGCCCATGGCCGGTGCCAGCGCATGGCTGTTGATATGGGCCATCAACAGCGTATTGCCGTCACCGGGCTGTTTGCTCACAAAGTCAGCTGCAATCACCCCTGCGGCACCGCTGCGGTTTTCGATCACGATCGACAGGTTCCACAAGGCTTGCAGCTTCTGCGCCACCACCCGCGCCAGCGCGTCGGTGCCGCCACCGGGCGGGAAGCCCACAATGATGCGAACCGGCCCGTTGGGCAAAGTCTGGGCCTTGATCATGGGTGCGGCCAACGTGGCGGCGGCGGCGGTGATGAGGGTTCTGCGCTTCATGGGGTTGTCTCCGTGCGGTGGTTTCAGGCTGCCTTGAGCAGGTTGTGTTGTGCCGGGTGACTGGCAAAGAAGTCCATGGCAGCCTGCACGCCCGAGCCAGCAAGCTTGACGCCCGCGAGCTTCAGGCCCATCTCGCAGCCCGCCAGTGCGGCCATCAGCGTCAGGTCGTTGCAGTCGCCCAGGTGGCCAATGCGGAACATGCGGCCTTTCACTTTACCCAGACCGGTGCCCAGCGAGCAGTCGAACCGCTCGTAAATGACACGGCGCACCGCGTCAGCGTCAATACCTTCCGGCACGATCACGCCAGTCAGTACCGGCGAAAACACCGCTGCGTCGGCGCACTGGATTTCAAGGCCCCAGGCCCGCACCGCGCCGCGTACGCCCTCGCCCCAGCGCAGATGGCGGGCAAAGGCAGCGTCCAGCCCACCGGGCTGGTTCAGCAGCATGTCACAGACTTCGTTCAGGCCGTACAACAGGTTGGTGTTGGGGGTATAGGGCCAGTAGCCAGCCTTGTTCATCTCAATGATTTCGTCCCAGGCCCAGAACGCCTTGGGCAGCGTGGCGGTCTTGCTGGCCTCAATGGCCTTGGGCGACACCGCGTTGAAGCTGATCCCCGGCGGCAGCATCAGGCCCTTTTGCGAGCCGCTAACCGTAACATCCACACCCCACTCGTCGTGCTTGTACTCGGCCGACGCCAAGCCCGAAATGGTGTCCACCATCAACAGCGCCGGGTGCTTGGCGGCGTCAATCGCGCGGCGCACGGCGGCGATGTTGCTGGTCACGCCAGTGGAGGTTTCGTTGTGCACCACGCACACGGCCTTGATGCGGTGCTGCGGGTCGGCCTTGAGCCGCGCCTCAATCAGGTCCGCCTGCACGCCGCGGCGCCAGCTGGTGGGCACGCCATGCTCGGTGCCCGGTAGTGCCAGTACTTCAGTCTGCACGCCCAGGCGCGTGGCCAGCTTGTTCCAGAGCGCGGCAAAGTGGCCGGTCTCGTACATCAACACCTGGTCACCGGGGCTCAACACATTGCAAAGCGCCGCCTCCCATGCACCGGTGCCCGACGCCGGGTAAATGATGACCGGGTGCCGGGTCTGAAAAATCCGCTTGATATCTGCCAGTACCTTCAGGCCCAGCGCGCCGAATTCGGGGCCCCGATGGTCAATGGTGGGCAGGCTCATGGCCCGCAGGATGCGATCGGGCACTGGCGACGGGCCCGGGATCTGCAAAAAGTGGCGGCCGGTGGGGTGAAAGTCTAGCGTCAACATGTCAAGCCTGTGTTCAGTCAAGACTCTATTTTTTGCATACAAAATTCAATTGTCAAGTTTTTCTTGGGCTCATTGCGCTTTTATTAATGCAGCGGGCGGCTTATTGCGCGGCAAAGGCGCGTGCGCCCGGGCTGTGGCGCTTCACTGGCGCGGTCACCGCTGCGCGGTGACTGCCCTGCGTTGCTCGTTCATGCGGCCCGTCGCGAAACTCGCTGTGTTCGCTTCGCTCACGCCGCTCAAACAGCCGCGACGAGTCAGTCAACGAGCGCGCTTGCGCGCGTGGCCGCAAGCCCTGCGCTACTCGGCGCTCCAGAGGCGCGCCACAGCCCGGGCGCACACGCCTTTGCAGAGGCTTTGTTGGCATGCCCAAGGTGACCCCCCGCTTCGCGGCAGGCGGCGCCCGGTGGGGGCGATCTCTGTGGCGGCGAGGAGCGCAGAGTTGGGGTCGGCGCGCGCAGCGCGCTTCGTAAACTGACTCGCCGCAGCTGTCTGAGCGCAGCGCGTAAGCGCGTAGCGAGTTCTGCGGCGCGACCCCAAATCGAGCACCGCAGCGCAGTCGAAGCAAAGCGTAGACCGCCACAGTGTGAGCCCCCGCCGGGTGTCGTCTGGCACGAAGCGGGCGCGCCGAAGACTTTGCGGGAAATCTTTGACAGAAAGCATTTTTTGCATACAAAATGTAAATATGACCGCTGAAATCATCTCCATTCCGCGCACTGCCTTGCATGAACAGGTGGCCCACCGCCTGCGCCAAATGCTGGTCGAAAGCCGGATTGCGCCGGGGGCCAAGCTCAATGAGCGTGAACTCGCCGAGGTGCTGAGCGTCTCGCGCACCCCCCTGCGCGAGGCCATCAAAATGCTGGCCGCTGAAGGCCTGGTGGAGCTGCTGCCCAACCGCGGTGCCATTGCGCTGGAGCTGACCGAGGCCGATGTGCTCAACACCTTTGAAGTGATGGCCGGGCTGGAAGCCCAGTCGGGCGAGCTGGCGGCCCAGCGCATTACCGACGACGAACTGGCCGAGATCAAGGCCATGCACTTCGAGATGATGGCCGCCTGGACGCGGCGCGACCTGTCGAACTACTACCGGCTGAATTCGCAAATTCACAGCGCCATCAATGCTGCTGCCAAGAACCGGGTACTGACCACCACCTATCAACAGGTCAATGCGCGGCTGCAGGCCTTGCGCTTTCGCTCCAACCAGGACGAAACCAAGTGGAAGCGCGCCGTGAAGGAGCATGAAAGGATGGTCGAGGCCCTGACTGCGCGTGACAGCGTAGCCATGCGCGCCGTGTTGCTGGAGCACCTTGCCCACAAGCGTGACGTGGTGGTTGACCAGCTGCGCAGCGCCGCCGCGCAAAGGGCCAAGGCATGAACGCGCCGTTGCCGTTGAACGTGACGTCCGCCGCAGCGGCCTACGACAAAATTGCCGCCGCCAGCAATGAAATTGCCGGCAAGCTGGCGCAGCGGCTGCGCCAGGAAACACAGGGCGAGGTGTTGTTCTCCGCGGCGGAGCGCGGTCGCTACGCCACTGATGCGTCGATCTATCAGGTGATGCCGGTCGGCGTGTTTGTGCCGCGTACCGCCACTGAAGTGAAAACCGCACTGGACATCTGCCGCGACCTGAAAGTGCCGATCGTGCCGCGCGGTGGCGGCACCAGCCAGTGCGGGCAGACGGTGGGCGCCGGGCTGGTGATAGACCACAGCAAGCATGTTCGCAACATGGTGACCTTTGACGCCGAACAGCGCAGCGTGACGGTAGAGCCCGGCATGGTGCTGGACCACCTCAACGCAGACCTGAAAAAACTCGGCCTGTGGTTTCCGGTCGATGTGTCCACCGCCGCGCAGGCCACGCTGGGCGGCATGGCGGGCAACAACTCCTGCGGCAGCCGCAGCATTGCCTGGGGCAACATGGTTCACAACGTGCTGGCCGCTGAGGCCTGGACGTCGGACGGCGAGCTGCACCGCTTTGGGCGCTTTGAAAGCTGCACCGGCAACACCCGCGAGCTGGGCCGCCAGGTCCAGGCGCTGGCGCACAGGCTGCGCCCGGAGATCGACAAGCACTGGCCCAAGGTGCTGCGCCGCGTGGCCGGCTACAACCTTGACATCTTTCACAACCAGAACGAAAAGCCGTATACCCCGGACGGCTCGGTCAACCTGGCCCACCTGCTGATCGGCAGCGAAGGCACGCTGGCCTTGACCAAAAACCTCACGCTGCAACTGGCCGAGCTGCCACGCGCCAAGGTGCTCGGGGTGGTGAACTTCCCGACCTTCTACAAAGCCATGGATACAGCCCAGCACATCGTCAAGCTGGGTGAAGGCACGCTGACTGCCGTGGAGCTGGTAGACCGCACTATGCTGGAGCTTTCGTTGCAGAACCCGGCTTTTGCGCCGGTTGTCCGCACCGCCGTGATCGGCGAGCCCGACGCGGTGCTGCTGGTGGAGTTCTCCGGGCCCACCAAGGCCGCGCTGCTGCCCCAACTGGACCGGCTGGTGGAATTGATGGGTTACCTGGGCCTGCCGAACTCGGTGGTGCGCATGACCGATGACGCACCGCAAAAGAACTTGTGGGAGGTGCGCAAGGCCGGCCTGAACATCATGATGAGCCTGAAAGGCGACGGCAAACCGGTGAGCTTTATTGAAGACTGCGCCGTGCCGCTGGTCCACCTGGCCGAGTACACAGACGCACTGACGCAGGTGTTTCGCCGCCATGGCAGCCGCGGCACCTGGTACGCCCATGCCTCGGTGGGCACGTTGCATGTGCGGCCGATTCTGGACATGCGCCAGGACGGCCCACAGGGCGGGGCGCGCAAAATGCGGGCGATTGCCGAAGAGGCCTCGGCCCTGGTGCGCAAATACAAGGGCGCGTACAGCGGCGAACATGGCGACGGCCTTTGCCGCGGCGAATGGATTCAATGGCAGTTCGGCCCAGAAATCACCGGAGCATTCGCTGAAATCAAAGCCAGCTTTGACCCGCTCAACCTGTTGAGCCCACGCCGCATCATCGACCCGCCGAAGATGGACGACACGCGCTTGATGCGCTTTGCGCCCCGCTACCGGGTGATCCCATTGGCCACAGCGCTCGACTGGAGCGCCTGGAACGTGCAGAACGACCCGGTCACAGAAAAAACCACCGCACCCGGCACCGGTGGCGACCCGGCCCAGGGCTTTGCCAAAGCGGTGGAGATGTGCAACAACAACGGCCACTGCCGCAAGTTTGATGCTGGCACCATGTGCCCCAGCTACCGCGTCACGCGCGACGAAAGGCACCTGACGCGCGGGCGCGCCAACACGCTGCGCCTGGCGCTGTCGGGCCAGCTCGAAGGTGCCGACCCGGCGCAGGCCTTCACCAGTGACGCGATGCACGAGGCGATGGACCTGTGCGTGGGCTGCAAGGGTTGCAAGCGCGACTGCCCCACGGGCGTGGACATGGCCAAGATGAAAGTGGAGTTTTTGCACCACTACAAGGCCAGACATGGCCACACACTCAAAGACCGGCTGGTGGCCTGTTTGCCCGACTACGCGCGCTGGGCCAGCCGGTTTGCGCCCTTGCTGAACCTGCGCAACCGCAGCCCCTGGCTTGCCCGCCTGGGTGAGCGGGTGCTGGGCCTGTCGGCACGGCGCAGCCTGCCGCAGTGGCAGGCCCGGCACTTCTTCAACCAGACGCAGGCCCAAGGTGCCACGCGGGAACAGGTGCTGGCCGCTACCCGCCCGGTGGTGTTGTTCGTTGACACGTTCAACGGCTACTTTGAGTCGCCCAATGCGCTGGCTGCCTTGAAGGTGCTGCAGGCGGCGAGCTACACGGTACACATTGCCGCCAAAGGCAATGGCGCAAGCGGCCACCTGTGCTGCGGGCGCACCTACCTGGCCACTGGCATGGTCGAGCAAGCCAAAGCCCGCGGCCGCGAGCTGATTGAGGCGCTGGCACCGTTTGCAAACCGGGGTATCCCCATCGTCGGGCTGGAGCCGTCGTGCCTGTTGACGCTGCGCGACGAGCTGCTGGTGATGGGCCTGGGCAGCGCCGCCCACACCGTGGCGGGCCAGGCCTTGCTGCTGGAAGAGTTCCTGGCGCGCGAGGCGCAGGCCGGCCGCCTGGAAGACCTCAAGGCGCAACTGCAACCCATCAGCCAGCCGATCTTGCTGCATGGCCACTGCCACCAGAAGGCGTTTGGCGCGGTCAGCCCCATTCTGGAGGTGATCCGGCTGATTCCGGGCGCGCAGCCCGAACTGATCGAGTCCAGTTGCTGCGGCATGGCGGGCAGCTTTGGCTACGAGGCCAGCCACTATGAAGTGTCGATGCAGATGGCTGAACTCAGCCTGCTGCCCGCTGTGCGCCAAAGCCCCGGTGCGCTGGTGGTGGCCGACGGCACCAGTTGCCGCCACCAGATTCACGACGGTGCCCAGCGCCAGGCCCTGCATGTGGCCCGGTTGCTGGCCCAGCAACTAAAGGCTTGAGATGGCTGGCGGCACAATGGTGGCATGCCACCGACGATGCTGAACATCCGCCCCGCCCTGCCCTCTGACGAAGCCGCCTGGCGCGCCCTGTGGCGCAGCTACTGCGAGTTCTACAACACCCCGCTGCCCGATGCGGTGACCGGGCGCACCTGGGCGCGCATCCTCGACCCGGATTCATCCGTGATGTGCATCGTGGCCGAGCGCAACGGCGAGGTCTGCGGCTTTGCCAACTGCGTGGTGCATGAAAACACCTGGGAGCTGCAGGCGGTGTGCTACCTGGAAGACCTGTTTGTTGCGCCCACTGCACGCGGTCAGGGTGCGGGCAAGGCGCTGATTGAATGGTTGCGCAACGCCATGCGCGCAGAAGGCTGGGCACGCCTGTACTGGGTGACCCACAAAAACAACGTGATGGCCCGCGATTTGTACGACCAATTTGTCCCTGCGGATGACTTTGTGCGCTATGTTGTGAAGTCTTGAACCCCAAAGGCCCTCGATGAAGCTGCAATTTCTGGGCGCGACCGACACCGTGACCGGCTCCAAGTACCTGCTGCGCATGGGCGAGCACAACCTGCTGGTGGACTGCGGTTTGTTCCAGGGTTACAAGCCGCTTCGCCTGCGCAACTGGAACAAGCTGCCGGTGCGCCCGGCAGATATCCATGCGGTCATCCTGACCCACGCCCACATTGACCACAGCGGCTACTTGCCGTTGCTGGCGCGCCAGGGCTTCAAGGGCAAGGTTTTCTGCACGCCCGCCACGGCTGACCTGTGCCGGATCTTGCTGCCCGACGCCGGCCATCTGCAGGAAGAAGAAGCTGAATACGCCAGCCGCCATGGCTTCAGCAAACACGCCACACCCGAGCCGCTGTACACCAAGCAGGACGCGCTGCAAAGCCTCAAGCTGCTGCGCCCGGTGGTGTTTGGCAAGGCGTTCCAGCCTGTGCCCGGCGTGCAAGCCCGGTTGTCGCCTTCTGGCCACATGGCGGGCTCGTCGTTTGTCCGGCTGGAAGACGCAACCCGTTCAATTCTTTTCTCGGGCGACATCGGCCGGCCCAATGACCCGGTACTCAAGCCGCCGGTGGCGATGGATGGTGCCGACTACCTGTTGGTGGAGTCCACTTACGGCGACCGCCAGCACCCCGCGTTGCAGCCACTGGACGCCCTGGCCACGGTGATCAACCGCACCAGCGCACGCGGTGGCGTGGTGGTGATCCCGGCCTTTGCGGTGGGCCGGGCCCAGAGCCTACTGCACAGCATCCAGCAACTACGCCAGCAGGGCCTGATTGGCGACATGCCGGTCTACCTGAACAGCCCCATGGCGGCCAGTGCGCTGCACCTGTATGAAAAGTACCAGAGCGAGCTGCGCCTGACACCTGCCCAGTGCGAAGCCATGGCCCGGCTGCCGCAGATCATCGGCACCCCCGAAGAGTCGCGTGCGCTGAACAACCGCAAGGGGCCGATGATCATCATTGCGGCCAGCGGCATGGCCACCGGCGGGCGCGTGGTGCACCACCTGAAGGCATTTGCGCCGCACCCGCGCAACACCATTTTGTTTGCCGGCTACCAGGCCGGTGGCACCCGCGGTGCCCTGATTGCGGGCGGTGCCCCCAGCGTGCGTATACACGGCGAAGATGTGCCGATCCGCGCCGAGGTCGCCATGCTTGACAGTCTGTCGGCCCACGCCGACGCGGGGGAAATCGTCCAGTGGCTCAAAGCGTTCAAGGCCGCACCCAAAACCACCTTCATCACCCACGGCGAGCCGGCTGCCGCAGACGCCATGCGCCAGCGTGTGGAGCGCGAACTGGGCTGGCGCTGCCACCTGCCGTTCTATCTGGAGACCGTGGCCCTGAAATAGTGTTGAATCCGGCTGTAGCCCGCGTGCGTATTGCCTGAGCCACTATCAAACTCATAGTACCCAGAATGCCCACCACGCTCCCGCTTCGCCATGCCCTGGTGAGTGCCGCCCTGGCGGCCACCGGGCTTTGCGCCAACGCCCACGACAGCTGGCTGGCGCCAACGCGCGGCCAGCCGGACCCCCACCGGTTGGTGATCGAAGCCAGCACCGGCAACCGCTATCCGGTACAGGAGTTCAACCCCACGCCCGCCAGCCTGGTGCGGGCAGAATGCAGCGATGGCAAGGCCAAACCGCTGGCGCTGCGGGTGCACAAGGAGCATGACCGCTGGATGGCGCTGAGCCTGGGCGCTGCACGCCACCCACCCATGCTGGCCTGCTGGGCCGAGTTCAAGCCCTACACGCTGGAGATGGCGGCACCCATGGTGCAGGTGTACTTCAATGAAATCCGGGCCGGGGCCGCGCTGCGTGAAACCTGGTCCGCGCTGTTGGCCCGGCAGCTCCCCTGGCGCGAGTCGTACCGCAAATTCATGCGCATCGAGCTGGCATTGCCCGCCGGGACCACGCCCGCACAAATTGCCGCAGCGCGCCAGCCAGTGGGGCTGGCACTGGAGCTGGTGTTGCGTGGCAGCGCCGCTGTCACCCCTAACCAGCCGCTGGAGTTTTTGCTGCTGCGCGACGGTGCACCGCTGGCGGGCCTGCCGGTCGAGCTGGTGAGCGAGCGCAGCCCGTTGGGCGTGTGGCGCACCACCGATGCCGACGGCGTGGTACGCCACACCCTGCCCTTTGCCGGCCGCTGGCTGGTTCGCGCAGTGGACCTGCGCCTGTCTGACGAGGCACCTGAGAGCTGGAGCAGCCGCTTCGTCACGCTGGCCCTGGAGGCACGCTGAAGCGGTACCGCCTCAGCCCAGGCAGCGTTGAGCAGCCCAGGTGTACAGCGGGATGCCCAGCAGGATGTTCAGCGGAAAGGTAATCCCCAGCGACAGCCCGAAGTACAGCGAGGCATTGGCCTCGGGGATGGCGTAGCGCAGCACCGCCGGCACCACGATGTACGAGGCGCTGGCCGACAACACCATCAGCAGCGCCGCGTCCGCCACCGGCAGGCCCAGCAGCGCCGACAGCGCCAGCGCTATACCGGCATGCACCGGTGGCGCCAGCGCGGCATAGGCCACCAGCACCGGCGAGCTGCCCCGGGCGGCACCGAAATTGCGCGCCACCATCAAGCCCATGTCCAGCAGGAAGAAGGCCAGCATGCCCTTGAACAGATCGACTGAGAACGGCTGCATGGTGGCCGCGCCGGCGTCGCCACTCAGATAGCCCACCAGCATTGCGCCCAGCAACAGCAGGTGGGCACCGTTGGTGAAGGACTCATGAAGAATTCGCCCCAGCGACGCGCCTGGCAGTTGCCCCCCCGGTACGGCAACTGCCGCTCCATCCGGCCCCACCGCTGCCGCAGACTGGGTGTGGCGCAACGCGTTGGCGATCAGCACGGCCATGATGATTGCGGGCGACTCCATCACCACCAGCGCCGCCGCCATGTGCCCGCCCGGTGCCAGCCCCCGGGTGTCCAGGTACTGCATGGCGGTCACAAAAGTAACGGCACTGACCGAACCGTAGGACGCAGCAACCGCCGCTGCGTCGAAACGCGAAACCTGCTTGCGCAACAAGCAATAGCCCAGCGCCGGCACGATCACCGCCATCAGGATGGCCGCAGCCAGACTGGTCAGCACATCACCACTCAAGCCCGACTGCGCCAGCGCAAAACCACCCTTCAGGCCCAGCGCCATCAACAGGTAGAGCGACAAAAACTTTGCAATCGCCGGCGGGATCTCAAGGTCGGACTTCACAAAACCCGCGAACACACCAAAAACAAAGAAAAGAATCGCGGGGTCAAGCAGGTTTTGCATCAAGTTCTCCAGTGCCGTGAATGCTAGTGGCAAATACAGATTGAGTAAAATCGATATTTATGCCAAGAATCATAGATAAAAGCTTATGAACATTACCTTTCGGCAACTGCGCCTGGTGCTGGCGCTGGCGGAAACCGGCAGCGTCGGGGGCGCAGCCCGTGCCATGCACGTGACCCAGCCCACCGCCTCGATGCAGCTCAAGGATGTGACTGCCGCAGTCGGGCTGACCTTGTATGACGTTGTGGCGCGGCGGGTCCAAATGACCGAGGCCGGGCTCGATCTGGCCCGCACCGCGCGCGTCATCATGGCCGAGTGGGAAGCCTTCAGCCAAAAGGTGGACGGCATCAAAGGTCTCACCCGTGGCCGGTTGCGGGTGGCGGTGGTCAGTACAGCCCAGTACTTCATGCCGCGGCTGCTGGGTACTTTCTGTGAGAGCCACCCCGACATCGATATTTCGCTGGAGGTGCTCAACCGCGACGGCGTGGTCAGGCGGCTGCGCGACAACCTTGACGACCTCTACATCATGTCGATGCCGCCCACCGACCTGGACTGCGACGACACTGTCTTCATGCCCAACCCGCTGGCCCTGATCGCCCCGGCAGCGCATCCCCTGGCAAAGCGCAAGCGGCTGGCACTGCAAGAGCTGCGCGAGGCCCGCTTCATCTTGCGCGAACCCGGCTCCGGTACCCGCATGGCCACCGATGCGCACTTTCGGCGGCTGCGCTTCAAGCCGCAACTGCGCATGGAACTGGGCAGCAACGAGGCAATCCGGGAAGCGGTGGCGGGCGGGCTGGGCCTGTCGGTGGTATCTGTGCATTCACTTGGCGCACAGCCCGCTGCCCACGGCGTGGTGGTTCTGGACATGCGCGACTTCCCCATCGAGTCGCAATGGCACGTGGTGCACCTGCGTGGCAAACGCCTGTCACCGATTGCCCAGGTGTTTCAGGCCCACCTTCAGGCAGAGGCAAAGAAATGGCGTGCAGCCCCCGCCAAATATGCGTGAGCCGCTATAAAAATGGTAGCGTCGGGGTTACCGGCAGATCTCGCCCACCCGGTCCATCAGGTTCATCCACAAGGCCCAGCCCGCCACGCCCATGAGTGCCGCACCTGCCAGGCGGGTACCCCAGTCCTGGCGCCAGAGGTTGGCCCGGCGGTTCAGTCGCAGCAGCAGCCAGGGCGCGGCCACAATGCCAATGCTGCTGCCCGCGGCGAACAGCGCCATGGTGAACGCACCTTGCACTGCGCCGCCGCTGAGCGCAGCCACCAGCAAGGCTGAGTACAGCAGACCACACGGCATCAAGGCCCAGAGCGCGCCGGTGGCCAACAGCCCGCCGGGTGCGCGTGCCAGCGGCTGCACACGCGTCCAGAGCGCGCGTCCGGCCCGGTCGACCCAGGCGGGCTGGCGGGCCAGCACCAGCAACATCAAGCCCCAGACCAGCAGCCCGCCATGAAAAAGCGCCCAGACCGGTCGCAGTGCCGCAGCCTGCGTGGTCAGCCAGGCCAGGCTTTGCATGGCGCTGGCGGCCAGCGCCCCGGCAGCGGCGTAGCCCAGCAGGCGGCCGACTTGCAGCATCAGTGTGGCCTGCACAGGTGTGCGGCTCAGCACCGCAACCCCCGGCATGCCTACGGGCTGCAGGCTGGCGTTGCCGGACGACAGCCGTACCACACCGGCGCAGGCGGCACCGCACATGGCCGCGCAATGCGGGCCACCAGCCAGCCCCATTAGCAAGGCAGTAACCGCCAGCGTGCTGAACATGCTCGTGTCGCCTCAAATAATGCGCGAGAACTTCGCGCGATTTCGGTCGGCCTGCAGGTAGCGGTCAAACACCATGGCTACGGCCCGCACAAAAAACCAGCCTTGCGCCGTGACCTGAATGCCGGCCGCGTCCAGCACCACCAGGCCCTGGTCGGCGAGCGGGAGCAGCTGCGCCAGTTCAGGCGCAAAGGTGGTCTTGAAGTCCAGCAGCCAGGCCAGCTCAATCGACTCAAACAGCACCTGGCCCTGGCACATCAGCGCCATGATCACGGCACGGCGCGCCAGATCGTCACGGGTCAGCGCCAGGCCGCGCACCACCGGCAGGCGGCCCTGGTCCAGGTGGTCGCAATACTCTTCCATGGTTTTGGCGTTCTGGCTGTAGGTGGCCCCAATCCGGCCAATCGCCGATACGCCCAGCGCGACCAGGTCGCAGTCGGGCTGGGTGCTGTAGCCCTGAAAGTTGCGGTGCAGCCGCCCCTGGCGTTTGGCCACGGCCAGAGAATCTTGCGGCAACGCAAAGTGGTCCATGCCAATGTAGATGTACCCCGCACTCTGAAATGCCTCGAGCGACCGGGACAGCATGGCGACCTTGGCAGCCGCCCCCGGTAGCTCGGCCGACACAATGCGCCGCTGCGGCTTGAACCGCTCTGGCAAATGGGCATAGGCATACAGGGCTATACGATCAGGCCGCAACTGCTGTACCTGCGCAAGCGTGCGGGCAAATGATTCGGGCGTCTGGCGCGGCAGGCCGTAGATCAAGTCCAGGTTGATCGAGTCAAAACCGATTGCGCGCGCCTGCTCCATCAATGCAAATACCTGCTGCGCCGGCTGGATTCGGTGAACCGCCTTCTGCACCTCAGGGTCAAAGTCCTGCACACCGAAACTGATGCGGTTGAATCCCAGGTCGGCCAGCGCATGCAGGCGTTCGGCATTTACCGTGCGCGGGTCCACCTCGACCGAATACTCGCCCCCGCTGGCCAGCACGAAGCTGCGCCGCAGCATGGCCATCAGCTCTCGCAACTCGTCGTCACTCATGAAGGTGGGGGTGCCGCCGCCAAGATGGATCTGGGTCACCGGCTGGCCCAGGCCGGTGTGCTGGGTAAGCAGGTCTACCTCGCGGGCCAGGTAGCGCAGGTAGGTGGCCGATCGTTCATGGTGCTTGGTGATGATCTTGTTGCAGGCGCAGTAGTAGCACAGCGACTCACAGAACGGAATGTGCACATATACCGAGAGCGGCGTCGCCAGCGCCCCAGGCCCGGCCCGGCGCTGGGCCAGTGCCTGGACGTGGTCGGCAGCAGAGAACGCTTCGACGAAGCGGTCCGCGGTGGGGTAGGAGGTGTAGCGCGGCCCCCCGATGTCGAAGCGCCGAAGCAATTCGGGCGAAACTGGGTTCATGGCGGCCACTTTGCCGCCACTGCCCTTCTGGCGGATTGATATGGGTCAACTAGATTGCGCAAGCGCAGACGACAATTTTGTCCAGACCCCAAGCCCTCCCCCCGTCAAAGGAATCCACTTGCCAACCCAGCTCGCGAAGCGGATCGCCACGGCACCGATGCATCTTGTGGACACGCAATCAATCAAGATTGCCTGCTCAAACTGCAAGCTGCGTGAGCTGTGCATGCCCATCGGACTGAGCCCCGAAGAGTTGGCTCGCATCGACGCGGTAGTGGCCACCCGGCGCAGGGTCAAGCGTGGCAGCGCGCTATTTCGCACCGGCGAGGCTTTCACCTCCCTGTTTGCGATCCGAACCGGCTTCTTCAAGACCTGCGTGACCGCGCAAGACGGTCGCGACCAGGTCACCGGCTTCCAGATGGCGGGCGAGATCATTGGCCTGGACGGCATCGTCAGCGACCGCCACACCTGTGACGCCGTGGCGCTGGAAGACGCTGAAGTCTGCGTCATGCCGTTTGAGCGCATCGGCGAGCTCGCGCGTGAAGTCGGCGCGCTACAGCGCCACCTGCACCGTGTGATGAGCCGCGAGATCGTGCGCGAGCATGGTGTCATGCTGTTGCTGGGTGGCATGCACGCCGAAGAGCGGCTGGCCGCCTTCCTGCTCAATCTGATCCAACGGCTACAAGCGCGCGGCTTCTCAAGCTCTGAGCTCGTGCTGCGCATGACGCGCCAGGAAATCGGCAACTACCTCGGCCTCAAGCTCGAAACGGTGAGCCGCACGTTCTCAAAGTTCCACTCTCTCGGTCTGATTGAGGTGCGCCAGCGCCAGGTGAGAATTGTGGACGCTGCGGCGCTGCGCCAGATCGTCAATCCCGCCGCCTGCGCCAGCGACTGACCCCGGGACAGCATGGCCCGCTTTCTCACGGTCACCATGAATCCTGCGGTGGATATCTTTGCGACCACCGCGCAGGTGCTACCAACCCACAAGCTGCGCTGTACGGATGCCCAGATCCACCCGGGAGGCGGCGGCATCAATGTTGCCCGCGTGTTGCACCGGCTGGGCGCGTCCGCCCTGGCGCTGTACCCCGCTGGTGGCATGACGGGGAACCAGTTGCAGCAGTTGCTCAATCACGAACAGCTGCCTCACCGCGCCATGCCCATAACAGACGAAACACGCACCAGCTTCACGGCCCACGAGTCGTCCAGTGGGCAGGACTTCCGGTTTGTACTGCCGGGGCCCCGCCTGACCGAGCCACAATGGCAAGCCTGCCTGACACGGGTGGGGGCACAGCAGCCAGCGCCCGGCTGGCTGGTAGCCAGCGGCAGCCTGCCACCCGGTGCACCGCCAGACTTTCATGCCCGGCTGGCCAAACTGGCGCGCGCACGCGGCTGGCGGATGGTGCTGGACAGCTCCGGGCCGGCGCTGGCGGCTGCGCTGGCGCAGGGCGTGTACCTTGTCAAGCCGAGCCTGCGCGAGCTGCGTGAGCTGACTGGCCTGCCATTGCAGACCCCGTCGGACTGGTTGGCCGCAGCGCGCGGGCTGATTCAGCGCGGGCAGACACAGGTGGTTGCACTGTCCCTTGGCGAAAGCGGTGCCATGCTGGTCACTGCCGACACAGCCTTGACAGCAGCTTCCCTGCGAGTGCAGGTAGCCAGCACGATTGGCGCTGGCGACAGTTTTTTGGCCGGCCTGCTGTGGGCGCTGGACCGCGACGCCAGCCCCGGCGAAGCGCTGCGCTATGGCGTGGCTGCCGGAGCGGCAGCGCTGCTGTCAGCAGGCACGGCACTGAGCCAGGCCGCCGACGTGCAGCAGTTGTACCTCCAGGCCCGCGCTGTGCCGGCCGCTTGACGCTGCAACTCGCCCCATGCAGTCCGCCGACGCAACCCCACCACAGCCTGCACCCGCCAGTCGCCTGCGCCTGCGCCGCCTGGGCATCGACACATACCAGGAACCGGTGCTGTACATGCACCGTGACTGCCCGGTCTGCCAGGCCGAGGGGTTCGAGGCGCAGTCGCGTGTTGAGTTGCGGCTGCAGGGCCGCATCATCATTGCCACGCTGAATGTGGTGACAGGTGACTTTCTGGCACCAGACGAAGCCGGCCTTTCTGAAGCCGCCTGGCGACTGCTGAAAGCGCAGCCCGGTGAAGCAGTCTCATTGCACCATCCCGCGCCGATCGAGTCTCTCAGCCATGTCCGCGCCAAGGTCTATGGCAAGCGGTTGAGTCATAGCGCTATTGACGCGGTGATCACGGACGTGACTGCCGGTCGCTATTCCGACCTGCAGCTCGCGGCCTTCGTCACCGCTTGCGCCGGCGACCACCTGAACCTGGACGAGACCATCGCACTCACGCGCGCCATGGTCAATGCGGGCGAACGCATGGCCTGGGGCCAAGGCCCGGTGATGGACAAGCATTGCGTCGGGGGCCTGCCCGGCAACCGCACCACAATGATCATCGTGCCAATCATCGCGGCCTGCGGGCTGCGCATGCCCAAAACCTCCTCCCGCGCCATCACCTCGCCCGCCGGTACAGCCGACACGATGGAAACACTGGCACCTGTTGATCTGGACGTGGCACAGATCCGCCGGGTGGTGGACCAGACCGGCGGCTGCATCGTCTGGGGCGGTGCCGTGCGCCTGAGTCCGGCGGACGACATCCTGATTCGCGTTGAGCGCCCGCTGGACCTGGACAGCCCGGGCCAGTTGGTGGCGTCGGTCCTGTCCAAGAAAGCAGCCGCGGGCGCTACCCATGTGCTGATCGACATACCGGTGGGACTGACGGCCAAGGTACGCAGCGTGCAGGCAGCCAGTCAACTCGGCCGCCAACTTGAGGCGGTGGGCGACGCGCTCGGCCTGAGGGTACGGGTCATACAGACCGACGGTGTGGCGCCCGTAGGCCGTGGCATCGGGCCCGCACTGGAAGCGCGCGACGTCCTCGCAGTGCTGCGCCGCACGGCAAACGCCCCCGCCGACCTGGCTATGCGCGCCTTGCAATTGGCCGGGCAGATTCTGGAGTTTGGCGGCGCAGCGCCGGTAGGCACCGGACTGGCCCAGGCCACGGAAATACTGCATGACGGGCGCGCCTGGCAGAAGTTCCAGGCGATCTGCGAAGCCCAGGGCGGCCTGCGCGAGCCCCCGGTGGCCGCCCATCAGCAGCCTGTCACGGCCCGCCACGGCGGCACCGTGATCGCCATTGACAACCGCCGCCTGGCACGCATCGCCAAACTGGCGGGAGCCCCGACCTCGCCTTGCGCTGGCATTGACATGCAGGTGCAGCTGGGCGAGGTGGTTGAGCGCGGCCAGCCCCTGTTTACGCTGCATGCTGCCACGCCGGGCGCGCTGGACTACGCGCTGGACTACGCCAACACGCAGGCTGAGGCGGTGCACCTTATGTCGGAGGCAACATGACAGCAGTCAACCCCCTGGTGGTCGCCCTGCCCGGTTCCAGCGGCTTGGCTACTGCGCTGGCGCGCAGTCTGCGCTGCGAATGCATCGAGCTGGCGCTGCACCAGTTCCCCGACGGCGAAACGCTGGTACGCCTGGACGCGCCGGTGAAAGGCCGCAGCGTGGTGTTCGCCGGCAGCCTGGACCAACCGGACGCCAGAACACTGGCCCTGCTCTTCGCTGCCGACACCGCGCGCGAGCTGGGCGCGCTGAAGGTCGGGCTGGTGGCTCCTTACCTGGCCTATATGCGACAGGACAAGCGGTTCCAGCCCGGCGAGGCAGTCACGTCGCGCAGCTACGCCCGACTGCTTTCCAACGCGCTGGATTTCCTGGTCACCGTGGACCCGCACTTGCACCGCTGGCGCAGTCTGGACGACATCTACACCATCCCCACAGCGGTAGTGCCTGCCGCGCCACTGATTGCACGCTGGCTGGCGCGCAACGTTGCGCAGCCTTTGTTGATTGGCCCTGACAGCGAGAGTGCGCAATGGGTCGCGCAGGTCGCGCGGCTGGCCGACGCGCCGTGGGCCGTGATGGCCAAAACCCGGCGCGGCGACCGCGACGTGACTGTCAAGCTCGCCCGTACCGAACCGTGGCCAGGACGCGTACCAGTGCTGCTGGACGACATCGTCAGCACCGGCCAGACGCTGGTGGCCGCCACCGCCGCACTAACAAAGATCGGCCTGCCCGCGCCGGTCTGCATTGCCGTGCACGCGCTGTTCGACACCCTGGCAATGGCCCGCCTCAAGGCAGCCGGCGTGCGCCGCATTGTGAGCTGCGACAGCATTGCCCACAGCTCCAACGCAATCCGCCTGCACACGCCACTGGCGCAGGCTACGCGGCGGTTGCTGGCTTGATACGCTATCCGTTCGAGGGCTTCTTACGCAGCATTGACTGGGCCTGACGCCACCTTTTCCGCGGGCATCAATGCATCCGGGTCTCAAACGCCCGGGTTAGCCCGTCCAGGTCAATGATGCGGATGTGGCGCTTGTCTACCTCCAGCAGGCGTTGTTGCTGGAAGGCAGAGAAAGTGCGGCTCACCGTCTCCAGGGTCATGCCCAGGTAGCTGCCGATTTCAGCACGCGACATGCGCAGGTGAAACTCGCTGGGCGAGTAGCCGCGGGCCTTGAGGCGCTGCGAAAGGTTGAGCAGAAACGACGCCAGGCGCTCCTCTGCATTCATGCTGCCCAACAGCATCATCAGGCTGTGCTCGCGCACGATCTCGCGGCTCATCAGGCGGGTCACTGCGTCTTGCAGACCTGCCGCGCCCATCGCCACCTTGGCCAGGTGGCTGTAGGGAATAGCGCAGACTTCGGCGTCCTCCAGCGCAATCGCGCTGGACGCGTGCTTGCCACTGGCAATGCCGTCCAGCCCCATCAGCTCGCCGGCCATGTAAAAGCCCATCAACTGCTCGCGCCCGTCTGGCAGCGTCAGGCGGGTCTTGAAGGTGCCACTGCGCGCGGCGTAAATATACGCAAAGGTCTCACCCTCCTGGTACAGGTCCTGCCCGGCCGCCACCTTGCGACGGCTGAACATCAGGTTGTCCAGCTCGTCAACGTCATGCCCGGTCATGCCGCAGGGAAGGCACAGGTCTCGCAGGTGGCAGGTAGAACACTGTGTGCTCAGCGGTGACAGCGGCGGGCTGGTACGGGCGGCCTCCTGGCGCAGAAACGGCAGGGGTCGGATCGGCGCTTCGAGTACTGCACTGTTCATGGTGGTCTTCCGGTTGATATCGTTGGCTTCGTTCAATGCACGGTGGGCCGGGACGCCAGCGCCACGGCCTGTGCGAGCTGGTCGAACTCGTTGCTCTTGTCCAGAAAGCGGGCGGCCCCCGCGCCCAGGTAGCGCTTGCGGTAGCCGGGGCCAGCGCTGTTGCTGAAGACCACAAAGGCAACGCCAGGGGCCTGCGGCAGCACTTCAAGCAGCACCTGCAGGCCGGTACCGCCTTGCAACTGGACGTCCAGCACCACCACGTCGGGCTGCGCCGCCAGAATGCCGTCAATCGAGTCCTGCGGTGTTGTGGCCTGGCCAACAATGGCCATGCTGGCGTCCGCCAGCATGGCGGCCACCCGCTCGCGAACTGAGGCCGAGTCGTCGACCAGATAAACCCGCAAAGGAGGATGGAGTTGAGCCATGCCTCAAATTTCGCAGCCCATGGCGGTTGCGGCCATCGGCGGACACTGAAAAGCGTGTAGGCCGGTACCCCGATTTGCGCTGAGCCGCCGCCGAGGCCGTCTAGGCGGATTCCTAGCGCTCAGGCAGCTTACTGCTGGGCCAGGCCATGCCGCAGTGCGTAGCGGATCAGCTCACTCTGGTTGGCCAGCGCCATCTTTTGCATCAGGTTGGCTTTGTGGGTACTGACGGTCTTGACCGACAGGCTCAACCGGGCCCCAATGTCGGTCACCGAGACGCCGGCGGCCAATAGCAGGAAGACTTCAAACTCGCGGGGTGATAGCGCCTCGTGCGCCAGTGTCGGGGCACCAGGCATGGCACCCAGCGCGAGCTGCTGCGCCACTTCGGCACTGACAAACGCGCCGCCCGAGGCGATTTTGCGAATCGCCTGCACCAGCTCCCCAGGCGCGCTTTCTTTGGTCAGATAGCCGCTGGCACCCGACTTGATTGCCCGCACCGCGTATTGCAGTTCCTGGTGCATGCTGAGCACCAGGATGCGCAACCGCGGCTTTTCAGCCTTCACCAGCTTGATCAGCTCCATGCCGCTGCGCCCCGGCATCGACAGGTCCAGCACCAGCACCTCAAACTCGCGCTCGCGCACGACGCGCTGCACTTCTGTGCCGTCGCAGGCTTCGTCCACCACCTGCAAATCTTCAGCTTCACCAACAATGCGCTTGAGGCCCTCACGCACGATGGCGTGGTCGTCGGCAATCACGATCCGCGTCATGCACTGGTCTCCGGTGGGGCCACTGGAATATGGGCCTGCACCACGGTGCCGCTGCCGGGGCTGCTGTCAACCCGTACCGTGCCCTTGAGCAACTGGGCGCGCTCGCGCAAACCGGCCAGCCCCATCGAGCCCGCCTTGCGTGGCGTCTGGGGCTGAAACCCGCGGCCGTCGTCGGCCACCCGCAACGTTACCTGGTGCTGGGTGCGGTGCACCTGCACTTCGGCGCGCTGCGCAGCGGAGTGTTTGGCCACATTGGCCAGGGACTCCTGCACCATCCGGAACACGGCGGTGGCGTAGGGTTCGTGCAGCGTAAGGTCTTCGTCGATTTCCAGCGTGCAGGCCACACCCGAGCGCTGCATGAAGTTCTGCACCAGCCATTCAATCGCCGCCACCAGACCCAGATCGTCCAGCACCAGCGGACGCAGATCGGCGGCAATCCGGCGGGTGGCGGCCACGCTGGCATCCAGTATGCCCAGCATGGCGGCCATTTTGGCTTGCGCCGCAGACGGCTGTGCGGCCATGTTGTCGCGCAGCCAAATGGTGTCCATCTTGAGGGCGGTAAGCGACTGGGCCAGTTCGTCGTGCAGCTCGCGCGCCACTCGGGCTTTTTCCTGCTCACGGATCGCGCTGGCCTGCGCCGCATAGGCTGCAAGTTCGTCTTGGGCTTGGACCCGCGCGGTGACGTCGCGCAGGATCACGGTAAACAGCTTGCCATCAGGTGTGTCGAGCTGGGAAATGGACGCATCCATCGGGAAGTCGTGCCCCAGGGCGTGCTGGCCGTACACCACGTTGAGCCCGCCCATGCGGCGCGAAGTAACGCCCTTCTCGCCAAACCGGGCCATGTGGTCGGCATGGTGCGCGCGAAAGCGTTCCGGCATCAGCCGGGTGAGCGGTTGACCCAGGACATCGGCGGCAGGCCAGCCAAAAATGCTCTCGGCCGCCCGGTTGTACAGCACCACGCGCTGGGCCTGGTCCACCGTGATGATGGCGTCCATCGCCGACTCCAGCAGCCCCACAAGCTGGGCGGTGGCGTTGCTGTCGTTGAATTCGGAGGTAATTTGGGACACGGCAGTATTCAGGCACGCAAGGTGCCGGAATTACAGCACACCGCATCGCACTAATTGAAGAGCGTAGACCCGGCTGACTCCCCTGCCCGCTGAAACGGCCCGAGCGGGTTGGTCTGCTTTTCCACCCGGTCAGTACGCGCCTGTCCGCCCTCGTTGCGAAACAGTACAACACCGTCGCTCACAACCACCAGCGCATCAAACCACCAGCCTTTGACGCTGGTGACGCGCCGGATGTTCAAGAAGTCGGCCCAGAAGTTGCCCTCACGCTGACGGTCTTCGCCGGCAAAATGGAACCGGAAAGCGCGACAGGCCCGTTGGGCCTGAATGCAGCGCCGGATACCTGGGTCCAGGTCGGCGACCGAAACGCCCTGATAGGGTGCCAGCCGGGCAATGATTTCAGGGTAGGGAATCAACGTCACATTGGCCCCGCCGTCGGGGTCGAAGCCAAGGCCTTTGAGCTCAGACAGCAGCGTCTTGAACGGCACGATGCTTTGCGCTGCGCTTTCGGCCTGCTCGAAGCTTGCAAACGGCGACGGCGTGCGACTGCTGCCGTGCGGCAGCAAAGAAGCACACCCGGTGGCCAGCAGACACAACACAAGCCCGGCTGTGCGCAAGCAATATCGGAACATCATGGCGTGCCCGGTGTGCGATTGATCTCATCCGGCGGCATGCCCAGCAAAGCGGTAAGGCCGCTGGCCACGCTGCTGATCAGCCAGAACACAAAAAACGCTGCTGTGTAAACACCCTGGCGCGACAGGCCAAGCGGCTTGCCCGACCAATGCAGGTCCTGCGGGTCGATCAGCCCGAACACCAGCAACTCCAGCGCGCAGGCGCTGAGAAAAGCCGGCCAGATAATCCACATCAATCGCTGGCTTGGCATGGTGATGACCCCTTGTTCATGTGTTGACGCCCCGCTCAGGGGCTGGCGGGCGTGGGTGGCGTCGCCGCGTGGTTGCGGCCTTGCTGCGCAGGCAAAAGTGTCTTGTTGATCTCGATACCGCGCCGGTAATAGTCCGTCGCCACCAGGGTTTCGGGGTGGCTCAGCGCAAGCCACAGCGTCACGAAACTCGCAACAATCACGACGCCCGGCCCGGCGATGACAAGCCACACATAGCCATGTTTCCACCACGGGGCCGACAGGGGTTGAGATATCTGGGGCATGGGTTCTCCTAACGTGGAACGAGGAACACCGACTTCTCGCTCAGGTGCGCGTCGCCTGCGGTGTCTTCAATGTTGAAACGAATGGGGTGGGAGCCAGCGGCAGCCGAGCCGTCAGCAATCTGCAGCCGCACCGGCACCCAGCGCGATTGCGCCGGGCCCACGGTCACCTCGGCGGGCGAAGCCAGCGCAAGACCGTCCAGCCCGGTCGCGAGAATGCGATAGCGTTGCTCGGTCTCTGTGGCGTTCATGATTTGCAAGCGATAAACGTTTTCAAGTTTGCCGCCTTCAACCATCCGGGCCATCGAGGCGCGGTCGCGCACCACGTCCACCTTGAACGGAGTGCGCAGCGCCAGACTGGCAAGCATGGCCACACCCAAAGCCAGCAGCAATCCGGTGTACAGCAGCACCCGTGGCCGCAGCACATGGCGCAAGATGGCGCTGCGGCCCCAGCCGCGTTCCACGGCGTTTTGTGTCGTGTAGCGCACCAGGCCGCGCGGGTAACCCATCTTGTCCATCACGGTGTCGCACACATCGGCACAGGCACCGCAGCCAATGCATTCGTACTGAAGCCCGTTGCGAATGTCGATGCCGGTGGGGCAGACCTGAACGCACAGAGTGCAGTCCACGCAAGTGCCCAAGCCCTTGGCCTGGTAGTCGGCGCTGCGCGAACGGGCACCACGCGGCTCGCCCTGCCCCGCGTCGTAGCTCACGATCAGCGTGTCGCGGTCGAACATGGCGCTTTGAAAGCGTGCATAGGGGCACATGTATTTGCACACCTGCTCACGCATGAAGCCGGCATTGCCGTAGGTGGCAAAACCGTAGAAAAACACCCAGAACACTTCCCACGAACTCATCTGTGTCTGCAAGAACTCCAGGCCCAGTTCACGCACTGGTGTGAAGTAGCCCACAAAGGTGAACCCGGTCCACAACGACAGGCTGATCCACAGAAAGTGCTTGGCCCACTTCTTGACGAACTTTTCCAGGGAAAGCGGCGCGCCGTCCAGCCGCATGCGAGCCGCACGGTCGCCTTCTACACGGCGCTCTATCCATAAAAAGATTTCGGTGTAGACGGTCTGCGGGCAGGCATAACCACACCACAGCCGCCCCGCCACGGCCGTGAACAGGAACAGTGACAGCGCCGAGATAACCAGCAAGCCCGTGAGGTAGATGAAATCTTGCGGATAAAGGACCAGGCCGAAAACATAGAAGCGCCGCGCCCCCAGGTCAAACAGCACCGCCTGGCGTTGGCCCCATTCGAGCCACGGCAGCCCATAGAAAACAAGCTGCGTAAGTGCCACCATGGCCCAGCGCCAGCGCGAGAAAAGGCCGCTGACCGAGCGCGGATAGATCTTTTCGTGCGCTTCATAAAGCGAGACTTCGGCCCCGTCAGCCAACAGCGGCTGAATTGGAATGATCTTGCGCGGCGGCGGTGTTGTGGGCACTTCAAACTGCTTTTTCAGCCTCAGGGCTTGGCGCTGCCGACGCTGTTGGAAAGCCCCCAGACGTAGCCGGTCAGCACCTGAATCTGTGCTGCAGTGAGCTTGTCGGCCTGGGCCGGCATAGCGTTCACCTTGCCAGCGTTGATGATGGCGACGATGGCGTTCTCGCCCCAGCCGTGCAGCCAGATCCCATCTGTCAGGTTAGGTGCGCCCAACGCCTGGTTGCCCTTGCCGTCAATGCCGTGACAGGCGGCGCAAACACCGAATTTGCCCTTGCCCAGCGAAGCGCGCAGCGAGTCGTGCGGGCTGCCCGACAGGCTCAACACATAGTTGGCGACGTTTTTCACATCGTCTGGTGTCCCAACGGCAGCGCCCAGGGGCGGCATGTTGCCCACACGGCCCTTCGCCAGGGTTTCAGCAATCTTCTCGGGCGTGCCGCCATGCAGCCAATCGGCGTCCGTCAGGTTCGGGAAGCCCTTGCTGCCGCGCGCGTCCGATCCGTGGCACTGGGCGCAGTTGTTCATGAACAAGCGCTCACCAATTGCCATGGCCTGAACGTCGGCGGCAATCTTCTCCGGCGGCATGGCGGCATAGCGTGCGTACAAAGGCTCAAGCGCCTTGCTGGCCTTGGTCATTTCATTGGCGTGCTCGCCGCTGGACGTCCAGCCGAGTTCACCCTTGTAGCTGCCCAGCCCTGGGTAGGCCACCAGGTACAGCAATGAAAACACGATGGTGATGATGAACAACCAAACCCACCAGCGCGGCAAGGGGTTGTTCATTTCGCGCAGGTCTTCGTCCCAGACATGGCCGGTACTGTTGTCCGCAGTGGCGGGCACCTTTTTGCGGCCCGTGACCCACAGGAGCACAAGACAGGCAAAGATGCTGACCAGGGTCAGGCCGGACACATAGATTGACCAGAAGTCGTTGGTGAAATCGCTCATGGTGGTTCAGTCCTGGTCAAACGGCAGCCGTGCTGCCTCGTCAAAGGCTGCGGCATTGCGGCCGGACCAGGCCCAGACCACGATGCCAATGTAGCTCACAAACGCCGCCAGTGTGGCGGCAATGCGCAGGGTGTTGACGTCCATTTCTCAGTTCCTTTACTTGAGGGCGCGGCCCAGTACCTGCAGATAGGCCACCAGCGCGTCCATTTCGTTCTTGCCCTTCACGTCTTCCGCAGACTTGGCAATCTCGGCGTCGGTGTAAGGCACACCCACCATGCGCTGCGCTTTCATGCGGGGCGCCACATCCGTCGGGTCAATTGCCGCCTTTTCCAGCCAGGGGTAGGCTGGCATGTTGGACTCGGGCACAAGATCGCGCGGGTTGTTCAGGTGCAGGCGGTGCCAGTCGTCGCTGTACTTGCCGCCCACCCGGTGCAGGTCAGGGCCGGTGCGCTTGCTACCCCACTGGAACGGGTGGTCGTAGACGAATTCGCCCGCCACCGAATAGTGGCCGTAGCGCAGCGTCTCTGAGCGAAACGGCCGGATCATCTGCGAGTGGCAGTTGTAGCAACCCTCGCGCAGGTAGATGTCGCGCCCGACAAGTTGCAGCGAGGTGTAGGGCTTGATTCCAGCAATCGGTTCTGTGGTGGACTTCTGGAAGAACAGCGGCACGATTTCGACCAGGCCGCCGACAGTTATCACCAGCAGGATCAGCACGATCATCAGGAAGTTGTTGGTTTCCACCTTTTCGTGGGTGAAACCGGTTGGGGTGTTCTCAGACATGGCGTGTGTTCCTTCTCATGCGTGGGCGGCAATGGCCGGAATCGGCGCGTTGACAGAGCGCCCCGAGATTGCCGTCATCCAGACGTTCCAGGCCATGACCAGCATGCCGCCCAGGTACAACGCCCCACCCGCCACACGAATCACATAGAACGGATACGTGGCCTTGACCGACTCGACAAAGGTGTAGGTGAGCGTGCCGTCGGTATTGATGGCACGCCACATCAGGCCCTGCATCACGCCAGCAATCCACATGGCGGCGATGTACAGAACGATGCCGATAGTGGCCATCCAGAAGTGCAGTTCGATGGCCGGCACCGAGTGCATCTTCTTCTGGCCAAACAGGCGCGGAATCAGGTAGTACAGCGAGCCCATCGAGATCAGGCCAACCCATCCCAAAGCGCCTGAATGCACATGGCCAACCGTCCAGTCGGTGTAATGGCTCAGGGCGTTGACGGTCTTGATCGACATCATCGGGCCCTCGAAGGTGCTCATGCCGTAAAACGACAGCGAGACAATCAAAAAGCGCAGGATCGGGTCGTCACGCAGCTTGTGCCAGGCACCCGACAGCGTCATGATGCCGTTGATCATGCCGCCCCAGCTGGGGGCCAGCAAAATCAGCGAAAACACCATGCCGATGGACTGCGTCCAGTCGGGCAAGGCGGTGTAGTGCAGATGGTGCGGGCCAGCCCACATGTAGGTGAATATCAACGCCCAGAAGTGCACGATTGACAGGCGGTAGCTGTACACCGGGCGGCCAGCCTGCTTCGGGATGAAGTAATACATCATCCCCAGGAAACCGGCGGTCAGGAAGAAGCCCACCGCGTTGTGCCCGTACCACCACTGCACCATGGCGTCCTGCACGCCGGCATAGGCTGAATAGCTCTTCATCCAGCCCGCCGGAACCGCAGCACTGTTAACAAGGTGCAACACGGCCACCGCAATGATGAAGGATCCGTAAAACCAGTTGGCGACGTAGATATGGCGAACCTTGCGGATGCCGATGGTGCCGAAGAACACCACCGCATACGAGACCCAAACCAGGGTGATCAGAATGTCAATCGGCCATTCGAGTTCAGCGTATTCCTTGCCGCTGGTGTAACCCATCGGCAGACTGACGGCGGCCGCAACAATCACCAGTTGCCAGCCCCAGAACGTGAAGGCCGCCAGGCCGGGCATGAACAGCCGGACCTGGCCGGTACGCTGCACCACGTAGTAGCTGGTAGCAAACAGCGCGCAGCCGCCAAAGGCAAAGATCACCGCATTGGTATGCAGTGGGCGCAACCTGCCGTAGCTGAGCCAGGGAATGCCGAAGTTGAGTTCAGGCCAGGCAAGCTGGGCGGCAATGACCAGCCCCACCAGCATACCGACCACACCCCAAACCACGGCCATCAGCGAGAACTGGCGCACCACAGTGTCTGCATAGACGCCAGTTTGCGGTCGCTCCGTTTGTGTTTGCATTGAGTTCATCAGGCACCTTTTTTTCTATCGGTGCCAGTGTCGGATGCGGCGTTTTGCGCCGTCTTGACAAAAATCAATCAGAGTGAAGAATGCGCTCGCCTTCGGCGTCAACGTCTTCAAACTGACCACACCAGACGGCCCAGCCCAGGGCACCAAGAATCAGCAGCGCCAACGCGATGGACAGCGGCACCAGCAGGTAAAGAATGTCCATGTCAGTCGACCCTGGTATTGCGCGCCAGGCGCGAGGCGTTCAACACTACGGCCAGCGAGCTCGCGGCCATGCCCAGCCCGGCCAGCCAGGCGGGCATCCAGCCGACCACCGCCAGCGGCACGCAGACCAGGTTGTAGGCAAGTGCCCACGCCATGTTTTGCCGCACCACGCCGCGGGTTCGCTTCGCCAGCTGCAACAAGGATGGAACGCCGCCCAGTTGCCCCCCCAACACCACGGCGTCAGCCCGGGAACGTGCCAGCGCGCTGGCCTGGCCCAGCGTGACAGACAGGTCGGCAAGGGCCAGCACCGGCGCGTCATTGATGCCGTCACCCACCATGGCGACGCGGTGGCCGCGTTGCTGCAAGCTGCGCACATGGGCCAGCTTGTCTTCGGGCGAACACTCGCCAAAGGCGGCGTCGATGCCAGCGCTCCTGGCCAGCGCTTGTACTGCACCTGCCCGGTCGCCCGAGAGCAATTGCACTGTCAGGCCCATGTCGCGCAACGCCTGGACGGCCGCCCGGGCATCCGGACGCAAAGCCTCACTCAAATCAAAGCTGGCCAGCCAGCCTTGACTGTCCGCCAGATGAACCTGTTGCCCGTCGCCCTTGCACTGCGGCGCAGGTGCGTTGCAAAACCTGGCTGAACCCAGCCGAAGCACACCACCCGCCATGCCCGCCCCAGCGCTTGCGCGCAGGCCCTGACCCGGCAATTCCTGCACATCCGTCACCTGCGCGGTCCCGGGTGGCGCGGCAGCGACCAGCGCGCGAGACACGGGGTGCAGCGAATGTTGTGCCAACGCCGCGGCCAGGCGCAGAGCCTGATCGGCGGTGCTGCCATCGCGGGTGTACACCGCCCCGACGGCCATGCGGTCATGCGTGAGCGTTCCGGTCTTGTCAAACACCACCGTGTCGATGCGGGTAGCCGTTTCAAAGGCCTGCAGTCGGCGCACCAAAGTGCCACGCCGGGCCAAGGCACCGGCTGCCGCCAGGGTGGCCGCCGGTGTGGCCAGCGACAGCGCGCAGGGGCAGGTAACGATCAGCACCGCAATGGCCACGCCGATCGCTTGGCTCGGGTCAATCGGCCACCACCACAATGCGGCCAGCGCACTGGCCAGCAGCACTCCCACCAGGAACGGGCGGGCTATGCGGTCTGCCAGCTGCGCCAGCGCGGGCTTGTCGGCAGCGGCCTGCTGCATCAGCGCCACAATGGCGGCGTAGCGCGTCTGCGCGCCGGTGCGCAGCACCCGCACCAGTACCACCCCGGTAAGGTTGTGGCTGCCGGCAATCACCGACGACAAGCCTTGCGGGCCGGCTCGGCGCAGCAAGGGGCGCGACTCGCCGGTGAGCAGGGCCTCGTCAACCTGGGTTTCGCCTTCCAGCAACTCGCCGTCGGCCGGAAAGGCTTCGCCGGGCAGCAAACGGATGACGTCGCCCGGCACCAGGCGGTGCACTGCAACCCGCTCAAACCCGCCGTCGGCGACGCGCCGCTGCACGCTGTCGGGCAAGCGCCGCGACAGCGCTTGCAGCGCACCTGCCGTGCGGTCACGCAGGCGTTGCTCCAGCATGCGGCCACTGAGCAAGAAGAAAACGAACATCGTCAACGAGTCGTACCAGACCTCGTGCCCCCAGGGCCCCGTGGGTTGCACCGTGGCGGCAGTACTGGCAACAAAGGCAATGACGATGCCCAGGGCCACCGGCACGTCCATGCCGACCCGGCCCTGACGCACGTCGCGCAACGCGCTTGCAAAAAAAGGCCGGCACGAAAACACCAGCACCGGCAGACTCAGCACCCAGGAGGCCCAGCGCAGCAAGCGCGCCATCTCGGACGTCAGTTCGCCGGGCTGCGCAACATAGGCCGGAACCGCATACATCATGACCTGCATCATGCAAAAGCCCGCGACCAGCCAGCGCCAAAGCATGAGGCGCTGCGCCTGGCGCGTTGCCTCGCCCTGCAACAGGTCGGCCACCGGCACGCTGCGGTATCCGGCACGGGCCACCGCTGCGAACCAGGCCGACGGGCGGGTGGCGTCAGGCGACCACACCACCCGCGCCAGCTGGCTGGCGCCGTTGACAAGGGCGCCGCGCACGCCGGGCACAGCGCGCAGCGCGGACTCGACGGTCAATGAACAGGCAGCGCAATGCATGCCCTCGATGGCCACATGCGACTCCCAGTAGCCCGACGCGTCGTCGCAGGGGCGACTGAAGGCCTCCCAGTCCTGGCGCTGGTCCACAACCGCCCGCAGCGCGGCGTCGACTTCGGACAAGTCCGCGGGTGTCGGCAAGGGCATGGGCAGGCCTGGGCCCAACGTGGCAAGGGTCATGGCCGCAAGGCTACCGGGCGAGCTGCCGGTTGCGGTTGACATGGATCAACCGGGCCGGGTTGCACTGGCGCTAAGCTTGATCGCACTGCACCAGAAGGAGATCCACATGTACCAACGAATTCTTGTTGCCACCGACGGCTCAACCCTGTCAAAAAAAGCGGTGGCAAGCGGCCTCGGCCTGGCTGAACTTTGTGGGGCCGAGCTGGTGGCCATGAAGACAGTACCGCGCTACCCGATGAGCTATTTCGAGGGCTCGGTCGCGTTGGCGCCCGAGGAAGTCGGCCGCATTGAAAAGCAATGGGCCGAAGGCGGCCAGGCCATCGTCGACGCCGTTAAGCAAGCCGCCGAAAGAAAAGGCATCAAGGCCCGTGCGGTAACTGTGCGCTCCGATCTGGTGGCCGAGTCCATCATCGCCACCGCACGCAAATACAAATGCGACCTGATCGTCATGGCCTCTCATGGCCGCAAGGGACTCAAGCGGATTCTGCTTGGCAGCGAGACCCAACATGTGCTGACCCATTCACATGTGCCGGTTCTGGTGCTACGCTAAGCTCGACACTGAATCAACCGACCAAAGGCATGCAACCATGAAGATCCTTCTCGCCGCAGACGGCAGCAGTTACACCAAAAAAGCCCTGGGCTGGCTCGTCACGAATCAGAGTTTTGGTGAGCCGGATGACGAACTCATCGTCGTGCACGTACAAATGCCAATGCCTCCGCGGGTGCGCAGTGCAGTTGGCGCCGACGTGTGCAAGACCTACTACGACGAAGAGGCCAAGAAGGTCATCGCGCCGATCGAAAAGTTCCTCAAGCGCCATGACATGAAGTCGCGCGTGAGCTATGCGGTGGGCTCGCCGTCAGAAGAAATCCTGCGTCTGGCAAAACGCGAAAAGGTGCACGAAATCGTCATGGGTACCCATGGCCGTGGCCTGCTCGGCCGCGCACTGATGGGCTCGGTGGCGCAACGGGTGCTGGCCGAAAGCTCAGTACCGGTGTTGCTGGTCCGCTGAACCGCTGGTTCAGGGCAGTTCACGGGCCAGGCGCAGGCCCGTGAACTGCCAGCGGGCGTCGGTAGCAAAGAAGTTGCGGTAGCTGGCGCGCACATGGTCGGCCGGCGTGGCACAAGAACCACCGCGCAGCACGTACTGGTTGACCATGAATTTCCCGTTGTATTCCCCTACCGCCCCCGCCCAGGGGCGGTACCCCGGGTAGGCCTGATAGCTGCTCGACGTCCATTCCCAGGCGTCGCCCAATGCCTGCAGTAACCCGGCTGCCTGCCGGGCCACCGGCATCGGGTGCAGTGCGCCCGAGCCGACAAAATTGCCGGCCTCGCGGTGTGCCTGTTCGCACGGTGCTACGGCGGCCTCCCACTCGGCTTCCGTGGGCAGGCGTGCGCCAGAAAAGGCTTTGTCCGTGCCCGCCTTCCAGCGGGCAAAGGCGTCGGCCTCGAAGTAGCTGATATGGGTAATGGGTGTGTGCGGGTCTACCGGCACCTCGCCATGCAGCGTGAAGCTGGTCCAGCCGCCCCCGTCTTGCGGGCGTGACCAATACAGCGGTGCCTCGATCGCGTTGGCATTCACCCAGTCCCACCCGGCAGCAAGCCACCAGCGGGCGTCGCGGTAACCCGCGTCGGCCATGAACTCTGCCCACTCCCCATGCGTGACCAGGCGGTTGAGCAGCGAATAGGGCCGCAGCCAGTGGTCGTGACGCGGGGTTTCATTGTCAAACGCGAAGCTGCACCCCGGTGCACCCAGCGCCACCAGCCCGCCGTCAAACGCCAGCCAGCGGGCCGCCACCGGTGCTACAGGGGCCAGCGGCCAGGCCTTTTGGTAGGCCGGGCGCAAGGGGTTGCACCACAGCAGATGCTTTACATCGGTCAGCAGCAACTCCTGGTGCTGTTGCTCATGCTGCAGGCCCAGCTCGACCAGGCTGGCAAGCTCTTCGTCCATCGGTTGGGCCAGCAGCCGGACCATGCGTGCGTCCACATCGGCGCGCCAGCGCAGCACCTCAGCCAGCGCAGGCCGGGTCAGCAGGCCGCGCTGAGGCCGAGGGTGGCGCTCACCCACCTGCTGGTAGTAACTGTTGAACAGCACCCGAAAGCTGGCGTCAAAAGGCGCGTAGCCGGGCTCGAAGCGCTCGAGAATGAAGGTCTCGAAGAACCAGGTGACATGCGCCAGATGCCACTTGACCGGGCTGGCGTCGGGCATCGACTGGGCCTGGCAGTCCTCGGGCGACAGTGGCGCTGCCAAGCTGACAGACTGGGCGCGAATATCAGCAAAGCGCTGGGCCAGCGCGGTGGCGGTTCGGGGCGTGGCTTGAGGCTGGTTCATACGGAAACTCTCTGATCTGCATGCAGACTAGTCGAAGTCGCGCCAGAGAGTGCGTTTCTTACAGTTTGCTACTGACAGCTTCGGGTTCAATCTCCCTCAGCCATCACCCACACCACCTCAAACCCTAGACAAACAGCCCTTGGTACTGCGCGCGCAGCAGGTTCTTCTGCACTTTCCCCATGGTGTTGCGCGGCAGTTCGGCCACGACGAAGCAGCGCTTTGGAATTTTGAAGTTGGCGAGCTTGGCCTTCAGCGCACCCACGATGGCGTCAGGCTGCAGCGCAGCCCCTGGTTTGGCAATGACCACCGCCACGCCTACTTCGCCAAAATCGGGGTGCGGCACGCCCACCAGCGCACTTTCAGCCACACCGGGCAGCTCGTTGATGTAGCCCTCAATCTCGGCCGGGTAGACGTTGTAGCCACCGCTGATGATCAGGTCTTTGCTGCGGCCCACGATGGTCACATAGCCGCGCTCGTCCACTTTGCCCACATCGCCGGTCTTGAAGTAGCCGTCGGCAGTGAACTCTTCCTTCGTTTTCTCGGGCATGCGCCAATAGCCCTTGAACACATTGGGGCCCTTGACCTGAATGCCCCCAACCTCGCCAGTGGCCAGGTCCTTGCCGTCGTCGTCCCGCACCCGCAGGCTTACCCCCGGCAGCGGGAAGCCCACCGTGCCGCCCCGGCGCTCGCTCTGGTTGGCGTAGCGCTCGTCGGCAGCATAGGGGTTGGAGGTAAGCATTGCGGTTTCGCTCATGCCGTAGCGCTCAACAATGGTGTGGCCCGTGCGCGCTTTCCAGTCATTGAAAGTTTCCACCAGCAGCGGTGCCGAACCCGCCACAAACAGCCGCATGTTGCGTACCGTGCTGCGGTTCAGGCCCGGCTCCGCCAGCAGGCGAACGTACAGCGTGGGCACACCCATGAACAGCGTGGCTTCGGGCAGCTTGCCCAGCACCACCTTGGGGTCGAACCTGGCGCACCAGATCATCTTGCTGCCGTTGATCAACGCTCCATGCAGCGCCACAAACAGGCCATGCACATGGAAGATGGGCAGGGCGTGAATCAGCACGTCGCCTGCGCGCCAGCCCCAGTAGTCTTTCAACACCAGTGCATTGCTCAGCATGTTGCCGTGCGCAAGCATTGCGCCCTTGCTGCGCCCGGTGGTGCCGCTGGTGTAAAGAATGGCGGCCAGGTCGTCGGCACTGCGGTGCGCCACCGCATGTCGGTCGCTGCAGTGCGCAGCACGCTCCAGCAGGCTGCCGGTACGGTCGTCATTGAGGGTAAAGACGTTGCGGGTGCCGGCCTTGAAGGCAATTTTGCTGACCCAGCCGAAGTTGCTGGCCGTGCAAACCACCACAGCGGGCTCGGCGTTGCCGATGAAGTATTCAATCTCGGCGCTCTGGTAGGCGGTGTTCAGCGGCAAGAACACATAGCCCGCGCGCAGCGTGGCCAGATAAAACATCATGGCCTCGACCGACTTCTCCACCTGCACCGCAACGCGCGCGCCCTCGGGCAGCTTGAGCGACAGCAGCAGGTTGGCCATCATGGCGGTGGCGCGGTCCAGGTCGCGCCAGCTGTAGTGCAGCGCCGGTTTGTCTGCGTCGGCCGTTTCCACCGCCACCGCGTCCAGGTCGGCGGGGAAGGCGGCGCGCAGTGCGGCAAACAGGTTGTGGTTGTTGGCGACAGGTTTCATGACGGTCAGAAGGCGGGTTTACGTTTTTCGATGAAGGCGGTGACGCCTTCGCGGTGCTCTTGACTGGCAGCGTAGCGGTAAGCATTTGCTATTAAATTTGTAGTGGCTTGCGCATATTCCATGCGGGCTAGAGGCCAATTTTGCACTTGGAGCTGCCTGAAAGCCCGCTTGTTAAGGCGGGCCGCCTGGGGTGCCAGCGCGGCGATGCGCTGGGCGGTTTGGGCGGCGTCCCGGGCCACATCGGCATCTGCCAGTACGCGGTTCAAAAAACCGCGCTGCTTCATCTCGGCGGCGTCCAGCACGGCAGCCGACAACAGCATTTCTTTGGCCGTCAGTTCGCCCGCCGCCTGTGCAACCAGTTGCGCCTCGCGCGGCGCCATTGGAAAGCCCAGCCGCGCAATCGGCGCACCGAACCGTGCCGACGCCCCGGCAATCCGGATGTCGCAGCAGCTCGCGATCTCCAGGCCCGCCCCCATGCAGGCTCCTTCAATCTGGGCAATCAGCGGCAGGTCGCAGTCCAGCAGCGCCTGCAAGCCACCCCACACCTGGTTCTCATGAAAGTCGCGCAGCGCCGCCTCATCAAAGCGAAAGCCAGGGTATTCAGAGATATCACCACCCGCGCAGAAAGCCCCGCTCTGGCCTTGCAGCACGACGCAACGCACATCGGTGCGCTCCTGCAAGCCGCAGGCGACGTCGCGCAGCTGGCGCCACATCGCGCGCGACATGGCGTTGAGTTTGCCCGGATGAGACAGCGTGACCCGTGCCACCGCCCCTTCTAGCGCCAGGCGAACCTCACCCGTCATGCAACGCCCTTCAGTCGAGCTTGGCACCCGAGGCCTTGACCACCGCCGCCCATTGCTTGATCTCAGCGCTGATGAACGCAGCAAACTGCGGCCCCGCCAGGTTGGAGAACTCGGCCCCCTGGCGCGCCCACACCGCCTTGGCTTCGTCGGTGCTGCAGGCCTTGCGGATTTCATCAACAGCACGGGCTTGCGCGTCAGCCGGCGTGCCACGCGGAGCCCACACGCCATACCAGGTGGTGACGTTGTAGCCGGGCAGGCCAAGCTCGCCGGCACAGGGCACATCCGGGAATGCCGGGTTGCGCTTGGGGCCCGACACCATCAGGGCCTTGATGCGGCCCCCAGTAATGTGCGCGGCCGACGAACCCAGGCCGTCGAACATCAGCTCGACGTCGCCAGCGATCAGGCCTTGCAGCGCGGGGCCTGCACCACGGTAAGGAATGTGTGTGATGAAGGTACTGGTTTGCTGCTTGAACAGCTCGCCTGCCAGGTGGTGCGAGGTGCCGCCGCCCGCCGAACCGTAGTTGAGCTTGCCCGGGTTCTTTTTGGTGAACTCCAGAAACTCCTTGAAATTGGCTACCGGCACCTTCTTCGGGTTGACCACCAGCACCTGCGGCACGCTGGCCACCAGGATCAGCGGGACCAGGTCTTTTTCAAGGTCGTATTCGAGCTTGGGGTACATGCTGGGTGCAATCGTGTGGTGCACCGCCCCCATGAACAACGTGTAGCCGTCCGGCACCGCTTTGGCGGCGATGCCTGCACCGAGCGTGCCGCCCGCGCCGCCGCGGTTGTCAATGATCAACTGTTTGCCGGTCAGGCGGGCAAACTGGGCCGACATCGGGCGTGCAAATGCGTCCGTGCCCCCACCGGCCGGGAACGGCACGATCATGTTGACCGGCTTGGTGGGCCAGCCTGGCTGGGCCTGGCCCAGGGTCGAATAAACGGCTGCGCTGGCAACCGCTGTGCGCAGCACGGTGCGCCGGGTAAGGCTTGGGGTCATGTCTGTCTCCTTTTATTGGGTCAAAAAACTGGAACTGAAAACTCACTCCGGAAGGTACAAGTCTTCCACCGCCGCAGCTATCGGTACTTTTCCCTGCGCTAAAAGTGCGCGGTATTTGTCCAGGCGCTTCAGGTCGTACAGGTAGTTCACCATCAGCCCATAGGACTGCCGCAAGCCTTTGGGCGACGGGTCGCCAAACCAGTTGAGCCGCTCCACCCGCGCGCCGTTGCCCAGATGAAAGCGTGCCACCGGATCAGCCGGTTTGCCGTCAATCATCTCGCGGCCCAGGTAGCGTGCGGCCCAGCCCAGCAGCGCCTGGCGCTCGGGCGACTTGTCGCCAAGCTGCGCCACACCCTCCCAGGCTTTGAGCAACTGGGACGGCGCGTTTTTTGCCAGCCAGCCGCGCAACCCAGGAATGGGCGACAGGGTTGCGAAAGTCTTGAGCCGGGGAAAGTCTTGCTTCAGCGCGTCCACCACCCGCTTGATCAATGAATCGCCAAAGCTCACGCCGCGCAGACCAGCCTGGGTGTTGCTGATCGAATAAAAAATGGCCGTCGTCGCCTTCTTCAAATCTGCCGGCGCGGCCAGCTCATCAAGCAGCGGTGTAATGCTGTCGGCCATTTCGTCGATCAGCGCCACCTCGACAAAAATCAGTGGCTCGTCGCTCAGGCGGGGATGAAAGAAGCCATAGCAGCGGCGGTCGCTGTCCAGGCGGTTTTTTACGTCGGCCCAGCTACGGATATCGTGCACTGCTTCGTATTTGATGAGCTTTTCGATCAACGACGCCGGAGAGTCCCAGCTGATGCGACGCAGCTCCAGAAAGCCCACGTCAAACCAGGTGGAGAACATGTACTCCATCTCAACGTCCAGGGCCAGCAGGCGCTTGTCAGCCTTCAAATGCGCCTGCATCTCGGCGCGCAGGTCCACCAGAAAGCGAATGCCCTGCGGGTTGACGCTGAAGCGCTGCAACAAGCGCCGCCGCGGCGACACCGTGGCGCGGCGAAACAGCACCTCGGCTGCGGGCTCGTCTGGCGTACCTACCGCTGCAGCGTACTGCACCTGCGCTTTGCGCACTCTCTCGGGGTCAGCCACAAACTGCTCACTCATCAATAGCCACATGTCGCGGCGCTGCTCTGGCGTGGCCTTGCCATACCAGCCCGCCACGCCTTGCGCCCGCCGCCCGCCCTCGACCTCGCTGACCTGCGGGTCCACGATGGCCCGAAGCTCCTGCAGCGTGCGGCGCAGCACCCGCGGCGACAGCGCCTCTTCTTTCTGGCGCAGCGTTGCGCCGAGCCGTTCGCCCGTGGAGCGGCCCTGGGCCGGGCCCGTTGGCGCTATATTTTCAGGAGCGGCTTGCTCAGTATTTACGGGGGCTACAGCCGATTTCTTGCCTGCGCCGGGGCGCAAAATGGAAACCCCGCGGGTAACCCAGTCTGTGGCGTTCATGCCAGCCTCGACTTCTGGTTGCGAGCCAATTCACGCAGGGCCGCGCGCTGGCGCGTGAGATGGGTCCGCATGGCCGCCTCGGCACCCTCTGCGTCGCGCGCCTTCAGCGCGGCAAACACCGCCATATGCTCACTCAGACTTTGCGCCAGCCGGCCCGGCGCGTGCAACTGCTGCAAACGCGCCAGCTTGACGATTTTGCGCAGGTCGCCAATGACCTGCGCCAGCCAGCGGTTGTTGGCCAGGGTGATGATGGCTTCATGAATGGCAAAGTTGGCGTCGTAGTAGTCGTTGATGCGCTTGGCCTTGGCGTGGCGGTTGAGCTTGTCATGCAGGGCCTCCAGCGCCACCAGGTCGGCGTCGGTGGCGTTGCGCGCGGCCTCAAAGGCGCAACGCCCTTCCAGCAAGGCAATAACGGGAAAAATTTCGTCCAGGTCTTGCTCTGTCGCCTGATTGACGAAGCAGCCGCGGCGCAGCTCGTGCCGCACCAGACCCTCGGCGGTCAGCACCTTGAGCGCCTCACGCAGCGGCGTGCGCGAAATGGCCATTTGCTCGGCCAGTTGCACCTCGTCCAGAAACATGCCGGGCAACAGCTCACCAGCAAAAATCCGGCCGCGCAGCATGGCGGCCACTTCTTCGTGCAGAGAATTGATAACCAGGCGCATAGGGGTGCTCAGCCGATTGGGTCGCGTAATTTTCAGTAATTACGCGTAATTATGACGACACCAGCGCCACCAGGCAAGCCATCCTTGGCTATGGAAACTACTTAGAAATTGCGCGCAGGCTGGCCGGCCGGCTGCTTGCCCAGCCACACCCACAGCCCCGCCCCCAACACGATCATCGGCACGCAAAGCCACTGGCCCATGCTCATGCCCATTGCCAGCAGCCCCAAAAAGTTGTCGGGCTCACGGAAGAACTCCGCAATAAAGCGCAAAACGCCATAGCCAAACAAGAAGGCCGCCGCCACCTGCCCTTGCCTGCGCGGTTTGCGCGCGTAAAGCCAAAGCAGTGCGAACAGCAACAGCCCCTCCAGCGCAAACTGGTACACCTGCGACGGGTGGCGCGGCAGCATCGAGCCACTTTGCGGGAACACCATGCCCCAGGGCAACGCCGGGTCACTAAAGCGGCCCCATAGCTCGCCATTAATGAAGTTACCCAGCCGCCCCGCCGCCAGCCCGGTGGGCACGCAGGGTGCCACAAAGTCCATGACCTGCCAGAACGGCCGCTGGCGCGAGCGCGCAAACCACCACTGCGAAACAATCACGCCGAGCATGCCGCCATGAAAGCTCATGCCGCCCTGCCACACATACAAAATCTCCAGCGGATGGGTGAGGTAGTAGCCCGGTTTGTAGAACAGGCAGTACCCAATGCGCCCACCCGCCACGACGCCCAGCACGCCAAGAAAGAGGATGTCTTCCACATCTTTTTTGCTCCAGGCACCGGCGCCGAGGATCGACGCAAATGGCTGGTGCCTGAGCCGCTGCATCCCCAGGAACATGAACAGGCCAAAGGCGGCCAGATAGGTCAGGCCATACCAGTGGATAGCTACCGGGCCCAACTGCAGGGCGACCGGGTCGATTGGGGTGTAGGTGAGCATGGGGCGCTATTGTGCCTGCCCAGCGTGGCCACCGGCACCCACAAAAGCCACAAACCGCTCCAGCGACGGCGTGCTGTGGCCAGCCGGCCAGACCAGGCTGGTCACGCACTGCGGCACCCCCCTGCCCCGCTGCCCTGCCACCGGCCGGTAAACCACGCCTGGGCGCTGGAACTGTTGCACGCTTTCGGGCACCCAGGCCACACCCAAACCGGCCGAAACCAGGTTGACGATGGTCTGCATCTGAATCGCTTCCTGCGCGACCTGTGGTGAACGGCCGGCCGCGTGATACAGCGCAAAGAGGGCGTCGTACAGCGAGGGCGCAATGCGGCGCGGGAAGATCACCAAGGGCTGGTCCAGCACGTCGGCCAGCGCCAGGGCTGGCTGCGCGGCCAATGGATGCTGGTCGGGCAGTGCCAGCATCAGCGGCTCGCGCATTGTCAGCAGTTGCTGCAAGCCTTCGGGCGCAAAACCGGGCGAATGCAGCATCAAGCCGGCGTCGATCTCGCCGCGCGCCAGCGCCTGCAACTGCACGTCACCGGTGGCTTCGATCAGCTCCAGCGCCACGCCAGGGCTGTGGCGGCGAAACGCCCTCACCCACTGGGGCAAAAGCGCAAAACCAACGGTGGACACAAATGCCAGGCGCAGTCGCCCCACCTCGCCTGCCGCAGCGGCGCGGGCCTGACCGGGCAGTGCCTGTGCCCGGGCCAGCAAATCGCGCGCCTCGGGCAGCAGTGCCGCGCCGGCCGGGGTGAGCCGCACGCTGCGCTTGGTGCGGTCAAACAGGCGCACGCCCAGCAGGCTCTCAAGGTTGGCAATGGCCTGAGTCAGCGGCGGCTGGGTCATGTGCAGATGGCGCGCTGCATTGCCAAAATGCAGCGCCTCGGCAACCGCCACAAACTGGCGCCAAAGCCGCAGTTCAATCGGAGCATCACTCATATGCAACGCATATTACTGGATGCCGAAAAATAGATTGGACTCGCTTTCGGGAGGCGGCGCATACTCTCGCCTGCATTTGCATCCACCCACCCCGGAGAGACCCCATGGCCGAAACCAAAGTCATCAAGATCAACGCCCGCTCCGCCACCATTGTCGAAGGCAAGTCCCGCGCGCCCAATCGCTCGATGTACTACGCCATGGGCTACCAGGAAAGCGACTTCAAAAAACCAATGGTCGGCGTGGCCAACGGCCACAGCACCATCACGCCGTGCAACAGCGGCCTGCAAAAACTGGCCGATGCGGCAATTGCCGGCATTGAAGAGGCCGGTGGCAACGCCCAGGTGTTTGGTACTCCCACCATCTCTGACGGCATGGCCATGGGCACCGAGGGCATGAAATACAGCCTGGTCAGCCGCGAGGTCATTTCTGACTGCATCGAGACCTGCGTGCAGGGCCAGTGGATGGACGGTGTGCTGGTGGTGGGCGGCTGCGACAAAAACATGCCGGGCGGCCTGATGGGCATGCTGCGCGCCAACGTGCCGGCCATCTATGTCTATGGCGGCACCATCCTGCCAGGCCGCTACAAGGGCCAGGACCTGAACATTGTGAGCGTGTTCGAGGCGGTGGGCCAGAACGCCGCCGGAACCTTGAGCGACGCCGACCTGCGCGAGATCGAAATGCGCGCCATTCCAGGCACCGGCTCGTGCGGCGGCATGTACACCGCCAACACCATGTCGTCGGCTTTCGAAGCGCTGGGCATCAGCCTGCCCTATTCGAGCACCATGGCCAACCCGCACGACGAAAAGATGAACTCCGCCAAAGAGTCCGCCAAAGTGCTGATCGAGGCCATCAAGAAAGACATCAAGCCGCGCGACATCGTGACCAAAAAGGCGATTGAGAACGCGGTGGCGGTGATCATGGCCACCGGAGGCTCTACCAATGCGGTGCTGCATTTCCTGGCGATTGCGCACACAGCGGACGTGGACTGGAGCATCGACGACTTCGAGCGCGTACGCCAGCGTACCCCGGTGCTGTGCGACCTCAAGCCCAGCGGCAAATACCTGGCGGTTGACTTGCACAAGGCCGGCGGCATTCCGCAGGTCATGAAGTTGCTGCTAAACGCCGGGCTGCTGCACGGCGACTGCCTGACCATCACCGGCCAGACGATTGCCGAGGCACTGAAGGACGTGCCCGACCAGCCACGCGCTGACCAGGACGTGATCCGCCCGATCAACAACCCGATGTACGCACAGGGCCACCTGGCCATCTTGAAGGGCAACCTGTCGCCCGAAGGTGCGGTGGCCAAGATCACCGGCCTGAAGAACCCGGTGATGACTGGCCCGGCCCGGGTATTTGACGACGAGCAATCGGCCCTGGCCGCAATCCTGGCCGGCAAGATCGTCGCGGGTGATGTGATGGTGCTGCGCTATCTGGGCCCCAAGGGCGGCCCCGGCATGCCTGAAATGCTGGCCCCTACCGGTGCGCTGATTGGTGCAGGCCTGGGTGAAAGCGTGGGCCTGATCACCGATGGCCGCTTTTCTGGCGGCACCTGGGGCATGGTGGTCGGCCATGTGGCACCCGAAGCCGCCGCCGGTGGCACGATTGCCTTTGTAAACGAGGGTGACTCCATCACCATCGACGCGCACAAACTGGTTCTGGAACTGAACGTGCCTGAAGACGAGATAGCCAAACGCCGCGCCACCTGGAGCGCACCGGCCCCGCGCTACACCCGTGGCGTGCAAGCCAAGTTTGCCTTCAATGCCTCCAGCGCCAGCAAGGGTGCGGTGCTGGACAACTATTGAGCGCCAGTTACTTCTTCTTGGTAGTGAAGCCCATGGCCTCGCGGTTCTTGTCGATCCGCGCCTGCTTGCGGGCGTTTTCTTTTTCCATGGTTTTCTTCTTGGTGTAGCCGGAAGAGTCAGCCCAGGCCCACCAGACCACGGCCATGCCAAACGGCGAAAGCACCAGCCACCAGGGCCAGCCAGCCACCGGGCCAAACTCCATGTACTTCATGACCAGAAGAAGAATGCCGATTCCAAGAAAATACATTGCCTAGCACTCCAGTGGTTTTTGCCGTTGAAGGGTTTACCGATGGCGCATCACGCTGTCAACCCGGTTCATTACAATCGCGTTCTGTGAATGTACCCCAACCCACGAGGAAACCCATGAAACGCGCCCTGTTTGTCATGGCAGTCGCCATCTCTGCTGCTGCCCCCGCTTTCGCCGACCTGGCCCTGGCCACGGCTAAAAACTGCATGGCCTGCCACGCAGTCGACAAGAAGCTGGTCGGCCCGTCGTACAAAGACGTCGCCGCCAAGTACTCCGCTGACAAGGCCGCAGTGGACAAGCTGGCAGTCAAAATCCTTAAAGGCGGCTCGGGCGTGTGGGGCCCGGTCCCAATGCCCGCCAATGCGCAGGTCACTGAGGCCGACGCCAAGAAGCTCGCCGCCTGGGTCATGACGGTGAAGTAAAGACGCCCCCCCGAAGCGGCCTGTGGCCGCCTCCCTTCCCCCCACTGGGGGTGCCAACAAAAAAGCCCGATTCTGCGGGCTTTTTGCTGAGCGCTCGCCCTTACAGCTTTTCAGCCAGTTGCTCCAGGATGGCGGGGTTCTCCAGCGTGCTGGTGTCCTGGGTGATGGCCTCACCCTTGGCGATGCTGCGCAGCAGGCGGCGCATGATCTTGCCGCTGCGGGTCTTGGGCAGGTTGTCGCCAAAGCGGATGTCTTTGGGCTTGGCAATCGGGCCGATTTCCTTGGCTACCCAGTTACGCAGCTCGTTGGCAATCTGCTTGGCCTCTTCGCCGACCGGGCGGGAACGTTTCAAAACCACAAAGGCGCAAACCGCCTCTCCGGTCAAGTCGTCGGGGCGGCCCACCACCGCCGCCTCGGCCACCAGGTCGGTCTTGGACACCAGTGCCGACTCAATCTCCATCGTGCCCAGGCGGTGGCCCGAGACGTTGAGCACGTCGTCAATGCGGCCAGTAATACGGAAGTAACCACGGTCAGCGCTGCGCACCGCCCCGTCGCCAGCCAGGTACAGCTTGCCCCCCATTTCCTCGGGGAAGTAACTCTTCTTGAAGCGCTCCGGGTCGCCCCAGATGGTGCGGATCATCGATGGCCAGGGCCGCTTGACGACCAGCATGCCGCCCGCGCCATTGGGAATGTCGTTGCCCACCTCGTCAACAATGGCCGCCATGATGCCCGGCAGCGGCAGCGTGCACGAACCCGGCACCAGCGGTGTGGCACCCGGCAGCGGGGTGATCATGTGGCCCCCGGTCTCGGTTTGCCAGAAGGTGTCCACAATGGGGCAGCGTTCGCCACCCACATGCTTGTGGTACCACATCCAGGCTTCGGGGTTGATCGGCTCGCCCACTGAGCCCAGGATCCGCAGGCTGCTCAGGTCGCTGCGCGCCGGGTGTACTTTCTCGTCACCCTCGGCGGCCTTGATCAGCGAGCGGATGGCGGTGGGTGCGGTGTAAAAAATCGTGACCTTGTGCTTCTCGATCATCTGCCAGAACCGCCCGGCATTCGGGTAGGTGGGCACGCCTTCAAAGATGAGCTGCGTGGCACCGGCCGCCAGCGGGCCGTAGGCCACGTAGGTATGGCCCGTGATCCAGCCGATGTCGGCGGTACACCAGAACAGGTCGGTTGGCCTGAGGTCAAAAGTCCAGTCCATGGTCAGCTTGGCCCAAAGCAAGTAACCACCGGTGGAGTGCTGCACGCCTTTGGGCTTGCCGGTCGAGCCCGACGTGTACAGGATGAACAGCGGGTGTTCGGCACCCACCGCCACCGGGGCGCATTCACTGCTCTGGCCCTTGAGCACATCGTCAAATGTCTTGTCGCGCCCGGCCACCATGTTGCAGGCGGTTGGCGTGCGCATGTAAACCAGCACATTTTTGAGCGTGGTGCAGCCGCCCAGGGCAAGGCCTTCGTCCACGATGCTCTTGAGTGGCAGCTCCTTGCCTCCGCGCATCTGGAAGTTGGCGGTAATCACCGCCACAGCGCCAGCGTCAATGATCCGCTCATTCAGCGCCTTGGCCGAGAAGCCACCGAACACCACGCTGTGGGTGGCACCGATGCGGGCACAAGCCTGCATCGCAATCACACCTTCAATCGTCATCGGCATATAGATGATGACGCGGTCGCCCTTGCTGATGCCCTGGGCCTTGAGCGCATTGGCGAACTGGCTCACGCGGGCCAGCAGCGCCTGGTAGCTCACCTTGGTTACCGCGCCATCGTCCGCCTCGAAGATGATCGCCGTCTTGTTCTCGGTGGGGGTGCCGATGTGCTTGTCCAGGCAATTGGCGCTGGCATTCAGCTCACCGTCTTCAAACCATTTGTAGAACGGCGCGCTGGATTCGTCCAGCGTCCGGGTGAACGGCTTGCTCCAGGCCACGTTCTCACGCGCCAGGCGGGCCCAGAAACCTTCGAAGTCCGTCTCGGCCTCGGCGCACAGCGCGTTGTACGCATCCATTCCCGCGATGCGCGCGCCATTGACGGCGGCTTGCGGCGGCGGGAACACACGGTTTTCTACCAATACTGACTCGATGGCGCTCATGGATTTGTCTCCTCAGGTGAACAAAATTTCAGCGTAATGTCGGGCCGGGCACTTACAGGCTACTGACTGGCGCAATACTTACAAATTTACTATCAAAACGCCAGTTAAACCGGATTGTCAAACAGCCCACCTACAATCCGGTCTCCCAATCAATCAGCACCCCGCATGACCGAACCGACATCCAAGAAAATCTCCCCGCTGCGCCCGCTGCCCAACCTGATTTTTGCCAGCCGCTGGCTGCAGTTGCCGCTGTACCTGGGGCTGATCCTGGCGCAGGCGGTGTATGTGGTGCACTTCCTGGTGGAGCTGGAACACCTGATTGCCGCCGCCTTCGGCAGCCAGACCGCGCTACAGGCGCTGATCACCAGCATCGGCTACAAGACCACGGCCCCGATCACCACGCTCAATGAAACCGTGATCATGCTGGTGGTGCTGGCGCTGATCGATGTGGTCATGATCTCCAACCTGCTGATCATGGTGATCGTGGGCGGCTACGAAACCTTTGTCAGCCGCATGAACCTTGAAGGCCACCGCGACCAGCCCGAGTGGCTGAGCCATGTGAACGCATCGGTACTGAAGGTGAAGCTGGCCACAGCGATCATCGGCATCAGCTCAATCCACCTTTTGAAAACCTTCATCAACGCCGACAACTACACCGACCGGGTGTTGATCGCGCAGACGGTGATCCACATCGCCTTCCTGTTCTCGGCGCTGGCCATTGCCTACACCGACAAGATCATGTCGGGCATTGGCTCCAACAAGCACTGAGCCACCTCAGCCGGTCATGCGCCCAGGCTGCACCCATTCGTCAAACTGCGCCGCCGTCACGTAGCCCGAGGCGAGCGCCGCCTCGCGCAGGCTGCTGCCCTCCTGGTGGGCCTTTTTGGCAATGGCGGCGGCCTTGTCGTAGCCAATGTGCGGGTTCAGTGCCGTGACCAGCATCAGCGAGCGGCTCACCAGCTCGGCAATTCGCCCGCGGTTGGGCTCAATCCCCACGGCGCAGTGGTCGTTGAAACTGCGCATGCCATCGGACAGCAGCCGCACGCTTTGCAGGAAGTTGTGCGCCACCATGGGGCGGAACACGTTCAACTCGAAATTGCCCGACGCGCCGCCGATATTGATGGCCACATCGTTGCCCATCACCTGCGCCGCCAGCATGGTCAGCGCCTCACTCTGCGTCGGGTTGACCTTGCCGGGCATGATGGACGAGCCGGGCTCGTTCTCGGGCAGGCTCAGTTCACCAATGCCGCTGCGCGGGCCGCTGGCCAGCCAGCGCACATCGTTGGCAATCTTGGTCAGGCTGGCCGCCAGCGTCTTGAGCGCGCCGTGGGCATGGACCAGCCCATCCATGCTGGCCAGGGCCTCAAACTTGTTGGGTGCGGTGACAAACGGCAGGCCGGTCAGGCGCGCCAGTTCGTTCGCCACCGCCTCGGCGTACCCCTTGGGGGCGTTCAGCCCGGTGCCCACCGCCGTGCCGCCCAGCGCAAGCTCGTACAGGTGCGGCAACGCCGCACGCAGATGGGCCTCGCCATGGTTTAGCTGCGCCACATAGCCCGAGAACTCCTGCCCCAGTGTCAGCGGTGTGGCGTCCTGCAGGTGGGTGCGGCCAATTTTTACGATGCCGCAAAAGTCGCTGGCCTTGCTCGCCAGTGTGTCGCGCAGCCTGCCCAGCGCCGGAAGCAACCGGTGCGTGATGGCGTCTACCGCCGCCACATGCATGGCAGTAGGGAACACGTCGTTGCTCGACTGGCTGCGGTTCACGTCGTCATTGGGGTGCACCCATCGGCCCTCACCGAGCGGGCCACCCAGCAGCTCGCTGGCGCGGTTGGCCAGCACTTCGTTGACGTTCATATTGGTCTGGGTGCCGGAGCCGGTTTGCCAGACCACCAGTGGAAAATCGCCCTCATGCAACCCGGCAAGCACTTCATCGGCCGCTGCCACGATGGCCTCTACTTTTCTCTGTTCATCTGCCTTCCAGGCCGGGTTGACCAGCGCCGACGCACGCTTGACCTGCACCAGGGCACGGATGATCTCGCGCGGCTGCAACTCGCCCGAGATATCAAAGTTCAACAGCGAGCGCTGGGTCTGCGCACCCCACAGGCGGTCGGCCGGGACTTCAATGGGGCCAAAAGTGTCGCGTTCGGTACGGGTGGTCATGGCAGGTGTGGCGGCTGTCGGGCCGGTGTCAGGTGAGCTGTCAAAATACAGGGCTGTCGCCACCCTAGCAGACCGGGCGGCGAAACACCAATTCCAGATCCATCCAGCTCCAACCACCCCCTCGACCACCATGACCACCAGCATCAAGCAGGCTGACCTGATCGAATCCGTCGCCGCCGCACTGCAGTACATCAGCTACTACCACCCCACCGACTACATCGCCCACCTGGCCCGCGCCTATGCACGCGAGCAAAGCCCGGCGGCGAAGGACGCGATTGCGCAAATCCTGACCAACAGCAAGATGAGCGCCACCGGGCACCGCCCTATCTGTCAGGACACCGGCATCGTCAACGTGTTCCTGAAGGTGGGCATGGAGGTGCGCTGGGAAGGCTTCACCGGCAGCCTGGACGACGCCATCAACGAAGGCGTGCGCCGCGGCTATAACCACCCCGACAACACGCTGCGCGCCAGCGTGGTGGCCGACCCGGAATTCCTGCGCAAGAACACCAGGGACAACACGCCTGCCGTTATCTTCACCGAGATCGTTCCGGGCAGCACAGTCGAGGTAACCGTGGCAGCCAAGGGCGGCGGCAGCGAGAACAAAAGCAAGATGATCATGCTCAACCCCGGCGACAGCGTGGTTGACTGGGTTTTGAAAACCGTGCCCACCATGGGCGCGGGCTGGTGCCCGCCGGGCATGCTGGGTATCGGCATTGGCGGCACGGCGGAAAAGGCAGTTCTGATGGCCAAGGAAAGCCTGATGGACGACCTGGACATGTATGAACTGCAGGCCAAGGCCGAGAACGCCAAGAGCGGTGGCGCCCAGCTCGACCGCGTCGAACAGATGCGGCTGGAACTGTTCGAAAAGGTCAACGCACTGGGCATCGGCGCGCAGGGCCTGGGCGGCCTGACCACGGTGCTGGACGTGAAGATCAAGATGTACCCCACCCACGCGGCAAGCAAGCCGGTGGCCATGATCCCCAACTGCGCGGCCACCCGCCACGCCCACTTTGTGCTGGACGGCTCGGGCCCGGTGTACCTGGACCCGCCCAGCCTGGACCTGTGGCCCGACGTGCAGTGGACGCCCGACTACGTCAAGAGCAAGCGGGTCAACCTGGACACCCTCACCAGGGAAGAAGTGGCGAGCTGGAAACCCGGCGACACACTGCTGCTCAACGGCAAGATGCTGACCGGGCGCGACGCCGCACACAAGCGCATTAAAGAGATGCTGGCCAAGGGCGAAAAACTGCCGGTGGACTTCACCAACCGGGTGATCTACTACGTCGGCCCGGTGGACCCGGTCAAAGGCGAGGCGGTGGGCCCGGCTGGCCCCACAACCGCCACCCGCATGGACGGTTTCACCGAGATGATGCTGGCCCAAACCGGCCTGATCTCCATGGTCGGCAAAGCCGAGCGCGGCCCGGTGGCCATAGAAGCCATCAAAAAGCACAAGAGCGCCTACCTGATGGCTGTGGGTGGCGCGGCCTACCTGGTGTCCAAGGCCATCAAGACGGCCCAGGTGGTGGGCTTTGCCGACCTGGGCATGGAGGCCATTTATGAATTTGACGTGGTAGACATGCCTGTGACGGTGGCGGTGGACTCGGGCGGCACCAGCGCCCACATCACGGGCCCGGCCGAGTGGCAAAAACGCATTGCCACCGGCGAGTTCAAGAACATCGCAGTTACCGCGGCTTGAACGCAGCCGCGCCGATTGGCGTTTTTGACAGCGGCGTGGGTGGCCTGAGCGTGCTGCGCGCCTTGCGCGCCGCGTTGCCGGGCGAGGACTTCATTTACCTGGCGGACGCCGCCCACGCACCCTATGGCGAGCGCAGTGACGCCTTCGTGGCGGCGCGCTCGCTGGCGATCGCTGAGCAATTGCACGATGCGCATGGCGTCAAGGCGCTGGTGGTGGCCTGCAACACCGCCACCGCGGCCTCCATCACGGCATTGCGCGACGCCTGGCCCGGCCTGGTGCTGGTAGGGGTAGAGCCCGCACTCAAGCCGGCCGCTGCGCTGACGCGCACCGGGTGCGTGGGCGTGCTGGCCACGCGCGGCACCCTGGCCAGCAGCAAATTTGGTGCGCTGCACGCTTCGCTGGCGGGCCCTACCCGCTTTGTGCTTCAAGCCTGCGACGGTCTGGCTGACGCCATTGAGCAAGCGGACGCTACAAAAATCATAGTGGCTTGCGCAATGTACACGCGGGCTATGGGCCGATTTGGCACTAAACCGGGCGATATCGACACCCTGGTGCTGGGCTGCACCCACTACCCGTTTGCCGCTGACGTGTTGCGCGGCCTGGTGGGCCCGGCGGTTCAACTGGTGGAAACCGGTGAGCCAGTCGCGCTGCAGACGCAGCGCCTGCTACGCACCGCCGGCCTGCTGGCGCTGCGCGCACAAGGAAACGTTACCTTGCTCAGCACCGGCGCGCTGGCACCGTTGCAGGCCGCCGCAGCGCGTTGGCTGCCCGCTCAGGCCTGAGCGTCGGCGGCCAGCGCGGCCTCACGCCCGCGCTGCATGTTTACCGGGAGCAACAGTGCCAGCCCCACCACAAACAGTACGGCGGTAGACAGTATTGCGGTGCGCTGGTCGCCGCCGGTCATCCATGTGATGGCGCCATAGCTCAGCGGCCCGATGATGCTGGCCAGCCGGGTGGCAAAGGTCCACAAGCCATAAAACTCGGCCAGTTGCTCGCGCGGTGCCAACACCCCGGCCATGGCCCGGCCCGCCGACTGGCTGGCCCCCATGCAGACACCCGCAATTGCAGCCGCGTACCAGAAGCCACCCTTGGTAGTGGTTATGGCCGCTATCACACAAGTTGCCACCCAGCCCACCAAAGTGATGCCCAATGCCAGTTTGTGGCCAACCCGGTCCTGAAAATAGCCCCAGCCAAATGCACCGGCCGCAGCAGCAAAGTTCAGCACAAAGATCAACACCATGGTCTCTTGCGGCTGAAAGCCGATCACCTGCTCGGCATAAATGGCCGCCAGCGTAATCGCCACGGCCACCCCACCCTGGTAGAACACGGCACAGGCCAGCAGCCACATAAAGTCCTTGAAGCGCCGGGCCTGCCTGAAGGTGCGTTGCAGCCGCGCCAGCGAGGCCCGCAGCCCGCTTTGCTGCAAGGCCTGGGGGTTGGGCCGGGCCCGCTCGCCCAGCAGCCGGAACGTGACCAGCGAAGCCGCGCCGTAGATCACGGCAGTGATGAGCATGGTCACCGGCACAAATTGCTCGGCCTTGATGCCCTGGCCCTGCGCCCAAATCACGTAGCCCAGACAAATGCCCAGCGCCAGCATGCCGCCAAAGTAGCCAAAGGCCCAGCCCCAGCCACTCACCTTGCCCATGGCGTCGGGCTTGGCGAGTTCGGGCAAAAAGGCAGCGGTAAGCGACTCACCCCACGAAAAGAAGGTGTTCGAAACAATGATCAGCACCATCGCCAGCGCCACGCTGCCCGGCCCGGCAAAGGCCAGCGCCGCAGTGGCCAGCACGCAGCCGATGGTGGTGATCATCAGCAGGCGCTTTTTGGCACCAAGCAGGTCCGCATAGGCGCCAATGCTGGGCATGGTCAGCATCACGATGGCGTAGGAAATGCTCAGCGCCAGGGTCCAGGCAAAGGTGGCCCATTCAGCCTTTTGCGCAATGCCCCCCACAAAGTAGGCCGCAAACACTGCCGTGATCACCACGGTGGTGTAGCCCGAATTGGCAAAGTCGTACATGGCCCAGCCAAACACCTCGCGCTTGCGCACGCCGGGGTTCAGGGCATCTTGAGAAAACAGGGCCATGGGTGCCTCCTGGTGAGGCGAACAGCATAGCCGACGGCCATGACTGCGCTAATGCAAGTGACGGGGCCTGCGACCACCTCCACCGTGACCCGCGCCGCCCATTCCCCCCGAGCCGCGCGGTGGCCGCCCAAGCTCCAGCGAGTTGGCCAGCGCGTCAAAACGCTTGCTGAACAACTTGTCGATTTCACCAACCACGCCGCTGAGCTCGGCACCGTCAAAGTGGCGCTCCATCATGTTCACCACGTCTTGCACCAGCAAGTCGCGCTGCACCTGCATGATGGCCGCAGGCGTGGGGCCGACAAACAGCATCACGAAGTCGTCGCGTGACTCGCCTTCGGGCGCGTCTTCCTCGTCGTCAAACTCGGTGTCGTAGAAGGTGATTTCAATCGCTGCCCCGTCTTGCGCCAGCTCGTTCAGGCTCATGCACATCTCGTCCAACGACTGGCGAAAGTCCTCGTCCCCGGGCACCGTCCAGCAAAGCTGCAGCAGATTGCCATGCGCGTCAAACCGGATGCCCGGCTCTTCCTCGTAGGCGCTGCGCGCGCCGTCGGCCAGCGACTTGGCACCGGCATACTTCCACAGCGGCTTCAGCGCGTCTTGAAGCTGGGCAAAGTCCACCTCGGGGCGCAGCGGCACCTCGCCATGGACATGGATTTCAAACGGGGCGTTATAGCGTGACATGAGATGCTTTCTTCTGGTGCCCGGAACCGGGCTCGAACCGGTACGCCGCCTTTCAGCAAGCGGCGGATTTTAAGTCCGCTGTGTCTACCAATTTCACCATCCGGGCGACAGCCTATTGTGAAACAAAACAGCCCCGACAACATGGTTGGCGGGGCTGTGAATCTGGAGGCGCGACCCAGAGTCGAACTGGGCTAATCGGATTTGCAATCCGGTGCATAACCGCTTTGCTATCGCGCCAGAAATTTCTGCCGTCCCAATCGACAAAAAAGGGAAGCCTTGGCTTCCCTTTTGCCGGCTTTGCCGGAAAAAGCAGCACTGCTGCTTTTTGAATCTGGAGCGGGAAAAGAGTCTCGAACTCTCGACCTCAACCTTGGCAAGGTTGCGCTCTACCAACTGAGCTATTCCCGCATTTCGAGCCTCGAATTATAGCGCAATATTTCAGGCTGATGCAACTGCGATCAATGTTTGATCGATACCGGTGCCGTCACGGCAATCGGCAGTGCGGCCGCAGCAACTGGCTCTTCGTCAGGCAGTGGTGTCGGCTGGCGTACCAGTGCGACTTCCAGCACCTTGTCGATCCACTTGACCGGCACGATCTCCAGCCCGCTTTTCACGTTGTCCGGGATGTCTTGCAAGTCCTTGGCATTCTCTTCGGGGATCAGCACCGTCTTGATGCCACCGCGCAGCGCCGCCAGCAGCTTTTCCTTGAGCCCGCCAATCGCCGTGATTTCACCGCGCAGGGTGATCTCACCGGTCATGGCCACGTCGGCCCGCACCGGGATGCCGGTCAGCGCCGACACAATGGCCGTGGCCATGGCGGCACCGGCACTGGGACCGTCTTTGGGCGTAGCACCGTCGGGCACGTGGATATGGATGTCCTTCTTCTCGAACACCTCGTCAGCAATGCCCAGGTGCCTGGCGCGACTGCGCACCACAGTGCGGGCCGCCGCCACGGACTCTTTCATCACGTCGCCGAGCGAGCCGGTTGTGGTGGTCACGCCCTTGCCGGGCATCAAGGCCGCCTCGATGGTCAGCAGGTCGCCGCCCACTTCGGTCCAGGCCAGGCCAACCACCTGCCCGACCTGGCTTTGCTGCTCAGCGCGGCCATAGTTGTACTTGCGTACACCCAGGAATTCGTTGAGGTTGTCGGCGTTCACCGTCACCAGCGGCTGGTACTTCTTGAGCAACAAGCCCTTGACGACCTTGCGACAGATCTTGCCCAGATCACGTTCCAGGGAACGCACACCGGCTTCACGGGTGTAATAGCGAATGATGTCGCGCACCGCGTCTTCGGTCACCAGCAACTCGGTGTCTTTCACGCCGTTGTTCTTCATCTGCTTGGGCAGCAGGTAAGTCAGGGCAATATTGGCTTTTTCGTCTTCGGTATAGCCCGACAGGCGAATGACCTCCATCCGGTCCAGCAGCGCTGGCGGAATGTTCATCGAGTTGGAGGTTGCAACGAACATCACGTCTGACAGATCAAAGTCCACCTCGACATAGTGGTCGCCAAACTTGTGGTTCTGCTCCGGGTCCAGCACTTCCAGCAACGCGCTTGACGGGTCACCCCGAAAATCTGTGCCCAGCTTGTCTATTTCGTCCAGCAAAAACAGCGGGTTGCGGGTGCCGGCCTTGTTGAGGTTGCTCAGCACCTTGCCGGGCAAGGCCCCGATGTAGGTACGCCGATGGCCACGAATCTCGGCCTCGTCGCGCATGCCGCCCAACGCCATGCGCACGTATTTGCGCCCGGTGGCTTTGGCAATTGACTGGCCCAGCGAGGTCTTGCCCACACCGGGCGGGCCCACCAGGCACAGGATGGGGGCCTTGACCTTGTCCACGCGTTGCTGCACTGCAAGATACTCAAGAATGCGGTCCTTGACCTTGTCCAGACCGTAGTGGTCCTGGTTCAGCACGTTCTCGGCGTTGGCCAGGTTGTGCTTGATCTTGGTCTTCTTGCTCCAGGGCAGGCCGGTCAGCACATCGATGTAGTTGCGCACCACGGTGGCCTCGGCTGACATCGGTGACATCAGCTTGAGCTTTTTGAGCTCGCCCTCGGCCTTCTTCAAGGCCTCTTTGGGCATCTTCGCGGCCTTGATTTTCTTCTCGATCTCGTCGATGTCCGCGCCCTCTTCACCCTCGCCAAGCTCCTTCTGGATCGCCTTGACCTGTTCGTTGAGATAGAAGTCGCGCTGGTTCTTCTCCATCTGGCGCTTCACGCGGCCCCGGATCTTTTTGTCCACATTCAGGATATCGACCTCGCGCTCGATCTGCTCGAACAGGTTCTCCAGGCGCAGCTTCACGTCGGCCAGGTCCAGCACCACCTGTTTGTTGTCAAGTTTGAGCGGCAGGTGCGCGGCAATGGTGTCGGCCAGACGGCCGGCGTCGTCAATGCTGGAGATCGAGGTCAGGATTTCCGGCGGAATCTTCTTGTTCAGCTTGACGTACTGGTCAAACTGCTGCATCACGGCGCGGCGCAGCGCCTCGATTTCACTGGACTTCTGCTCTTGCGCCTCAACTGGCGTGACGTTGGCCGAAAAATGCAGTTCGCCGTCTTCAATGCGGTTCACCGTTGCACGCTGTTGGCCTTCAACCAGCACCTTGACTGTGCCATCGGGCAGTTTGAGCATCTGCAAAATCGTGGAAACGCAGCCGACTTCAAACATGTCGGACACTGCGGGCTCGTCTTTGGCGGCCGCCTTCTGGGCCACCAGCATGATCCGCCGCTCGGCCTCCATCGCGGCTTCAAGCGCCTTGATGCTCTTGGGGCGCCCGACAAACAGCGGGATCACCATGTGGGGGAACACCACCACGTCGCGCAACGGCAGCAGTGGCAGATCAAGAGGGGTCGCAGGCAGGGGAACGTGGCCGGACATAGGAATCCTTTGTGCTTTACCGGTTGAATATGGACTGCAAAAGAAGATTTTCAACCCGCCCGCATCGCAATGCAGAGTGTCGGGTTGAAGCTTTGCAGTAAGTCACTGATGAAGCGCTTGCCCGGGGCGGGCTTCAGGCCTTCTTGGCCGCCTCGCGGTAGACCAGCAACGGCGGCTTGTTTTCATCGATCGTGGATTCGTCAACCACCACTTTGTCTACGTTGACCGCATTGGGCAGCTCAAACATGGTGTCAATCAACGACTGCTCGAGGATCGAGCGCAGGCCACGGGCTCCGGTTTTGCGGGCCAGTGCACGGCGGGCGATGGCCTTGAGCGCATTCGGGCGGATTTCAAGGTCCACGCCCTCCATGGCCAGCAGCTTGCCGTATTGCTTGACCAGCGCGTTTTTCGGCTCGGTCAGAATTTGCACCAGCGCGTCCTCGCTCAGCTCGGCCAGCGTGGCCACCACCGGCATGCGCCCCACCAGCTCGGGGATCAAGCCGAACTTGATCAGGTCTTCGGGTTCGACCTCGCGGAACACCTCGGTCACGCTGCGCTGTTGCTTGCTCTTGACCATGGCACCAAAGCCAATGCCTGACGCCTCGGTGCGGTTTTCGATCACTTTTTCCAGGCCAGAAAAGGCGCCGCCGCAGATGAACAGGATGTTGGTGGTGTCAATTTGCAGAAAGTCCTGGTTCGGGTGCTTGCGCCCGCCCTGGGGTGGCACGCTGGCCATGGTGCCTTCAATCAGCTTGAGCAGCGCCTGCTGCACACCCTCGCCTGACACGTCGCGCGTGATGCTCGGGTTGTCTGACTTGCGTGAGATTTTGTCGATCTCGTCGATATAGACAATGCCGCGCTGGGCCCGCTCGACCTCATAGTTGCAGCTTTGCAGCAGCTTCTGGATGATGTTCTCGACATCTTCACCGACATAGCCGGCTTCCGTCAGGGTGGTGGCGTCGGCCATCACGAATGGCACATCCAGCATGCGGGCCAGGGTCTGCGCCAGCAGCGTCTTGCCCGAACCGGTGGGGCCGATCAGCAAGATGTTGCTTTTGGCCAGCTCGACCTCGTCCTTTTTGGCCTTTTCCTTGTGGCGCAAGCGCTTGTAATGGTTGTACACGGCCACCGCCAGCGTGCGCTTGGCGGGCTCCTGGCCGATCACGTAATTGTCAAGGTTGTTCTTGATTTCGGCCGGCGTGGGCAAGTCGCCACGGGCTTCGCGTGCCTCGTCACCGGCGGGCAGTTCGTCGCGGATGATTTCATTGCACAGGTCAATGCATTCGTCGCAGATAAACACCGAAGGACCGGCGATCAGCTTCTTCACCTCATGCTGGCTCTTGCCGCAGAAAGAGCAGTAAAGGGTTTTTTCGCCGGCGATGCCTTTTTTCTCGGCCATGTGTTCGATGCCTTGTTGCGTAAGTTTCTTGATGATAACCAAATAAAAACGGCGTTTTCTGTTACAGAAAACGCCGTTGCCGGTGCGCGGCTCGCAAGCCGCGGGCAGCTCAGGGGCGCTTGGAGATCACCTGATCGATGATGCCGTAGTCGCGCGCTTCGTCGGCGGTCAGGAAGTAGTCGCGCTCGGTATCGTTCTTGACCTTTTCCAGCGGCTGGCCGGTGCGCTCGGCCAGGATGCGGTTCATCTGGTCTTTGGTACGCAGAATGTCGCGGGCATGAATTTCAATGTCGGTGGCCTGGCCGCGTGCGCCGCCCAGCACCTGATGGATCATGATCTTTGAATTGGGCAGTGAAAAGCGCTTGCCCTTTTCGCCCGCTGCCAGCAAAAACGCCCCCATGCTGGCGGCAAAGCCGCAGCACAGTGTGGACACTGAGGGCTTGATGAAGTTCATGGTGTCAAAGATCGCCATGCCGGCACTGACCGAGCCACCCGGGGAATTGATATAGAACGAAATGTCCTTGTCGGGGTTTTCGCTCTCCAGGAACAAAAGCTGGGCCACCACCAGGTTGGCGGTCTGGTCGTTGACCTCACCCACCAAAAAAATCACCCGCTCCTTGAGCAACCGTGAATAAATGTCATAGGACCGCTCGCCGCGGCCAGACTGCTCAATCACCATCGGGATCATCCCGAGGGCCTGGGTTTCGAGTGCGCTCATTGTTTGCTCCGTAGTGGCCATAACTGTATCCAAAAAGCAGATGGGGCTTGTGCACCGGACTGCAAGCCCGCACAAGCCCCGTAGCAGCACGCGGCCATGTCGCCGCGTTTCGCCTTATTGGCCCTGCTGGCCCATCAGTTCATCGAACGAGACGGTTTTGTCGACGGTCTTGGCTTTGGTCAGCACGAACTCGGTCACGTTGTTCTCGATCACGATGGCCTCGACCTCGGCCAGGCGCTGGCGATCACCGAAGTACCAGCGCACCACGTCGGCCGGCTTTTCATAGCTGGCGGCCAGTTCGTCCACATGGGCCTTGATCTGCTCGGGCTTGGCATGCAGTTCGTTGGCACGCACCAGCTCGGCCACCACCAGGCCCAGGCGCACCCGGCGCTCTGCCTGCGGACGGAAGATGTCGTCAGGGATCGGGGCTTTGTCAGCGTCCTTGATGCCGCGCTGCTTGAGATCGGCGCGAGCGCTTTCGATCATGCGCTCCAGCTCGGACTGCACTGCCGCGTTGGGCAGATCAAGCTCGGCCTTGCTCACCAGTGCGTCCATCACCGCGTTTTTGTTGCGTGCCAGCAGGCGGAACTTGACTTCACGCTCCAGGTTCTTGCGGATGTCGGCGCGCAGGCCGTCCACCGTGGCGTCGGCAATGCCAAGCGCCTTGGCCAGCGCCTCGTTCACCTCGGGCAGATGGGCCGCTTCAATCTTGTTGACCGTGACCATGAAGTCGGCCGTTTTGCCAGCCACGTCTTTGCCGTGGTAGTCCGCCGGGAAGGCCAGCGGGAAAGTCTTGCTTTCGCCGCTCTTCATGCCGCGCACGGCTTCTTCGAATTCCTTGAGCATCTGGCCTTCACCGACCAGGAACTGGAAGGCCTCGGCCTTGCCGCCCTGAAAGGTTTCGCCGTCAATCTTGCCTTCAAAGTCAACGGTCACGCGGTCGCCCGTTTCGGCGGCGGCATCCTGGGCGCGCTGGGCGAAGGTGCGGCGCTGCTTGCGCAGGATGTCCAAGGTCTTGTCGATTGCGGCGTCGCTCACTTCGGCGGTGATCTTCTCAACCTCGGCCGTGCTCAGGTCACCGATCTTGACTTCAGGGTAGACCTCGAAGACCGCGTCAAAAGCCAGCTCGCCATCGGGCGAGCCTTCCTTTTCGGTAATGCGCGGCTGGCCAGCAACCCGCAGCTTGGCTTCATTGGCGGCACTATTGAAGGCCTCACCCACCTTGTCGTTCATCACTTCGTAGTGCACCGAATAGCCATAGCGCTGGGCCACCACGGTCATTGGCACCTTGCCAGGACGAAAGCCGTCCATCTTCACGGTGCGGGCCAGGCGTTTGAGTCGGGTGTCAACCTCCGACTTGATCGCATCGACGGGCAGGGTCAATGTGATCTTGCGTTCCAGTTTTTCGAGGGTTTCTACGTTCACGGCCATGATGGTTCTCTCTCTTGAGGTAAATCTTCGTCTTCTTCTGGTGCGCGGGGGGGGACTCGAACCCCCACAGTATTGCTACCGTCAGGACCTAAACCTGGTGCGTCTACCAATTTCGCCACCCGCGCAGAATGAAAACGCAACGGGTGGCCAGGTTGCCCTGGCCACCCGCCTGTATTCGGTCAACCCAGCATTATAGGACGCCCCCCGAAGCGCCTTCGGCGCTTCCCCCCACTGGGGGGCGCAGCCGGCGGCCCGGCTACGCCGGATGGGGCGGCTCGCGCTTGACGCGGAACAATGCCGCGTACATCGCCGGCAGTGACAACAGGGTCAGGACGGTGGCCACAACCAGGCCGCCCATGATGGCCACGGCCATCGGCCCCCAGAACACCGAGCGCGACAACGGAATCATGGCCAGCACCGCGGCGGCGGCCGTCAGCACGATCGGGCGCAAACGCCGCACGGCCGACTCGACAATCGCGTCCCAGGCTGGCACGCCGCGGGCGCGGTCTTGCTCGATCTGGTCGATCAGGATCACTGAATTGCGCTGGATCATGCCCATCAGCGCAATCACGCCCAGCAGCGCCACAAAGCCAAATGGCCGGTTCAGCAGCAGCAGCGCACCGGCCACCCCGGCAATGCCCAATGGCCCGGTCAAAAACACCAGCATGGCGCGGCTGAAGCTGTGCAATTGCAGCATCAGCAGGGTGAAGGTCAGGAACAGCATGATGGGCACTCCCACCACGATGGACGACGAGCCTTTGGAGCTCTCTTCCACCGCGCCGGCCACCTGAATCTTGTAGCCCACCGGCCACTTGCTCTCCAGCGCGCGCAGTTTCGGCAGCAGTTCGTTGGTTACCGTGGCCCCCTGAAGGCCTTCAACGATGTCGGACTGCACCGTGATCGCATAGCTGCGGCCCTCGCGCCACATCACGCCCGGCTCCCAAGTGAACACCGGCTTGGCGATCTGGGTCAGCGGAATCGAACGCCCCGAGGCGGTCGGCAAATAGGCATTGCCCAGGTCCGAGATGGCATTGCGCTCGTCCAGCGGCTGGCGCAGCACGATGTCAATCAGCTTGTCGCCCTCACGGAACTGCCCCACCGTGGCGCCGGCCAGATTGGTGCGCGAGGCCTGCGCGATGGATTGGCTGGTGACGCCCAGCGCCCGCGCCTTGGACTGGTCCACCTCCAGGCGCAGCACCTTGACCGACTCGTTCCAGTTGTCGTTGACGCCGCGGGTGTTGGGGCTGCTGCGCATCGCCGCCTTGACTTCATCGGCTTGAACCCGCAAGACCGCCGGGTCTGGGCCCACGACCCGGAACATCACCGGGAACGGCACCGGGGGGCCGTTGGGAAGCAGCGTCACGCGGCCCCGCACCTCCGGGAACTCCTGCGCCAGCAGCGCGGGCAAGCGCACCCGCAGTGCCTCGCGGGTTGGCAGGTCTTTGGGCAACACAATCAGCTGCGACACATTGGTCTGCGGGAACACCTGGTCCAGCGGCAAATAGAACCGCGGCACGCCCGAGCCGATCCAGGTGCTGACGCTGCTCACCCCGACCTCGGCCATCAGCCGTTGCTCGACCCGCCGCGCTGCATCTTCCGATGCAGCAAAGGCGGTGCCCTCGGGCGACCACAGCGCGACCAGAATTTCAGGCCGGCTTGAGTCCGGAAAGAACTGCTGCTGCACCCGGCCCATGCCGACGATGCCCAAGCCAAAGGTCAGCAGGGTTGCGCCGATGGTGATCCAGCGGTGGGTGACGCACCAGTCCACCGTGCGGCGAAAGCCCCGGTAAAACGGCGTATCAAAGTGCTCGTGGGGCGATTCGTCCGTGCGCGCAGCCAACGTGCCCGCAGGGCCTTCGACAGGCTCAGACCGCACGGGGTGGTGTTTCGCCTTCAACAGCAGCGTGCCCAGGTAAGGCACGAAGTACACCGAGACAAACCAGCTCAATACCAGCGCCACCACGGTTACCGCAAAAATCGCAAAGGTGTATTCGCCCACCGCAGATCGGGCCATGCCAATCGGCAAAAAGCCCACCGCAGTGATCAGGGTGCCGGTAAGCATCGGCATGGCGGTGAGCTCATAGGCGAAGGTGGCGGCGCGCACCTTGTCGTAGCCCTCTTCCATCTTGCGCACCATCATCTCCACCGCAATGATGGCGTCGTCCACCAGCAGGCCTAAAGCGATGATCAGCGAGCCCAGTGAAATCTTGTGCAGGCCAATGCCCCAGTAGTACATGGCCAGGAACGTCACCGCCAGCACCAGCGGAATGGTGATGCCCACCACCAGGCCGGGGCGAATGTCCACGTAGTAGCGCCGCCACAGTGGCAAGCCGGGTTCGGTGCGCTTGTGAAAGCCCAGGGCGATGAAGCTCACCGCCAGCACGATCACCACCGCCTCGATCAGCACCTTGACAAACTCGTTGACCGAAGTGGCCACGTTTTTGGGCTGGTCTTGTACCGATACCAGCCGCACACCGGCGGGCAAGTCTTGTTCAATCCGGGCCACTGCCGTCTTCAGCGACTTGCCCAGGGCAATGATGTCGCCGCCCTTGGCCATCGAAACACCCAGCGCAATAACCTCTTTGCCCTGGTGGCGCACCTTGATGCCCGGCGGGTCTACGTAACCGCGCTTGATTTGCGCAATGTCGCCCAGGCGCAACTGGTTGCCCGAGCTGCCGCGGATCGGCATGGCGCGCAGGTCTTCAACCGTATTGAACTGGCCCGCCACGCGCACTTGCACCACGTCCAGCGGGGTCTGCACGGTACCGGCGCTCTCCACCGCGTTTTGCTGGCCCAGCTGGGCCAGCACGGCGGTAATGTCCAGCCCCAGCTGGGCCAGCCGTTTCTGCGACATCTCAACGTACAGCTTTTCGTCTTGCGCGCCAAACAGCTCGACCTTGGCCACGTCGGGCACCCGCAGCAGGCGCTCGCGCACATCGTCGGCAAAGGTCTTGACCTCGGCATAGCTGAAGCCGGCGTCGGCCTCAACGGCGTAGATCACGCCATACACATCGCCAAACTCATCGTTGAAAAACGGCCCCTGAATGCCCGTGGGCAACTGAAACCGCATGTCCCCCACTTTCTTGCGCACCTGGTACCAGACGTTGGGCACCTCGTTCGCGCGCGACGAGTCCTTGATCTGAAAGATGATCTGCGACTCACCCGGCTTGGAGTAGCTGCGGATCACGTCTGCGTAAGGCACTTCCTGCAGCGTGCGCTCGATCTTGTCGGTCACCTGCTCGGCCACCTGCTGGGCAGTGGCACCAGGCCAATAAGTGCGAACCACCATCGCGCGGAAGGTAAACGGCGGGTCTTCGTCCTGGCCGAGCTGGAAGTAGGCCGCAAAGCCCAGCAGCATCAGCACCACCATCAGGTAGCGCGTCAGCGCCGGGTGGTCGAGCGCCCACTTGGAGAGGTTAAAACCCTCTTTCGGTTGCTGTAACGTCATGCCAGCCTCACTTCGCGGCCACGGGATTCGCTACACTTTTTGTAGCGGGTGACGCAGGTTCTGTGCGGGCTGCAGCCGTTTTTTCTTGAAAAATGGTGACTTTCTGGCCGGGCTGCAACACATGCACACCTGCGGCCACCACCAACATGCCGGGCTGCAGGCCCGCCGCCACCACCGCCTGGTTGCCGTCTGCCGTGGCAATTTGCACCGGCTGCAACTTGACCGTCATGCTGGCGCGGTCCAGCACCCACACCACGGTGGCCTGCCCTTCCTGGCGCAAGGCGCTGGTGGGCAGCTTGATCACCTGCGCCCCGGCATGCGCCAGCGAACGCGGCGCAACGTAAACCGTGGCCCCCAGCGGCGGGGCCTCTTTGGCGTCCAGCGACACCTTGACCGGGTAAGTCCGGGTCACCGGGTCGGCGCTGGCCCCGATCTCGCGCACCTTGCCCACCAGCGCCTGGTTGGCGGCCCAAATGCGCACGTCCACCGCCGAGCCCAGCTTGACGGCGGCCACTTTGTCTTCAGGCACTGAAAACACCACATCACGGGGGCCGTCCTGCGCAATGCGCACCACCGGCGCACCGGCGCTGACCACCTGGCCCGACTCGGCCTCTACGGCAGTGATCACGCCCGACACATCGGCCACCAGCGTGGCATAGCCGGCCTGATTGCCCTGCGCCGAAAGCTGCGCCTGGGCCTGTTCCAGCTGGGCCTGGGCGGCCTTGAGCACCGTGTCGCGGCGCTCAAGCTCCGCCCCGCTGATGAAGTTTTGGTCTTTCAGCGCGGCAAAGCGCTTGAAGTCAGCGGCGGCCAGGTCGCGGTTGGTTTGTGCCGCAGCCACCTGGGCGCGGGCCGCGTCGGCGGCCAGCTTGTAGTCTTGCGCGTCCAGTTGGGCCAGCACCTGGCCTGCCTTCACGCGCTGGCCCAGCTCGACCTGGCGGCGCACGATCTTGCCCGCCACCCTGAAACCCAGCCGCGACTCGACCCGGGGCCGCACCTCCCCGGCAAACTCGTAGCTTGACGTCAACGCGTCAACCCCTACGGTAAGCACCTTCACCGCCCGCACAGGCTCCAGCGGGGGCGCGGGTTTGGAGCAGGCTGCCAGCACCAAGGCGGCCCCCAGAACGACGAACCCGGCGCGCAGCCGGGGCTGAAACAGTGGTTTTGGCATGGCAAACCTGCAAGGAAAGTGGGTGAAATATATTAATGACTGACTGGTTAGTAATCTACGAAAAAGCTTGATCTCTGTCAAGCGACAATCCGGCACTGCTATGCCGCCGATGCAAAACTCTGCCAGCCCCCTGACCGACCGTATGGCGCTTTTACGCGGCGTATCAAGGTCGTTTTACCTGTCAATCCGGCTGCTGCCCGCGCCACTGCGCGAGCCCATTGGCCTGGCTTACCTGCTGGCCCGCGCCGCCGACACCCTTGCCGACACGCCCCAGATGGCCGCCGCCGTGCGCCGCCAGCACCTGGCAACCCTGGCCAACGCCATCGCGCTGGACAACCCCGAACCCGGCACCATGGCCGAGCTGGTACACACCTGCGCCAACCTGCCGCAAGACCCGCATGAACGCGCGCTGATCGCCCGGCTGCCGCAGTGCCTGGCCTGGCTGGCCCGCATCAACCCCGCCGACCGTGAAGACATTCGGTCCGTGCTGCGCCACATCACCCACGGGCAGACGCTGGACATTGAGCGCTTTGGCCATGCCGAAGGCGTGCGCGCCCTGGCCAATGCCGACGAACTGAATGAATACACCTGGCTGGTGGCCGGCTGCGTGGGCGAGTTCTGGACGGCGCTGTGCCTGCGCCACTTGCCTGGTTTTGCCACGCTGGGGGCTGAACGCATGAACGCGCTGGGCCGCAGCTACGGCCAGGGCCTGCAGTTGATCAACATCCTGCGCGACCTGGGGCCCGACCTGACTGCGGGGCGCTGCTACCTGCCGGCTGACGCACTGGCTGCCGCGGGCCTGGCCGCGCAAGATGTACTGGCAAGCCCCGAACGGATGCAACCGCTCTACCAGCACTGGCTGGCACAAGCCGAGCGCCAGCTTGCCGACGGCATGGCCTATGTCAACGCCGTAAATAGCCGCCGCGTGCGCGCCGCCAGCGCCCTGCCCGCGCTGCTGGGCGCACGCACGCTGGCGCTGCTGCGCGCGGTGGGCCCGGCGGCGGCGCTGCAACAGCGCGTGAAAGTGCCGCGCCACGAGGTGCGCTCCGTGCTGCTGCGCCTGGCCCTCACGCTGGCGGGCCGCCAGGCGCTGGCCGCGCAATTTGACCGCCTGAGCCGCTGAACCAGAGCGCCGCACCGATGGGACAATGCAGCCCATGACACCGCAACAGTACGTGCAGCAAAAGGCCGCCGCGTCGGGCAGCAGCTTTTACTACGCATTTTTGTTTTTGCCCAAGCCGCGGCGCGCCGCCATTACCGCGTTTTATGCCTTCTGCCGCGAGGTGGACGACGTGGTGGACGAAATTGAAGACCCCGGCGTTGCCCGCACCAAGCTGGCCTGGTGGCAAGCCGAAGTGGGCAAGGCCTATGCCGGGCAGCCCAGCCACCCGGTGATGAAGGCCCTGATGCCGCTGGCGGCTGACTACCGCATTGAGGCGCGCCACCTGCTGGCCGTGATTGAAGGCTGCCAGATGGACCTGGAGCAAACCCGCTACCTCGACTATGTTGGCCTGCAGCGCTACTGCCACCTGGTGGCCGGCATCGTGGGCGAAGTGTCGGCCGGCATCTTTGGCCAGACCGATGCCCGCACCACTGAATACGCCCACAAACTGGGCCAGGCCTTTCAGCTCACCAACATCATCCGCGACGTGGGTGAAGACGCCCTGCGCGGGCGCATTTACCTGCCGGTGAGCGAGCTGCAGCAGTTTGAGGTGAAGGCGCACGAGCTGCTCAAGCGCCAGTATTCAGAGCGGTTTACCGCGCTCATGCAGTTCCAGGCCCAGCGCGCCCACCGGCTTTATGACGAAGCCCTGGCCCTGCTGCCCGGTGCCGACCGCCGCGCCCAAAAACCCGGCCTGATGATGGCCAGCATCTACCGCACCCTGCTGCGCGAAATAGAGCGCGACAACTTTCAGGTGCTGCACCAGCGCGTCAGCCTCACGCCACTGCGCAAGTTCTGGCTGGCGTGGAAGGTGCAGGCGCTGGGGCGGGTTTGACTGCCTGCCCCGCAGGTTGACGGCGACGGGCACCCGCCTGCGCTCGTGTCCCCCGGCCCGGGCTGCGCCCGGCCCTCCTCCTTTACCTCGCTTCGGCGGATGCCCATCATCGCCAACCTGCTACGCGTTTGGTTTTTGACTAAGCCACTAGGGACGGGCATGACGTAGTGCCAATCACGCTGCGGCGCGTGTGGCTGGGGTGTTGGCCGGATGCGGCCTGTAGCGCCCTAGCGCAACAACTCACACAGCTCGCCCAGGTGCGTCAGCACCAGATGCGGCTGCGCGTCATGCGGCCAAAGGTGGTCTGAGCGGTTGACCCACGCCGTCTGCATGCCGGCATTGAGTGCGCCCAGCACGTCCAGCGAGGCGTCGTCACCTATGTGCAGGATGTCTTGCGGCGCAAGCGCCAGCGCGCCGGCGGCGGCATGGAAGATGCGCGGGTCGGGCTTGCCCACGCCAAACTCGCGCGCGGTAATGGCCGCGCGAAAGTACTTGCCCAGGCCGACGCGGTGCACGTCGGCGTTGCCGTTAGACAGGCTGACCAGCGGGAACCGCGCGGCCAGAAAGTCCAGCGCGGGCAGCACGTCGTCAAACAGCTCCACGCACTGGCGTTCGGCATGAAAAGCGTCAAACGCGGGCTCGGCCAGCAGCGGGTCTTCGCCAGCGCGGTACAGCGCCAGGCGGATCGACTCGCGCCGCACCGCGCTCAGGTCGTGCTTCAGGTCGGGCCGGTTGGTGGCCATGTGGTCGCGGATTTCGCGCAGCGCGCTGGGGCTGGCAAACAGCGCGGCGGTCATGGGCGCGTGGCTGGCCAACCAACTGTGCAGCGCCCGCTCAGCGCGCTCAATGGTGGGCCAGATCGGCCACAAGGTGTCGTCCAGGTCGAGGGATATCGCCTTGATTTTTGAAATGTCCAGCATGGTCGAAGAGAATACCTGATGCCCTTTCGAACCGAACCCCCTTTCACCCACGGCCAGCCGCCCCAAACCGCGCTGCTGCTGTGCAACCTGGGCACGCCTGACGCGCCCACCCCCGCGGCGGTGCGCCGCTATCTGGCCCAGTTTCTGGGTGACCAGCGGGTGGTGGAGATTCCGCGCCTGCTGTGGCTGGCCATCCTGCACGGCATTATTTTGCGGGTGCGCCCGGCCAAGTCGGCCAAAAAATACGCCAGCATCTGGACGCCCGAGGGCTCGCCGCTCAAGGTGTGGACCAGCCGCCAGGCGCAGGCCCTGGGCCTGCACTTGCGCCAGCTTGGGCACCAGGTGCTGGTGGACTACGCCATGACCTACGGCAACCCGTCCATTGCCGCGGCGCTGGACCGCCTGAAGGCCGCCGGTGCCACCCGGGTGCTGATTCTGCCGGCCTACCCGCAGTACAGCGCCACCACCACGGCCAGCGTGTTCGACGCGGTGTACCGCTGGGCCGCACAGGTGCGCAGCGTGCCCGAGCTGCGCTTTGTCAACCGCTACCACGACGATGCAGGCTACATCAGCGCACTGGCAAACACCGTGCAGCGGCACTGGCAGCAGCATGGCCGCCCCGAGCAACTGGTGATGAGCTTTCATGGTGTGCCCGAGCGCACGCTGCACTTGGGCGACCCATACCACTGCGAGTGCCACAAAACCGCCCGCCTGCTGGCCGCCGCACTGGGCCTGGGCAAAGACCAGTACAAGCTGACTTTTCAGTCACGCTTTGGCAAGGCCAAATGGCTGCAGCCCTACACCGAGCCGACACTGGTGGCGCTGGCGCAAGCCGGCACCAAACGGGTTGATGTGGTGTGCCCCGGCTTCACCGGTGACTGCCTGGAAACACTGGAAGAAATCAACATGGAAGCGCGCGAGGCCTTCCTGCACGCGGGCGGCGAGTTGTTCAACTACATCCCCTGCCTGAATGACGACGCGCAGTGGCTGCAGGCACTGGCTGGCATTGCGCAGCAACACCTGGCCGGTTGGCCCACCCAGGCCGCGCCTGATGCGCAAGCGCTGGCCGCGCAGAACGCGGCGGCATTGGCGTTGGGTGCACCCCGGTAAACGGTTGTTTCTATACCCGTGCCACTGCTATAGCGGCCGCTATGATTCCCGCATGCACCATTTCAAGCAGTAGACATGTCCAGCCTGGCCGAACAAATCCGCGAAGCACTGGCTATGTTTGCGCGCAATGGCACTGCGCCGGCACTGATTGGCGGCCTGGCGGTGGTTGCGCACCAGGTAGTGCGTGCCACCAAGGATGTCGATTTTCTGCTGGAGGCCGAAGCTGCAGACACGGTCCACGCTGCGCTGCTGGATTTAGGCTACCAATGCCTGTACCGCAGTGAAGACGCCGCCAACTATGTGCGGGCAGCCGAGGGGCTGGATTTGCTTTATGCGCATCGTCCCCTTGCGCGCCGCCTGCTGGCGCAGGCATCGGAGCGCGAAACCCCAATGGGCCGCATGCGCATCATCAGCGTTGAAGGGCTTATAGGCTTCAAACTGCAAGGCTTCGTGAACGACACAACGCGAACGCGTGACCTGGACGACATTCGCGCACTTTTGAAAAAACATCGCGCTTCGCTCAATCTGGATGAGCTGCGTGAGTACTTTGCCCTGTTCAACAAACTGGAGCTTCTCGATGAACTCATCACATGACAGCGAGACCCATGCTGAACTGGCGCTAAGCGGTGCCGCTGCAAGTGCGGTGCTGGCGCGTGAAGCGGGGGTGCCTTTTCAGCCAGCGCTGGGCACCGCTTCTGGCTTCGACCCCATCGCCGAGTGGTTGAGCCTGATGGAGGTTGTGCAAATGCTTTGCCCCGTGTGGCCGGTGCGTGACACACCCATGCAGGGCAATCATTGGCGACTTTGACAGCGCCCGAGCGTTTTTTGTACAAAAAGCCGCGTAGCCCGCACCAGATATGCGTGACCCACTATCAATGTGATAGCAACTCGCGTTCCCGCGCTGACGCAATGAAGCTGGTGACAGCGTCCAGCTGCTCGGGCACGTTCAGGGCCGGCGCATGGCCGCAGCCGGGGATTTCAACCACATGGGCCAGGCCACGCGCGCCGGGGCCGCGGCGCAGCATTTCGTCGGTGGTTTCGCGCAGCACCAGGTCAGAGTCTTCACCCCGCAGGCACAGCACGGGGATGGTCAGCGCGTCGTAGTGCTCCCACAGGTCGTAGTCGTTCGGGTGGTCAATAAACTGGCGCACCATGGCCGGGTCGTAGTGCGGGGTTACGCGGCCGTCTGGCAGCCGCCGCATCGAGGTCTCGGTCAGGCGGCACCACTGGGCGTCGCTCAGCCAGCCGTAGGGCTTGTACACCTGCCGGAAGAAGGCCTCCAGCTCGGCCAGCGTGGCAAAGGCCGGTGGGTTGCCCGCGTAGGCCTTGATGCGCTGTAGCGCGGGTGCCGCAAGGCTGGGGGCGTTGTCGTTGAGCAGCAGGCTCTGGATGCGGCCTTTGAGCTGCGGCTGCACCAGCCCGGCCGCGCACACCATGCCAATCGCACCCCCCATCGAGGTGCCAACCCAATGGGCCTGGGTAATGCCAAGCTGATCCATCAGGTCTGCCGCAATGCGCGCATAAAACGCCAGCCGGTATTCGTTGTGCGGGTCAGCCGCCCACTGGCTCAGGCCGCGGCCAATGGTGTCGGGGCAGACCACGCGCCAGCCGCGCGCCGCCAGGTGGGCGGCCAGTTCGTCCATGTCGCGCCCGGTGCGCGCCAGCCCGTGCCACGCGATCACCGTGCCGCTGTGGGCCTGGCCCCAGTCGGTGTAGTGAATCTCTCGCCCGGCACAGGTTGCGTACCTTGATGTGAACGACATGTCAGCCCCTCTTACTTGAGCAACTTGCCGGTGCTGCCGATCACCGTGACCTCGACATAGCGCGAGCCCACCCGGTTGTCTGTCGAGTAGTTCACCGTAATACCGCCCAGGTCGTAGGCACCCATGGTCTCCAGTGCCTTGGTCACCTTGGCGCGGGTTGGCTTGGGGCCGGCACGGCGCAGGGCTTCCACCAGCACCTTGGCACCCAGAAACTGCTCAAAGCTGGTGTAGTTCACCAGTGCGTCGGGCGCGTGTTTGGCCAGCAAGGTCTGGTACTCGCGGATCACCGGCAGGTTGGGCATGTACGGGTACGGCACCACCTGACTGATGCCCAGGCCATGGGCGTTTTTCAGCCCGGCCAGCTTGACCAGCTCGGCCGGGTCCACCACCGAAATGTTGTAAAGCTGTGCGCCACCACCCGACTCCCGGTAGCGCTTGATGAACGCGGCGGTGGGCTTGTTGATCGAGATCATGATGATGGCCTGCGCGTCAGACTCCTTGATCTTCTTCACCGCCTCTTCGACTTTGTCGGTGTTGCGCTCGTAGCCCGCCGCCACGGCCAGCTTCAGGCCGCGCTTGGCCAGCGCGGCCTCTACACCCACCAGGCCGGCCTTGCCAAAGCCGTCGTCCTGGTACATCACGGCGACCCGGTTCATGCCCAGCGTGGTGACCTGCTGCACCATGTGCTCGGCCTCGTCGGCGTAGCCCGCCCGCACATGAAATATCCAGGGGTTGAACGGGCTGCGCAGCGGCTCGCCGCCGGTGTAGGGCGCCACCAGCGCGGCACCGCCTTGCTCCAGCACGCCTTCGCTCAACAGCTTGCCCACGTTGGCGGTGCCGGCAAAACCGTACAGCGCCACCAGGTCGGGCCGGGCCAGCATCTCGCGCGTCAGGCGCACGGTTTCATCGACCTTGTAGCCGTCGTCGGCCACGATCTGCTTGATCCGCGCGCCGTGCACGCCGCCTTTGCTGTTGATGTGGTCAAAGTAAATGCGCCCACCCAGCACCATCTGCGCGCCGGTGGTGGCCAGCACGCCCGACAGCGGTGCCACCTGGCCAATCACCACCTCTTGCGCGTGGGCGGCAGGTGCCGCCGCGGCCATTGCGGCCAAGGCGCAGCTACCCAAAGTTTTCCAGAATTTCATGCTTGTCTCCCGTTATTTCTTCAATGAATCCCTGGCCGTCGCGGCACGCAGCCGCCCCACAACGCCGGTGGGGAAGTAATAAACCGAAAGCACGAACAGCAGGCCCAGCCACAACAGCCAGCGGTCGGGCGACAGCAGGGCCGACAGCAGGGGCACAGCGGCAGCGGCCTCGCTGCCCAGCTTGAGCAGGTCTTGCAGGTAGCTTTGCGCCACCAGAAACACCACCGCGCCAATGGCCGCGCCGTACATGGTGCCCATGCCGCCAATCACCACGATCAGCAGCACATCGATCATGATTTCAAAACTCAGCGAGGTGTCGGGGCCGTTGTAGCGCAGCCAAAGCGCCAGCATGGCCCCGGCAGCACAGGCAAACAGCGCCGACAACACGCTTGATGTGGTGCGATAGACCACCACCCGGTAGCCAATGGCCTCGGCACGGAACTCGTTTTCGCGAATGGCCTGCAGCACCCGGCCAAAGGGCGAGTTGACGATGCGCAGCAGCGCCAGCAACAGGCCCAGCGCCGTGAAGAACAGCAGGTAATAGGTCAACAGCCGCCCGTCCACGCTGACGCCCAGCAGCGGTTGATCCAGAAACTGGGTGCTGGGCATCAACAGCGCCGGCAGCTTGAAGCTCAAGCCGTCTTCACCGCCGGTCAGGTCGGACAGTTGCGAGGCCAGCGTCTGAAAGGCCGCCGCCACCGCCAGCGTAATCATGGCGAAGAAGATGGCCCGCACCCGCAGCGAGAACAAACCCACCGCCAGCGACAGCACAAACGACACAGCCAGCGACAGCCCCAGCCCGATGGCCAGCGACTCCCAGCTTGGCCCCAGGCGCGTGCTGGCAATGGCCATGCCATAGGCACCGATGCCAAAGAACATGGTGTGGGCAAAACTCACGATGCCGGTGTAGCCCAGCAGCAGGTCAAAGCTGGCCACCAGCACAATGAACACCAGCACCTTGGCCGCTACCGACAGCGCCTTGACACCGGGGAAGATAAACGGCGCGAACGCCAGGCCCACCAGTAGCACCAGCAAAATGGCGGCCAGCGGCTTGCTGCGGGGGTAGTCGTTGGAGAGGATGCGATTCAGCATGACGGTCTCACCGGTTCGTGACGGGGTAGACGCCTTGCGGACGCCAGAGCAATACCGCCACCATCAGCGCAATGTTGGAAAACAGCGCCACCTTCGGCGCCAGAAAGCCGGTGTAGTTGGCCATCAGCCCCACCAGCAGCGCGCCAATCAGGGCACCGCCGGTCGAGCCCAGCCCGCCGATGATGATGACGATGAATATCAGGATGTTGACCTGCGCGCCCATCTGCGGCGTCACGCTTTGCTGGTACAGGCCCCACATCACGCCACCCAGCCCGGCCAGCGCACTGCCCACCACGAACACGCCCACAAACAGGCGGCGGATGCGGTAGCCCAGCGACTCAACCATCTCGCGGTCCTGCACGCCGGCCCGGATCAGCAGGCCAATCTTGGTGCGACTCAGTGTCCAGGCCAGCAGCGCAAACACCGCCACACCCACCAGCACCGCCACCACGCGGTAACGCTCAATCGACGCATCGCCCAGCAACAGCGAGCCGCGCAACGCATCGGGCATGGGCAGCGCAATTTGCTGCGGGCCCCAGATCACCTTGATCAGCTCTTCGCCAATGATCATGCCGCCCATGGTGATGAGAATCTGCTTGAGGTGCTGGCCATACACCGGCCGCACAATCACCCGCTCAAACGCCACCCCCACTGCACCAGCCACAGCCATGCCCACGGCCATGGCCAGCAGCAGCGCCACCAGGTTGCGCCAGAGTTCGGCGGAAGTAGTCCAGTCGCCCATGCCGGCCAGCACCGAAGTGGCCACATAGGCCCCCAGCGCAATGAACACGCCGTGGCCAAAGTTCAGCACGTCCATCAGGCCGAACACCAGCGTCAGGCCCGAGGCAATGATGAAAACAATCATGCCCATGGCCAGGCCCGCCACGGTGAGCGTGAGCCAGGTCGAGCCCGAGCCGATCAGCGGCAGCGCCAGTAACGCCAAGCCCGGCACCAGGGCCAGGGGCTTCCAGTCAACTTCAAGATTTTTCATAGTGCCAGCCCCAGCAATGAGGCCTGCAAGGCCTCGTCATCGGCAAGTTCCTGCATCGAACCCGCATGCACCACCACACCGTTGTCCATCACGGCCACGGTGTCGCCCAGGCGTTTGGCAAAGTTGAAGTTCTGCTCCACCAGCAAAATCGTCACGCCGCTGGCCTTGAGCTGCGCAAACGCGTCAATCATGTTGTTGATGATGGCCGGGGCCAGCCCCTTGCTGGGCTCGTCAATGATCAGCAGCTCGCGCGGCTCCACAATGGCGCGGGCCACCGCCAGCATCTGCTTTTGCCCGCCCGACAGCTTGCCCGCCGGGTGGTTCCAGAATTTCTCTACCGCCGGGAACAGGCTGAAGATCCACTTCAGCCGTTCACTGTCCATCTGGCCGGCGTTCTTGGCGCTGCGGGCGGCCAGCAACATGTTTTCTTTCACCGTCAGGTCGGAGAAGATGCCCATGGCCTCGGGCACATAGGCAATGTTCAGCCCGGCAATCTGCGGGGTGTTCAGCTTGGTAATGTCATTGCCGTTAAAACGCACGCTGCCCTGCGAGGCCTGCCACAGGCCCATGATGGTGCGCAATGTGGTGGTCTTGCCGGCACCATTGCGCCCCAGCAGCATGGTGAGCTGGCCGCGCGGCACGGCCAGGTCCACCCCATGAAGGATGTGGTACGCCCCGATGTGCGTATGAACATCCGAGAGCTCCAGAAGGTTCGCGCTCATGGCGAAACCTCCGCGCTACGCGCTGCGGTGCTATTCGTCTTGGGAGCGGCCCTGCGACTCATGCGGCCTCCTTGGCAACGCCCAGGTAAGCCTCTTGCACAACCGGCGATGCAATCACGGTGGCGGGGTCGCCGTCGGCCACCAACGCGCCGTTGTGCAGCACGATGATGCGGTCGGCCAACTCGCGCACCACGTCCATCTTGTGCTCCACCAGCAAGATGGTCTTGGTCTTGTCGTTTTTGAGCTGGCGAATCAGGTTCAAGATGACTGGTGCCTCGGCGGCGTTCATGCCCGCCGTGGGTTCGTCAAACATGAACACCTGCGACTCCAGCGCCATCAGCAGCGCCACCTCCAGCTTGCGCTGGTCGCCATGCGGCAGGCTGGCCACGCTGGCTTGCTGGCGGTCGGCCATGGACACCGCGTCCAGGATTTCCAGCGCACGCCGGGTCAGGGCGGTGTGGTCGCTCCAGATGCTCCACAGGTTCAGGCCGCGGCGGTGCGCGCCCTCTTGCGTGGCCTGCACTGCCAGGCGCACGTTTTCCAGCACGCTCAGGTTGGGGAACAGGTTGGTCAGCTGGAAGGCCCGCCCCAGCCCGGCGCGGGTGCGGGCCGAGGGCGTCAGGCCCGACAGATCGCGGCCGTTGAGCGACACGGTGCCGCTGCTGGCCTTGAGCTGCCCGGAGATCAGGTTGAAGTAGGTGGTCTTGCCCGCGCCGTTGGGGCCCACGATGGCGGTCAGCGTGCCGGGCTCGAAAGCACAGCTCACGTTGTTGACCGCCACATGGCCGCCGAAGCGGATGGTCAAGTCCTGGGTGGCTAGCAGACTCATGATCTCCTTTGGGTGCGCCGTTGCATTAAGGGCAGGTGCCAATCACGTAGTAATTGGGGCCCGTCATCTTCAGGGTGGTGGTGATGAACACGTTCCACAGGCCCATGTTCTGGTTGGAGCCCTTGGCGTAGGTGTAGCCGCCCGACTGGGTGGCGCGCCCGGCGGTGGTGTGGGCATAGTTGCTGGCGGTGTAGCAGGTCGCCGGCGCGGGTGCCGTGCCGGTGGTGGTGCCAGTTGCGGCAGCAGACGTGGCACCCTCCACCCCATTGGCGTCGGCGGCGCGCACTGTCCAGCTATAGGTGGTCGCAGCGGCCAGGCCGGTGTCGGTGTAGCTGGTGGTGGCAACCGGCAGCGCGTTGGTTTTGTTGGCGTTGCGGTAAACGTTGTAGCTTGCCGCGCCGCTTACGGCGCCCCAACTGATCTGCATGCTGGTGGTGGTGGCGTTTGAGGTGGCCACGCCAGTGGGTGCGGCCAGCGTGGTGGTGCCGCCACCGCCGCCGCCCGAGCCGCTGCCGGACGAAACCCGGTCCACCATGGCCTTGATGGCGGCCATTTGCGGGCCGGCCTTTTGCGCGAAGCTGGTGCCGTACCAGCCAATCCAGTCCCAGCAGGCGTTGGCATTGGCCAGCGAGCCGCTGGCCGAAGTGCTGCGGCTGGTGTTGTCAGTTCTGGTTTGCGGGAACAGCACAATGATGCTGTTGGTGTCGGCCCAGCGGCTGTAGCCGGTGTTCTTGACGAACTTGTCACCAATCTTGTCGGTGCTTTGCTGGCAGCCGTGCAAGGCCACGTGCACCTTGCACTGGCTGCCGCTGGCGCAGTTGGCAGGCACGTAGGCCCAGCCGGTGGCGGCCATGCCGGGGTTGGTGGTGAACTCGCTCTGGTTGAACTCGACGTAGTTGCCCGCCGCCGGCGCGTTGTTGCGCGGGTTCAGCGTGCCGTAAAACTTTTGCAGCACGGCCTTGGCACCGTCGTAGCTGCAGTTGCTGATGTAGGGCGATGCAGCGCTGCCGCAGCCGTTGTTGCCCGTGCTGTCAAAGTCGGTGGGGAATGTGTGCGAAGCACCGCTGCGCACCACATGCTCCATGTTGGCTGCGCTCACGCCGTTGTTGGTGTATTGCGTTTTCAGCGCGGTCACCGGGTTCTGGCCCACTGTGGTGTCGCTGGTGCCAATGAACAAATACACCTTCTGGCCCGCGATGTTGGCTTTGTTGTCAATCTGCGAGCCGCTCCAGGTGTCGATGCGGTTTTGCATATTGGCCAGCGCCGTGCTGGAAATGCTGGCGTTGTACATGCACGAGGTGTAGTTGGCCAGGCCCGCGCACATGTACGGCCCCGCCGCGAACACGCCCACGCCCTTGAACAGCGACGAATAGGCAATGCCCAACTGGTTGGCCATGAAGCCACCCGAGGACAGGCCCGACACCGTGGTCTGGCTGGTGTCCACGTTGTACTGCGGCAGGTTGATGGCGGCCATTGCCGCACCGGATGAAAACGCCGCAACCGCGGCAAGAACACGGACCAATTTGAACGTCATTGAGTTGTCTCCTGGAGAGTTTTAGGCAAAAACATCACCTGCCCCCGTGTCTCCGGGGGTTCCTCAGTGAGCGAGCACAAAAAGAGGGGCGGCCGCCCCGCGAGGCACAGCCCTGGCACCAAAGCGCCGGGGCGGCCCCTAACCGGGTCAGCGCTTGTTGCGGATCGGAATGTTCATTTCTTCGGGCTTGATCTCGCGCACCAGCTCGGGCACGCCCCAGGCAAACGCCGGGTCGGCCTTGATGCGGAAATGGAACATGCTTTGCATGGCCTGATGGTCTTCCTTGCGGAAGGTCATCTTGCCTTTGGGGGTGTCAAAGCTCATGCCTTCCATGGTGGTGATGAGCTTGTCGGTGTTGGTGTCGCCGTTGGTCTTTTTGAGTGCGGTGACGATGGCCATGGCCGCCGAGAAGCCACCCGCGGTGAAGAAGTCTGGCGGCGTCTTGAACTGCAAGTAATGCTGGGCCACCATGGCCTCATTGACCGGGTTCTTGGGGATGCCGAAGTAGTAGTACAGCGCGCCTTCCATGCCGGGGAAGTTTTTGTAGGCCACCATGGCCGGCAAGATATTGCCACCCGTGGCCAGCTTGATGCCGTAGCGCTTTTCAAGGTCCAGGTCGGCGATCTTGGTAAACGGCGTCGGGCTACCCGACCAACCTACCGAGATGTATTTGTTGCCCGGCTGGTCCTTGAGCTTGTCAATGATGCGTTGCAAGCCGGCCGTGAAGTCGGTAGTGCCTACGGGCAGGTACTCCTCGTGCACGATCTTGGCCTTCTTGGTGAACTCTTTGGCGGCCTTCACGCCGTCGCGGCCAAAAGCGTTGTCGTTGGCGAGCACCGCCACCACGTTGCCCGGCTGGTCCAGTGCGGCGGCGTTGGCTGCTGCGTCTTGCGATGAGTTGCGCCCGGTGCGAAAGATGTACTTGTTCCACTTGTCGCCGGTGATGCTGTCTGCCACAGCCGGCTCAACCAGCAAAATCTTTTTGTACTCCTCAGCCACCGGCAGCATGGCCAGGGCCACCGGCGAAGCGGTGGGGCCCACTGCAATGTCTACCTTGTCGTCGGCGTAGGCGGCGGCCAATGCAGCCTTGCCCACGTCGGGCTTGCCCTGGTCGTCTTTTTCGATCACAACCAGCTTTTTGCCATTGACCGTCATGGTGCCGCCCGTGGCGTAGTTCAGGCCCATGTTGAAGCCAACAATGGTCTGCTTGGCATAAGCCTCCAGCGGGCCGGTTTTGCTGGCAATGATGGCGATCTTGATGTCCTTGGACTGAGCCTGGACCAATGGGGCAGCGATGGTGGTGGCAGCCAGTGCGGCAAGTGCCACCCAAGTTCGACGATGCATGGAAGTCTCCGGTTGTAATAGGGAGCGCAAAGCGCTTGCACCACTATTGCACAGGTCGTGCCAGATCGTAAGCCATTGATTTACATAGGATTAATTTCATTTTCCAGAAGAAATGCCTGAAAAACGAACACATTTTATTGTCTGAGTTTCAGACAATGTTCAATTTTCAGGCAGCACCTTCAAGCCGCTCATAGAGCTTGGCGCGTGAAATTCCGAGCAGTTTGGCGGCTGCCACCTTGTTGCCACTGGTGGCTGCCATGGCGGCCTCAATGGCGCGTTGCTCCAGTTCGGCCACCTGCTCGGCAAGTGGCCGCAGAACGGCCTTGGGCGACGCCTGGCTGGCGTCTGCACCGGCATCGGCGGGCCAGCGCGCCGGGGCAATTTGCTTGACGCCGGATTCGCGCAGCACCTCTTCCAGCACAGCGGTTTCAATGTGCGGTGAGTCACTGCGCATGGCGGCTTGTTCCAGCACATTGCGCAGCTCGCGGATGTTGCCGCGCCAGGCCTGGCCCGACAACAGCGCCAGCGCCTCCGCGCTGAGCTCGGGAGGCGGCGAGCCGCTGCGGTGCGCCATGTCTTCCCCCAGTACCTCCACCAGCGCCGGGATGTCGCTGCTGCGCTCACGCAGCGGCGGCACCCGCACTGGCAGCACGTTCAGGCGGTAGTACAGGTCTTCGCGGAACTTGCCCTCGCGCACGAGAGCGCCCAGGTCGCGCGAGGTGGCCGCAATAAGCCGCGCGTCAAATGGCACCAGCTTGTTCGAGCCCAGGGGTTCGATCTCGCCTTCTTGCAGCGCGCGCAACAGCTTGGCCTGCAAGGCCTGCGGCATGTCGCCAATTTCGTCAAGGAACAGGGTGCCGCCATCGGCCAGCTTGAACTTGCCGTCACGGCCCTTGCGGTCAGCGCCGGTATAGGCCCCGGGGGCAACGCCAAAGAATTCGGCCTCCAGCAAGGTGTCGGGCACGGCCGCAATGTTGACACTGACCAGCGGCCCACGGGCCCGCGCCGACGCCGCATGAATGGCATGCGCCAACAACTCTTTGCCGGTGCCGGTTTCACCCAGCAGCAGCACCGGGCTGGACGACTGGGCCGCCCGCCGCGCCTGGCGCTTGACCTCTACCGCGGGCGCACTGGCGCCGACAAAGCTGGCGAATGTGTACTTGGTGCGGCGCTGGCTGGCCAGCTCGCGCCGGGCGTCGTCCAGGTCGCGCTGCAACAGGGCGAACTTGCTGATGAGCGGCTGCAGCGTGGTCTCAGGATGGTCAAACAAGACGATGCCGATAGCCCCGATGAGTTCGCCGCTTTCCTCATCGCGCAGTGGAATGCGGCTCACCACAAAGGTGCCGGCCTTGTTGGTCAGCAGGTCGATCAAAATCGCCTGGCCGGTCTCCAGCACACGGCGCATCTGGGTGTTGGGCACCACATCTTCCACCAGGTGGCCCACGAACTGGTCCACCGAGGAAAAGCCCAGGTCGGGCAGGAAGCGCTTGTAGCCTTCGTTGATCCAGACTATGCGCCCGGCCCGATTGACCAGGAACATGCCCTGGCTGATGCTGGAGAACTGCTGGAACATCGACCGCGCCGCGAGCGCCAGAATGCTCTGGGCGTCGCGCGGCAGGGTGTCGGTTGGTTCCATGCGCGGATGTTACCGCGCGTGAATGCGGCGCTAGCCCGCAACCAGTCGCGCCGCGCGCCGCTTGAACAGCCGGGGCAGCACCAGAATCAGTGCAATGACAATCAGCAGGGTCAGGGACATCGGGCGCTGCAGGAACACCAGGAAGCTGCCCTCGCCGATGGATACCGCGTTGCGCAACTGCGCTTCGGCCAACGGCCCCAGGATCATGCCCACCACCACCGGCGCGGTGGGGAAGTCGAACCGGCGCATCAACACACCCAGAACCCCGATGCCATACAGCAGCACCAGGTCAAAGGCGCTCTGGCGCATGCCATAGGCACCCACCGTGGCAAAGATCAGAATGCCCGCATACAACTGGGGCTTGGGGATCTTGAGCAGCTTGACCCACAGGCCGACCATTGGCAGGTTCAGCACCAGCAGCATCACGTTGCCGATATACAGCGAGGCAATCAAGGCCCAGACCAGCGCCGCCGAGGTGGTGAACAGCTGTGGCCCGGGCTGAATGCCGTAGTTCTGGAATGCACCCAGCAAGATGGCGGTGGTGTTCGAGGTCGGAATGCCCAGCGTCAGCAACGGAATGAGTGCGGCGGTTACCGTTGCGTTGTTGGCGGCTTCCGGCCCTGCCACGCCTTCAATGGCACCGGCGTTGCCGAACTCGGCCCGGTTCTCGGGGGTGGCGAGCTTCTTCTCTGTGGCATAACTCAGGAAGGTCGGGATCTCGGTGCCGCCGGCCGGAATGCAGCCAAACGGCGTGCCAATCGCGGTGCCGCGCAGCCACGCGGGAATGGAGCGGCGCCAGTCGCTGCGGCTCATGTAGACCTTGCTCAGGCGGTTCTGGCTTTCCACCACGCGGCCTTCAAACAGGGCCGCGTGCAGTACCTCGGCCACCGCAAACAGGCCCACCGCCACCAACACAATCTCGATGCCGTCCATCAGCTCCGGCTTGCCCATGGTGTAGCGCGGCTGGCCCGAAATCTGGTCGAGCCCGATGCAGCCGATCGCCAAACCCAGGAACAACGCCGTCATGCCCCGCAGCGTGCTCTTGCCCAGCACCGCACTGACGGTGGTGAAGGCCAGCAGCATCAACATGAAGTACTCGGGCGGCCCCAGCTTGACGGCAAACTCGGCCACAAACGGCGCGAACAGCGTGACGATGACCGTGGCAATCGAGCCCGCCACAAACGAGCCAATGGCAGCCGTGGCCAGCGCGGCCCCGGCGCGACCGCTTTTGGCCATTTTGTTGCCCTCCATTGCGGTGACCATGCTGGCGGTCTCACCGGGCGTGTTGAGCAAAATGGAGGTGGTGGAGCCACCGTACATGGCACCGTAGTAGATACCCGAGAAAAAGATCATCGAGGCGGTGATGTCCACCTTGGCGGTGATTGGCAGCAGCATGGCCACCGCCACCGCAGGGCCGATGCCAGGCAGCACACCCACCGCTGTGCCCAAGGCACAGCCAACAAAACACCACAGCAGGTTGCTGACCGTCAAGGCAGAGGCGAAGCCCTGCATCAATGCGTTGAAGATATCCATGTCAGAGCCAGCCGGTCGATGTAAGGCCTGGCAAGTTGATGGCCAGGAACTGGGTGAACATCCAGAACACCGGTGCAGCGATTGCCAGGCCGGTGAGCGCATCGGTTACCCAGGCGCGCGCCGTATTGACGCCAGCCTGCCCGGCGGCACGGCGCAGGCCCTGCACTGCCAGCAGGTAGCACAGCGTGCAGCTCAGCACAAAACCAAGCGTTGTGATGAGTGCCGCATTGGCCAGCAGCCCGGCCGACACCCAAACGAAAGCCGGCCAGTAGGCGGCATCGCCCCCTGCGGCCTCCATCTGGCGAAAGCCGCCGGTGCGGGCCTCCCAGATGATCCAGGCCCCACAAACACTGAGCACTGTGGCGCAGATCCAGGGCAAAAAGTTGGGGCCCACCCCGCCGTACCCGGCTTCGGAGGGAATGCTGAGCGCGCCGCCCGCCAGGGCCAGGCCGGTCAACAGCACCCCGGCACCGACCAGCGTCTGGGGCCACAGGTTCGAGGCTTGTTGTGTCATTTTTCTAGCCTTTTCAAGCACCTGAAAAAACGCCGCGCCAACCCATGCCAGGCGGCGCGGCAACCTTACCCGAGGGTCAGATCATTCCGGACTTGACCATGGTGGCACGCAGGCTGGCGAAGTCGCGGTCCACGAAGTCGCCAAACGCGTCACCGGTGAGCACCGCCGGGGTCCAGTTGTTCTTTTCCAGCGCTTCGGTCCAGGCTTTGCTCTTGATGGCTTTGCTGACCAGTTCAATCAGGGCCTTGCGTTGATCAGCGGTGATGCCGGGCGCACCATAGACGCCGCGCCAGTTGCCGATTTCCACATTGATGCCCTGCTCTTTGAGCGTGGGTACATCGGTGCCCTTCAGGCGCGCACCGGAGGTGACGGCAATCGCCTTCATCTTGCCGGTGGTGATGTATTCGGAAAACTCGCTGTAGCCGCTGCCGCCCACCGTGACGTTGCCGCCCAGAATGGCCGCCGTGGCTTCCCCGCCTCCCCGGAAGGCCACGTAGTTGATCTTGGCGGGGTCTACGCCGACTTCACGGGCGATCATGGCGGCTGCAATGTGCTCTGTAGAACCGCGCGAACCGCCGCCCCACTTGACACTGCCCGGGTCTTTCTTGAGCTGGGCCACGACCTCTGCCATGGACTTGAACGGCGAATTGGCCGGCAGCACAAACACGTTGTATTCGCTGGTCAGGCGTGCCAGCGGCGTGCACTGCGTCAGCGTCACCGGCTGACGCCCGGTAATGATGCCGCCCAGCATCACCGCACCCATCACCATGATGGCGTTCGGGTCGCCCTTCTGGTTGAGGAACTGGGCCAGGCCCAGGGCCCCTGCCGCACCGCCCTTGTTTTCAAACGTCACGCTGTCGGCCGCCTTGGCGTCCTGCATGGCTTTGCCAAGCGCGCGACCGGTGGTGTCCCAGCCGCCACCGGGGTTGGCCGGGATCATCATCTTGATGTTGGCCGCCGCCTGGGCGCTTAAGGGCAGGCCGCCAACTGCGGCCATGGCCACCATGGATTTGAGAAAAGTATCGCGACGCATGAATCGGGTCTCCGTGTGGTTGTTTACAACCCGCCTATCATGCGCCCACTGGCTGTCAAACGGCTGTCCCCGGCATTGGGGAAACTACTAGAGTTAGGGTTGCATGAACCTTCTTTTGGTTGAAGACGACGCTTCGATGCAAGCCACCCTGCAACGCACGCTAAGCCGGCGCGGTATGCGCGTGACCGGCTGCACCGATGGCCGCCAGGCCCTGGCGCGCTGGCAGGAAATACGCCCTGACGTTGTCATGCTGGACCTGACGCTGCCCGGCCTGGACGGCCTGCATGTGCTGGCGCAAGCGCGGCGCGCCGGGCTGGCCACGCCGGTGCTGATTCTGACGGCGCGCGGCACGGTGGGCGACCGCATCATTGGCCTGAACACCGGCGCCGACGACTACCTGGCCAAACCGTTTGACCTGGACGAGCTGGAGGCGCGGCTGCGCGCCCTGCACCGGCGCAACCCGGGCGCCAGCGCGGAGCCGGGCACCAGAGCGCAGCACATGGGCAGCCTGCGCTATGACAGAGACAGTGGCGCCGTCTACTACCGGGACCAGGTGATGGAGCTGACCCCGCGCGAGCTGGCCTTGATGCATGCACTGCTGGACAAACCTGGCCACGCGGTGTCCAAGGAAAAGCTGTTCGAGCTGGTATTCCCCGGCGAGGCCGACGTCCAGTACGAGGCGATTGAGGTGGTGGCGTACCGGTTGCGCAAGAAGCTGGTCCATACCGGCGTGACCCTGATGACACTGCGTGGCCTGGGCTACCTGCTGAAAGCCACGGCGTGAAGCGTGCCATCTCGCTGCGCCGCTACCTGCTGCTGGGCATGCTGTTGCCAATTGGCCTGTTCGTGTTCATCAACACGGTGGGCCTGTACCGCCAGGCACTGGATGCGATCAACGTGGCCTATGACCGCACGCTGCTGGCCTCGGCCAAGTCCATCGGTGAGTTGCTGGACGTCAAGGGCTACGACGAAGCCGCTGAACTGCGTGTGACGGTGCCCTACGCCGCGCTGGAAGCCTTTGAGGCCGACAACCAGAGCCACATGTTTTACCGGGTCTCCACCCTGGGCGGTGAAATGGTCTCGGGCTTTGCCGAGCTGCCGGTGTGGCGTGGCACCCTGCCTGAACGCAGCACCTATGCGGCGCTGGTGGATTTTTATGACGACCGCTTCCGCGACGAGGCGGTGCGGGTTGCGGTGCTGCTGCAACCGGTGGCCAGCGCCAACGGCCGTGGCATGGCGGTGATTCAGGTGGCCGAGACGCTGGCGCTGCGCAAGTCGCTGGCGCGCAGCATCCTGTTTGACACGCTGTGGCGCCAGGCCGTGCTGGTGGCAGTGATCGCGCTGGTGGTGGTGGTGGTCGTGCAGCGCGCCACCCGCCCGGTGCGCCGCCTCAGTGGCGAGCTGCAGGCCCGTGCCGAAGGCGACCTGACCCCGCTCAGCGCCCATGACGCACCGCGCGAACTGCTGCCACTGGTAGACGCCACCAACCAGGTGATGCAGCGGCTGCAGCACCTGCTGGACCATCAGAAGCGCTTTGTGCGCGACACCTCGCACCAGTTGCGCACACCGCTGGCGGTGCTCAAGACCCAGGTGCAGTCGGCCCTGCGTGGCGACATTGAGCCGCGCCAGGCCCTGGTCGAAATCAATGGCACGGTGGAGCGCGCCACTGCGCTGGCCAACCAGATGCTGGCGCTGGCCAAGGTTGAGCAACTGCGCCACCAGGGCGATGCCAGCGTTACCGACTGGGCCGAGGTGGTGCGCTCGGTTGCGCTGGATTTGTCGCCCCTGCTGGCTGAGAAGGACATCGACTTTGATATCAGCACCGAGCCTGCACCCATTGCCGCGCACGACTGGATGCTGCGTGAACTGTCACGCAATCTGTTGCACAACGCCATCCGCCACACGCCAGTGGGCGGCGCACTGGCCGTGCGCCTGGTGACCGATTCGCGCCACGCCGCACTGACCGTTGCCGACACCGGGCCCGGCATTGCCGCCGAGCTGCGGACCCGGCTGTTCCAGCCGTTTTCTTCCGGCGATGTGCGCAGTGGCTCCGGCCTGGGCCTGGCCATTTGCCACGAAATCGTGGCGGCACTGGGCGGCACCATCACACTGGACAACCGCGAGACCCATGCCCAAGTGACGGGCCTGGACGCCACGGTGCGACTGGCACTGGCGCACAATCCGGGCTGATGGAAAAACTGCGAATTGACAAGTGGCTCTGGGCGGCGCGCTTTTACAAGACACGCTCGCTGGCCACCGACGAAATCAACAAGGGCCGGGTACAGGTGAATGGCCAGGCGGCCAAACCGGCCCGCGAGGTCAAGAGTGGCGACACCATAACGCTGCGCCAGGGGCCCGTGAGCCGGGTGCTGACGGTGCGCGGTCTCAGCGACCAGCGGGGGCCAGCGCCCGTGGCCCAGCAACTCTATGAAGAAACCGCCGAAAGCCTGAAGGCCCGCCAGCAAAGCGCCGAGCAGCACAGGCTGGCGCGCGAACCGGCGCTGAGCATTGCGCACGGCCGCCCCACCAAACGCGAGCGGCGCGAGCTTGACGGCATGGAACACGGCTGGGACGAGCGCTGGAGCGCGTCTATCGATCCAGCCGCACGACACTGAGTTGCTATTATTTTTATAGTGGGTCGGGCAGCCTGCATGCGGGCTAGCGGCCAAAATTCTTAAAAAACAGGGCGGAGACCGGGCTAGTGGCCCAGGCGCTGGCGTAGGGCCTGAACCGCGCTGTCCACGGTGGTCAACACTGCCAGGCCGGTCTGTTCGGCCACCTTGTCGCGGGCCCGGGCCATGCTGAACTGGGCCAACGCAATCACCTCGGCACCACGCGCGCGCAGGCGCAGCGCAGCGTCCACCACCAAGGCGTCGTGACGAGCGCCGTCACCGGCGTTGAGCGCCTGCATGGCACCGTCGGCCAACTCACACGCATGCAGCACGCCCGGCGGAAACTCTGGCGGCATCGATTCAAGCGTCGGCCCAAAGCTGGCGATCAGGCCGACCCGCTGGCCGCTGGCAACGGCCTGCGCAATCATGGCCTCGTTGGGTTTGAGTACCGGCATCGGCGCATGCTGGCGGGCCACCGCCTCGATGCACGGGCCAAAGGCTGAACAGGTGAACAAAAGGCCGGCACTGCCGCAGTCCACTGCGTACTGCGCCAGCCGCGCAAAGCGCTGGTGCATGGCGGCCAGCACGTCGGGGTGGCTGTGGCCCAGGCAAGACACCGCGGCACCGCCCGATGCATCGAGGTAGCGGCGCCCCTGCGCATCGGTGAGCCAGACGCCCTGCCCGCTGACGGCGCGCGGCGGCGTAGTGTGCAGGTGGCGGTGCAGTACAGCGCTGGCCGCGGTGGCTTGATCAGTCATGCGAATGAAGCAGTAGTAGCGCCGCAGTTGGGCTGATGCCTTTTTCGTTCGCATCCATGCCCGGCGTTTATGCTTTTGTGCCGCGCCGCTGCACCCATGAGTTCAGGGCATAGGTGGTGGCGCGGTTGGCATTGTTCAGGCGGGGCGTATCCGCCTAGATTGGCGGGCATGAACCTGGCCCCTGAATCTCCCCGGCAAATCCCCCAACATGTGTGCGTGCTGGGTGCCGGCATTGTCGGCCTGGCCACCGCCTGGCAACTGCAGCGCGACGGCTTTGCCGTGACGGTGGTCGACCGCGCGCAGGCCGGTGCCGGTGCCAGCGCCGCCAATGGCGCGCAATTGAGCTATTCATACGTGCAGCCGCTGGCCGACCCCGCCATATGGCGCCAGTTGCCCAAACTGCTGCTGTCGGCTGATTCAGCCCTGAAGCTGCGCCTGCAGATCGACCCGCACCAGTGGGCCTGGGGGCTGCGCTTTCTGGCGGCATGCCGTGCCGGGGTGTCGCAGCGCACCACAGCGGCGCTGCTGGCGCTGGCCGCGCAGAGCCGCGCAGGCTTTGAGCAACTATTGAGCGAAGAGCGGCTGGACTGTGACTTTTCTGCCACCGGCAAGCTGGTGCTGTACCCCGACGATGCCGCCTTTGCCGCCGCACGCCGCCAGATGAGCCTGCAGCGCGCGCTGGGCAGCGTGCAGCAGGCGCTGTCACCCGCGGAATGCGTGGGCGTGGAGCCTGCCCTGGCGCACTATGCCGCGCACAACGCCGCACGCTTTGCCGGTGCCATCTACACCGCCGGCGAATGCGCGGCGGACTGCTACAAGGTCTGCCTGGAGTTGCAGCGCCTGCTGCAGGCGCGTGGTGTGCGCTTTGTGTTTGACACGGCCGTCACCCGGCTGGTGGCTGAGCGCCAGCGCATGGTGGCGGCTGAAACACCGCACGGCCTGCTGGAGGCCGACGCCTTTGTGCTGGCGCTGGGCAGTGCGTCGCACCGGCTGGCCCGCCCGCTGGGGCTGGACGTGCCGGTGTACCCGCTCAAGGGCTACAGCATTACGGTGGCTGCCAGCCCGGTAGCCGGCCAGGCCCCGCGCGTGAACGTGACCGACGCCGCGCGCAAGGTGGTGTTTGCCCGCATTGGCCAGCGCCTGCGCGTGGCTGGCATGGCCGAGCTGGTGGGCGACAGCACCACTATTCCCGCAGCGCGCATTGATTCGCTGGTGGCCACAGCCCGCGATGTGTTCCCGCTGGCCGCCGGCTATGGCGAGGTGCAGCCCTGGGCCGGCCTGCGCCCGGCCACGCCCACCGGCGCGCCGGTGATGGGTGCGCTGCCCGGTGCGCCGCGCAACCTGCTGTTCAACACCGGGCATGGTGCCCTGGGGTTCACGCTGGCGTTTGGCAGTGCGCAGCGCATTGCGGCGCAGCTGCGGCAGGAACAGGTTGCGCTGTTCAGCCCACATGCAGCCCGGCATGTTGCAGCGGGCACACGTCGTGCATGGGGCTTTCACTAGCCAAGTCTGCGCAACGCTGTGGTGTACTGTAGGGCTGCATTCCATCCTTGGACCTTTTTGGAGAACCCCATGAAACTGAAGCATCTGGCAACTGCCCTGGTGGCCGCCGTGGCACTGAGCGGCGCCGCACAGGCCCAGCAGTTCTTTCGCATCGGCACGGGCGGCACCGCCGGCACCTACTACCCCGTGGGCGGCATGATCGCCAACGCGGTGTCCCAGCCGGGCAAGATCGTGGCCACCGCACAGGCCAGCAATGGCTCGCTGGCCAACGTGAACGCCGTGGCCAGTGGTGCCATGGAGGCCGGCTTCTCGCAGTCTGACGTGGCCACTTGGGCCTTTACAGGCACCGGCGCCTTTGAGGGCAAGCCCAAGGTCACCGACCTGCGCATGATTGCCAATCTGTACCCCGAAAGCATCCACCTGGTCGTCAAGAAGGGCTCGGGCATCAAGACCGTGGCCGACCTCAAGGGCAAGCGCGTGGCGCTGGACGAGCCAGGCTCGGGCACGCTGATCAACGCGCGCATGGTGCTAGCCGCCTATGGCGTGAAAGAAGCCGACATCAAGCCCGAATACATCAAGCCCAACCAGGCCGGCGACAAGCTTAAAGACGGCGCGCTGGACGCGTTCTTCTTTGTGGGCGGCGCTCCGGCCGGCGCCATTGCCGAGCTGGCCTCGGGTGGCACGGGCATTGAGCTGGTGCCCCTGACGGGCTCGTCGGCCGACGGCCTGCGCATGGCTAACCCCTACTTTGCCGTGGACACCATTGCCGCCAACACCTACAAGGACGTGCCCGCCGTGCAGACGCTGGCCGTGGGCGCGCAGATGGTCACCAACGCCAAGGTAGATACCGAAACCGTGTACCAGATCACCAAGGCCATGTTTGGCGACGCCGCGCAAAAGGCGCTACAGGCCGGCCATGCCAAGGGCAAATTCATCACCAAGGAAAACGCCGTCAAGGGTGTGGGCATCCCCTACCACCCCGGTGCTGAAAAGTTCTACAAAGAAGCTGGCCTGATCAAATAACCCCCCCGAAGCGCCTACGGTGCCTCCCCCCCAAGGGGGCGCCCCCATTGGCCCGGCAAAGTCGGTTCCACGGGGGCCCTCGAATAAAAACGCACCCCCTTCATGACAGCAGCGACGCTAGACGACAAAAAGCTCCAGGAGCTGGAAGAAAAATTCGACCCCGAGATGCGGTTTCGCCCCTCGGTGCCGCCGGCCACGCAGATCATCAAGTGGCTGCTGATCGCGCTGTCGTGCTTTCACTTTTACACCGCGGGCTTTGGCCTTCTGCGCGAGACCACTCACCGCGGCGTGCACCTGGCCTTTGTGCTGGGCCTGGTGTTTCTGGTGTTTGCCGCCAGCAAAAAGGCGCATGACCATCCCGGCAAGCCCGGTCTGCTGGCTCCGGGCGGTGTGCCGCTGGTGGACTGGCTGCTGGGCCTGGCCTGCGCGGCCAGCGTGCTGTATATCCCCTGGGTGTTTGCAGACCTGGCCTTTCGGGTGGGCAACCCCGACCTGTCGGACGTGGTGTTCGGGACCATCCTGTTCCTGACGCTGCTGGAGGCCACGCGCCGCTCCATGGGCTGGCCACTGCCGCTGATCGCCATTGGCTTCACGCTGTATGCGCTGCTGGGCCCGTACTTTCCGGGCATGCTCAAACATGCGGGCGCGAGCTGGAGCCAGATGATCAACCACCAGTACCTCACCAGCCAGGGCATCTATGGCGTGGCGGTGGGCGTGGTGGCCACGTATGTATTCCACTTTGTGCTGTTTGGCGTGATGGCCACGCGCATCGGCCTGGGCCAGCTGTTTCTGGACATCGCGTCCAGCGTGGCCGGGCGCTATGCGGGCGGGCCGGCCAAGGTCAGTGTATTTGGCTCGGCCATGTTTGGCATGCTCAGCGGCTCGTCGGTGGCCAATGCAGTGACGGTGGGGTCGCTGACCATCCCGGCCATGATCCGCGTGGGCTACAAGCGCGAATTTGCCGGCGCGGTCGAGGCGGCGTCGTCTACCGGCGGGCAGATCACGCCGCCTGTCTTGGGCGCGGCCGCGTTTTTGATGATCGAATTTTTGAACGTCTCGTACCAGACGATCATTGCGGCGGCCATCATCCCCGCGTTCATGCATTTCTTTGGCGTGTTCATGCAGGTGCACTTTGAGGCCAAGCGCTACGGCCTGCGCGGCCTGACCGAAGAAGAGATGCCCAAGCTCAAGGATTCATTGCGCCAGCGTTGGCCCACGCTAATCCCGCTGGTGCTGCTGATCGGCTTGCTGGTGTCGGGCCGCACGCCCTACCTGGCCGCGTTCACCGCCATCACGTCCTGCATGATCGTGGGCCTGACCACGCAGGTCAGCGGCAACAGCGCCAAAAACTGGGGCTTGCTGGTGGTGCTGCACGCCATGCTGGCCGTCATTTCATTTGGCGACCTGGGCAGCCACAGCGAATGGATCAAACTGGGCATCTTTACCGTGGGTGTAGCGATTGCACTGGGCGGCTGGAAGCTGGCAGGCATCACCGGGCGCATACCGCATTCGGTACTGGTGGAAGCGTTTGAGACCGGCGCCAAATACGCACTGGCCGTGGGCGCTGCGGCGGCCACGGTGGGCATTGTGATCGGCGTGGTCACGCTCACGGGCGTGGGCTTCAAGATCAGCTACATCATCACCACCTGGGCCACGACCATCGCGGGCGTGTTGTCTACCGTGGTGCCGGAATACTTTGCCAGCACCAAGGGGCTGACGCTGTTTGCAGCGCTGGTCATGACGGGCGTGGTCTGCATATTGATGGGCTGCGGCATCCCCACCACGGCCAATTACATCATCATGGTGACGGTGGCCGCACCCACGCTGGTGCAGCTGGGTGTGGAGCCGCTGGTGGCGCACTTCTTTGTGTTTTATTACGGGGTGCTGGCCGACATCACACCCCCGGTGGCGCTGGCGGCGTATGCGGCTGCAGGCATGGCAGGCAGCGACCCGTTCAAGACCGGCAACATGGCGTTTCGCCTGGGCATGGCCAAGGTGCTGGTGCCGTTTGTGTTTGTGTTCTCGCCCTCATTGCTGCTGGTGGCCAAGGGCTTCACCTGGTTTGACTTCACCGTCACCTTTTTGGGTTGCGTGTTTGGCATCACGGTGCTTGCTGCGGCGCTGAGCCGCTACTTTCTGGTGGAGATGAAGCGCTGGGAACAGGTGGTCTGCATCGTGGCCGCCCTGCTGCTGATTGCGCCCGGGCTGACGGTCACGCTGGTGGGCGTGGCCATCACCATCCCGATGCTGATGCGACAAATCGCGGCGTGGAAGCGCGTGAAGGCCAGTGCGTTGGGCTCGCCTGCCTGACAACAGCGCGGTGCCATCGCCCGAGGGTCCTGTCAGCGCGCACTGACACAGGCTGTGGGACGCCATCCATTTGTGCCGCCCAGCGGTGCCCAAAAAGCCGCGTTGGCGCACGCAACCGCCCATACTGCGCTCCTGTTTTCAAGAACAAGGAGCCATCATGAGCAAGACCACCAACGTACTGCAACGCGTCAGCATCATCCTGGCGGTGACCGCCGCATCCTACGGCCTGAACGCCCAGACATAAACCGCCAACGTAGGCGTGAGCAAGGACGCCGCCGATGCGATGCGCCGCACGGGCAACAAGATTGCCGAGAAGATCCCGGGTACCGATGCGAATGCCCAGGTGAAGGCCGGGGCGGCGGATGCGGCAGTGAAGAAGCCGTAAAACCTTTCACACGCTCCCATGTAAAGCGACCCAAACGGGGCGTTTTGTTGTGCAGCCAAAGAAGATAGCGTTTCCCGGAATCGCAAGTCAAAACTCAGCGCTACAGATCACTGCCCTACTTGCCGAACAACCGCCAAAGTTCATCTCATTCAGGGCGAAGTCGTGGCAGAAATCTGCCCTCGACTGAAAAAATGCCAGTCCCAGGGACAACTGACGGGAGACGAACTGGCATCTCGAGCACGGTATGGAAGGTTTCGCCAAGATCCAACGGGAAGTGCCCATCCGGCAGCACTTGATTTGCGTGAGGATGGGGGATGCCCAACGTCCCGCGAACTCGGAAGCGGTTCAATACGTTCGGCTTCTTCTTTGAGACGCTTTTCCACACGTCGTCCCAAATGATCATGACAGCCGAGACGCTTCGATACACCCTTCCGTACATGATGCGCTGAATAGGAAACAAATCCATTTGTTTCGCAAGTTAGACCCACACCAATTTAGGCGATGCGTTGATTCACTCACTACTAACAAAAACGCCCCTTTCGGGGCGTTCTGTTTTTGTCCTGGCGGAAACGGAGGGATTCGAACCCTCGATGAGGCTCTACACCCCATACTCCCTTAGCAGGGGAGCACCTTCGGCCACTCGGTCACGTTTCCTGGCAAAAAAGATTATCTCACGACTCAGCAGGCAAACTAGCCAGCAGGCTGGTCCAGGTCAAAGGCTTTGTGCAGCGCGCGCACCGCCAGCTCCATGTATTTCTCGTCAATCACCACCGAGGTCTTGATCTCGCTGGTAGAGATCATCTGGATATTGATGCCCTCTTCGCTCAGCGAGCGGAACATCTTGCTGGCAATGCCCACATGGCTGCGCATGCCAATGCCCACAATGCTGACCTTGCAGATCTTGGTGTCGCCTTCAATGGTGTCGGTGCCCAGCGTGGGCAGCACCTTGGCCTTGAGCACGTCTACCGTTTTGGCGTAGTCGTTGCGGTGCACGGTGAAGCTGAAGTCGGTCAAGCCGCCCTTGCTGATGTTCTGGATGATCACATCGACTTCAATATTGGCTTCGGCCACTGCACCCAGGATGATGTAGGCAATACCCGGGCGATCCGGCACGCCCAGAATCGATACCTTGGCTTCGTCGCGGTTGAATGCAATGCCAGAAACGACGGCTTGTTCCATTTTTTCGTCTTCCTCAAAAGTGATCAAGGTGCCGGAGGCGGCTTCTTCATTAATGTCAATGTCCCAAGGCGTGAAGCTGCTCAACACCCGCAGCGGCACCTTGTACTTGCCGGCAAATTCGACCGAGCGGATTTGCAGCACCTTGGAGCCCATGGAGGCCATTTCAAGCATCTCTTCAAAGCTCACCGTATGCAGCCGGCGCGCCTCGGGCACGACCCGCGGGTCGGTGGTGTAAACGCCGTCCACGTCGGTGTAGATCAGGCATTCGTGGGCCTTCATGGCAGCGGCCACGGCCACGGCCGATGTGTCACTGCCGCCCCGGCCCAGGGTGGTGATGTTGCCGGCCTCGTCCACGCCCTGAAAGCCGGTGACGATGACCACCTTGCCCGCGGCAAGGTCAGCACGCACCTTGGTGTCGTCAATCGACTCGATCCGGGCCTTGGTGTAGGCGCTGTTGGTTTTGATGGGCACCTGCCAGCCGGCGTAGCTCACCGACTGCATGCCCTCGGCCTGCAACGCAATCGCCAGCAGCGCGCTGGAGGCCTGCTCGCCAGTGGCGGCCAGCATGTCGAGCTCGCGGGCGGTGGCGTCATTGGGTTTGGCCGGGGCCAACTCTTTGGCCAGGCCCAGCAAGCGGTTGGTTTCGCCGCTCATGGCGCTGGGCACCACTACCAACTGGTGGCCGGCCCGAGCCCACTTGGCCACGCGCTTGGCAACGTTGCGGATGCGCTCGGTCGAGCCCATCGACGTGCCGCCGTATTTGTGAACGATCAATGCCATTGGAGTGCAAGAAAAAAAGAAAGGCGGCGCTTTGCAGAATTCGAGTTTTTGTGAGCGGGCCGCACCGCGCAAAACCTCGGGATTATACCTAGGCGGTAAACGTCAGCCGCTCCCCTGCCCGCTCCACAAAGCCCGCGCCCACCTTGATGTGAATGCGGTGGCCGCGCGTGCTGCAGGCCTCAACCTGGTCCAGCAATTCGGCCAGTTGCGCGGCTGTGGCGGCCGTGCCATGCACCTGGCGCAGCCAATGGCGCAGCAGATTGGCGCAACGGGCCCGGCTCAAGGCCTGCAAAGCCTTGATCAGCGGCGGCTGGCCAGCGGCCACCAGGTCTGCTGCGCCAATTTCGTCCAGCAAGGCCTGCCCCTGCGCTGCATTGCGGGCCGAGCGGGCAAAGGTCTCGCGGTACTGCGGGAAGGCCGCGGCAATTGCGGGCAGCAGCTGGTGCCGGATCCGGTTGCGGGTGAAAGCCGTGTCGGCGTTGGTTGGGTCGCGCAGGTAAGCAACCTGCGCCGCCGCCAGCCAGTCGCGAATGGCGACACCGCTCACCGCCAGCAGCGGGCGGCCAAAACGCATGCCGTGGCGCAGGAACGAAGACGGCATGCCCGCCAGGCCCGGCAAGCCAGCACCCCGGCTGAGCGCCAACAGCAAGGTTTCTACCTGGTCGTCGGCATGCTGGCCCAGCAACACCTGGCGCATGCCCAGCTTTGCGGCGCTGCTGGCCAGGGCGCTGTAGCGCGCCTTGCGCGCGGCATCTTCGGGGCTTTCACCGCTGGCATGGCGGGCCTGTACCGGCACCACGGTCAACGCCACGCCCAGCGCCGCGCAAGTTGCCTCGCAATGGCGGGCAAAACCGTCGGCAGCGGCCTGCAAGCCGTGGTGAACATGAATGGCATTGACTTGGCCGGGCCAGCGCGCCGCACAAGCCAGCAGCAAGGCGGTGGAGTCCGCGCCGCCGCTGTAGGCCACTGCCAGCGGCAGCTCAGGCGGCCAGCCGCTCAACGCAGCCGCCGCCGGGTTGGGCAAGTCAGCGGGCGTCAGCCTTGGTGTCGGTGTAGCGGCCATAGCTTTGCAGCCGCTCGTAGCGCCGGTCCAGCAGTTCCTTGACCTTGAGGTCGCTGACCTGGCGGTAGGCATCGTTCAGCGCGCGCTTGAGAAAAGCCGCCATCTGTTTGTGGTCGCGGTGCGCACCGCCTACCGGCTCGTTGACGATCTTGTCAATCACCCCAAGCGCCTTCAGGCGGTGCGCGGTAATGCCCAGGGCCTCGGCGGCGTCCATCGCTTTTTCGGACGTCTTCCAGAGGATGGATGCGCAGCCTTCGGGGCTGATCACGGAGTAGATCGAGTACTGCAGCATCAGCACCTGGTCGCCCACCGAAATTGCCAGCGCCCCGCCCGAGCCGCCTTCGCCAATGATGGTGACGATGATCGGCACTTCAAGCTGGGCCATCTCGAAAATATTGCGGCCAATGGCTTCTGACTGGCCGCGCTCCTCGGCATCGATGCCGGGGTAGGCCCCGGGCGTGTCGACAAAGGTGAACACCGGGAGCTTGAATTTCTCGGCCGTCTTCATCAGGCGCAGCGCCTTGCGATAACCCTCGGGCTTGCTCATGCCAAAGTTGCGCAAGCCGCGCTCCTTGGTGTCGCGCCCTTTTTGATGGCCCAGCACCATGCAGGGCATGCCATTGAAGCGGGCCAGGCCGCCAACGATGCTCAAGTCGTCTGAAAAATGCCGGTCACCGTGCAGCTCAATAAAGTCGGTAAAAAGCTCATTGACGTAGTCCAGCGTGTAGGGCCGCTCTGCGTGGCGCGCGATCTTGGTGATCTGCCAGGGCGTGAGGTCGCTGTAAATGTCTTTGGTGAGTTGCTGGCTCTTCTTGCTGAGCTGGTCAATTTCTTCCGAAATATCCACCGCCGATTCGGTCTGCACATAGCGCAGTTCGTCGATCTTGGATTCGAGCTCCGCAATCGGCTGCTCAAAGTCGAGGAATGTTTTCTTTGCCAAGCTTCTCTCCTTGTCGTCGATGCTCTTCACTTGCCAAGGCCACCGCGGAACCGACTTTGCCGGGCCGCCGGTGGCGCCCCCTTGAGGGGGATGCGCCGCAGGCGCTTCGGGGGTGGGCTAGTACGCCACGGGCAGCGGGTCCAGCGAGCGCCAAATATACCAAGTTGCAACACTGCAGTAAGGAGCCCAGGCGTCGGCCACCTCGCGCGCATCGCTGCGGCTGACCGGATCGCCCGAAAAATAGTTCTGGCTGATGCCGTTGATCAACCCGATGTCGTCCAGCGGCAGCACGTTGGGCCGCAGCAGATGAAAGATCAGAAACATCTCGGCAGTCCAGCGGCCAATGCCGCGTATGCCAACCAGTTCAGCAATGATGGCGTCGTCGTCCATCTCTGCCCACGACGCCACTTGCACCGCCCCTGAATCAAAGTGCAGTGCCAGGTCCACCAGGTACTCGATCTTGCGGGCGCTCAGGCCCGCGGCGCGCATGTCGTCCACCTTGAGCTTGAGCACATGGCCACCCGTCATGCGGCGCGGCAGCTTTTCAAAGCGGTCCCAGACACTCTGCGCGGCCTTCACCGAAATCTGCTGGCCAACAATGCTGCGCGCCAACGTGGTGAAGGCGTCGCCGCGCGACTGCAGGCAGGCGTCGCCAAACTGCGGTATCAGCCGCTTCATCACCCGGTCTTTGCAGGCCAGATGCTTGCAGGCATCTGCCCAATAGTGTGGGGTGGTGAGCGTGACAGTTGCTGTCACCGCTGGCTTGCGAACCGGGCTCACTGCGCCGCCTCCCAGGTGGTGCCTGCAGCCGAATCCTTGAGCACGATGCCCCGGGCCAGAAGCTCATTGCGAATGCGGTCAGCCTCGGCGAAGTTCTTCGCCATCTTGGCTGCGGCCCGGGCCTGGATCTGCTGCTGAATGCTGGCGTCATCCAGCTCGGCACCTGACTGCAGAAAAGCCCTGGGGTTGCCCTGCAGCAACCCCAGCAAGCCGCCCAGTGCCTTGAGCAGCCCGGCGGCCTCGGCCGACTGCGTGCGGTTGATGTCGGTGGCAAGTTCAAACAGCACCGCCACGGCCTCGGGCGTGCCAAAGTCGTTGTCCATTGCGGCCTTGAAGCGCGCTGCGTGCGGCTGCGCCCAGTCGATGGCCACATCCGCCGGTGCCACCGCTTCCAGCGCGGTGTAAAGCCGCTTCAGGGCATTGCGCGCGTCGTCAAGGTGCACGTCGCTGTAATTCAGGGGGCTGCGATAGTGCGCGCGGACGATGAAAAACCGGATGGTTTCAGCGTCAAACTGCTGCAGCACCTCACGGATGGTGAAGAAGTTGCCCAGGCTCTTGGACATTTTCTCGTTGTCGATGTTCACAAAGCCGTTGTGCATCCAGACCTTGGCCAGCGGCTTGCCGTGCGCGCCCTCGCTCTGGGCGATTTCGTTCTCGTGGTGCGGGAACTGCAGGTCGGCGCCGCCGCCATGAATGTCAAAAGTCTCACCCAGGGTGGCGCAGGCCATGGCCGAGCATTCGATGTGCCAGCCGGGGCGGCCCCTGCCCCAGGGGCTGTCCCATTTGGCGTCGTCGGGCTCACTTTCCTTGGCAGACTTCCAGAGCACGAAGTCCAGCGGGTCGTCCTTGCCGTCGAGCACCGCCACCCGTTCGCCAGCGTGCAGCTGGTCGAGCGATTTACCCGAGAGCTTGCCGTAGCCAGGGAACTTGCGCACCGCGTAATTCACGTCGCCCGCTTCCGTGCGGTAGGCCAGGCCCTTGTCTTGCAGCAGTTTCACGATAGACAACATCTGCGGCACATAGTCCGTGGCACAGGGGTCGTGGGTGGGCCGCTCGATGCCCAGTGCGTCAAAGTCCCGGTACATCTCCGCGATCATGCGGGTGGTCAGTGCCTTGATCGGCTCGCCGTTTTCCACCGCACGGCGGATGATCTTGTCTTCAATGTCGGTGATATTGCGCACAAAGGTCACGCGCAGGCCCGAGGCCCGGAGCCAGCGCTGCACCAGGTCAAAGGCCACGTTGGCGCGGGCGTGTCCGATATGGCACAGGTCATACACCGTGATGCCGCAGACATACATGCGCACATGCCCTGGCTCCAGCGGTGAAAACTCCTCCAGTTCACGCGACAGCGTGTTGTAGATGCGAAGACTCATGGGTGGCTAGGGTGGCCGGGCCGGCAGCAGGCCGGGCCAGCGCGCAATACAGCTTATAGGGGTGTTGTCGGGGTACGGGCAGGGGCATCAGGCAAGACCCCCTCGGCTACAATCCAGCGCAGTATATAGCCCCGTGTTCTGGCTTGTCACACGCGTTCGAATCAAGAGGTTTTATGACGTACGCCCGCTTCCCGGTCCAAAAAATCCTGCGCTTCATGGCCCTGGCTGCCCTGTTCAGCCTGCCCACCGCACATGCCGACGACTATGGTGATGTGAGCCAGCTCATGCGCACCGGCAAGCTGGCAGAGGCGTTGACCAAGGCAGACCAGTACCTGGCGGCCAAGCCGCGCGACCCGCAAATGCGCTTCCTCAAGGGCGTGATCCAGACCGAAGCCGGCAAACCCGGCGACGCCATCAGCACCTTTACCAAGCTCACGGAAGACTACCCCGAGCTGCCCGAACCCTACAACAACCTGGCGGTGCTGTACGCCGGGCAAAGCCAGTTTGACAAGGCCCGGGCCGCACTGGAAATGGCCATCCGCACCAACCCGAGCTATGCCACTGCGCACGAGAACCTGGGTGACGTGTACGCCAAGCTCGCCAGTCAGGCCTACAGCAAGGCCTTGCAACTGGACAGCAACAACACCGGCGTGCAGCCCAAGCTGGCGCTGATCCGCGACCTTTTTGCGCCCAATGCCAAGGGCCAGAGGCCCACCGCCGCGGCGCCCGCAGCCCCGGCACCTGCCGTGGTGGCCAAGGCTCCGGCAGCAGCACCCACGGCGGCCCCGGCGGTCGTCGCCGCGCCACCGGCCGCTGCCCCTGCGGGCGCTGCCGGCGCTGCCGCGCGCGACGTCGAATCCGCAGTACGGGCCTGGGCCCAAGCCTGGTCGGCCAAGGACATGGGCGGCTACCTCGGCTCCTACGGCAAAGAGTTCGACCCGCCCGGCAACCAGGAGCGCAAGGCCTGGGAAGAAGAGCGCCGCGCACGAATTGTGGGCAAGGCCCGCATCAATGTGAAGCTCAGCGACATTGAAGTCTCAGTCACTGGCAACCGCGCAGTTGCCAAGTTTCGTCAGGCCTACAGCGCCGATTCATTGAACGTTTCGAGCCGCAAGACGCTCGAAATGGTCAAGTCGGGCGAACGTTGGGTCATCGTCAAGGAATCCACAGGCGCCTGATGGCACGGGGGTGGCATGTCGGCGCTGCGGGCATGGTTCCTGCGCGCCTTGCCACGCTTTGACTTTCATTTCCTGACACAGCCCATGAAACGCACATCACTGGCGGTAGTTCTGCTCGCGGCGGCAATGCTGGCCAGCGTCGGGACGGCCGACGCCAGCGAAAAGAAAAAACGCAAAAAGAAAGCCGCAGAAAGCACCCAGGCCGAAAAACCCCGTGTGCGCAAGGCGGCTGCCGCCGCTGCGCTGACCGGGGCCGCCGCAGCGGCTGCAGCGCGGCCTGCGGTACGTGACGGCGAGACTGAAGCGCGGCTGATCGAGGTCTATCGCCTGATCGGCCAGGCCCGCGGCCGCGAGGCGCTGGCCAAGGCCGAGTTGCTGGTGCGCGACCACCCCAATTTTCAGCTGGCGCAGCTGGTCTATGGCGATCTGCTGGCGGCACAGGCGCGCCCGCTGCGGGCCGTGGGCGACGTACCGGACACCACCGCACTGGCCGGTGCCGCCCTGCTGGGCGAGCTGCGCGACGAGTCGCAACAGCGAATGCGCGCGCTGCGCGAGCGCCCACCGGCGGGCACAATCCCGTCGCAGTTTGTGACGCTGTCGCCGCGTAACCGGCATGCGCTGGCGGTTGACGCCTCGCGGTCGCGCCTGTACCTGTTTGAAAACAGCGCCACTGGCCTCAAGCTGGTGGCCGACTACTACATTTCAGTCGGCAAACTCGGCATTGAAAAGGTGGCAGAAGGTGACCAGCGCACGCCACTGGGGGTGTACTTCATCACCAGCAACCTGGACCCGAAGTCGCTCAAGGACTTTTATGGCGCGGGCGCGCTGCCGATCAACTACCCCAACGCCTACGACGCGCGGCGCGGCAAAACAGGCAGTGGCATCTGGCTGCACGGCACCCCGCCCAACCAGTTTTCGCGCGCGCCCAAGGCCACCGACGGCTGCGTGGTGCTGGCCAACCCCGACCTGGAACGCATCATCCGCACGGTGCAAGTGCGCACCACCCCGGTGGTGATCGCCCAGTCGCTGCAATGGGTGGCACCGCAAAGCGCGCGGGCGGCAGGCCAGGGCTTTGAAGAGGCGCTCAACGCCTGGCGCAACGCCAAGTCCAGCGGCGATTTGAACAGCACTTTGAGCCACTACGCCAAAGACTTCGCCAGCAACGGCAAGACGCTGGAACAGTGGGCCCCAACCCTGCGCGCAGAACTGCAGCGCAGCGCTGGCCGTGAGCTCACGCTCAAGGACTTGAGCTACCTGCGCTGGACCGATTCCGCAGACACCATGGTGGTAACCTTTGGTGAGGTCGCCGAGGGTGAGCGCAGCGGCATCTCCAAACGGCAGTACTGGGTCCGTCAGGGCCAGCAGTGGAAAATTTTCTATGAAGGAGTGACCGGATGAAAAGGTCCATCAACACATTCACCCGGCGCTCGCTCGCCTGCCTCCTGGCCGGTGGTCTGCTGGCGGCGTCAACGCTGGCACTGGCCCAGGAGGCCCCAAAAGTCAGGTTCACCACCTCGGCGGGCGACTTTGTGGTGGAGGTCTATCCCGACAAAGCCCCCAAGACGGTCGAAAACTTCTTGCAGTACGTCAAGGACAAGCACTACGACGGCACGATCTTTCACCGCGTGATCGACAACTTCATGGTTCAGGGCGGCGGCTACAACGCCACCTATGTCGAAAAGAAAACCCGTCCGCCGGTCGCCCATGAAGGCCGTGAAGCGCTGGCCAAGGGTGGCCCGAAGAACGTGGTGGGCACGCTGGCCATGGCCCGCACCAATGACCCGAATTCAGCGTCGTCGCAGTTCTTCATCAACGTCAAGGACAACGCCTTCCTTGACCCGACGCCCATCCCGCCCGGCGACCCGGTGCCCAAGTTCGAGTACGGCGGGCGCACCTATGAAAACGTGCCACGCGCCAATTTGGTGAATGCGCCGCAACTGTTTGGCTACACCGTGTTTGGCAAAGTCGTCAGTGGCATGGACGTGGTCAACAAGATCAAGGCCATGCCCACTGGCCCGGGCGGCCCGTTCCCCAGCGACGTGCCCAAGACGGCTGTCGTCATCAACAGCGCTACCGTGCTGAAGTAACCCCAGAAGGACCAAAAAATGAGCAACCCACAAGTACAACTGCACATCGCCAACCACGGCGTCATCACGCTGGAGCTGGACGCCGCCAAGGCCCCCAAGACGGTGGCCAACTTCCTGGCCTATGTGGCCAAGGGCCACTACAACAACACCATCTTTCACCGCGTGATCCCCGGCTTCATGGTGCAAGGCGGCGGCTTCGAGCCAGGCATGAACCAAAAGCCCACCGACGCACCGATCGAGAACGAGGCCAACAATGGCCTGAAGAACGACACCTACACCGTGGCCATGGCGCGCACCCAGGCCCCCCACTCGGCCAGCGCACAGTTCTTCATCAACATCGCCGACAACGGCTTTTTGAACCACAGCGCGCCCAGCATGCAGGGCTGGGGCTATGCGGTGTTCGGCAAAGTAGTCGCCGGCGCCGACGTGGTGGACAAGATCAAGGCCGTGAAAACCGGGCGCAAAGGCGGCCATGACGACGTGCCGAATGACGACGTGGTGATTGAAAAGGCCGTGGCGGTCTGATTCCCCTGCCCCCGGATCAAGCCGGCCAAACCGCTGTGCCCAATTCAAGCGTGCCGCGGTTTGCCGAGCTCAGCGCCCCGGCAAACTGGCGCACCGTGGATTTCATTTCAGACCTGCATCTGCAAGGCGCCCAGCCCGACACCTTTGATGCCTGGTGCCGCTATATGGCGGGCACCAGCGCCAGCGCAGTGTTCATCCTTGGCGACCTGTTCGAGGTCTGGGTCGGCGATGACGCCGCCACGCCCGCCAGCTTTGAGGCGCAATGCGTTGCCGTGCTGCAGGCCGCGGCGGCGGTCCGGCCGGTGTACTTCATGCACGGCAACCGCGACTTTCTGGCGGGCCCGGCACTGATGGCCGCCTGCGGCGCCACCTTGCTGGACGACCCCACCGTGCTGAGCTTTGAAAGCCGCCGCTGGCTGCTCACGCATGGTGACGCGCTGTGCCTGGCGGACACCGGCTACATGGCCTTTCGGGCCCAGGTCCGCACGCCGCAGTGGCAGGCAGATTTTCTGGCCCGCCCGCTGACCGAGCGCCAGGCCATCGCCCGCGGCCTGCGCGACGCCAGCGAGCAGCGCAAACGCGACGCAGCCAGCAATGCCGACCTGGACGCCGATGCCACCCGCGCCTGGCTGAGCGCCGCCAGCGCGCCCATGATGATTCACGGCCACACCCACAAGCCCGCCGTGCACGACCTCGGCCACGGCCGCTCCCGGGTGGTGTTGAGCGACTGGGACGCCTGCGCCACACCGCAGCGCCTGGAGGTGCTGCGCCTGAGCGCCAGCGGCCTGCAACGCATCCCCCTGCACTGATGTTCGGCTGGCTGCGCAAGCGGCGCGCGCCACGCGCCATCCCCGACGGGCTGTGGCGGGCCACCTTGTCGCGCTACCCGTTTCTGGCCAACCAGCCGGCGGCTGACCTGCAGCGTTTGCGCAGCCTGGCGGCGGCCTTTCTGGCGCACAAGGAGTTTCACGGCGCGCACGGCTTCGAGATCACCGACGCGGTGGCACTGGACATCGCCGCACAGGCGGTGCTGCCCGTCCTCGACCTGGGGTTGGGCTGGTATGACGACTTCGTGGGCATCGTGGTCCACCCCGGCGAGGTGGTGGCGCGGCGTGAGCAGGTCGACGACGCTGGTGTGGTGCACCTGTACGACGAAGTGCTGGCCGGTGAAGCCATGCAGGGCGGCCCGGTCATGCTGAGCTGGCAAGACGTGGCGGGCGCGGGTGACAGTGCGCAAGCCGGTTACAACGTCGTCATCCACGAGTTTGTGCACAAGATCGACATGCGCGATGGCGTGCCCGACGGCTGCCCGCCGCTGGCGTCAGCGCAGGCGCGGCGCGACTGGCTGGCCGTGCTGCAGGCAGCCTATGAGGCGTTCCGTGAAAAGGTCATCATTGCCGAGCGCTTTGGCGGCGAACCAACCTGGCTGGACCCGTACGGTGCCCAGGCCATTGACGAGTTCTTCGCCGTGGCCTGCGAGGCCTACTTTGTGAACCGCCCGCGCTTTGGCGATGACTTCGCAGTGCTGGTGCCGCTTTTTGACGGCTTTTTCAAGCAAAAACGGCTGTAGCCCGCATAGATGCTGAGTGAGCCACTATCAAAAAGATAGCGGCCCGCGCTCTCATCAAGGCCGCGTCACTTGCGCAGCAGCGCCTTCAAGACGTTCTGCAAGCGGCGTGCGGCCTGGGCCTCGTGAGCGCTGGCAAGCACCTTGGCGGCGTCCTGGCCCCAGGTCTGTGCGGGTGTGGGGTCGTTGCGGCGGGTCAGCAGTTGCAGTTGCAGTGCCCGCCGCGCGTTGATGTGCTCGGCCGGGGTGGGCAGCTCGGCAGCCATTTCAAGACGCAGCAGCGACTCGGACGCATCGCCCGAGGGCTGCGCGCCAACCGCCTGCACCCAGCCCCCACGCACTGCCGGCGTCACCGCGCGGCCCAGCTCCTGCTGAGCCGGAACCTGCTCAGCGGCGCGCTGTTCCCAGGCGTTGAGCAGTTGCGTCAGGGCTTCGCCGTGGGCCTGCGCAGCCAGCTTCTTCAATGCCAGTTGGGCGTTTTCAAGCGCATCGCGCTGCGCCCGAAAAGCCTCGTCGCCCAGCCGTGGGCCGCGCTCTTCATAGGCCGGGCGGTCGCCAAAACGCCCCCCCGCGCGGTCATCGCGCCGCGGCTCGAACTTGTTGTCAAAGCTGCTGCGCTGGCCGGGCGGGCCCTTGCGGTCGCCAAACTTGCCGCCGCGCCCGGCCTGCGCCGGTTCGGCTTTCTTCATGCCGGGGCGGTCGTCGCCACGCATCGCCACCACTGGTTTGGGCGTTGGTTTTGGGGCCGGCGCGGGTGCCGCTGCAGCCACGGGCTCAGCCGATTCAGTGACGACTGCCGGGGCGTCGCCTGACGCATCAGGCACGGCCTCAGTGCGGGCTTCGCCCGGGCCTTCACTTGCTACAGCTTCTGTAGCGGGTAGCGCAGTATCGGCGTGGGCTTGAGCCTGCTTTTGCTCTTTTTCTGCAACCACCACGGCAGCCGCAGCCTGGGCCTGGCCACGCAACGCGGCGTCCAGCGCGGCCATGGCGGCACGGATCTTTTGGGCGTCGCCTGTGGCGTTGGCGGCTTGCAGCGCCTTGGAGGCGTCCAGCACCACGCGGTCGTGCCCGCTCAGTGCGGCGGCGGCCTTGTCGCGTTCTTCACCCTTGCGGTTGAAGGCTTCGTCAATCGGCTGACGGAATGCGTCCCAGAGCTTTTGCTCATGCTTGCGCTCAAGTGGCACGGCCTGCGCCTCAGCCTGCCAGCGCTGTTGCAGCGACTTGACGGCGTCAATACGCATCACGGGCGCAGCACCCAGCACCCTGGCCTCTTCGACCATGGCGTGACGGCGCTCCAGGCTTAGCTTTTGAATTGCGTCCAGCGGTGCCTCGGCGGCTTTGAAAGCCTCTTTCCACAGCGGCTGCATCTCGGCAAAGGCCTTTTCGCTCAGGTGGCCGGCGTCGCGCCAGCGGTCGCTGAACTGGTGCAGGATCCGGTTGAAACCCTTCCAGTCACCGTCCTTGGCGGTGCTGTTGTCAGCGGCCCAGGCCTTGAGTTCGTCGATCAGGGCCATGCGCTGGGCCTTGTGCTCGGCGGCGTCGGCTTTGACTTTTTCCAGCCAGCCCTCGACCACTTTGTAGGCTTCGTTGCAGGCGTCGTCAAAACGCTTCCACAGCGCGTGGTTGGGCGGGCCACCT
>CALROG020000012.1:0-105539 GCA_943369755.1 Ramlibacter sp. 2FC
GAAGAGCTGCTGAACCTGGTCACCGCCGTAGCTGCCAGGCGGCAGGCTGATGGAGTGCAGCACGATCAGGTCAATGCAGGCCTCTATCGGCCGCACGCCAACATTGGGAGACGGCAGTTGCCGCGCGTGCCTGTACCAGCCGTCGCGCCACAGCCCGGCAGCGTCAAGGGGTGGCGTCGTCATGGGACTCGTCGCCGCCGGGCATGTTGATCCCCAGGCGAGCGATGCGGTAGCGGATCTGGCGCAGGCTTAACCCCAGCCGGTTGGCCGCAGCCGTACGGTTAAAGCTGCTTTCGTTCAAGGCTTTGACCAGGATTTCACGCTCTTGCTGGTCCAGCCAGGTCTGCAAGTCGGCGGGTATCGGCGCAGGCTCGGTGTTGACGGGGGTGAGAGCGGGTGTCGCTGGTTCGACGACCAGGGGCTCAGGCAGGCGCAGCGGGACTTCCCCGACCCGTGTGGGCGCAAAGTCGACCTGCAGTTCGGTGCCATCGCTAAGTGCCACGGCCCGGTGCAACAGGTTTTCAAGCTCGCGGACATTGCCGGGCAGCGCCAGCGCGTAGAGCTGGTCAAGCACCTTGGCGGACAGTGCGGGCACCGGCATGCCGGATTCGGCCGCGATCCGTGCCAGCAGCGCCTCGCACAGCGCGGGCAAGTCGCTTCGCCTTTCACGCAGGGGCGGCACCACAATTTCGATCACGTTGAGCCGGTAATACAAGTCCTGGCGAAACCGCCCGGCCTGCACGTCGGCGGCCAGGTCTTTGTGGGTGGCGCTGACCACGCGCACGTCCACCGAGTCCTCCTGGGTGGAGCCCAGCGAGCGCACCTGGCGCTCCTGGATGGCCCGCAGCAGCTTGGACTGCATGGTGAGCGGCAGGTCGCCAATCTCGTCCAGAAACAGGGTGCCGCCACGCGCTGCCTGAAAGTAGCCCTCGCGGTCGGCCGTGGCACCGGTGTAGGAACCCTTGCGCGCGCCGAAGAACTCGGCCTCAAGCAGGTTCTCGGGAATGGCGCTGCAGTTCACTGCAACAAATGAACCGCCTGCGCGATGGCTGCAGGCGTGCAGCGCCCGCGCCGCAAGCTCTTTGCCGGTACCGGACTCGCCGCGCACCAGCACCGGAGCCATGCTGCGGGCCACTTTGGCGATGCGCGCTTTGACGGTGCGCATGGCTTCCGACTCGCCTACCAGACGCTTCAGGGCACCACTGGCCCCGCCCGTTTGCGGCGGTGCCGGGGCCCGCCCCGGTGCCGCGCGGCCCGGGAGGGGCGGTGCTGCACCCTGAATGGCAGAGGCCACCACCGCACGGAACTGTTTCAGGTCCACCGGTTTTGTCAGGTAGTCAAAAGCGCCGGCCTTGAGGGCTTCGACCGCGTTTTCGGCCGAGCCATAGGCCGTCATGACGATGCAACGCTCGGCGCGCTGCTGCGTTTGCAGGTCGCGCAGCAGTTCAAGGCCCAGGCCATCGGGCAACCGCAGGTCGGTGATGATGGCGTCGAACTTGCCCGCCTCCAGTGCCTGGCGGGCCTGCGCGAGGTCGGCCGCTGCCTCGACGCGATAGCCCTCGCGCAGCAACGTGAGTTCATACAGCGTGCGCAGGTCGGGCTCGTCATCGACGATCAGCACATGGGGCGAAGCGGTGTTGGCGGCCATCAGGCAGGCATTGTGGCAAAGGACGCCTGGGCTGGGCCACCCGGCACGTCTGCGCGGAACAACACGAAGAACTCATTGCCGTCGGTGCGCTGGTAGCCGATCAGTGCACCATGGCGCTCGCACAGTTCGCGGCAGATGTACAGGCCAAGTCCGCTGGAGCGGCTTTCCGAGGAGAAGAAGGGTTCGAACAGGTGACTTTGCACGCTGTGCTCAAGCGGCGCGCCATCGCTCCAGACCCGCAGGCCGGGTTGGCCCGACGCCGGGGCCTCTGTTGTCACACGGATTGCGCCGGTTCGCAGACTGGCGTAGCGCAAGGCGTTGTCAAGCAGGTTGACAAGCACCCGGCGCAAGTGGTCGGGCTCAAACATTACCTGCTGGGCGCCAGCTTGTAGCGCCAACTGAAGGCGATTGGCGCAAGCGGTCTGGCGCGACCATTCGGCGCAAGCCTGGCGCACCGCATCGTCCAGGTCCAGCAGGGGCGGGGCGAGTCGCGCACCGTCTTGCTGCACCCGTGAGATGTCCAGCACTTCTTCGACAATCTGGGCCAGGCGCTGGGCGTTCTGGCGCACCATCAAGGCCAGCTTTTTCTGGCCCGGGTCAGACAAGTCTTCATCGAGCAGCGCATTGGCCTGCATGATGGCGGCCAGCGGATTGCGGATCTCATGGGCGACAGCGGCCGACATGCGGCCCATGGCAGCCAGCTTTTCAGTTCGCAGCCGCGCCTCCATCTCGCGCAGGTCTTCGAGAAACATCACACACAGGCTTTCTGTGCCCACGTCATGGGTGGCCGTCAGGCGGGTTCGCACGTGAACGCGGCGCGGCGCCTGCATGACCTCTGCCAGGCTGATGTCCGCTATTTGCACGGTGCGCAGCAGGAAGGTCTGGCGCGCCAGTTCGGCCAGTGGATGCCAGGCTGCCTCGCTGGTCAGCAGGAATGGCAGACTTTGGGTTTTGTTCCCGGCCGCAAGCAGGTGCTGCGCCGCCGGATTGGCAGCGCGCACTGAGCCGCCATCGTCTACCACCAGAATCCCGTCGGCCAGTGCTTCAATCACCAGCTCATTGACTTCGGTCTGGACCCGCGCCAGCTGCTGGCTTTGCCTGGCGTGCTGCTCTTCGCGCGCTAGGCGTGACGCGAGTTGGTTGGCCAGCAACGCCACGACAAAAAAACCGGTACCGGTCAGGCCCGCCTGCAACGCGCGCGAGGTGGAGTCACCCAGCAGTGAAATCTGCCAGGCGTCGAATAGCAAAAGCAGGGTGATGGCCGCCGCCGTTCCCAGTGCCAAAAGCAAGGAACCCAGCACAGAAGCCAGCAGCAGCGGCAGTGCAAACAGCGGCAGATAGCTGATGCCCCCGGCTTGCAGGAACTGCAGCACCGAGAACGCGATCAGGTCCACACCAATCGTTGAAACCCACTGCGCGTCAAAGGTTTGACCGGGTGGGCGCGGTTTGCCGTAGGCGCGCAAGAAGACGGTGGCCACCAGGTAGCCGGCGCACATCGCTACCAGCCAGCCCTCGGCGGGGCGCGGTGCCATCAGGTAGGTGGTGCCCAGTATCACAAGCAGCACCAGCGCAATCATCACGCGTGCCGTCATGAAGCCGCGCCACAGTCGCGAAAATGCGGAGTCTTCCGGAGTCGGTTCGCGCAGGCCGAACCAGGAGGCCGGGGCGGTGGACTCAGTCATGCGGGCAATCCTGCTCAGCGTTGCGCACGAAGGCGATGCTCGTCGCTACAGTAAAAGCCGCCCGGCCCGGGCAGCGCTTCGGCTTGGGGCAGGTGAACGGAGCAGGTGGCGCACTGAACCATGTCTTGCGGTGTGCCCGGTTTGCGCCGGGCAGGGCGCGTTGGCGCGTTGTCCTTGCGGTTGCCGCGCCAGACGTACACGGCGACCAGCACCACCACCAGCACCAGCAGGTATTTCATGTGCCACGCCCTAACACCACCTCAAGTACAAATCGCGAGCCTACATACGCCAGCAGCAGCAACAGCGAGCCCACATAAAGCATGCGCACCGCCTTGCGCCCGCGCCAGCCAAAACGCGCGCGTCCCACCAGCAGCACCGCGAAGGCCAGCCACGAAAGAATGGAGAAAAGCGTTTTATGGTCCCATTTCCAGGCCCGGCCCGCACCATAGAGTTGCTCGGTAAAAAGCAATCCCGCCAGCAGTGTTGCCGACAACAACACAAAACCGGCCTGGACGAAGCGAAAGGTCAGTCGCTCCAAAGTCAGCAGCGGTAATCCGCCGTGGGGCTCGGTCGCCAAACGAATCTCGCGCTCGGTGCGCATCATCAGCCAGGCATGCACCACGGCCGCAGCAAACAGGCCGTACGACGCAATGCCCAGCGCCCAATGCAACGGCAACCAGGGCGAGGCCGACACATGCAGTGGGCTCCCGGGGAAGGCAAGCGCCACCAGCACGGCGGCGCCACCCATGCCGGCCAACGCGGCCAAGGCCTTGAGCTGGGGAAACAGCCGACTTTCAATTGCGTACACCGACAGAACCAGCCAGGCCGTGACCGAAACGGCCGGTGCAAAACCAAAGCGTGGGGCATCGCCCAGCAGGCTCCAGGCCAGGGCCAGCGCGTGCAAAACCCAGGCCGTCATCAGGGCCGCCCGCACGCCCCCAGCCTGCAGTCGACTGGCGGCCAGTGCCGGTGTGGCGTAGGCCGCAGCCGCCGCAAGCGAAAGAGCCGCAGCGACGGGGGATACACTGGCTAGAATCATTCTCACAGTTTAGCCTTTCGCTCCGGAACACCGAAGCCCCCTCATGGCCTCCGCCCTCTCAGACAAACTCTCACGCCTGGTCAAGGAAATCCGCGGCCAGGCCCGCATATCTGAAACCAACGTTCAGGATATGTTGCGCGAAGTGCGCATGGCCCTGCTTGAGGCCGACGTGGCGCTGCCTGTGGTGCGTGACTTCATCGCCCGGGTCAAAGACAAAGCACTGGGGCAGGAGGTGCTGGGCTCTTTGTCGCCCGGCCAGGCGCTGGTGGGGATTGTCAGCCGCGAGCTTGCCGCCACCATGGGCGAAGGCGTCAGCGACATCAACCTTGCGGCCCAACCGCCCGCCGTGATCCTGATGGCGGGCCTGCAGGGCGCAGGTAAAACCACCACCACCGGCAAGCTGGCCAAGCACCTGATTGAAAAGCGCAAGAAGAAGGTGCTGACAGTGTCAGGCGACGTTTACCGCCCGGCGGCCATTGAGCAGCTCAAGACGGTGACGGCGCAGGCCGGTGCCGAGTGGTTTCCCAGCACGGCTGAGCAAAAACCGCTGGACATCGCGCGTGCGGCGCTGGATTACGCGCGCAAGCACTTTTTTGACGTGTTGCTGGTCGACACCGCTGGCCGGCTGGCAATTGACGAAGCCCTGATGGGTGAAATCAAGGCCCTGCACGCCGCGCTCAACCCGGTAGAAACGCTGTTTGTGGTGGACGCCATGCAGGGCCAGGACGCGGTCAATACCGCCAGGGCCTTCAAGGACGCGCTGCCACTGACCGGCATCATCCTGACCAAGACCGACGGCGACTCGCGCGGGGGTGCGGCGCTGTCGGTTCGGCAGATTACTGGCGCACCGATCAAGTTTGCCGGTACCAGTGAAAAGCTCGACGGGCTGGAGGTGTTTGACGCCGAGCGCCACGCCGGACGTATTCTGGGCATGGGTGACATCGTGGCGCTGGTCGAACAGGTCACCGCCGGCGTTGACATGGAGGCGGCGCAGAAGCTGGCGGCCAAGGTCAAGAGCGGCAGCGGCTTTGACCTGAATGACTTTCTGAGCCAGATCCAGCAAATGAAGAGCATGGGCGGCCTGAGCAGCCTGATGGACAAGATGCCGGCGCAGATGCAGGCCAAGGCGGGCCAGGTGGACATGGACAGGGCCGAGCGCGATGTGCGGCGCAAGGAAGGCATGATCCAGAGCATGACGCCGCTGGAGCGGCGCAAGCCTGAACTCATCAAGGCCACCCGCAAGCGGCGCATTGCCGCCGGTGCCGGTGTGCAGGTTCAGGAAGTGAACCGCCTGCTCAACGAGTTCGAGCAGATGCAGGGCATGATGAAAAAAATGAAGGGTGCCGGCATGATGAAAATGATCAAGCGCATGGGCGGCATGAAGGGCATGCCAAAGATGCCCTTCTGAGGCGTCGCCGGGCCGACTTTCAGCGCGCCTTAGTTGCTCAGACCGTTTCAGCCGTGAGAACTTCGCCGCGCAAAGAATGCGGATAGGCCTCGGTGATGGTCACGTCAAGCATCTGGCCGACCAGCCGCACAGGCCCTTTGATGTTGACGACCCGGTTGCATTCGGTGCGCCCGGCCAGTTCGTCCGGGTTTTTGCGCGAAGGGCCCTCCACCAGGATTCTCTGCACCGTGCCCACGCGTTGCGCGCTGAAGCGGCGGATGTTGGCTTCAATCACCGCCTGGAGTTGCTGCAGCCGGGCCAGTTTCACGGCGTGTGGTGTCTCGTCGTGCAGGTTGGCCGCAGGCGTGCCCGGACGGGGACTGAAGATAAAGCTGAAGCTGTTGTCGAACTGCACGTCGTCAATCAGCTTCATCATCTTGTTGAAGTCGTCATCGGTCTCGCCTGGAAAGCCGACGATGAAATCGCTGCTCATGGCCATGTCGGGGCGAATGGCGCGCAGCTTGCGCACTGTGCTTTTGTATTCCATGGCGGTGTAACCACGCTTCATGGCCATCAAGATGCGGTCGCTGCCGTGTTGCACCGGCAAGTGAAGGTGGCTCACCAGCTTGGGTACGCGGGCGTACACATCGATCAGGCGCTGCGTGAACTCGTTCGGGTGGCTGGTGGTGTAGCGGATCCGCTCGATGCCCGGTATGTCGGCCACGTAGTCGATGAGCAAGGCAAAGTCTGCAATCTCGGTGCTGTGCCCCATGGTGCCGCGATAGGCGTTCACGTTTTGACCCAGTAGTGTTACCTCGCGGACACCCTGGCCAGCCAGCCCGGCTATCTCGGCCAACACGTCGTCAAACGGGCGCGAAACTTCTTCGCCCCGGGTGTAGGGCACCACGCAGTAACTGCAGTACTTGCTGCAGCCCTCCATGATGCTCACGAAGGCTGAGGCACCCTCGACCCGCGCAGGCGGCAAGTGGTCGAACTTCTCGATCTCGGGGAAGCTGATGTCCACCTGCGGCCGCGCCAGTCTGGCGCGCGCGTCCAGCAGCGCGGGCAGGCGGTGCAGCGTCTGCGGGCCAAACACCACGTCAACATACGGTGCGCGCTTGATGATCTCGGCACCTTCCTGGCTTGCCACGCAGCCGCCCACGCCGATCAGCACACCCTTTTTCTTCAGGTGCTGTACCCGGCCCAGATCACTGAACACCTTTTCCTGCGCTTTTTCGCGCACCGAGCAGGTGTTGAACAAGATCAGGTCGGCCTCGTCCACGTTCTGCGTGGGCTCATAGCCTTGCGCGGCGTGCATCACATCAGCCATCTTGTCCGAGTCGTACTCGTTCATCTGGCAGCCGAAGGTTTTGATAAAAACTTTTTTGCTCATGGCGTACCCCAGGCTCAGCGCCGCGCGCCAAAGATCAGGGCCAGCAAATCGGCAAAAGCCTTGGCACCATTCGACCCGCCCAGCTTTTCAGCCTCTGCGGGGGTCAGTACCCAGGCCTCATGAATCAGGCCTGCCGCATCGCGGCGGTACACCACCGACAGTTCTTGCCCCACCACGCTGCCTGACAGCAGCAGCAAGTTGTTGGTGTTGCGGATCCGCGCGCCGGGCGAGAGCCGGTCGGGCTTGCCGTCCAGGGTTGCGTCGGGTGGCTGGGTGACAACCAGGCGCCCGAGCTTGACGTCGGCCGGCACGTCACGGCGCATCGCCTGTGCCTGGGCATCAAAGGGGAAAGTGGCCGCAGCCCCTGCCAATATTGCGCAAGCCGCTATAAAAAAAGTAGCAAATGTTGATCTGCAGCGATTCATGGTGTGTGTCCAGAGGCTGTCAATGAAAAAGGCACTGTGGGCCACAGTGCCTTTGCTGTCAACGCCGCAAGGCGTAGCGAATCTGGTGGCGCTTCACGGATTCGAACCGCGGACCTGTGGATTATGATTCCATCGCTCTAACCGACTGAGCTAAAGCGCCAAGCCCAAAATTATAGCGCGCCTGATTATTCGTTCTGGAAGGCGGGTTTGCGTTTGTTCACGAAGGCGTCCATGCCTTCTTTCTGGTCACTGGTGGCAAACAGGGCGTGGAACAGGCGGCGCTCGAACATCACGCCGTCGGACAGGCCTGATTCAAAAGCCCGGTTCACCGACTCCTTTGCGGCCATCACTGCAATCTGCGAATAGTCGCTGATCAACAGCGCCGCGCCCAGCGCCTCGTCCATCAGTTTGTCCAGCGCCACCACACGGCTGACCAGCCCCGCGCGTTCGGCTTCAGTGGCGTCCATCATGCGGCTGGTGAGCGCCATGTCCATCGCCTTGGCCTTGCCGACGGCGCGTGGCAGGCGTTGCGTGCCACCGGCACCGGGGATGATGCCCAGCTTGATCTCGGGCTGGCCGAACCTGGCGTTGTCGGCGGCGATGATGAAGTCGCACATCATGGCCAGCTCGCAGCCGCCGCCCAGCGCAAACCCGCTCACCGCCGCAATCACCGGCTTGCGCACGCTGCGAATGGTTTCCCAGTTGCGGGTGATGTAGTCACCCTTGTAGACGTCGGCAAACGAATAGCTGGCCATGGCACCGATGTCGGCACCTGCGGCAAAGGCCTTTTCGCTGCCGGTCACGATCATGCAGCCGATGGCTGGGTCGGCGTCAAAGGCCTTGAGTGCAGCACCGAGCTCGTCCATCAGCTGGTTGTTCAGCGCGTTCAATTGCTTGGGACGGTTCAGCGTGACGATGCCCACCTTGCCGCCTTCGGTGCGTACTTCAATCATTTCGTAGCTCATTTCATCTCCTTCAATGGGTTTGCCGTGGTGCACTATACCCAAGGGAAAACATTAGCCGACCGATTGGTTGGTTAATGTTAAATTTCACCCAGGAGACCTTCATGACTGAACCAACCGTTCTTTACAGCGCGCAGGGTGGCGTGGCGTTGATCACGCTGAACCGGCCGCAGGCGCTCAACAGTTTTACCCGCCAGATGCATCACGACCTGTGGGCCGCGCTGGACCAGGCCGAGGCGGATGCGTCAATCCGTGCGCTGGTGCTTACCGGGGCCGGGCGGGGCTTTTGCGCCGGTGCGGATCTGGCCGAATTTGACTTTGAGCCCGGGCCCGACCTGGTCAAGCGCGCTGACCCGGGCCCGGTGATCGACCAGGCTTTCAACCCGACCGCGCGGCGGCTGCAAAACCTGCGCATGCCTACTATTGCGGCGGTGAACGGCGTGGCTGCCGGGGCCGGTGCTTCGCTGGCCATGAGCTGCGACTTTGCCATTGCCGCCACTGGTGCGAGCTTCATTCAGGCCTTCAGCAAGATCGGCCTGATACCGGACGCGGGCAGCTCCTGGTTGTTGCCGCAACGCCTGGGCATGGCACGCGCCATGGCTTTGGCCATGACCGGTGACAAGCTGCCCGCCGCGCAGGCAAAAGAATGGGGAATGATCTGGGATGTGTCTGACGACTGCGTTGGCGCTGCGCTGGCGTTGGCCGCCAGGCTCGCGGCCATGCCCACCAAGGCGCTGGTGGCCACCCGCCAGTTGCTGCAAGGCAGCACCACCCGCACTTTCACGCAGCAGCTGGACCTGGAGCGCGACACCCAGTCCGCCATGGGCAAGACCCATGACTACATTGAGGGCGTGATGGCTTTTCGTGAAAAGCGCGCTGCGCAGTTCAAAGGTGAATAAATGAGCCCCACTGAACTGGCGAGCAAAGTGGGCGAAACCATGTTTGCCGCGGACACCGCATCCAGGGTCACCATGGGCATGGAACTTTTGGCGTGTGAGCCGGGGCGCGCCGTACTGCGCATGACGGTGCGCGAGCCGCACCTGAACGGCCACAAGATTTGTCACGGCGGCTTTATCTTCACGCTGGCCGATTCAACCTTTGCCTTTGCCTGCAACAGCCACAACCGGGCGACCGTGGCGGCGGGCTGCAGCATTGAATTCCTCAAGCCCGGGCAACTGGGCGATGTGTTGACCTGTGAGGGCGTTGAGCAAGTGCTGCAAGGCCGCCACGGCATCTACGACATGAAAGTCAGCAACCAGCATGGCGAGGTGGTGGCCATGTTCCGCGGCAAGAGCGCCAGCATCACCGGCAGCGTGGTTGCGTCATAAAAGCCTGCCTGGAGCCTGTCCCATGACGTCATTTCCGCTTGAACCCATTGAAAAGGCCAGCATCGACGAGCTGCGCGGCTTGCAGCTCAAACGCCTGCGCGCCACCTTGCGCCATGCCTATGCGCACTCAACGGTGTACCGCGCCAAGTTCGACGCCGCCGGGGTGCACCCCGATGACTGCCGCACGCTGGCCGACCTGGCGAAGTTTCCCTTCACCACCAAAAAAGACCTGCGCGACAGCTACCCGTTTGGCATGTTTGCGGTGCCGCGCGAACGTTGCGCCCGCATCCATGCCTCCAGTGGCACCACCGGCAAGCCCACGGTAGTGGGCTACACCCACAAGGACATTGACACCTGGGCCCATGTGATGGCGCGCAGCATTCGAGCCAGTGGTGCCCGACCGGGAGACCTGGTGCACATCAGCTACGGCTATGGCCTGTTCACCGGCGGGCTGGGCGCGCACTATGGCGCAGAAAGGCTGGGCCTGACGGTGGTGCCCTTTGGCGGCGGCCAGACCGAGCGGCAGGTGCAGCTGATCACCGATTTCAAGCCCGACATCATCATGGTCACGCCCAGCTACATGCTGGCCATTGCCGACGAATTTGAACGCCAGGGGCTGGTCGCCACGGAGTCCAGCCTGCGCCTTGGAATTTTTGGTGCCGAGCCCTGGACCAACGACATGCGCCTGGCAATTGAAAAGCGCATGGGGATGGATGCGGTGGACATCTACGGCCTGAGCGAAGTCATGGGCCCCGGCGTGGCCAACGAATGTGTAGAGACCAAGGACGGCCCGACCATCTGGGAGGACCATTTCTATCCCGAGATCATCAACCCCGACACCGGCGAGCCGGTGGCCGATGGTGAGCTGGGTGAGCTGGTCTTCACCAGCCTGACCAAAGAAGCGCTGCCGATCATTCGCTACCGCACCCGCGACCTGACGCGCCTGTTGCCCGGCACCGCCCGCACCATGCGCCGCATGGAAAAAATCACCGGGCGCAGCGACGACATGATGATCGTGCGCGGCGTCAACGTGTTCCCCACCCAGATCGAGGAGCTGATCCTGCGGCGGCCCGAACTGGCGCCGCATTACCTGTGCATCCTGACGCGCGAAGGCCCGCTGGACTCCCTGACGGTGGCAGTGGAGGCGCGCCACGGCGTGGCACCGGACAGCGAGCAAGCGCACGCCGCCGCAGCGCAGCTTGCGCACGAGATAAAAACCTACATCGGCACCAGCGCCAAGATCGAGCTGCGGCCCGAAGGCGGCGTGGAGCGCAGCCTGGGCAAGGCCAGGCGCGTGCAAGACCTTCGACGGAATTAAGGCCCGCGCAAAAGCGTAAGGCCCGCGCAGAAGCGGCCTGCGGTTGCCTTATCGTTGTTCTATCTTTTCCACCAGAAGGTCGAGATGGATCTCGCTGCCCTGGTTGATGCGGATGCGCACCGGCAGGTATTGCAGGGCAGGCGCAAACCACATTTCGGCCGTGATGTTGCCGCGCGGGTTGGCAATCGGGCGGGGCTTGAGGTGAAAGGCGTCAATCAGGCCCATGGCCGGGGTTTGCAACTGCACCCGCTCGACCACGTCGTAAGTCCATTGATCCACTGCACCGGGGCGGGCCATCCAGAAGCTCACCGCCTGCCCGACCTCCAGGGCCTGCTGCCCGCTGGCAAAGCGCTGGCTCAGCGCGACAAACTGGCTCGCGGTGTCTTGCACCCCGGTGGGGCGGGCGACCTCGCGCCCGTCTTCAAAGGTAATCTGGCTGGGTCCCAGCCGTGCATGGCGGCGGCGGTTGCCGCGTAGCTCTTCATACGCATCGGGCATCAAGTCGGTGGCGCTGAGCTGGCCCTGGCTGGTCATGCGCAGGCTTACGAACGGGCCAATGTCGATGTCGATGCGTACCTGGTAGCGGCTGGCTTCGCGCTGCCACTGCACCTGGGCGTCGCCGTGCAGTTCGCCGCGAAACCAGCCGCGCAGCCGGTAGCTGATGCGGGTATTCACCGGCCAACTGGCCAGCGGGTCTGCTGGCGCAGTCGCTGGCGGTGCACTGGCCGCGACCGAGGCGTCGGACAGGGGTTGTGGCGCAGACGCCGCCACCGGCACAGGCGCTTCGGCGGCCTGGGTCGGTGCCAGGGTAGGACTCAGCGCGCCTGTGGAAGGCTCCGGCTTTGCTATCAATTCAATAGTGGGTCGCGCATATTCCACGCGGGCTGCGGGCCTGTTTTGCTTAAGAACAGGGGCCAAAACGGGCGTTGCGGGAAGCTCCTGCTGCAGCACCCGGGTGAACATTGGCGTGGCCATCGGCATCAGTCGCTGCTGCACTGGCCAATGGGCGTGCAACCAGTGCAGCAGCGCCGCATGGGCAAACAGCACCAGCAGGGCGCTGGTGATCAGGGCTGTGCGGCGAGCCACGGCCGGGCCAGCGCGGCGTCGCGCAGCGCAAGCCGCCAGGTGGTCACCGCACCCGGCAGCGCCAACGGCAGGCGCAGCAAGCGTTTGTCGCGCGCCACCAGCGCTGTGACGGTCTTGTGGCGCCCGGCGTAGAAAATAAGGTCGTCGAGCTTGGTCAGGCGCCAGCCCTGGCCCGCGACCTCTACCCCCAGCCATTCGTCGCCCGCCGCCAGCCCTGCCTTTTCGGCGGCACCACCGCGCAGCACCGCCTTGACCTGTACCGCGCCATTGGCCTCGGCCATGCGCAGGCCCAGGCGCTGCGCCAGTTGGGCCGGGTCTTCATTCACCGCCACGCCATGCTGTGTCAGCAGCTCGCGCAGCGGCAACTCGCGCGTGCCGTGAACCCATTGCCCGATTTCCTGGGCAAATGAGCGGCCGCCCAGGTCGTTGAGCACAGCGGCAAAGTCTGCCTCGCTGATCGGGCCCCCAGCGCTGCGCGTCCACAGCGCGCGCATCACCGCGTCCAGGGTGGTGCGGCCCTCGCGGCGCAGCGTCAGGTCAAAGCACAGCGCCACCAGCGCGCCCTTGGTGTAGTAGCTCACCGTGGCGTTGGGTGTGTTTTCGTCCTGGCGGTAGTACTTGACCCAGGCGTCAAAGCTGGCTTGTGCAACCGACTGCAGCTTGCGCCCCGGCGTTTGCATCACCTGGTTGATGGTCTTGTTCAGCAGCTTGAGGTAGCCGGCGTCGTCAATCAGGCCGGCCCGGCGCAGCAGCAAGTCATCGTAGTAGCTGGTGAAGCCTTCAAAAAACCAGAGCAGGCGGGTGTAGTTTTCCTGCGTGTAGTCGTACTGCGCGAATTCAGCCGGACGCAGCCGCTTGACGTTCCAGGTGTGGAAGTACTCATGGCTGATCAGCCCCATCAGCGTGGTGTAGCCCTCGCTGGTGCGTGCATCACCCAGGCGCGGCAGGTCGCGGCGTGCCGCGATCAGGGCGGTGGAATTACGGTGCTCCAGCCCGCCATAGCCGTCATCCACAGCGTTGAGCATGAACAAATAGTTTTTGTGCGGTGGTTTGCCCGCACCATGCCAGAAGCGGATGCCTTGCTCGCAAATACGGCGGGCGTCCACCAGCAGGCGCGCACCGTCAAAAGAAGCCGCTGCGCCCGCCACCACCAGGCGGTGCGGCACGCCAGCGGCCTTGAATTCGCCACGCCAGAAGCGGCCCATCTCTACCGGGCAGTCGGCCAGTTCATGGTAGTTGGGCGCAAGGTAAGTGCCAAAGCCCTTTTTGTTGACTTTGTGCGCGGTAAGGCCAGACGCTGCTTCCCAGTCTGGCAGCGCCGCAGGGGCCAACAGCTCCAGCGCGTGCGGGCCGTCTTCATGGCCCTGCACCCGCAGGCACAGACTGGTGCCGTTGAAGAAGCCGCGCTCGGCGTCCAGCCAGGCCGCGCGCACCGAACTGTCGAGCGCATAAACCGCGTATTGCAACTCCAGCGGCTGCAACGGGTCGGTGGCGATTTGCCAGCTGCATTTGTCCAGTTGCTGCACCGCCAGCGTGCGCTTGCCCTGGCGGGCTTGAAGCTGCTGCAGGTTTTTTGAGAATTCGCGCACCAGGTAGCTGCCCGGAATCCACACGGGCAACGCAACCTGCTGCACCGCCGCGGGCCGGGCAACGGTGAGCGTGATGCGGAACAGGTGGGCCTTCGGGTCAGCGGCTTCTATGCGGTAGTGCAGGCCCGCAGGCGCGCTGGTTTTTTTGCTGGAAGCCATGGGCTTGACTATACGCAAGCCATGGGTGCACCGCGCGACCGGGCCCGCAGCTTACTTGGCTTCTGCCAGGAACTTTTCAACTTGCTGCGGGTTGATGGCGCCGGGCACCCGAGAGCCGTCGGCAAAAATCAGGGTAGGCGTGCCGGTTATCTTGTGCTTTTTGCCGAACTCGATGTTGCGTGCCAGTGCGGTGGCGTCGCAACTGGCGGCGGGCGGGGCTTGGTCGCGCACCATCCAGTCGAGCCAGGTTTTGGCTTTGTCTTTGGCGCACCAGATATTGCGGGACTTGTCGGTCGAGTCCTGGCTCAAGATGGGGTACAGGAACATGTACACGGTCACGTTGTCCACCTTTTGCAGGTCGCGCTCGAAGCGTTTGCAGTAGCCGCAGTTCGGGTCTTCAAACACCGCCAGCTTGCGCTTGCCGTTGCCACGCACCATCACGAAGGCGTCTTTCAGCGGCAGGCTGTCAAACGCTACAGCGGTGAGCTTGTCGATGCGTTCTTCGGTCAGGTTTCGGCGCTGCCTGGTGTCGATCAGGCTGCCCTGAATGATGTAGTTGCCCTCGGCATCGGTGTAGATGATTTCAGTGCCATTGAAGCGCACTTCAAAAAGGCCCGGCATCACGGTCTTGGTGACCTCGTCGATTGCTTGCAGCTGCGGCAAGCGCTCCACCAGGTTCTTGCGGATGGTGGCTTCCTGGGCCAGCGCTGTCACGCCAATGGCCAGCAGCACGGCTGCCAGCGTGGTTTTAATGATCTTCTTCATGGTGTTTCCGTCTTGCATTGCTGCGTTCAGTTAGTTCAATCCCATCGCCCGGCGGGCCACCCATTGCTTGAGCGGCCCACTGCGCTCGAAACCCTTCATGCCCCAGTTGCGCAGCACCTGTCGCGGGCCATCGTCGTGGGCAAACAGCTGCTGCAACCCGTCGGTGGTGGCGCCCATCAGCGCAACATCGACCTTGCGCGAGCGCTCGTAGCGCCGCAGCAGCTTTTCGTCTCCCACGCCCCGCCAATAGGCCCGCTCATGCAAGACTTTTGCCAACGCCGCCGCATCGGCCAGCCCCAGATTCAAGCCCTGGCCTGACAGCGGATGCACTGTGTGGGCGGCGTCGCCCGCCAGCGCCCAGCCCGGCCCGCACCAGTGGGTCGCCCGTGCCAGGCGCAGCGGCCAGGCGGCACGCTCGCTGGTCAAGCTCAGCTTGCCCAGTGCGCTGTGGCTGGCGGTTTGCAGCCGTGCTGCGAAGTCTGCGGGGCTCAGGCCCATCAGGCCCGCCAGTTGGGCTTCCGGTACAGACCAGACAACGGCCAGGGAGTTCCCCGCAGGCTGGGACAAAGGCAAAAACGCCAGAATTTCACCCTCAGCAAACCACTGTCGGGCGGTCTGGTCGTGCGGGTTTTCACAGCTCAGGCGCGCCGCAATGGCGTGCTGGCCATAGGGTGTTTCGTCAAACTGCACTCCAAATTCAGCCCGCGTGACGCTTGAACGGCCTTCGCACACCACGGTCAAGGCTGCCGGCGCGGGTTGGTCGAGCAGCTCTATCAGGGGCTGGAAGCGCACCGCCTGCGCCAGCAGGGTTTGCAGCGCCGGCACGTCCACGATCCAGGCCAGTGCCGGTACTGCCTGGGCGGCGGCGCTAAACCGCACCTCTCCACCTTCATCACCATGCACATGCATGGCATTAACCGGCGTTGCGTGCGCTGCGTCGGGCCAGGCGCGCAGCGATTCAAGCAACTGGCGCGAGGCGGCATTCAGCGCGTAGGCCCGCACATCGCTGCCTGCGGCGTCGGCTGCGCCGGCCTGGACCAGCCCGACGCGCAGGCGTTGGCCAGCCAACAGCAAGGCCAGCGTTTGGCCAACAATGCCGGTGCCACGGATGCAGACGTCAAAGGGTTGGGGCATAAGGGGAATTGTAGGAGCCGGGCACAATTGCAGCCCTGAACCTGTAAGGAAACCCCGTGAGCGCCAACTCGTCCGATGTCAATGCCCGTATTGCACAGCTTTTTATCTACCCGATCAAGTCCTGCGCGGGCGTGGAGTTGCAGGAAGCCGTGCTTACTGAAACTGGCCTGGAGTTTGACCGTGCCTGGATGGTGGTGGACGAAGCCGGTGAATTTGTAAGCCAGCGCGAGTTGCCGCGCATGGCCCTGGTCACGCCAAAAATGCGTTTTCATGACATGGTGCTGCGGGCCCCTGGCATGCTGGCGTTGCACATTGCGCTGGACGCTGTGGAGCAAGCTTGCAAGGCCCGGGTTTGGGACGACGAAGTTAGCGCCTACGACATGGGCGATGTCGCGGCTCAATGGTTTACCGACTTCCTGGGCACGAAGTTGCGGCTGGTCCGCTTTGACCCTGACTTCCGCCGCCTGTCCAGCCTGCAGTGGACACAAGGCGTGGAGGCGTTGAACCAGTTCTCGGATGGATACCCGCTTTTGGTGGCGAGCGAGGCGTCGCTGGACGGGTTGAACGCCCGGCTGGTGAAAGCCGGGCATGGCCCGGTGCCTATGGCGCGTTTCCGGCCGAATATTGTGCTGGGCGGCGTTGAGGCGCACGACGAAGACCGGCTCGCGCAGATGCAGGTGACCACCACCGAGGGCATCGTGCAAATCAAACCGGTGAAGCCCTGCGCCCGTTGCCCCATCCCCAATGTAGACCCGGCCAGCGCCAGCGTTAGCCCGGAAGTAGGTGACGCATTGCAGGCCTACCGCAGCGACCCGCGCCTGGGTGGGGCCGTGACATTCGGCATGAATGCCATCGTGGTCGACGGCTTCGAGCAGACCCTGCGCGTAGGCCAGGCGGTGACGGGCGACTTCGCGTTTGTTTAAGACGGGTGGTCTGGGGAGCCGGGTCGCAGCATCGGGATGTCGTCGCCATCTTGCAGCGAACTCTCGGCAAGTGGCATGCGTTCGGTGGATTCCGGCTCCAGAAAGCGGATGGGGCGACGGGTGCGTGACGACATTCGGTCCAGCAATGCGCTGAGTGCCTCGGCCAGCAAGGGCGCCTCCATTGACTTTTCTTCAAGCAAGACGGCGGCAATATGAAATTGCAGGGTGACCTCGGGCTTGAGCCCCTTGAGCGGCATCAGCCCGGCGGCAATCAGCCGCGCTGCGCGGTCGGTCACGACAGAGCGGGCCGACACGCCTTCAAGAATCAGGCCAAAGCGGGCTTCACCCACACGGCTCACCGTGTCTACATCACGCAACAAGCGGCGCAGTTTGATAACGCTGCGCAGCAGGCTTTGTTCGGCAACTGACACGCCATAGAAATTCTTGATGCGCGAGTAGTTCACAAGGTCGATGAAAATTACCGCAGAACCCAGTTTGTCGCGCTTGTAGCGGGTAACCACCTGGCGCAGACGGTCATGGAACAGGTGCGGCGCGAGCAGTCCGGTGAGTGCGTCCTGAGTTGACAGTGCCAGCTCCCGGATCTGCACGCCATGGCGCTCCCGCGAGCGGATGCTCAACGCCACCAGCAGCAGCGGCACCTCCAGGGCGGCACCCAGAACCACCGCATACTGGGTGCCGAAAGAAATCGCCAGCACGCCGAAAATGCGCAGCACCACCAGCAGCACGGAAAGACACAACGGAATGAAGGCTGCCAACACCCAAAGGCCCACCATGTCGCCGCGCCGCCAGGCCAGCCAGGCGATCCAGACGCTGATGGCTGACGCCAGGCCGACATAGCCGCCGACCAGGATCAGGCCCACGGATTTGGGAACAAACACAAAGGTCAGGGCCAGCCCCAGGCCGGCCCAGCCGAACCAGTAGACGGCTTCGTCAAACCAGCGCAGCCGTGCCGAGATGCCAGTCAGGTGCCGCACAAACAGCAGCGCTGCACCGCCAGCCAGCAGCGCCAAAACGCCCTGCGATGTGTCGGTCCAGTAGCCGTAGCCGCTCCACAGCAGGTGGCCTGCCACGCCGGTGTAGGCCGCAACCGCCAGTGTCATGAGCGAGGCATAGGCAGAGTACCAGGCGTAGGTGGAGTCCCGGTAGACCCAGGCCTGCGCCAGGCAGGCCGCAATCAGCAGCACCAGGGCACCATAGGCCATGCCCAGACCCAGGTACTCGATTTGAATGCGCTGGCTGTAGCTGGTTTCGTTGGATAGGCGAACCGGCAGGCTCAAAGGGGTGACGTGACGCAGCCGCACGTACACGTCACGGGCCTCGCCGGCTGACAGATCAAGCCGGAAAACCGGGTAGCGGCCAGGCTCGGGCCAACTGTCTACCGCCAGCGTGTCGCCCGCGCTTTGGGCGCGCCATTGGCCACGGCCATCTTGTTGGTACACGGTAGCCAGGTCAAGAACAGGGATTGGGAACTCCAGCAGCCATTGTTGTGGCTGCTGGTTGGGTGGACGCTCCAGGCGATAGTGCAGCCACAGTGCGCTCACCTCGCCCATGGTTTGGATCAATCCTTCACGCATGGGTTGAAACCGCGCCACACCACCCCGGGTCACCTGGTCGATTGACGCGGTGCCCGCGGTGTCCATCCAGAAGGCACCCAGTGCGCCCGCTTCGATGCTGCCTTTGGCTTCGTCCAGCACGATTGCAGGCCCGCGCGGGGCCTGGCCCCAGGCCGCACCAGCCATGCAGACCAGCAGCAGCGCAGTTGTCAGCCCGCGCAGCGCCCAGTGGCACGCCAACAGTGCCTCCCCGACGCATCGCATACACTTGCCAGCTTGATTTTTTGGAACTGTCATGAGCTTGAAGTGCGGCATTGTAGGCCTGCCCAACGTAGGGAAATCCACCTTGTTCAACGCCTTGACCAAGGCCGGCATTGCGGCGGAAAACTATCCGTTCTGCACGATCGAGCCCAATGTCGGCATTGTTGAGCTGCCAGACCCCAGACTGGCCAGGCTGGCAGGAATTGTCAAGCCCGAGCGGTTGGTTCCGGCCATCGTCGAGTTTGTTGACATTGCCGGTCTGGTGGCGGGCGCCAGCAAGGGCGAAGGCCTTGGCAACCAGTTCCTGGCGCACATTCGTGAAACCGATGCCATTGTCAATGTGGTGCGCTGCTTTGACGACGCCAACGTGGTTCACGTCGCGGGCCGGGTAGACCCGGTGTCCGACATTGAAGTGATCCAGACCGAGCTGTGCCTGGCCGATATGACCACTGTGGAGAAGGCGCTGCATCGCCACACCAAGACGGCGCGCTCCGGCGACAAAGACGCCGCCAAGCTGGTGGCCATTCTTGAGCGCTGCCAGGCGGCACTGAACCAGGGCCAGCCGGTGCGTGCACTGGACTTCACCAAGGAAGAGCTGCCGCTGCTCAAGCCACTGTGCCTGATCACCGCCAAGCCGGCGATGTTTGTCGGCAACGTGGACGAGACCGGCTTTGCCAACAACCCCTACCTGGACAAGCTGCGCGAGTACGCCGCTGCGCAAAACGCGCCGGTGGTTGCGATCTGCGCCAAGATGGAGGCCGAGATGGCCGAGATGAGCGACGAAGACAAGCAGATGTTTCTGGCAGAAATCGGCCAGGACGAACCAGGCCTGAACCGTCTGATTCGCGCCGGCTTCACTTTGCTCGGGCTACAGACCTATTTCACGGCGGGTGTCAAGGAAGTACGCGCCTGGACCGTCCCGATTGGCGCCACCGGCCCGCAGGCGGCCGGCGTTATTCACACCGATTTTGAGCGCGGCTACATTCGCGCCCAGACCATTGCCTTTGACGACTTCATCGCCTACCAGGGCGAGCAGGGTGCCAAGGACGCAGGCAAGATGCGCAGTGAAGGCAAGGACTACATCGTCAAGGACGGCGATGTGATGAACTTCCTCTTCAACGTTTGAGCCGCTATGGCTCAGGGCACAAACACATACAGCAGCGCCGCTGTCATCAGCAAGTAGCGCAAAAACTTGCCGATCAGCATATAGCCCAGGCAGGGCCAGAAGGGCAGCCTGAGCCAGCCGGCGACGGCGCACAGCGGATCGCCCACCACAGGCAGCCAGGCCAGCAGGCAGGCCTTGGGCCCCAGTTTTTCAAGCCAGGCCAGAGCGCGCACATGGGTTGGCGAACGGCCATATTTGTCTACCGCCTTGTGGGCTCCGTAGCCTAGCCACCAGTCCACCGCGCCGCCCAGCGTATTGCCTGCGGTGGCCACCAGAATTGCCGGCCAGAACAAGTCGGGGTTGAGTTTGATGAGGCCGAACACTGCGGGTTCAGAACCAAGCGGCAGCAGCGTCGCCGAAACAAACGACACGACGAACAAGGTGCTTAATCCGAACTTTGGCAAAGCCAGCAGCGTTAGCAAATGTTCTAGCCAGGCTTCCATGAGTGGGGCTCAGTATAGGCAGGCATCAAACTGTTCCCGGATTTCAATTGCTGAAATTTTGAGCAGCTACAATCGTGCCTCATTTTTCAGCAGCGCCGCAGCCCCCACCCCATGCAAATTGGCCCCTACGTTTTGGCGAACAATCTGTTCGTCGCGCCGATGGCGGGCGTTACGGACCGGCCCTTTCGCATGCTTTGCAAAAAACTGGGTGCGGGTTACGCGGTCAGTGAGATGGTGACCTCGCGCCGGGAGCTGTGGAACACCCTGAAGACCTCGCGGCGCGCCGACCACGCCGGCGAGCCCGGCCCGATTGCGGTACAAATTGCGGGGACCGACGCTGCCATGATGGCCGAGGCCGCTGCGTACAACATCGAGCGCGGCGCGCAGATTATTGACATCAACATGGGGTGCCCCGCGAAGAAGGTCTGCAACAAGTGGGCCGGGTCGGCGTTGATGCAGGACGAAACGCTGGCGCTGCAGATTGTCGAGGCGGTGGTGCAGGCCTGCGAACCGCGCGGTGTGCCGGTCACGCTCAAGATGCGCACCGGTTGGTGCCAGGCCCACAAGAATGCCGTGACACTGGCACGCACTTTCGAAGCTGCGGGGGTGCGCATGCTCAGCGTGCATGGGCGCACGCGTGAGCAGGGCTACAAGGGCCAGGCCGAGTACGACACCATTGCCGCGGTGAAAGCCGCAGTGCGGGTGCCCGTGGTTGCCAATGGCGACATTACGACGCCATTGAAGGCGCGCGAGGTGCTGGCCTGTACCGGGGCCGATGCGGTGATGATTGGCCGCGCGGCCCAGGGCCGCCCCTGGATCTTCCGTGAGGTGGCGCATTTTCTGGCTACCGGGACCGCGCTGGCCCCGCCGTTGGTGGCCGAGGTGCGACGCCTTCTGCTGGCGCATCTGCAAGACCACTACGTGCTGTACGGCGAGTTCACCGGCGTGCGCAGCGCGCGCAAGCACATTGGCTGGTATGTGAAGGCCTTGCCGGGGGGCGAGGCTTTCCGCGCCCGCATGAACTTGCTGCACGAGGGTGTTGCCCAGCTTCAGGCCGTGGCAAATTACTTTGACGAACTTGGTCAGACGATGGAGCGCATGCCCGGCGCAACCGCCATCGGCCTGGATCTGGAAGAAACTGCGGACGCAACCGAATGAGCAAAAAACAGATTGAGGAATGTGTGCGCCTGAGCCTTGAGGGGTACTTCAAGGATCTGCGCGGCACCGAGCCCGCTGGCATGTATGAAATGCTGGTCAAAGTCATGGAGAGGCCACTGCTCGAGGTGGTGATGGACAAGGCCGACAACAACCAGTCCAAGGCGGCCGAATGGCTGGGCTTGAACCGCAACACCCTGCGCAAGAAGCTCGTCGAACACAAACTCATCAAATGAACGCACTTATTTCCGTCTCGGACAAAACCGGCATTGTCGAACTCACGCAGGCACTGCAAGGACTGGGCGTCAAGCTGATCTCCACCGGGGGCACTGCCAAGTTGCTGGCCGACGCCGGCCTGGCGGTGACGGAGGTGGCGCAAGTCACCGGTTTCCCCGAGATGCTGGACGGCCGCGTCAAGACATTGCATCCTACGGTGCACGGTGGCCTGCTCGCGCGGCGCGACCTGCCCGAGCATATGGCTGCGCTCAAGGCGCACGGCATCGACACCATCGACCTGCTGGTCGTCAACCTGTACCCGTTTGAAGCCACCGTGGCCAAGGCCGGCTGCACGCTGGAAGAGGCCATCGAAAACATCGACATTGGTGGCCCGGCCATGGTGCGCAGCGCTGCCAAAAACTGGAAGGACGTGGCGGTGCTGACCGACGCCACCCAGTACCCTGACGTGCTGCAAGAACTCACGGCGACGGGCAAGCTCAGTGACAAGACAAAGTTTGCACTGTCGGTGGCGGCGTTCAACCGCATCAGCAACTACGACGCCGCCATCAGCGACTACCTCTCTGGCGTTCAGGGTGACGCCAGCCAGGCGCAGTTTCCGGGCCAGGCCAATGGCCGGTTTGTGAAGCTGCAAGACCTGCGCTACGGCGAAAACCCGCATCAGCAGGCGGCCTTTTACCGAGACCTGTACCCGGCCCCCGGCTCGCTGGTGACGGCCAGGCAACTGCAGGGCAAAGAGCTGAGCTACAACAACATTGCCGATGCGGATGCGGCCTGGGAATGCGTGAAGAGCTTTGACGCCCCGGCCTGCGTGATCGTCAAGCACGCCAACCCCTGTGGTGTGGCGGTTGGCCATGACACTGCGGATGCCTACGCCAAGGCGTTCAAGACCGACCCGACCTCGGCCTTTGGCGGCATCATCGCCCTGAACCGCACGCTGGACGAAGCCGCCGCCCTGGACATCAGCAAACAGTTTGTCGAGGTTTTGATGGCCCCCGCCTTTACCGCCGAGGCCCTGGTGGTGTTCAAGAGCAAAGTCAATGTGCGTATTTTGCAGATTGATTTGCCGCGCGGTGGCGCGATCGACTGGGACAACGGACGCAACCTGATGGACATCAAGCGGGTGGGCTCGGGTCTGTTGATGCAGACCGCCGACAACCACGTGCTCACCCTGTCCGACCTCAAGGTGGTGACCCGCAAGTCACCCACGCCCGAAGAATTGCAAGACCTGCTGTTCGCCTGGAAGGTAGCCAAGTACGTGAAATCCAACGCCATCGTGTTCTGCAAAGACGGCATGACCCTGGGGGTGGGGGCGGGGCAGATGAGCCGGCTGGACTCGGCCCGCATCGCCAGCATCAAGGCCGAGCATGCCGGCCTGTCGCTCAAAGGCAGCGTGGTGGCAAGCGACGCGTTCTTTCCGTTTCGAGACGGGCTGGATGTGGTGGTGGACGCTGGCGCGAGCTGCGTCATTCAGCCCGGCGGCTCGATGCGCGATCAGGAAGTGATCGACGCTGCCGACGAACGCGGCGTTGCCATGGTTTTTTCGGGGGTCCGGCATTTCCGCCACTAAAAAATGGTGAAAACGGCTGTAGCCCGCGTGCAATATGCGCGAGCCACTATGAAATTTATAGCGTTTTGAAAACGGCGCGGGCAACCGCAAGCGTTTCCTCAATGTCGGCATCGGTATGCGCCGCGCTGACAAAGCCGGCTTCATACAGGGCCGGAGCGATATAGACGCCGCGCTGCAGCAGGCCGTGAAACAGGGCGTTGAACTTCGCCCCGTCAGTCTTCATCACGGCCGGGTAATTTTGTGGCAGCGCATCCAGCAGGAAGAAGCCGAACATGCCGCCTTCGCAGTCCGCGCTGAAGGCCAGCCCTTCGGCTCTGGCGGCGGCGCTCAGGCCGTCCACCAGCGAACGGGTTTTAGCGGTCAGCGCCTCGAAGAAGCCGGGTTTGCGGATTTCGCGCAGCGTGGCCAGTCCGCAGGCGGTGGCCACCGGGTTGCCCGACAGCGTGCCGGCCTGGTAGACCGGCCCGAGCGGCGCGAGGTGCTCCATCACGGCGCGGGTGGAGCCGAACGCCGCCAGCGGCATGCCGCCGCCAATGACCTTGCCCAGCACCGTGATGTCGGGTTTGAAGCCGGGCAGGGCCGCGGCATAGACGCTCTGCGCGCTGCCCAGGGCGACACGGCAGCCGGTCATGACCTCATCAAACGCCAGCAACGCGCCGTACTCGCTGCACAGCGCACGGCAGCGCTGCATGAACGGCAGGCTGGCGCGCACGAAGTTCATGTTGCCCGCAATCGGCTCGATCATCAGGCAGGCGATTTCTTTGCCATGCAGGGCAAAGCATTCTTCAAGTTGCGCGACGTTGTTGTACTCCAGTACCAGCGTGTGTTGCACGACTTCAGGCGGCACGCCCGCGCTGGTCGGGTTGCCAAAGGTGGCCAGGCCCGAACCGGCCTTGACCAGCAGTGCGTCGGCATGGCCGTGGTAGCAACCCTCAAACTTGATCAGCTTGCTACGCCCGGTGACGCCGCGCGCCAGGCGGATCGCGCTCATGGCCGCTTCAGTGCCAGAGCTGACCAGTCGCACCATTTCCATTGAAGGCACCAGGCTCAGGATTTCCTCGGCCAGCTCAATCTCGCGCTCTGTCGGCGCGCCGAAAGAAAAGCCTTCCAGCACGGCCTTTTGCACAGCCTCGACCACCGCCGGATGGCCATGGCCCAGGATCATCGGGCCCCAAGAGCCGATGTAGTCGATGTAACGCGTGCCGTTGGCATCCCAGAAGTACGCGCCCTGCGCCCGTTGCACAAAACGTGGCGTGCCACCGACCGCACGGAAAGCCCGCACCGGAGAATTGACACCACCGGGAATGGAGCGCTTCGCGCGCTCGAAGAGTTGTTGGTTGAGATCCATGCGCAGATCGATGCCTTATTCGTAGGCCACCGCGGAACCGGCTTTGCCGGGCCGCTGGTGGCGCCCCCTTGAGGGGGAGGCGGCCGTAGGCCGCTTCGGGGGGGAGTCAATGTTTGGTGTCATGGGCTGGCATGTCGAAGCCCTGGAGGGCTTCCATCTGGTCGTTGGCGGTTTCGTCGTCGGTCTCGGGCTGAGCCCAGAACAGGCGGTCGGGAATCACGTTGCCCATGCCGGGGCGAAAGCCCGAATCAAGGCAGCGGTCAAGGTAGCTCAGGGCCTCGGTTGCGGCGGCGGTCAAATCACTGCCACTGGCAATCAGTGCTGCCAATGCAGCCGAGAGGGTGTCACCGGCGCCGGAGAACACGGCGTCAAAGCGCTCAAACTTCTCGCTGCCCAATACGGTCTGTGGCGTGGCCAGCACGTTGTCAATGAATTGGTCGGGCAAGGGAATACCCGTAACCAGGGTGTAGGGCACGCCCAGCTCTGCCGCAGCCTTGGCGATGTCGCGCGCTCCGGGGCTGCGGTCGCTACCCCAGTCGGGCAGCAGCCAGCGCCACAGCGTGCTGTGGTTTCCCACCAACACCGTGGTTTGCGGCAGCAGCAGCTCACGGAAGGCGTCAAGGTACAGGTCAATCTGGCTCTCGTCCCACCACGACAGGTTGGGCATGTAGGCGATCAGCGGCACGTCGGCGTAGTCGGCGGCGATCTCGGCGATGGCGGAAATGTTTTCGGGGTTGCCGACAAAGCCGACCTTGAAGACTTGTACCGGCGCGTCTTCCAGAATGGTCCGTGCCTGTTCTGAAACAGCCTCGTCGTCGAAGGCGAAGTGGTCGAATATCTCGGCGGTGTCGCGGGCGTAGGCACCGGTGACAACCGGCAGCGCGTGGGCACCCACCGACGAAATTGCCGTGACATCGGCGGCCAATCCGCCGGCCCCGCTGGGGTCGCTGGCGTTGAACACCATCACGCAGGCGGGGGTCTCGCTGTCAGCCTCTTCGCCGGTTGCCGGATCGGCAGGCAGTGCGGGGGAGTTGGGGTTTGTCATAGGCCTGATTTCAACTGTGGCGGCGGCTTGTGCGCGGCTGGTTCGCAGGGCCTCGATACAATCGTTGCATTCTATGCGAAGGCCCTTTAAGCTGTGATCGAAACTAAAACTTGGATGTGTCTGATTTGTGGGTGGATTTACGACGAAGCCACCGGAGCCCCTGAACATGGCATTGCGCCCGGGACCCCCTGGGCCGACGTGCCAATGAACTGGACTTGCCCTGAATGCGGGGCGCGCAAAGAAGATTTTGAGATGGTTCAGATCTGAGGTCATCGCATCGCAGAGTGCGTAGCCCGAAGTCGTTGAAAGAATGAGGAGCAGCGTCAAGTGAGCACGAACGGATCAGGCTTCAAGGTCCTGGTGATTGACGACAGCAACACCATCCGCCGAAGCGCCGAGATTTTCCTTAAGCAAGGTGGCCACGAAGTCATGCTCGCCGAGGACGGTTTTGACGCGTTGGCGAAGGTCAACGACTACCAGCCCAACCTGATCTTCTGCGACATTCTTATGCCTCGCCTGGACGGCTACCAGACCTGCGCGATCATCAAGCGCAACGCGAAGTTTGCGTCAGTGCCCGTGGTCATGCTGTCCTCCAAGGACGGGGTGTTCGACAAGGCGCGAGGCCGTATGGTTGGCTCGCAGGATTACCTTACCAAGCCATTTACCAAAGACCAGCTGTTGCAGACGGTGCTGCAGTTTGGTGCGCAACAACAAGGAGTAGCGTGATGCCCATTCACAAAGTGCTGGTCGTGGACGATTCCAAGACTGAATTAATGTTCATGACCGATCTGCTGCAAAAGAACGGCTTCACCGTGAAGACCGCCGAGAACGCCGAGGACGCGTTCCGCCGGCTGGCCGAAGAAAAGCCCGACCTGATCCTGATGGACGTGGTGATGCCTGGCCAGAACGGTTTTCAGCTCACCCGCGCCATTACCCGCGACCCGCTCTATGCCGACGTGCCCATCATCATGTGCACCAGCAAGAACCAGGAAACCGACCGCGTCTGGGGCATGCGCCAAGGGGCGCGCGACTACATCACCAAACCGGTGGACGCTGACGCTCTGATGGCCAAAATCAAGGCCCTGAGTTGATCCAGTTGACTACAACGCATGGCCAATAGAGAAGCACTCCGCGAATTGCAAAGCCGCCTGGCCACCCGGCTCCAGGCGGCCAAGACCGAGGGTGTCGCTGCTGCCTGGCTCGCTGTTGAAGCGGCGGGGGCCAAGTACCTGTTCCCGCTGAGCCAGTCAGGGGAAATTTTCCCATGGGCCAGCGCGCAACCTGTGCCTTATACGCAGTCGTGGTTTCTTGGGGTGTCCAATCTGCGCGGGGGCCTCTACGGGGTGGTCGATCTGGCCAGCTTTGTGGCGGGTTCTGCGCCAGCAGCCCGCACAGAACAGGCCCGCTCGGAGTCTCGGCTGGTGGCCCTCAATGGCCTGCTGGAGATCAATTGCGCATTGCTGATCGACCGCCTTTCCGGTTTGCGCAACATGGAAGCTTTTGCCTCTTCAAGCGATGCACCAGAAGGCTCTCCAGAATATTTTGGCTCCCGGTACACCGATGCCAACGGTGCGTTCTGGCAGGAAATCAACCTGCAGGCGCTGTCTCAACAAACCCAATTCCTGAGCATCGGCGCGTAGGCGCGCTTAAGTTTTCCCGGAAGGCTGCACCATGGCAATCGTTGATCAACTCAAAAACCTGTTCTCCAAAAAGAAGCCCGTTGAAACTGAGGCCGGCCTCAGTTTGGGTATGCCCGAAGGGTCTATGGATCTCATGGCAACGGGTGCCATGGAAGCCGCTGGCAATACCGTCGCCATGACCGCCGCCGATGAGGCCCCCGCCAGTCGACTTGCCGGTGAAGATGATGTCATGAGGCCGCAGCCGGTGGACGACGCCGAGCAGGTGTCGGTCCCGTTGCTGGGCCGCCGAACAGCCGTTCAGCACCAGCGGATCTTGTTCATCTTGCTGGCCTTTTCTCTGATCGTCCTGGGCGCTGTGACGGTGTTCGCGCTGAATCAGGCAGACCGAGTCGCCCAGCAGGTGGCAGGTACCGGCCAGTCGCTGATGCAGTCGCAACGCCTTGCCAAGTCGGTGTCACAGGCGCTGGTGGGCTCCGCCCAGGCCTTCCCGGACGTGAAGGAAAGCGCTGACGTGCTGGCCAAGACAGTGCGCGGCCTGACCGCGGGTGATGAACAGCTACGCTTGCAGCCAGTCGCCACCGACTTGCTGGAAGACGTGGGCAAGATCACCCCGCTGATGGAGCGTGCCGAAAAGAATGCCGGTACCGTGATGGGCCAGCAGAAGATTTTGACGCAAGTGGGTAACGCCCTGCGCACCATTAACCGCCAGTCGTCTGACCTGCTGGAAATCGCTGAAACCGTGTCCTCGCTCAAGCTGCAGCAAAACGCGCCACCCGCCGAAATCTCTGCCGCCGGTCAGCTTGTGATGTTGACCCAGCGCATTGGTAAATCGGCCAACGAATTCCTGACGATGGAAGGCGTGTCGCCCGAGGCGGTGTTCCTGCTGGGCAAAGACTTGAATTCGTTCAAGGAAATCGCGCAGGGCCTGCTGGACGGCAGCCCTGAACTGCGGCTTGCCGGCTCCAAAGACGAGCAGACCCGCGAGCGCCTGGACGCGCTGATGAAGCTGTATGAACAAACCCGCAGCCAGGCTGGTGCCATTCTGGGCAACTTGCAGGGTCTGGTGTCGGCACGTGAAGCGCAGGCCGCGATCATTGCCGACAGCGAGCCACTGCGCCGCTCGCTGGAAGACCTGCAAGGCAAGCTGTCATCCCAAACCGGCCTGGGTGTCGGGGCACTGGCCGCCTTGGCTATTTCTGCCGTGTTCGCCATTCTTTGCGCGGTGGGCCTGGCTTACGTGCAGCTGCAAGACAGCCGCAAGCGTCAGGTTGTTGCCGAGCAGCAGCGACTCGAAGCTGAGGGCCAGGAGCAGGAAGCCAAGCGCGTCAACGACGCCAACCAGGCCGCCATTTTGCGGTTGATGAACGAATTGCAGACAGTGGCTGAAGGCGACCTTACACAGGAGGCTACGGTGACTGAGGACATCACCGGTGCCATTGCCGACTCGGTGAATTACACGGTGGAAGAACTGCGACAGCTGGTGGGCAACGTGCAGAACACGGCGACGCGAGTTGCGCAGACCACAGCGCAGGTAGAAAGCACGTCGACCGAGCTGCTGGCGGCGTCTACCGAACAGCTGCGTGAAATTCGCGAAACCGGCCAGTCGGTGCTCGACATGGCAGGCCGAATCAACCAGGTGTCCGGGCAGGCCCAGGAGTCAGCCCAGGTGGCCCGCCAATCGCTGGTGGCTGCCGAGTCGGGTCTGCAGGCCGTGCAGAACGCCATCGGCGGTATGAACTCGATCCGCGACCAGATTCAGGAAACCTCCAAGCGGATCAAGCGACTTGGTGAGTCGTCGCAAGAGATTGGTGAAATTACCGAACTGATCTCCGACATTACCGAACAGACCAACGTGCTGGCCCTGAACGCCGCCATTCAGGCGGCGTCAGCCGGTGAAGCCGGGCGAGGCTTCTCGGTGGTGGCCGAAGAAGTGCAGCGCCTTGCTGAACGTTCCGCAGACGCTACGCGACAAATTTCGGCGCTGGTGAAGGCGATTCAGACAGACACACAAGACGCTGTGGCCGCCATGGAGCGCTCCACGCAGGGTGTGGTGGAAGGGGCCAAACTGTCCGATAACGCCGGTACCGCTCTTACCGAGATTGACCAGGTGTCGCGCAAACTGGCCGACCTGATTGAGCAGATTTCGAACTCTGCTTCCAAGGAGGCCGAATCTGCCAACGTGGTGGCGGGCAACATTCAGCACATTTTTGCGGTGACGGAACAAACCGGTGAAGGCACTCGGTCTACCGCGCAGCAGGTTCGCGAGTTGTCGCGCATGGCCGAAGAATTGCGTCAGTCTGTGTCGCGGTTCAAGATCGCCTGAGACCATGACTCCCCCCCGAAGCGCCTTCGGCGCCTCCCCCTCGAGGGGGCGCCACCAGCGGCCCGGCATAGCCGGTTCCGCGGTGGCTATTGTCAACACACGCAATGGGTAGGCCATGGCAGCAGAAACCGATATCGATCTGGCGGTAAACGACCTTGGGCCCCTGGCCTGGGTGCTGGACGAGCTGCGCAAGTCGCTCGAATCCGCGTCCAGTGCGCTGAGGCGGTTCGTTCGTGACGCCAACCAGGCGCGTGGCTCAGACCTCGGTTCCGTTGATGGAGGTCACCTGCGCATCGCGCGCCAGCAACTGCACCAAGCCGTTGGTGCGCTCGAAATGGTTGGGTTGGCTGCGCCGGCGCACATGCTGCGCGCCATGGAAGCGGCAACGCAAAAATTCGTGGAACGTCCCGATCTGTGCAGCGACGTTGCGGCGGCAAAAATCGAACGCGCAGGCTTTGCGCTGACCGACTACCTTGAGGCGGTGCTGCTGGGCAAGCCGGTTTCCGCTGTCGCATTGTTTCCCCAGTACCGCGACGTCCAGGAACTGGCGGGTGCTGATCGAATTCATCCTGCGGACCTGTGGACTTTTGAGTGGCGCTGGAGCGAGCCCGAGCTAGGCAGTTCCAGCGAGCCGCTGACCTACGATTCCACGATGCGCGGGCGGATGGATCAATCGGTTCTCAAGGTGGTCAAGAGCGGTGACGCGCAGGCTGCGCACAGTCTGCTGGGCATGAGTTTGGGTCTGGCAGCGGGGCAAACGCCCCGGCAACCCCGTATTTTCTGGAAGATTGCGGCAGGTTACTTTGAGGCAATGTCGCTGGGTTTGCTCCCTGACGAACTCTACGTAAAGCGCGCCGCCTCACGGGTGTTGATGCAGTACGCCACCCTGGCCAAGGGCGAGTTTGGCGTGTCTGACCGGCTGGCCCAAGACCTGCTGTTTTTCTGTGCCCAGGCAGTGCCTGCGCGAGAGGCCGATGCGCCGACGCTGGCGGCCGTTCGAAAGGCCTGGGGCCTGGCCCGCTTCAAGCCGGTGGACTACCAGACGCCGCAGTTTGGCCGGTTTGACCCGGTGCTGCTGGCCCAATCCCGCAAGCGCATCACCGCAGCCAAGGAAACCTGGTCTGCGCTCTCGGGCGGCGACACCAACAAACTCAAGGGCCTGGTCGACCAGTTCAACCTGGTGGCGGACTCACTTGTCAAGTTGCATCCGGCCAGTGGTCGATTGGCTGGAGCCCTGAACAACGCCATGGACGCCACGGTGCGCTCTGGCCAGCCGCCGTCGACCGAACTCTCGATGGAAGTCGCGACAGCCGTTCTGTACCTTGAGGCGGCATTTGAAGATCTCGACCCGTCCGATACACAACTCGCGGTACGCACCGCCCGACTGGCCGACCGCCTGGAGCATGTTCAAGCCGGGGGGCAGCCAGAGGCGCTCGAAATCTGGATGGAAGAGCTGTACCGCCGCGTCAGTGACCGTCAGACCATGGGCAGCGTTGTCGGTGAATTGCGCTCAACGCTTTCCGAGCTGGAGAAGTTGCTCGACCAGTTCTTCCGCAACCCCCAAGACAAGAATCCGTTGCGCGATGCGCCGACGCATCTTTCGCAAATGCGGGGTGTGCTGTCGGTGCTTGGGCTGGACCAAGCTTCGCAGGCCGTACTGCGCATGCGCGAAACCATTGAAGAGATCCTTGTCACAGAGATCGACGAAGAAAAGGCCCGCGCCGCTGGCACCTTTGACAAACTGGGCAACAACCTCGGTGCGCTCGGTTTCCTGATCGACATGCTGAGCTACCAGCCGACGCTGGCCAAAAAACTGTTTGCCTATGACGACAGCACCGGCGAGCTGAGGCCCTTGATGGGCCGCGCCGCGCGCGCCGAGGAAGCTGTTTCGGACGCCTCCAGCAGCGACGAGTCGCTCTCGCAGGAAGTCCTGTCGGTCGTCAGCGGGGCACATGCCGACGATGACGGCAGCGTCTTGTCAATGAAACTTGACACCATTGCGACCCAGGCAGTGCTGGCCGAGCAGCCAGGTCTGGCGCATTCAGTGCGAGAAGTCACGGCGGCAATTTCCGCACGCGACGCCGGTGCCACCAGCGCAGCGCTGAGCCAACTGGCGGCGGTGGTTCAACCGCCCGCCGCCATCGCGGCCCCGCCGTCGGGTGCCGACCTGGACATTGAAGAAGACGACCTGCGCGACATCTTTCTTGAAGAAGCGCGCGAGGTGGTGCAAAACGGCCTTGCGGCGCTGGAGGCGCTCAACATCGACCCGGGCAATCTGGGAGAAATGACCACCCTGCGGAGGGCCTTCCATACACTCAAGGGCAGTTCCCGCATGGTCGGGCTTTCTGAGTTTGGCGAGGCCGCCTGGTCGATGGAGCAGTTGCTCAACAGCTGGCTGGCCGACCAAAAGCCGGTAACCGACGACCTTGGCAGCATTGCGCGTGATGCGATGCGCGCCTTTGGCCGTTGGACTGAAGATATCGCGGCGGGCACCGATGCCGCCTGGAAGGCCAACGCATTTCGCACCTCGGCCGAAGGCATGCGGCTGGAAGGTCGCCTGGTACCGTTGGCCCTGCCGCCCGTCGCGCCCGACATGTCTGGCGCCGCGGCGGCAGTCGAACCGGTGGTCGAGATCGATCCGCTGGGCGACATTTTTGACGATGCCCCGGCTGCCCCGGCTGCCCCGGTCGCCGTGGCACCGGTGTCTGCGCCCGCAGCGCCTGCGGACGACCCGTTTGCCTTTGACCTTGGCACAGCAGACTTTGAAGTCGCGGAGGCGGCTGGCATGCCGGGCTCCGATCTCGGAGCCGACTTCAATTTCAATTCGCTGTCGGACGTCAGCGCTGCCGGGCCCGCGCCCGCGCAAGCCGCAGCTGCCGCGCAAGATTTGCCCGTTGAAATTGACGGCATTGACTTTGACAGCCTCTCGGCCGTGTCCGGCCTGACCGAGCCGGTCGCCGAGTCGGCAGCGGTGGCCGAAATTGAGCTTCCTTCGGCTTTCGGTGATCTTGATTTTGATGCCGCACCCGTCGTGCCCGATGCCGCCCCGCAGCGTTCGGACGACGTGACCGAGTTAAGCGCCCTGAGCGACTTTGAACTGCCCGACCCTGAGCCCGAACCGAGTATTGCCGCCGCCCCCCCGGTTGACGAGCAGGTCAAGGTGATCGGCACGCTGCGTATTGGCATCCCGCTTTACAACGTGTACATCAACGAGGCGGATGAGTGGATTCGCCGGCTCGGCAATGAGCTGGCCGAGTGGGCGTTTGAACTCAACCAGCCCGTGGCCGACTCCACCGTGGGCCTGGCCCACGCGCTGGCCGGCAGCTCCGCAACGGTGGGCTTCAATTCCCTGTCAGAGATGGCCCGGGCGCTGGAGAGCGCCCTGTTGCAGGCGCAGCCGCAGGCCCGCGGGCTGCCGGTGCAGGCGCAGGCCTTCACGGCCGCTGCTGAAGACATTCGGCGGCTGTTGCACCAGTTTGCCGCCGGCTTCCTCAAGGAGCCCGACCCGCAAGTGCTGCATGCTCTTCAGGCACTCAAAGACCTCGATGTCCCGCCTGAGCTGCTCGAAGTTCCCGAGCCACCCGTGCCCGAGGCGATTGACCCCGACGCCTTCGACGTCCCCGACTTTTCGCTCACCGCCGCGCTTGCGGGCGCAGCGGTTACCGACAAACCGTTGCCTCAAACGCAGGCGTCGGTACCCGCACCTGTACCCCCACCTGTACCAGCGCCCGTGGCGGCTCCCGTCGAAGCGCCGGTGGCTGAATTGCCCCCGATGGATTTGCCAGCACCCACTGAGACGTTGGCGGCGCTAGACCCGGTTGCGATCAACCTCGCCCAGCCTGTCGCCTTTGCCATGCCGGTGCCGCAGCCGCAGGCCCGCACCGCGCTCGATATCGGTAACGACGACGATGACTTCGACGTGGCCGATGCGATGGACCCCGACCTGTTCCCGATCTTCGAGGAAGAGGCCGCCGAGCTGATGCCCCAGCTAGGGGGCGCGCTTCGGCAATGGGTAGCCCGACCCGACAACCGTGGTGCCCGTGAAGAAGTGCTTCGCGCCCTGCACACGCTCAAGGGCAGCGCGCGGCTTGCCGGTGCCTTGCGCCTGGGTGAAATGGCGCACCGCATGGAGTCAGAGATTGAACACTTTGACTCCGGGGCCGCTTTGCAAGTGGGCGACCTTGAGCCGCTGCTGCACCGATTTGACGGTTTGCAAGCCAACTTTGACATGCTGCGCGCAACTGGCGGCGAGGCCGCCGCGGCGGTGGAGTTGCCCGAGCAAATCGTGGCCCAGCCTGAAGCCGGCGAAGCGCCCAAGCGGGGTGCGGTGGCAATGCCTGCGGCTTCGGTGCTGTCGTCGATTCGGGCGGCGGCCAGTCAATCCGTGCGGGTGCGCTCGCAGTTGCTGGACCGGCTGATCAACCAGGCCGGCGAAGTGATGATCACGCGCTCGCGCCTTGAGGCCGAGCTTGGTCAATTGCGGGGTTCGCTGAATGACCTCTCGGGCAACCTGGACCGCCTGCGCGCGCAGTTGCGCGACATCGAGCTACAGGCCGAGTCGCAAATGCAGTCGCGCCTGGCCCAGGCCAAGGATTCAGCCGCTGGTTTCGATCCGCTGGAGTTTGACCGCTTCACGCGGGTGCAAGAGCTCACCCGCATGATGGCTGAGTCGGTGAACGACGTGGCAACGGTGCAGCGCAACCTGCAGCGCACGGTGGAGGCCACAGAAGACGACTTGATCGCCCAGGCCCGCCAGACGCGTGAGCTGCAGCGCGACCTGCTGCGCACCCGGATGGTGGAGTTTGAAGGCATCTCCGAGCGTCTGTACCGGGTGGTGCGCCAGGCCGGCAAAGATGCGGGCAAGCAGGTCAAGCTCGACATCACCGGTGGTTCTATTGAAATGGACCGTGGTGTTCTGGACCGCATGACGCCTGCCTTTGAACACCTGCTGCGCAATTGCGTGGCGCACGGCATCGAAGACCCGGCGCTTCGTACCCAGGCAGGCAAAGACCCCAGTGGCACCATCCTGATTGGCTTGCGCCAGGAAGGCAACGACGTGTCGGTGGAGTTCCACGACGACGGGGCTGGCCTGAACATTGCCCGGATCCGTGAAAAGGCGTTGCAACAGGGGTTGATAACGCCTGACCAGCACCTGAGCAATGCCGACGCCGCCAACCTGATCTTTACGCCCGGCTTCTCCACCGCCACCCAGGTGACCGAACTGTCCGGCCGCGGTATTGGCATGGACGTGGTGCGCGCCGAGGTCAACGCACTGGGGGGGCGGATTGAAACCACGACCGAAGCCGGCGCGGGAACCAGTTTCAAGCTGGTGCTGCCATTGACCACGGCCGTCACGCAGGTGGTCATGTTGCGCAGCGGCAAGCTGGCCATTGGTGTGCCCGCCAACGTGGTGGAAACAGTGCGCCGCGCCACCCCCAAAGAGCTGCAGCAGGCCTACAGCACCGGCACCTATGAAGTCGCCGGTGAAGCCTTGCCGTTCTACTGGTCAGGCGCGTTGCTTCAGTCGTCAGCGCTCAGCACCGAGCCGCAAGGCAAGACCCTGCCGGTCCTGGTGTTCCGCAGCGCCGCGCAGCGCATTGCCGTGCACGTGGATGAAGTTCTGGGCAACCAGGAAGTGGTGGTTAAGAACCTCGGGCCACAGCTGGCTCGCCTGCCGGGCCTGGCCGGCATGACGGTGCTGGCCTCCGGCGCAGTGGTGCTGATCTACAACCCGGTGGCGCTGAGCACGGTTTACGGTGTGCTGGCGCGCGGGTTGAGCACGGACGCGAGCCAACCCGATCAGGTGAAACCAGACGGCGAAGCCGCCGGTACCAGCCAGCCCGCCCAGCCCACCCAGCCGGTGATGGCCGCAGCGCCGCAGATTCCGCTGGTGATGGTGGTGGACGACTCCATCACGGTACGCCGCGTGACCCAGCGCCTGCTGCAGCGTGAAGGCTACCGTGTGTCTTTGGCCGCCGATGGCCTGCAGGCGCTGGAACGGCTGTCCGAAGAGCTGCCCACCGTGGTGCTGTCCGACATCGAAATGCCGCGCATGGACGGCTTTGACCTGGCCCGCAACATCCGTGGCGACAGCCGCCTCAAGCATTTGCCCATCATCATGATCACCTCGCGGATTGCCGAAAAGCACCGCGAACATGCGATGGAGCTGGGCGTCAACAACTACCTGGGCAAGCCCTATTCGGAAGAAGAGTTGCTAAGCCTGGTGCGCCACTACTGCGGCACTGAGGTTTTGGCCTGATTCGGCTGTAGCCCGCGCCCGCACTGCGGGAGCCACTATTATTTTTATAGCATCTGCGGTGCCGGCTTCTTCACGGCCGCATAGCGCTGCAGCGTGCGCTGGCGTGCCTGGTCGTGCTGCACCACACGGTGCGGATAGTTCCCTCCCAATTCCACACCGGCGGCCACCAGTTCCATGGGTTTGGCGTCCCAGGGCGCGTGCAGCGCAGCATCGGGCAGCCTGGCCAACTGCGGCAGGTAGCGCCGGATGAAGCGGCCCTGCGCATCAAACTTTTCGCTCTGGCTGACCGGGTTAAAAATGCGGAAGTAGGGCTGGGCGTCGCAGCCGCTGGAGCTGGCCCACTGCCAGCCCCCGTTGTTGGCGGAGAGGTCAAAGTCGTTGAGCTTGAGCGCAAAGTAGCGCTCGCCCCAGCGCCAGTCCAGCCCCAGGTCTTTGCACAGGAAGCTGGCCACCACCATGCGCAGACGGTTGTGCATATAGCCGGTCTGGTTAATCTGCGCCATCGCCGCGTCCACCAGGGGGTAGCCCGTGCGGCCTTCGCACCAGGCCTTGAACAGGGCCTCGGCAGGCGGGCCTTGCTCCCAGGCAATTGCGTCGTATTCGGGCTTGAAGCTGCGGCTCTGGCCATCGGGCGCGTTGGCCACATGCGGAAAGTTTGCCAGGATCTGGAAGTAAAAGTCGCGCCAGATCAGCTCGCCCAGCCACACCGCCGCCCCGGCATTGCCCCGCAGCGCCAGCGGGTGTGCCCGCGCCGCCAGTTGCCGCACGGACACGGTGCCAAACCGCAGGTGCACGCTGAGGTAGCTGGGACCCTTGACGGCGGGGAAGTTGCGCGTGTCTTCATAGCGGTCGATGCGTTCCAGAAACTCGTCAAACAGCCGCTGGCCGCCGCTGGCGCCGGTGGGAATTTTCAGCGCCGCCAGATTGGTCGGGGTAAAGCCGATGCCTTGCAGCGTCGGCACGGGCTGGCGCAGCGCCTCGGGGCGCGGTGCCAGCGCCTGCTGGTAGCGGGCCACCGGATAGGGCTTGAGGTAGAACGCGTCCACCTTCTTGAGCCAGGCGTTCTTGTAGGGGGTGAACACGCCATAGGGCTTGCCGGCCTGCGTCAGCAGCTCGGCGCGCTCAAAAATCACCTGGTCCTTGGCGCTGTGAAAGGCAATGCCGGTGGCCGCCAGCGCGTCGCGCACCTGGGCGTCGCGGGCCAGGGCCTGTGGCTCGTAGTCATGGTTGGTGAACACCGCCTGCACGCCGAGTTCGCCGGCCAGACGAGGCAACTCGTCGGGGCCCCAAGCGTGCCGCACGATCAGCCCGCCGCTGGTGTGGCCGCTGCGCGCGCGCAGGTCGGCGTCGAGCTCGACCAGCGAGTCACGGATGAACTCCACCCGCCGGTCCGCGCGCGTCAGGGCGTCCAGGATCGCCCGGTCGAACACAAACACGCAGTGCACCTGCGCGCAGGCCTTGAGCGCGTGATAAAGCGCGGCGTTGTCGTCGCAGCGCAGGTCGCGGCGAAACCACATCAGCCCGCTGGGGTAGGTCTTGTCCATAGGAAAGCATCGGGGCCCGTGCCCGCCCGGCGGGCGAGAGTAAAATTGGCCGCATGCCACCGGATTCTGCCCCCATCAACCTGACGCATCACTTCCTGATTGCGATGCCCGGGCTGGAGGACGAGGCTTTCGCCCGCAGCGTTGTCTACCTGTGCGAACACAGCGAGCGCGGCGCGCTGGGGCTGGTGATCAACAAACCCAGCGACATCAACCTCAAGAACCTGTTTGACAAGGTCGAGCTGCCGCTGCGCCGCGACGACCTGAGCGACACCCCTGTGTTCCACGGCGGCCCGGTCCAGACCGAACGCGGCTTTGTGTTGCACGAGCCGTTTTTCTCCGGTGACGTGCCGTCCAACGAGTCGGTGTACGCCTCGACCATGACCATCCCCGGCGGGCTGGAAATGACCACCTCCAAAGACGTTCTGGAAGCCCTGTCCACCGGTGCTGGCCCGCGCAAGGTACTGGTGTCGCTGGGGTATTCAGCCTGGGGCGAAGGGCAGCTTGAATCCGAGCTGGCCGAAAACAGCTGGCTGACCGTGGGGGCCGACCCGGCCGTGATTTTTGACACGCCGGTTGACCAGCGCTATGCCCGCGCCCTCAAGCTGCTGGGCCTGGAAGCCTGGATGCTGTCGCCCGAGGCGGGGCACGCGTGATGAGCACCCCCGTGCTCAACGTCCCCCTTCACCTCCAAACTTTTTTAGCCTTTGACTTCGGTTTGAAGCGAACCGGCGTTGCCAGTGGCAACCGTTTGCTCAAAAGTGCCGAGCCGCGCGGCACCCTGCGTGCCGAGGGCGACGCCCGCTGGGCGCTGGTGCAAAAGCAGCTCCGCGACTGGCAGCCCGACGCCCTGGTAGTGGGCGTGCCGTTTCACCCCGACGGTGACAGCCACGACAATACCGAACGTGCGCGCAAGTTCGCGCGCCAGTTGCGGGGCCGGTTTGGCCTGCCGGTGTTCGAGGTGGACGAACGCTACAGCACCACCGAGGCGCTGCAAGACGGTGCCAAAGACCCTGACGCCGGTGCCGCCTGCATCATTCTTGAACAGTTTTTGAGGAGCCTGCCATGAGCACGTTGGTACTGGATGCTGAGGCGCTGTACAAGGAGCTGCTGCGCGGCGTCGCGGCGCTGCGTGCGGCCAGCGACGCCCGGCTGGTGGGCATCACCTCGGGCGGAGCCTGGCTGGCCGAGCGGCTGCAAAAAGACCTGGGCCTGGCAGGCCGCGCAGGGGTTATCTCTTCGGCCATGCACCGCGACGACTTTTCCCGCCGCGGCATGGCCGCCACCGCCCAGCAGACCCAGCTGGACTTTGATGTCAATGGCACCCACGTGATCCTGCTGGACGACGTGCTCTACACCGGGCGCACCATTCGCGCGGTGCTCAACGAGCTGTTTGACTATGGCCGCCCCGCCAGCGTGAAGCTGGCCGTGCTGGTGGACCGGGGTGGGCGCGAGTTGCCGGTGGAGGCCGACCTTGCCGCCGCCCGGGTGGCGCTGCCCCCGGCGCAGTCACTGGCCCTGGCGCGCAGCGCGCAGGGCCAGTTCAGCTTCAAGGTGGAACAGAAACCCGAAGGCACCTGACCATGCTGTACAAACGCAATCCCCAACTCAACAAGAACGGTGAACTGGTTCACCTGCTGTCCATTGAAGGCCTGCCCAAAGACATCGTCACCCATATTCTGGACACTGCGGCCAACTTTGTAAGCGTGAGCGACCGCGAAGTAAAAAAAGTGCCACTGCTGCGTGGCAAGAGCGTGTTCAACCTGTTCTTCGAGAACAGCACCCGCACCCGCACCACATTTGAAATAGCCGCCACGCGCCTGAGCGCCGACGTGATCAACCTGGACATTGCGCGCAGCTCTGCGGCCAAGGGCGAGTCGCTGCTGGACACCATTGCCAACCTCAGCGCCATGGCGGCTGACTTGTTTGTGGTGCGCCACAGCGAAAGCGGCGCGCCTTACCTGATTGCCCAGCATGTGGCACCGCATGTGCACGTGATCAATGCCGGGGATGGCCGCCACGCCCACCCGACCCAGGGCCTGCTGGACATGTACACCATCCGGCACTACAAGAAAGACTTCAGCAACCTGACCGTGGCGATTGTGGGCGACGTACTGCATTCGCGGGTGGCGCGTTCGGACATTCACGCTCTCACCACGCTGGGCTGCGCCGAAGTGCGCGTGGTCGGCCCCAAGACGCTGGTGCCCAGCGACATGGCGCAAATGGGCGTGCGGGTGTGCCACACCCTGGAAGAGGGCATCAGGGGCTGCGACGTGGTGATCATGCTGCGCCTGCAAAACGAGCGCATGAGCGGCGCGCTGCTGCCCAGCAGCCAGGAGTTTTTCAAGAGTTTTGGACTGACGCCCGAGAAGCTGACCCTGGCCAAACCCGACGCCATCGTGATGCACCCGGGCCCGATCAACCGGGGCGTGGAGATTGACTCCGCCGTGGTGGACGGCAAGCAAAGCGTGATCCTGCCGCAGGTCACCTTTGGCATCGCGGTGCGCATGGCGGTGATGGGAATAGTGGCCGGGAACGAGGCATAACAGCATGAAAATCCTGATCAAAAACGGCCGCGTGATTGACCCGGCCAGCAACTTTGACGCGATCGCCGATGTGGCGATTGGCGCGGGCCGCATCATCGCCATCGGCCGGGTACCAGACGACTTCTTGCCCAACAAGACGATTGACGCCAACGGCTGCATCGTCGCGCCGGGTTTGGTGGATCTGGCCGCGCGCCTGCGCGAGCCCGGCTACGAACACGAAGGCATGCTGGAAAGCGAAATGGCGGCCGCAGTGGCCGGCGGCGTTACCAGCCTGGTTTGCCCACCCGACACCGACCCGGTGCTGGACGAGCCCGGCTTGGTGGAAATGCTCAAGATGCGCGCCGAGAAGCTGCACCAGGCGCGGGTGTTCCCGCTGGGCGCGCTGACCCGCGGGCTGGCGGGTGAAGTGCTCACCGAAATGGCCGAACTCACCGAAGCCGGCTGCGTCGGCTTCAGCCAGGCCGAGGTGCCGCTACTGAACACCCAGGTGCTGCAGCGCGCCATGCAGTACGCCGCCACCTACGGCTACACCGTCTGGCTGCGCCCCCAGGAGCTGTGGCTGGGCAAGGGCGTGGCGGCCAGCGGCGCGCTGGCCACCCGGCTGGGCCTGAGTGGCGTGCCGGTGGCGGCCGAGACGATTGCGCTGCACACCATTTTTGAGCTGATGCGCTCGACCGGTGTGCGGGTGCACCTGTGCCGCATCAGCAGCGCCCAGGGCCTGGCGCTGGTGCGCAAGGCCAAAGACGACGGCCTGCCGGTGAGCTGCGACATCAGCATCAACTCGCTGCACCTCACGGACACCGACATTGGCTACTTCGACAGCCGGATGCGGCTGAACCCACCGCTGCGCCAGCAGCGCGACCGCGACGCCCTGCGCGAGGGCCTGGCAGACGGCACGGTGGACGCGCTGGCAAGTGACCACACCCCGGTGGATGAAGACGCCAAGACCCTTCCCTTTGCCGAGGCCGAGCCCGGCGCCACCGGGCTGGAGCTGCTGCTGGGCCTGTCGCTGAAGTGGGGGCAAGAAAGTGGCGTGGGCCTGACCCGCGCGTTGGCGGTGCTGACCAGCGAGCCGGCCCGGGTGCTGGGCAGCGCCCTGGGCACGCTGCAGGCCAGTGCCGGGCAACTGGTGGCCGGCGGTGTGGCCGACCTGTGCATTTTTGACCCGTTGGCTGCATGGGTTGTGCAGCCCGACGCGCTGCGCAGCCAGGGCAAACACACGCCTTTTTCTGGCTACGAGCTACCCTGCCGCGTGCGCTGCACCATCGTGGGCGGGCATGTTGCGTTTGAGGTTTAGGCCAGGCCTGACATGAAGTCGCTTGCTGCGGGCTTCAAGTTGCTGCGTGCGCTGTGGCATGCCTTTGCGGGCTGGGCCACCATCGTTGTGGTGTTCCCGCGCCTGCTGCCCGACCAGCGCTACATCCGGGTGCAGGTTTGGGCCCGCCAGATGCTGGCGATTCTGGGCATTGACCTGCAACTGCGCGGCACACCGCCTGCGCAGGGCCCGGTGTTGCTGGTGGCCAACCATATTTCGTGGCTGGACATTCCGGTGATGCACGCCGCGCGGCACTGCCGCTTTGTGTCCAAGAGCGAGGTCAGGCATTGGCCCTTGATCGGCACGCTGTCCACCGGCACCGGCACCCTGTACATCGAACGCGAGTCGCGCCGCGACGCCATGCGCGTAGTGCACCAGATGGCCGACGCGCTGAAGGCCGGCGACATCCTGGCCGTGTTCCCCGAGGGCACCACCAGCGACGGCATCAGCCTGCTGCCGTTTCACGCCAACCTGATCCAGGCCGCCATCGCGGCCAGCGTACCGGTGCAGCCAGTGGCGCTGAGCTTCATTGACGTGGCCACCGGCCAGACCAGCCTGGCGCCGTGCTACATCAACGACGACACGCTGTTCGGCTCGATCTGGCGCACCCTGACCGCCCCGCGCATTGCCGCCGTGGTGACCTACGGCGAGCCCCAGCCCGCCCAAGGCCGCGAGCGCCGGGTTTGGGCGGCAGAGTTGCGGGCGGAGGTGATGCGGCTGCGGGGTTGAGCACCCGTACGGCCCGGGTTACCCCCGTTCGGCCTGAGCCTGTCGAAGGCCTGAGCTTGAAGCTGGCGCCACTCCCCCTTGGTTGGCCAGCACGCCGGGCGTCCGCAGCGTGTCGACTCCACATCTCGCGGGCACCTGCTTCTGGTGCGCCAGCGCTTTTTCATCAACGCGATGGTCTGTCCGCAATCTCTGTAGCAACCGCGAACAGCTCCGTCGCCCCGCTGCAGCCACCCGCCACGCCTGCGCAAGTGGCTGGCACACGGTTTGACATAAACTGTGCGCGATGATGACGACACCAGTCCCGCCTTCGCCCCATCCCCGAGCAGTGTTGCTTGCACGGATATTTTTGGTGGTGGTCGGGCTTGCCGCAACTGCAGTAGGCGCTGCGCTGTGGGTCGGAGTGCTCGCAAGCACTTCGGCGTTGGCGCTGGCGGTTGCACTGGTCGTAGGAGTAGCCTGCTTAACGTCGGCTTTTCTGGAGAAGCCCAGTGCAGTTGTGGCGACATTCCTGATTTTCTTCTTCCCGTGGACGTAAAGCCCAAGATCGAGGTCTGGTGACTCGCTGGGTTTTCACTGAGCGCACTTGTCGCTGAATTGACGAGCCTCTGGTAGGCGTGGCGGGTGGCTGCAGCGGGGCGACGGAGCTGTTCGCGGTTGCTACAGAGGTGGCACTCAAACCATCAAGTTGACGCAGCAATGCTGGCGCACCAGAAGCAGACGCCCGCGAGATGTGGAGTCGACACGGTGCGGACGCCCGGCGCGCTGGCCTGCCAGGTTCGAGTGGCGCCAGCTTTAGGCGCAGGCCTTCGACCCCTTCGACAAGCTCAGGACGGGCAGCTCAGGCCGAACGGAGGCTGTGTTCAGCCCGAAAAGAACTGGGCTCAGTCCCTACAGGCAACCAAAACGCTACAAAAATAATAGTGGCTCACGCAGCATCCACGCGGGCTGCAGCCGTTTTTGGCATTGAAATTGTGCTCGCAGACTGCTCTTTGCACGGCATTTGGCACAGCGCGCCGTTGTTGACCGGGCAGGCGCGATTGAAGGTGACCACATGGTCCACCTGGGCGCGGATGCCGATCCATTCGCCGATCTTGTGGTCGTGGTGGCTGGGCACATGGGCCAGCACCGTCTCACCGGTGGCCAGGCGCAGCGTGTACAAAAACTCCGAGCCGCGAAACGTCTTGCGCATGATCTCGGCCTTTACCGGCGCGTCGTCGTCATGCACGATGTCGTCGGCGCGCAGCAGCACGTCGCACTCGCCCGACGCAAACGCGCAGGGCAGGGGGCATTCGGCCACGTCGGTAAGCTCGCCCAGCGGCGTTTGCACCACCACCTGGTTATTTACCTCGCGCAGCGTGGCCGGCGTGAACACGCCGTGGCCAATGAAGTCGGCTACAAAGCGCGTGGCCGGGCGGTGGTACAGGGTGTAGGCGTCGTCCCACTGGTGCAGCCGGCCCTGGTGCATCACACCGATCACGTCGCCAATGGCAAAGGCTTCCATCTGGTCGTGCGTCACAAACAGGGCCGTGGCCTGCGCTGCCTTCAGGATGCCGCGCACCTCGTGCGCCAGGCGTTCGCGCAGGTCTACGTCCAGGTTGGAGAAAGGCTCGTCCAGCAGCAGCAGTTGCGGCCGCGGTGCCAGGGCCCGGGCCAGCGCCACGCGCTGTTGCTGGCCGCCTGAAAGCTCATGCGGATAGCGGTGCTGGCTGCCGTCCAGCCCTACCAGTGCCAGCACCTCGGCTACGCGGGCTTTGCGTTCGGGTTTGGGGAGTTGGTGGATGCCAAAGCCCACGTTGTGCGCCACGTCCAGGTGCGGGAACAGCGCGTAGTCCTGAAACACCATGCCAATGCGTCGCTGCTCGGGTGCCAGGCTCTGGCTGGCGCTGCCCACCACCGCGCCCGAGAGCTTGATCTCGCCTGCGGCCACCGGCTCCAGTCCGGCCACGGCGCGCAACAGTGTGGTCTTGCCGCAGCCCGACGGGCCGATCAGCACACCGATGTCGCCCGCGCGCAGGCCGAACGACAGGTCGTCCACCGCAGCGCTGCTGCGGCCCGGGTACTGAACGCGAAGTTTGGAGACCTCCAGGTACATGCAGGGCATTGTAGATGCTTACAATTCTCATTTGCATTGAAACGCCTGATTGCCCCTCATGCCTGCGCGCTGGCTCCGGTCCTTGTTGTTGTTGATCCTGGCATTGGTGCTGACGCTGCCTGTGCTGGCAGTGCTGGCGTCCTGGTTTCAGTGGGACGCACAGAGCGGCCAGATTCTGGGCGCAATGGCCAGTACCGTGCTGCCCGACTACGCCTGGACCACCCTGCGCCTGTGCCTGATGGTTGGCGTTGGCGTGGCTGTCGTGGGCCTGGGTACCGCAACGGCAGTCACGCTGTTTGACTTCCCTGGACGCAAGACTTTTGAATGGGCGCTGTTGCTGCCGCTGGCCATGCCCGCGTATGTGGTGGCCTATGCCTACACTGACTTTTTGCAGTTCAGTGGCCCTTTTCAGACCGCGTTGCGCAGCGCCTTTGGCTTGCAGGGCCGGGTGTTCCCGGAAGTGCGCAGCGTGGGCGGCGCGGCCTGGGTGTTTATCTTCGCCCTGTACCCCTATGTGTACCTGCTGGCGCGCACAGCGCTGAGCGAACGCGCCGCGCACCTGATGGAGGCCGCCCGCCTGCTCGGTGCGCCACTGTCGCGGCGCATCCGCCGCGTGGCGATGCCGTTGGCCCGGCCCGCAGTGGCGGCGGGTGTGGCGCTGGCCTTGATGGAAACACTGGCGGACTTTGGTGTGTCCAGCTACTTCGGCATCCAGACCTTTACCACCGGCATCTACAAAGCCTGGCTGGCCATGGACAACCGGGTGGCCGCAGCCCAGCTGGCCACACTGTTGTTGGTGGTGGTGGCACTGCTGCTGCAGCTGGAGCAGCGGGCGCAAAAGCGCATGCGGTTTGCCGCTGGTGCTGGCGCACGCGCTGGTGCGACCGAGGCGCAGCCGGTGCGCCTGCGGGGCCGCCGCCTGGTACTGGCCTGGGCGGTGTGCGGGCTGCCGGTACTGCTGGGCTTTGTGTTGCCGCTGCTGTTCATGCTGCGCCCGCTGGCGGCGGATTGGTCGGTGCTGCCCTGGGACCGCTTTGTCCAGTGGGCTTTCAACAGCCTGCGGCTGGGTGCCATCAGCGCAGTGCTGGCGGTGGCGGTGGCGCTGCTGTTGGGCTGGAGCCTGCGCCGCACGCCCGATGCGCTGACGCGCGGCGTGGTGCAACTGGTCAGCCTGGGCTACGCGGTGCCGGGCGCGGTGATTGTGGTGGGGCTGCTGCTACCGGTGGGCTGGCTGCAGCAGGCCGCGCCGGGCACCAGCGCGGGCTACTGGGTCACGGCCACGGTGCTGGGCGTGGTCTGGGCCTACCTGGTGCGCTTTTGCGCGGTGGCACTGCAAGCGGTGCAAAGCGGCTACTCGCGCATTCCGGCCAGCTTTGACGACTCGGCCCGCATGCTGGGCACCACCGGCTTTGGCCTCATGACACGGGTGCACTGGCCGCTGCTCAAGCGCTCCACCGCAGCGGCGGCGCTGCTGGTGTTTGTGGATGTGATGAAAGAGCTGCCCGCCACCATGGTGCTGCGGCCCTTCAACACCGACACACTGGCCGTGGTGGCGTACCAGCTGGCACGCGATGAGCGGCTGGGCGAGGCGGCGTTGCCGTCGCTGGCGCTGGTGCTGGTGGGCTTGCTGCCGGTGGTGTTGTTGAGCCGCACATTGCGCTCACCGGCCCCCTGAAGCGCTGGCGCCCCCGACGGGAATCGAACCCATATCTAGCGCTTAGGAGGCGCTCGTTCTATCCATTGAACTACGGCGGCGGGGCTGCGTATTCTATTTGCTCAGCAGGCGCATGGTTTCTTCCAGGCCCTTGATGGTGAGCGGGTACATGCGGTTGTTAACCAACTGCTGGATCACGCTGATGCTCTGGCGGTACTGCCACACGCCCTGCGGTTCAGGGTTGAGCCAGGCGAACTTGGGGAAGGCGTTGGTCAGGCGCTGCAACCACTCGGCACCGGCTTCTTCGTTGTTGTATTCCACGCTGCCGCCGGGCTGCAATATCTCGTAAGGGCTCATGGTGGCGTCGCCAATGAAGATGAGCTTGTAGTCCTTGTTGTACTTGCGGATGATGTCCCAGGTGGCAAATTTTTCGCTGAAGCGGCGCCGGTTGTTCTTCCACATGAAGTCGTACACGCAGTTGTGGAAGTAATAAAACTCCATGTGCTTGAACTCGGTCTTGGCGGCCGAGAACATTTCTTCCACCCGCGTGATGTGCTCGTCCATGGTGCCGCCCACGTCCATCAGCAGCAGCACCTTGACGTTGTTGTGGCGCTCGGGGCGCATCTTGATGTCCAGCCAGCCGGCGTTGGCGGCAGTTGAGCGAATGGTGTCGTCCAGGTCCAGCTCGTCTTCGTGGCCTTCGCGGGCAAACTTGCGCAGCCGGCGCAGCGCCACCTTGATGTTGCGCGTGCCCAGCTCCTGCTGGTCGTCGTAGTCTTTGTAGGCGCGCTGGTCCCACACTTTCACGGCGCTCTTGTTGCGGCCTTTGTCCTGGCCGATGCGGATGCCCTGCGGGTTGAAACCATTGGCCCCAAACGGACTGGTGCCGCCGGTGCCGATCATTTTGCTGCCGCCCTCGTGGCGCTCTTTCTGCTCTTCAAAACGCTTTTTCAGCGTCTCCATCAGCTCGTCCCAGCCCATCTTCTCGATCTTGGCTTTCTCTTCGGGGCTGAGCTCCAGCTCCAGGTTCTTGCGCAGCCACTCCAGCGGAATGTCTTTGGTGAAGTCGGCCACCATTTCCACGCCCTTGAAGTAGGCGGCAAAGGCGCGGTCGAACTTGTCGTAATGCTTCTCGTCCTTCACCAGCGTGGTGCGGCTCAGGTAGTAGAAGTCGTCAATCTTGTAGCCGTCATCACTGTTGGGGCCCACCACGCCCGCTTTCAGCGCCTCCATCAGCGTCAGGTATTCCTTGACCGAGACCGGCAGCTTGGCGCTGCGCAGGGTGTAGAAGAAGTCGATCAGCATCGTGGGCTCCTCGGGGCTCAGGTACGGGGCTTGTCCAGCAGGTACAGCAGCTGGACCTTCACTTCAGGCCACTCGCCCGAACGCAGGCTGTACATCACCGTGTCGCGGATGGTGCCGTCGCGGCGCATCCCGTGGCCGCGAATCACGCCGTCTTTTCTTGCACCCAGCCGCTCAATCGCGGCTTGCGACGCAAAGTTGAAGTTGTCGGTGCGCCAGCCCACCACATAGCAGCCCAGCGTATCGAACGCGTGGCCCATCATCAGCAGCTTGGCGGTGGTGTTGACGTGGGTGCGCTGGCAGCGTTTGGCGTACCAGGTGTAGCCAATCTCCAGGCGCTTTACCGCGGGCAGTATGTCGTGGTAGCTGCTGCTGCCCAGCACGGTGCCGGTGGCAGCGTCGGTCACGGCAAAGGCGAACCGGTTGCCGTCAGCGCGCATCTTGAGCGCGTCTTCGATGTACTTGCGGGTCTGGCCCGGCTCGGGCACCGAGGTGACCCGAATGTTCCACAGCTCGCCATCGGCAGCGGCAGCCGCCAGGCCGGCTTCGTGGGACAAGTCCAGCGGCACCAGCGAGACGCCGCGCGCCGAAAGAGTGATGGGCTCAACAAAAGCCATGACCGATTTCACTTTTTGTTTTTAGCGACACGGCTGAGCCGAAAGCGGCGTGCGACCTGCAAGCCCAGGCCGCCACCAATGCCCACCAGCACAATGCCGGCGATGCTGGCATTGGTGTAGCCCGCTGGGTCAAACACGTCAAAACCCAGCAGTTGGCCAATCCAGAAGCCCAGCACGGCACCGCCCACGAAGCCAATGGCGTCCGACAAACCTTCAAGCAGTGGGTTGTTCATCGTGGCGCTTTAGCGGTTGTGGCGCTGCATGAAGACCAGCTTTTCAAACAGAGTGACGTCTTGCTCGTTTTTGAGCAATGCGCCCACCAGGGGCGGCACCGCCACCTTGTCTTCCTTGCTTTGCAGCGCCTCCAGCGGGATGTCTTCTGCCACCAGCAGCTTGAGCCAGTCCAGCAGTTCGCTGGTGCTGGGCTTCTTTTTCAGGCCGGGCAGGTTGCGCACGTCGTAAAAGGTTTTCATGGCGGCCGTCAGCAGCTCTTTTTTCAGGCCGGGGAAGTGCACGTCCACAATCTGCTGCATGGTGGCCGCGTCGGGGAACTTGATGTAGTGAAAGAAGCAGCGCCGCAAAAAGGCGTCGGGCAGCTCTTTTTCGTTGTTGGAGGTGATGAACACCAGGGGCCGATGCTTGGCCCGGATGAGCTCACGCGTTTCGTACACATAGAACTCCATGCGGTCGATTTCGCGCAGCAAGTCGTTGGGAAACTCGATGTCGGCCTTGTCGATTTCGTCAATCAGCAGCGCTACCGGCTGCTCGGCGGTGAAGGCCTGCCACAGTACGCCCTTGACAATGTAGTTGTGGATGTCCTTGACCTTCTCGTCACCGAGCTGGCTGTCGCGCAGGCGGCTCACGGCGTCGTATTCATACAGGCCCTGCTGGGCCTTGGTGGTGGACTTGATGTGCCATTGCAGCAGTGGCATGTTCAGCGCCTGGGCCACTTCTTCGGCCAGCATGGTCTTGCCGGTGCCGGGCTCGCCTTTGACCAGCAGGGGCCGCTTGAGGGTAATGGCGGCGTTCACGGCAAGCATCAAATCTTGGGTGGCGACGTAATTCTGTGAGCCTTGAAACTTCATGGGGGGTGTGGTTCAGGGGGATGGGATGGTGCCGGATATAATCAAAGGTTGATTACGACTGTGAAATCTCACTGGATTGTGCGCGCAAAATGAACAAGTTGTTGACCACGATGTTTGCCCTGGCTGTCGCTTGCGTGACGGCGGTTTCCCATGCCCAGGAAGTCAAGGGTGACGCCAAGGCGGGCGAGAACAAAATCGCCATGTGCATTGGCTGCCACGGCATCAAGGGCTACCAGGCCAGTTTCCCCGAAATTCACAAGGTGCCCATGATCTCGGGTCAGGGTGCCAAGTACATCGTGGCGGCGCTCAATGCCTACAAAAAGGGCGAACGCAAGCACCCCACCATGCGCGGTATTGCCGAGTCGCTGAGCGACCAGGACATGGCGGATCTGGCGGCCTACTACAGCGTGCATGGCGTGCAGGCAGGTGCGCCAGCGCTGCCGGCCAAGCCCACCCGGCAGCCCAGCGCGCCGGTTGACGCCTTGCTCAAGAAGGCGGCTTGCGTGGCCTGCCACGGCGAGAACTTTGCCAAACCCATTGACCCCAGCTACCCCAAGATCGCCGGCCAGCATGCGGATTACCTGTATGTAGCGCTCAAGTCGTATAAAGCCGAGGGCGGCACTACTGTGGGCCGCTCCAACGGCGTTATGGCCGGCATTGCCAAGCAGTACACCAATGCTGAACTCAAGGCCATGGCCAATTACCTGGCCTCGATTGAAGGCGACCTGAAGACGGTGCCAGACCGCAAGTTCCGCTAGCCGGTTTCGCGCCAGACTCAAAACAAAGCCCCGCATTGCGGGGCTTTGTGCTTTGTGCACAGGAGTCAGTCTTTGGTGGCCTGGCGTTGCACACAGTCGATGTAGGCCTGGCCGTCAGGCGGGCGGCCGGCGCGCTGGCTTTCCCAGAGCATGCTGCCCAGGCACTCCATGGCCTGGTGGTGGGCGTCGTGCAATGAGCCCCGGCGCGCGGCCAGCAATTCCACCGCCTGGCGGATGCCTTGCGGCTGGTCGATCGAGCACTGCTCGCTGATCGACAGGTGCATGGACAGGTGCAGGAACGGGTTGGTTCGCCCGTCATCGCCCGCATAGTGCCGCACCAGCGCGGCGTCCAGGTCGGCCAAGTCGTGGTGATATTCGGGGTGCTCGGCAATCCACTGGCTGGCCAAGGTCTCCAGCGCCTCCATCGGCTCGCCGCTGCGGGCTTTGGCGTGGACGGAACAGAAAAAGCGCCGGACATCGGCTTGGCTGGGGGCGAACATGGGCGCAAAGCGTAGCACGCGCTGCTTGTCCGGCACCGGCTTGGGGCGGCGTCCTACGCCGTTGCCGGGGGGCATGCCGCCAACATGTGTTTCACCAGAATCAGGAGAATTCAATGAACACGGCAAAAATCACAGGCATCATTTTCATTGTGCTGGGCCTCGTCGGCTTCCTGAGCGGCGGCTTCAGCTTCACCAAGGAAACCACCAAGGCCGAGATCGGCCCGCTTCAGCTCAAGGTGGAAGAAAAGCGCAACGTCAATGTGCCCCAGTGGCTGAGCATCGGAGCCATGGTGCTTGGCGGCGTGGTGCTGGTGATGGGCTTTCGCAAGCCCTGAGTTTCCCGGGTTTGGGCGCGCAAGCGCGGGGTGGCAGGCAGGCAAGTTATAAAAGCAAGAAAATGAGCATCTGCAAGTACCCGCGAAAGAGACAAACCCATGATCGACAAGATTGCCGCGTCGGTGGCCGAGGCGCTCGGCGGCGTCCGGGACGGCGCCACGGTGATGATTGGCGGTTTCGGGACGGCCGGCATTCCTGAAGAGCTGATCGAAGGCTTGATCCAGCAGGGAGCCAAAGACCTGACGGTGGTGAACAACAACGCCGGCAATGGCGACACCGGGCTGGCGGCGCTGCTGGCGAGGGGGCGTGTGCGCAAGATCATCTGCAGCTTTCCGCGCCAGGCCGACAGCCATGTGTTTGACGCCCTGTACCGCAGCGGCAAGATCGAACTGGAGCTGGTGCCGCAGGGCAATTTGTCGGAGCGCATCCGCGCTGCAGGTGCCGGCATTGGCGCTTTTTTTACCCCCACAGGCTACGGCACCGACCTTGCCAAGGGCAAAGAAACCCGTGAAATCAATGGCCGCCTTCATGTGCTGGAGTACCCGATCCACGGCGACGTGGCCCTGATCAAGGCCGAGCGCGGCGACCGCTGGGGCAACCTCACGTACCGCAAAACCGCGCGCAACTTCGGCCCCAGCATGGCCATGGCCTGCCAGCGCACCATAGCCAGCGTGCATGAGGTGGTGGCGCTGGGTACGCTAGACCCCGAGACCATTGTCACCCCCGCCATCTTCGTGAGTCACATCGTGCGAGTGCAACGCCAGGCCACACAGGCGGGTGGCTTGAAGAAGGCTGCCTGACCATGGGCTGGACCAAACGCAGCAAAGACCAGCTTGCCGCCCGCGTGGCGCAAGACATTCCTGAAGGTGCCACCGTCAACCTGGGCATTGGCCAACCGACTTTGGTGGCCAACCATATTCCCGCCAGCCGCGAGGTGTTGTTGCACAGCGAGAACGGCTTGCTGGGCATGGGCCCGGCACCCGCGCCCGGCCAGGAAGACTACGACCTGATCAACGCCGGCAAGCAGCCGGTGACCTTGCTGCCAGGCGGCTCGTATTTTCATCACACCGACAGCTTCGCCATGATGCGTGGCGGCCATCTGGACATTTGCGTGCTGGGGGCCTTTCAGGTGAGCGAGCGCGGTGACCTGGCCAACTGGCACACCGGCGAGAAAGACGCCATACCCGCGGTGGGCGGTGCGATGGACCTGGCCGTGGGTGCCAAACAGACCTGGGTGATGATGGACCTGTTGACCAAGCTAGGCACCAGCAAGATCGTGCGCGAATGCAGCTACCCTTTAACCGGGCTGGCCTGCGTCAAGCGCATCTACACCGACCTGGCCACGCTGGACGTGACGCCCAATGGCCTGCGCTGCGTGGACCGGGTCGATGGCCTGAGCCATGCCGAGCTTGAACAACTGCTGGGCCTTGCGCTTGATTTGAAGTAATTTCCGTTCAGGCTCAGTGCCAACGGTCAACCGGAGACGATTGAAAATGCCCCACGCTTTTATTTGTGATGCCATCCGCACCCCCTTTGGCCGCTACGGCGGCGCGCTCAGCAGTGTGCGCACCGACGACCTGGGGGCCATCCCGCTCAAGGCCTTGATGGCGCGCAACCCGAATGTCGACTGGGCGGCCGTGAGCGATGTGATCTTTGGCTGCGCCAACCAGGCTGGCGAAGACAACCGCAATGTGGCCCATATGGCAAGCCTGCTGGCGGGTTTGCCGATGGACGTGCCGGGTGCCACCATCAACCGCCTGTGCGGCTCGGGCCTGGACGCGGTGGGTACAGCGGCACGCGCCATCAGGGCCGGGGAGGCCACGCTGATGATTGCCGGGGGTGTGGAAAGCATGAGCCGCGCGCCCTTTGTGATGCCCAAGGCAGAAAGCGCCTTCAGCCGTGCCAGTGCGGTTTACGACACCACCATTGGCTGGCGTTTTGTCAACCCGCGCATGAAGCAAATGTATGGCGTGGACGCCATGCCCGAGACCGCCGAGAACGTGGCCACTGACTTCAAGATCGACCGCGAATCCCAGGACCGCATGGCCCTGGCCAGCCAGTTAAAGGCCGTGGCGGCGCAGAAGGCCGGCCACTTTGACAGCGAGATCACGCCGGTCACCATCGTCCAGAAAAAAGGCGACGCGTTGGTGGTGAGCAAAGACGAGCACCCGCGTGAAACCTCGATCGAGGCGCTGGCCAAACTTAAAGGCGTGGTGCGCCCGGATGGCACCGTCACGGCTGGCAATGCCAGTGGGGTAAACGACGGCGCCTGCGCGCTGCTGCTGGCCGACGAAGCCAGCGCCGCCAGGCACGGCCTGACCCCCAGGGCCCGCGTGGTGGGCATGGCCACCGCCGGCGTGGCACCGCGCATCATGGGCATAGGCCCCGCGCCTGCCACCCAAAAGGTGCTGGCGCTCACCGGCATCAGGCTCGAACAGCTCGACGTGATTGAACTCAACGAAGCCTTTGCCGCCCAGGGGCTGGCGGTGCTGCGCCAACTGGGCCTGCGCGACGATGACGAACGGGTCAACCGCTGGGGCGGTGCCATTGCCCTGGGCCACCCGCTGGGTGCCAGCGGCGCGCGGCTGGCGACCACGGCGGTGAACCAGTTACACAGCAGTGGTGGCCGCTACGCGCTGTGCACCATGTGCATTGGCGTGGGGCAGGGCATTGCAGTGATTCTGGAGCGCGTGTAGGCCCGGCCTGCCCCGTTAGAGGTTGCCCGCAAACAGCCGCCGGATCACCACGTCCTTGAGACTGTGCACCTCGGCCAGACCGAGGCGCTCCAGGTACGCTTGCGGCGCCTCCTTGCCGGCCCACAGGGCGCGCAGTGCCAGTTGCAGCAACTCGCCCGGGTGGTGTGTCGCGTGTTTGAGCTTTTTGAGCGCCCGCACGATGTGGAGCTCGTCGTCCGTCAGGTCGGTGCCGAACGGGAAGTCGGGCAGTAGTTGTGCCTCGGCCCAGGGGTGGAGTTTTTCTTCCAGCGCCTGCGGCAGGTTCTGGCGGTAGCGTTCGGGCAGTTCCCAGGTGGCGTCCAGCTTGCCGTGGGCCTTGGCCTGGCTTACCAGTTCATCCTGAAAGCGTGAGTCCGCTATCGCGATCAACCGCTTGACGACTTCGCCGTCTGGCTGGCCGCGCAGGTCGGCGACACCGTATTCGGTGACGATGATGTCGCGCAGGTGGCGCGGAATGGTGGTGTGGCCGTAGTTCCAGACAATGCTGCTCTTCAGGCCGTCCTTGTTGTCGTGGGTGGCACGAAGCATCATGACCAGCCTCGCATCGGGCAGAGCGTGGGCCATGGCCACAAAGTTGTATTGCCCGCCCACACCGCTGACCACCTGGCCGGATTCCAGCGCGTCGGATGCGGCCGCGCCCAGCAGCGTGACGATCATGGTGGTGTTCATGAAGCGGGCCTTGCGCCGTTGCACCCGCTTGAGCCCGCCCTGGCCCGCGTGCTCGGAATACAGCTGATTGATGAAGTCGATCCGCGTCATGTCGATCTTCGCCAGCTCCTGAGGCGGCATGGTGCGCAGGCGTTCGTAAAAGTCTCGCGGACCCAGAAAGAAGCCACCGGTCATGAACACGCCATGCAGCAGCCTTTTCCCAAGCATGTGTTCTGCCAACACCGGCTGGGCTGCGGCGTCTTGTGGCGCAGCGCTACAGCGGTAGGTGCCTTCTGGCGCGTGGCGCACCAGCTCCGCGCCGCGCAGCTCTACGTCGGCGCGCAGCACGCCCCAGTGGCGCAGGAATGCGACGTCTGGTTCGCGCAACGGCGAGCCAATGCGCCCAGCCTCCAGCAACGCCAGCAGGGTGTCTGTGTTCACGGCTTCGTCGGCGATGCGGCCCTCGTTGATGAGGCGCTGCAGCGCTTCGTCAGCAAACACCTCGCGCCGGATGATGCCGGCCTCTATGAGTTTGAGAAAGCCGTTGACGAACATTTCCGAGCAACCATACAAGCCCTGTTCAAAGCGGCCAAACTCCCGGTTGGCCACGCCGTCCGGGCACAGGCTGTCCAGGATCTGGCGGTACTCAGCGCTGTGCCGCTCGCGCACGATCAGTGCCTGGCCGATGGCGTCGCCCAGCGAGCCGATGCCGATTTGCAGCGTGCCGCCGTCTTCCACCAGGCTGCTGGCGTGCAGCCCGATCGCGTAGTCGGCAGCGCTGACCTTGCCGTTGGGCGGGGCAAACAACGCGTGCGTGGCCGCCGGGTCGGTCACCACAAGGTCAAAAAAGCCAGGGCTGACTTCAGCGCCATTGGGCATGAACGGCATCTGCCGGTTGATGACGCCGATCTTGAGCAGTGGCTGGCCCGCCTGGGCCAGCTTTTCCACCACTTCAAACACCACGTCGGGGTTGCTGGACAGGCTCAGGCGCAGGCTGTCGCCCTCGCCCCGCGCGGCGACAGCCTGGGCAATCACGTTCATGCCTTGCACCGCCATGTCGCGCGCCACGAAGGTGTAGTTGGTGGAGATGTAGCCTTGCTGCGCAACTGCATTGCCCACGTAGTCGCCGGTTTTCATGAAGAATTCATGCACCTCCACATTGGGCGGCAGCGTGTGGGCGCGCAGATCTTTCACGTAGTCCAGGTCGGGATAGTCGGCAAACACGCGTTCCACCAGTGGGGCCAGAAAGTGCTGCTCCAGCGCGCTGTTGCCCACCGGCTTTTCAAGCGACAGCGCGGTGATGATGCGCAGCCGGCGCGCCGGGTTGGCCTTGATGCGACGGTACAGCGCGTTGACAAAAGGGTTGGGCTTGCCAATGGCCAACGGGATGCCCAGCACGATGTCGCCGGGCACGGTGTCCAGTACATGGTCTACGGCGGCGGCAATGGAATCAATCATCAAGGGGGCTTGCATGGCATCTCCAGCGTGCATATGGGTACAGATTAGTTGCGTGCTGGGGCTGGCGGTTTGACATGGCGCAATCTCCTGCGCTTGCAAAACAACTTGGCGCAGCGCGCCTGCGCGTGGGCAGGCTTTTTTTGTGAAGCGGTTCAGGGGGCCATGCGCTGGCGCTGGGCCAGCACCGCCCACAACAGCGCGCCGCAGAGCGCAAACACCAGCATCAGCCAGCCCAGATTGACCGAGCCGTGGTGCGGCACCAGGCCCACCAGATAACCCCCGGTGGCGCCCATCAGCTGCTGCATCAACCCCGCCACCGCCGCCGCCGCGCCGGCCAGTGCGGGTATGACGCCCACCGTGCCGCCCAGCGTGGCTGGCATCAGCAGGCCGTGGCCCAGCCCGAGCAGCATCAGCGGCAGCGCAAAAGCCAGCGGGCTGAGTACACCGCCCAGGCCCAGTGCCAACATCAACGCCACGCCGCCCACCGTGCTGGCGTGGCCAAGCTGCATCAAGTGGGCGTCGGGCACGCGGTGCGACAGGCGGCTGGCGATAAAGTTGCCCGCGATGTACGACAGCGGCACGAGCATGATGAAAAAGCCCACCCGGTCCGGCCCCACACCGTAGCTGCCCAGCACCACTGGCGCACCCGCCAAAAAGGTGTAGAAGGTGGCCGCCGTCATGGACAAAATGCCCACATACAGCAAAAAAGCGGGCTCGCGCGCCAGCCGCGCGTAGGCCGCGCCCATGGCCCGCAGCCAGTGGGGCTGCGCCGCGGCCTGGGGCGGGTGCGCTGGCAAGCTGCGCCAGGCGGCCAGCCACAGCACTGCGGCCAGCACCGCCATCAGCACAAAGTTGGCCTGCCAGCCCAGGCGCACATGCAGCTGCCCGCCCACGATGGTGGCCGCCGGCGGGCACAGGCCCATGCACATGCCGACGTAGGCCAGCACCCGGGTGCGCTCGGGTCCGCTGAACAAGTCTTGCACCATGGCCCGGCCTACCACCATGCCTGCGGCGCAGCCCGCGCCTTGCAGCACCCGCGCCGCGGTCAGGCTGGGCAAGTCGGGTGCCAGCGCCGCCAGCACCGATCCGGCGAACGCCAGCGCAAGGCCGGTCATCAACACCTTTCTGCGGCCCAGCCGGTCAGACAGCGGGCCGTACAGCAGTTGCAGGCAGCCATAGGCCACCACATAACCGCTGAAGGTGAGCTGCACTGCCGCCTGGCTGGCCCCGAAGGTGGTACCCCACTCCTGCATGGACGGAATGCAGATCGTCATGGCCAGCAGGCCAAAGGCAAGCTGGCCGATCAGGTTGGCAATCAGCAGGGCGTGGGAAGCGGGTTTGTGAGGCATGCAGTGCGGGGCGGGTTGTGTCCCTTGACTGTACAGAAGCGGTGCCTTGGCTGCGGTTTTGCCGGTGTTTTGGAGCTAAACGGGCTGTAGCCCGCATAAACATTGCGCTAGCCACTATAAAAATGATAGCGCATTGGCAACCACTGGCGTATCGTGTCAAATCCGGCTATTGAATAACGACACTGAGGAGACACCGTTGAAGCTCAAAAAAATCGCCCTCGGACTACTGGTTATTGTTGCCGTTGCTGGCACGGCCCGCTGGTTCAGCCTGGACAAGGAAACCCGCGGCCTGCTGGCAACCTTTCCCACCAACCGCGACTTGCTGTTCTGGAACCAGTCGCAGCGCGACGCCGCCTTTCGGGCGCTGGACCGGGTTTCACTGTTGGCCAAGTGGCGGGTGGTTGCGCCGGCCAGCACCCCCATGCCTTTGCCCCCCGGCCCGCCACTCAAACTGGGGCTGGACATCGACGCCTACATGGCGAGCCAGCGCAGCGCGGCACTGCTGATCCTGCACGACGGCAAACTGCGCTTTGAACGCTATGGCCTGGGCTTTGACAACAGCGGGCGCTGGACCAGCTTTTCGGTGGCCAAGTCGTTCACCTCCACCCTGGTCGGCGCGGCCATTCGCGACGGGCACATCAAGAGCATGGACGACAAGGTCAGCGACTACATCCCTCAAATGAAAGGCTCGGCCTACGACGCGGTCAGCATTCGCCAGCTTCTGACCATGACCTCTGGCGTGAAGTGGAACGAAGACTACGCCGACCCGAACTCCGACGTCGCCAAGTTCAACAACCACAGGCCTGAAGACGGCGTGGACGCTGCGGTGAGCTACATGCGCAAGCTGCCGCGCGAGGTGGCCCCCGGCACCCGCTGGCTCTACAGCACCGGCGAGACCAACCTGGTGGGCATTTTGCTGAGCCAGGCAACCAAGCGGCCGCTGGCGCAGTACCTGGAAGAAAAGATCTGGGTACCTGCTGGCATGGGCCAGCAGGCCACCTGGATATTGAATAAGACCGGGCAGGAAATCAGTGGCTGCTGCATCCAGGCCGCGCCACAAGACTTTGCCCGGCTCGGGCAATTCATTCTGAACGGTGCGGTTGTCAAAGGGCAAAGCATCGTGCCTGACGGCTGGCTTGCTGAAGCCACCAGCGCGCGCACCGGCATCAACCAGCCCGGGCGCGGCTACGGTTACCAGTGGTGGACCTATGACGACGGCAGCTTTGCAGCGCGCGGCATTTTTGGCCAGGGCATCTTTATCGACCCCAAGCGCAAACTGGTGATCGCTTCCAACGCCAACTGGGCGGGTGGCGCCAACTACAAGCCGTCCAGCGACGAACGCGAGGCGTTTTACAAGGCGGTGCAGATGGCAGTGGACACGGAAGCCGGCGGGGCTGTGCCCGCGCGATGAGTAAAAAATAGCAGCCCGCTGCTACAGCTTCACCGATGGCCGCTCCCCCATGGCGGCGCGCCAGCGCAGCAGGTGGGGGTGCTGCTCACCAGGCTTTACCTTCACCACCCGGGCAAAGTCCACTGCCACCACAGCCGTAATGTCGGCAATGCTGAACTGGTTGGCGGCAATGAATTCACGCCCGGTCAGCCGGGTATTCAGCGTGTCAAAAAAGTTCTGCAAGCGCGCCTGCCCGCGCTGTGCCAGCTCGGGGATCTGCGCATAGTCCACCGGGCCGGGCAGGGCGCGGTTGACCATGGCGGGGGAGGCGTTGCGCAGTGTCTCGGCAATCGCCATCAGGCCTTCAAATTCAATGCGCCATTGCCAGCTGGCAATCTCGGCCTTGTCTTGTGGGGTGGTGCCCAGCAGCGGCGGCTGCGGATAGCGGGCCTCGATGTAGGCGGCGATGGCTGCGTTGTCCGTCAGCACCAAGCCATCTTCGGTTAGCAGCGCAGGCACGGTGCATTGCGGATTGATGGCCCGGTAGGCGTCACCCATTTGCTCGGCGTTTTTCAGGTCCACCTGAATGCTGTGATGGGTAATGCCCTTTTCAGCCAGAAGCATGCGCGCGCGGCGCGGGCTGGGGGCGGTGGCGCAGTCGTAAAGGGTGATCATTGCGGGGCCACTTTGTCTTGCGTTTTGGTGTCGAAGTCGCTGGCGTCGTGGCGCTCGCGTAGCTGGTTGGCTGGCTCCCCCTCTACCCGGTTGACCATGCGGCCGCGGCGCACGGCGGGGCGTTGCGCGATCTCGTCGGCCCAGCGCAGCACGTGGGTGTAGGTGTGCACCTGCAGGAACTCGCCGGATTCGTAGGCCTGGCCCTTGACCAGCCGGCCGTACCAGGGCCAGATGGCCATGTCGGCCACGGTGTAGTCGTCGCCCGCGATGTAACGGGTCTCGGCCAGGCGGCGGTCCAGCACGTCCATCTGGCGTTTGACTTCCATGGCGTAGCGGTCGATGGCGTACTGGATCTTCTCGGGCGCGTAGGCATAAAAGTGCCCGAAGCCGCCACCCAGGAACGGCGCGCTGCCCATTTGCCACATCAGCCAGCTCAGGGTTTCGGCGCGTGCCGCGCCGTGCGTGGGCAAAAAGGCGCCAAATTTCTCGGCCAGGTAGAGCAGGATGGCGCCGGACTCGAAGATGCGCACCGGTTGCGGCCCGCTGTGGTCCACCATCACCGGGATCTTTGAGTTGGGGTTGGCCGCCACAAAGCCGCTGCCAAACTGCTCGCCCTCGTTGATGCGCACCAGCCAGGCGTCGTACTCGGCGCCGCTGTGGCCCAGGGCCAGCAGTTCTTCGAGCATCACCGTCACCTTGACGCCGTTGGGCGTGCCCAGTGAGTACAGCTGCAGCGGATGCTTGCCCACGGGCAATGGCTTGTCGTGCGTGGCACCGGCCACCGGCCGGTTGATGTTGGCAAAGCGCCCGCCGCTGCTTTGTGGCGGCGTCCAGACTTTGGGCGGGGTGTATGGGGTGGGTTGGTTCATGCGTAATATGGTGCCCGACTTTCAAACTTTGTGCCCACCATGACCACTCCCACTCCTTTCGAGCTTTATGCCTTCTGGCGTTCGTCGGCCACTTTTCGGGTGCGCGTGGCACTCAACCTCAAGGGCCTGAGCGCGCAAGAACATCAGGTCAACCTGGAGGCGGGCGAACAGCGCAGCGCAGCGTTCTTGCAGTTGAGCCCGCTGGGCGGTACCCCGGCGCTGGTGGTGGCGGGGCAACCGCCCATCACGCAGTCGCTGGCCATTCTGGAGTTTCTGGACGAATACCAGCCCCAGCCACCGCTGCTGCCGGGCGACCTGCATGGCCGCGCACGGGTGCGCTCGCTGGCCGGCATGCTGGTGGCCGACACCCACCCGCTGGTCACGCCGCGCGTGCGCAAGTACCTCACGGCCCAGGCCGGTTTTGACGACGCGCGCTGGCGGGCCTGGCAAATTCAGTGGTTCAGCACCGGCCTGGCCGCGCTGGAGCAACGCCTGGGCACTGAAAGCGCCACCGGCGTGTACTGCCATGGCGACGCAGTGAGCCTGGCCGACATTTGCCTGGCCAGCATCTATGCCGTGCTGCGGGTGTTCAGGATTGAGGTGCACAACCTGCCGACCATCGACCGCATCATGCAGGCCTGCGACGCCCATCCCGCCTTTCACAAGGCCAGCCCGTTGTTGCAGGTGGGGGCGCCGGCGGCGCTGTAATGACCTTCCCGCTGATCACCGAGCCATTTTTCTACGCCGTTGCCGTGCCGGCAGTTTTGCTGCTGGGCATCAGCAAAAGCGGCTTTGGCGCGGGCATGGGCGCGCTGGCGGTGCCCATGATGGCGCTGGCCGTGACGGTGCCGCAGGCGGCGGCCATTCTGATGCCGGTGCTGCTGGTGATGGACCTGTTGGGCATGGCGGCTTTTCGCAAAGAGCTGGACCGCAGCTTGCTGAAGTTTCTGGTTCCTTGTGCCTTGCTGGGCACGGTGGTGGGTACGCTGCTGTTCAAATTGCTAGACGCCCAACTGGTGGCCGGGCTGGTGGGGGTGGTCACGCTGCTGTTCCTGGCGCAGCGCCTGCTGTTTCCGCCGCGCCCCGACCAGCCGCCCCCGCCGCGCTGGGCCGGTGCCATCCTGACCGTTATGGCTGGCTTCACCAGCTTCATTGCCCATGCCGGTGGCCCGCCGCTCAACGCCTACCTGATCCCGCTCAAGCTCAAGCCGCTGGTGTTCACGGCCACCGTGGCGTTTCTGTTCTTTTTTGTGAACCTCAGCAAATGGCTTCCCTACGCCTGGCTGGGTCTGCTGGACCTGCGCAACATGGCCACATCGATTGTGCTGCTGCCCCTGGCACCGGTGGGGGTGTTTATTGGTGTGCGCATTGCGCGGCGCATCAAACCGGTGCTGTTTTATCGCTTCATTTATGCCGGCATGTTCCTCACCGGCTGCAAACTGGTGTGGGACGGCTTCGCTCATTTGCTATAAATTTTATAGTGGGTCGCGCAGCCTGTATGCGGGCTACAGCCGGTTTTTGCCTTTAATGACCGTCCCAGCCGGGGGGCCGGGCCTGGCCTTTGGCGTTGCGTGCGTCCCGCTCAGCCCGCTCTTTGGCCATTTGCTGCTCCAGCTGCTGGCGGCCTTGTTTGGCCACGGCGATCAGCTTGGCGCGGTCTTTGTGGTGCACATACATCTGTTCAAACAAGTCGATGTTGTGCTGCCTGAAGCGCATGGCGTGCTGGCGCGCCTCGTGCGGGGTGTGGCCCAGCAGCTCCAGCACGGTGCGCGCGCTGCGCAGGCTGGACTCAAACAGTTCGCGCTCTACATGCATCACGCCACGGTCGCGCAGCGCGTTCCAGTGGGTTACGTCGCGCGCCCGCGCCACCAGCTGCAGGTCGGGAAAGTGAGCCTGCACGATGTCCACAATCTCCAGCGACTGCTCCATGCTGTCTACCGCCACCACCAGCAGTTTTGCCTGCGCCGCGCCGGCGGTGCGCAGCAGGTCCAGCCGGGTGGCGTCGCCATAGAACACATGAAAACCAAAGGTACGCGCGGCCTCGACCATCTCGGCGTCGTGGTCCAGCACCGTGGCGGGCAGCCCCTGGGCCGACAGCATGCGCCCGACGATCTGCCCATATCGGCCAAAGCCGGCAATGATGATGGGCGCGCTTTGCGGTTCCGAAATTTCGTCCATCGGCGTGGCGTTGCTTTTGGCAAAGCGCGGCAGCAGCAACTTGTCTACCAGCACCAGCAACAGCGGGCTGAGCAGCATCGAGATGGCCACCGCGCCGATCAGCAGCGACGCGGTTTCGGCCGGGAACACCCGGGCCCCGGCGGCGGCCTGGAACACCACAAACGCAAATTCCCCGCCCTGGGCCAGCAGCAGGGTGAACACCGGGCGCTCCTGAAACGGCAGGCCCATCAGGCGCGCCACGGCGTAAATCACCAGCGCCTTGATGGCCAGAAAACCCAGTACCACGGCGGCCATCAGCCCGGGCGACTTGAGCAGCACGCCGAAGTCAATGCTCATGCCCACGGCAATGAAAAACAGCCCCAGCAGCAGGCCCTTGAACGGTTCGATGTCGGTTTCCAGCTCGCGCCGGTATTCGCTCTCAGCCAGCAGCACGCCGGCCAGAAAGGCCCCCAGTGCCATTGACAAACCCACCAGTTGCATCAGCGCCGCAATGGCCACCACCAGCAGCAGCGACGCGGCGGTAAAAATCTCGGGGGTGTTGCTCTTGGCGATCCAGCGCAGGGCCGGGCGCAGCAGCAGCCGCCCGCCCAGCACAATGCCTGCGATCACCGCGACGATCTTCACCGCTTCGAGCCAGCGGCCACCGCCCTCGGCGGCTTCGCCCGCGCCGGCCGCCAGGCCCAGCAACGGCAGCAGTGCCAGGATGGGAATGGCCGCCACATCCTGGAACAGCAGAATCGAGAACCCGGCCTGCCCGCTGGAGGTGGGCAACAGGTTGCGTTCGCCCATGACCTGCAGCGCAATGGCGGTGGACGACAGCGCCAGGCCTAGCGCGGCCACCAGGCTGATCTTCCAGGGCACGCCGGCAACCCAGGCGGCGGCGAACAGCAAGGCGGTGCAGCCCAGCACCTGGGCGCTGCCCCAGCCAAAAATTGGCCGACGCAGGTTCCACAGGCGTTTGGGTTCAAGCTCCAGCCCCACCAGAAACAGCATCAGCACCACGCCAAATTCGGCAAAGTGCAAGATGTCCTGGACGTTGCTTACCAGACCCAGGCCCCAGGGGCCGATGGCAATGCCAGCAGCCAGGTAACCAATGATGGAGCCCAGGCCCAGGGCTTTGGACAGCGGCACCGCGAACACCGCGGCACCCAGGTAAATCAGGCTGCTGGTCAGCCAGGCGGGTGCGTGTTCCACGGTTCAGTTCTCCTCTGGCGGGCGGTCGGTTTCAGGCACTTCGCAGGCCACGCAGTCTTCGGCGTCGGTCAGCTCGGGCCAGTCGGGCCAGGTTCGCAGCCGGTTGCCAAACACGGCCGCATGTTCGGCCACCGCCTCGTCACTGACGCGGTGGGCTCCATGCAGCAGCAGCGGCGGCAAAAAGCGCATGCCGCACAGCGCCGCCGTCTGTTCGTAGGGCGGCAGGAAGGCGTCGAAAAAGTAGCGGTTGTAGCCCTGCGGGTGGTACGAGTCTTCGGGCCCGCCGGTGGTGGCCACCAGCCACAGGCTTTTGCCGCGCAGGGCGGTGCCGCCAGTGCCGTAGGCCCAGCCCCAGGTCAGCACTTCGTCAAGCCACAGCTTGAGCAGCGCGGGCATTGAATACCACTGCACCGGGTGCAGCAGCACGACCAGTTGGGCTTTGGCCAGGCGAGCCTGCTCGGCAGGCACGTTGATGCTGTAGTCGGGGTAGCTGGCGTACAGGTCTTGCACCTGCACGCCCGCCAGGCGCTGCGCGGCCTGGAAAAGCTGCAGGTTGACGCGCGACTCGCGCCAGTTGGGGTGCGCTGCCAGCAAGTAAACAGCGGGAGAAGGCGGTTGCACAGAATCTGCGGCAGCCTCGGGGGCGGAGGGGGTGACGGGCGCTTGCATACCGCTAACATAGCGCAACTTCGGAACGTCGTTCTACCTTGGTTCCGTTTTCAAGGAGCTTGCCATGCCAGTTGTGGTTGTTGCCAATCCCAAGGGGGGCGTCGGAAAGTCCACGCTGTCGACCAACATTGCCGGCTACTTTGCCAGCCAGGGCCATTCGGTGATGCTGGGCGACGCCGACCGCCAGCAGTCGTCGCAGTTGTGGCTGGGCTTGCGCCCGCCCGAGGCGCGGCGTATCCAGAGCTGGGAACTCACCGCCGACAACATGGGCAAGCCGCCCAAGGGCACTACCCATGTGGTGCTGGACACCCCGGCGGGCCTGCACGGCAAGTTGTTCAAAGAGGCCCTGAAACTGGCCGACAAGGTGCTGGTGCCGTTGCAGCCCAGTGTGTTTGATATTTTTGCCACACGCGCCTTTCTGGACGCACTGGCCGAGCACCGCAAGGCCTCGCAAATGCAGGTGGGCATTGTCGGCATGCGGGTTGATTCGCGCACCATTGCCACCGACAAGCTGCATGAGTTTGTAGACAGCCTGGGCCTGCCGGTGCTGGGCTATTTGCGCAATACCCAGAATTACATTCACCTGGCTGCCCGCGGCCTGACGCTGTTTGACGTCGCGCCGGGCCGGGTTGAGCGGGACCTGGCGCAGTGGGACGGCATCTGTCGCTGGCTCGACACATAGGGCGCTGCGCTGCCGCTACATTGGCAGCATGAAAACCTTCCAGAATCTTTCCGATCTGGCCGCCTTGGTGGGCCAGGACGTGGCCACCAGCGACTGGCTCAGCATCACCCAGGAGCAGGTCAACCAGTTCGCCCAGGCGACGGGCGACCACCAGTGGATTCATGTCGATGTGGCGCGGGCCAGCGCCGGGCCATTTGGCGCACCCATTGCGCATGGCTTTCTTACGCTGTCGTTGATCCCGAAGTTCTTTGAAACCTCGATCGAGATCGTCAACTCGCGCATGGGTGTGAACTACGGCCTGAACAAGGTGCGGTTTACCGCGCCGGTGCCGGTGGGCAGCCGCCTGCGCGCCCACATGAAGCTGCTGGCCTGCGAGCCGATCGACAACGAGGGGCTGCAAATGACCTGGGGCGTCAAGGTCGAGCGCGAAGGGGTTGAAAAACCGGTTTGCGTGGCCGAGTCTTTGGCGCGGCGCTACCCGTAGCCAGACACGCGCCAGTTGGCGCTGCGGCCGATTGGCCGGGCTTATGAATTTGCTGGCGCTGGCGCTTGCGCAAAACCGGTTTGGCGCCAGGCTTCAAAAACAGTGACCGCCACGGCGTTGGACAAGTTCAGGCTGCGCTGGCCCGCGCGCATCGGCAGGCGTAGTTGCTGCGCCGGGGCCAGACTGTCGCGCAGCGCTGGCGCCAGGCCCCGGGTTTCGGCACCGAACACCAGCCAGTCGCCAGGCGCAAAGGCCACCTCGTGCACAAGCCGGGTGCCGCGGGTGGTCATGGCGAACAGGCGCTGCGGGTCGGGTGCCATGGCTTGCAAAAAGACCGCCCAGTTGGCATGGCGGCGCAGTTCGGCGTACTCGTGGTAGTCCAGCCCGGCGCGGCGCATGTGCTTGTCGTCCATTGAAAAACCCAGCGGCTCGATCAGGTGCAGCGCGCAACCGGTGTTGGCCGCCAGCCGGATCACGTTGCCGGTGTTGGGCGGGATTTCAGGTTCGACCAGAACAATGTTGAACATGGCGCGTTATTGTGCTGCGCCCGGTTCGTCGGTGCGCGCCAATACCAGCGCTGTGATGTGGCTGGCACCGGCTTCGCGCAAGGCCAGCGCGGCTGAAAACAGCGAGGCTCCGCTGGTCATGACGTCGTCTACCAGCACCACGCGTTGGCCGCGTAGCGCGGCACCGCACAGCGGGTCGACTACAAAAGCGCCCTGAACATTGCGCAGCCGCTCGCCAAGGGGCAGTGTGTGCTGGGCCGATGTGTCGCGCAAGCGCAGCAGCAGCGTGGCGTCGGCTTTGTCGGGGGCCAGCCGGCGCGCCAGTTGCAGGGCCTGGTTGAAACCACGTTCGCGCAAGCGGCGTTCTGACAGTGGCATCGGCAGCACCCGCTGGCAAGCCTCCAGCGCGGGCTCTACCCACGGTGTGCTGCGCATCAGCGTGGCGAAGGCGCGGGCCCAGCCTGGCTGGCCGTTGAACTTGAAGCGGGCAATGCAGCCGGACCACGGATAGGCATAGGGCAAGGCGGCCAGGCAGGCGTCCAGCGGCGGGGCGTGTCGCTGGCAGACGCCGCATTTGCTAACGCCTGGCACTACTGGCAGGGCGCAGGTGGTGCAGCGTGCCTGGGGTTGCGCAAAACGCGCAACGCAGGCTTCGCACAGCGGTTGCGTGGGCCAGGCGTGACAGATTTCGCAGCGCGCGGGTAACGCCAGCGAAGTCCTTGCAAGCAGCTCACGGAACATCGGCTCAATATACTCGGCGCTCATTCGGTGCCGATTCGGCGCTGGTGCGCGTAAATTCATGGCCGACGACCGTCCCCCCACCATCGACCCCCCGGCCGCAGCGCGCTGGCTGGGCGGCGCACCTGCGCGCTCGCCCTGGCTGCACGAGGAAGTGGCGCGCCGCATGGAAGACCGGCTGCAGTGGATCAAGCTCACGCCGACGGCCTGGGCCCATTGGGCGGCAGTGCGGGGCGGGCTGCAGGCCCATGGTTTGGTGGCGCGGCGCTACCCCGATGCCGCGTGTTTTGTGGTCGAACCCAGTGATGCCGTGGCACAAATCGCCCGGCAAGCCTTGGCAAAGCCGCTTTGGAGCCCGGCCCGCTGGCTGGGTGGCAAAACCCATTTTGCGGCTCCGCCAGATGGTGCGGTCCAGATGCTCTGGGCCAATATGGCGCTGCACATGGCACCCCACCCCCAGGCGCTGATGGCGCAGTGGTACCGGGCGCTGTCCATTGACGGCTTTTTGATGTTTTCGGCGCTGGGGCCAGACACGCTGTGCGAGCTGCGCGCGCTTTACCAGGCGCTGGGCTGGCCGCCACCGGCCCACGAATTCACCGACATGCATGACTGGGGCGACATGCTGGTGCAGGCAGGCTTTGCCGAACCGGTCATGGACATGGAGCGCATTACCCTGACCTGGGAGACCCCGGCGCGGCTGCTGGAGGAATTGAGCGAGCTGGGTGCCAACCTGCACCCGCTGCGGTTTGCGGCGCTGCGCGGGCGTGGCTGGCGGGCCGCGCTGGAGCGGGCGCTCGCTGACTCGCTGGCCAGCCCGGCCAATGACGGGCGGCTGGCCTTGAGCTTTGAAATCATCTATGGCCATGCGCTGCGTCCGGCACCGCGGGTGCGGGTCAGCAGCGAAAGCGCGGTTTCGCTGCGCGACATGCGCGCGCTGCTGCAAGGCGGCGGCAGGGCGCGACAATAGCCGGCGCAATGCGCGCCGTGGCCGCGCGGAAGGCCGGTGAAGCCGCGCTACAATTACAGACTGTATGAGTTTGGGCATCCTCCCGCGTGAGGCAGTGCTTTCGGCCTGGGGCCGGGTCGCTGCCAGATGTGAGTTTCTCCCGTGTCGAATCTTGTTTATCGCTTCGCCACTGTCTCAGGCCGGAACATCCACTGGTTCTTGAAACGCAATTGCTCGGTCACACCAGTCCAGCTGGTCTGGTTGTATGCCTCGCTGTGTGTGGTGTCGCTCGGAATCGGAACGTTTTTCTGGTTTCAGGGTGCCACACTGATCCTGCCATTCGCGTGGCTTGAGCTGGCGGCGGTAGGAGCGGCGTTCCTGGTGTATGCGCGGCATGCGACCGACGGCGAGAAGATCTCGCTGCAGGGGCACCAGCTGGTGGTGGAGCTTGAAACTGCCGGGAAGCTGGAGCGCGCCGAGTTTGACCGTGAGTGGGTCCGCGTGGAGCCCAGCGCGGGCGACCGGTCCCTGATCGAGTTGTCGGCCCGGGGCCGCTCGGTGAATGTGGGGCGCTATGTGCGCCCCGAATTGCGCCCGGCGCTGGCGCGCGAGATACGGATGGCCTTGCGTAGCGCGTGAGGCTCGACGGTTAGTTATTTTGAGCAATGAAGAAGTGAACACGATGAAGAGCATTTCCAGCAAATTGGCTTCAGTGCTGCTGAACTTGGGTATTGCCGCTGGCACCTGGGCTTCGACCGCGGCGTGGGCTGTGAACGACCTGCCTGGCGGGCCTGCCGTACGCCAGCTCAACCTGCATCCGCCAATCACCCGGATCGCTGAAGAGCAGCATTGGCTGCACAACTTCATGATGATCCTGTGCACCGTGATCTTCATTGCCGTGTTCGCGGTGATGTTCTATTCGATCTGGAAGCACCGCAAGTCCAAAGGCTACAAGCCGGCCAACTTTCATGAGTCGGTGACGGTTGAAATCATCTGGACGATCATTCCGTTCATCATCGTCATCCTGATGGCGCTGCCGGCCACCAAGGTGCTGGTGGCCTCCAAAGACACCACCAATGCCGACTTGACCATCAAGGCCACCGGTATTCAGTGGAAGTGGGGCTACGACTACATCAAGGGCGAGGGCGAAGGCATTGGCTTCGTCTCGACGCTGGACAGCACGCACCGCGAGATGTCCAACAATGGGGCCAAGGGCGACATTCCGGACAACTACCTGCTCAAGGTGGACAACCCGATGGTGGTGCCGGTGGGCAAGAAGGTGCGCATCATCACCACGGCCAATGACGTGATCCACGCCTTTGCCGTCAATTCATTGGGCATCAAGCAGGACGCCATTCCCGGTTTCGTGCGCGACACCTGGTTCCGCGCCGAAAAAACCGGCGATTTCTATGGCCAGTGCCAGGAATTGTGCGGCAAAGAACACGCCTACATGCCGATCCATGTGAAGGTGGTCACCGCCGAGGAATACACCAAGTGGGTCGATGGAGAGAAGAAGAAGCTGGCGGCCAAACTTGACGACCCCTCCAAGGTCTGGACGCTGGACGACATCTTGAAGCGCGGCGAGAAGGTTTATGCCGCCAACTGCGCCGCCTGCCACCAGGCCAGTGGCAAGGGCGCTGGCCCGATCAAGGCGCTCGACGGTGCCGCCGTGGTGCTGGACGCCGACAAGAACAAGACAATTGCAGTGCTGCTCAACGGCCAGAACAACGGTGCGATGCCGGCCTGGAAACAGCTCAGCGACACCGACATTGCCGCTGTGATCAGCTACTCCAAAAACACCTGGTCCAACAAAACCGGCCAGCTAGTGCAGCCCGCTGATGTGCTGGCCCAGCGCAAGTAAGCCCCGGCCCAACGGATATTCAAGGAAATCAAGATGAGTGCAGTCCTCGACCATCACGACCACGCCCACGACGATCACCATGACCACGCGCCTTCGGGCTGGCGCCGCTGGGTTTATGCGACCAACCACAAAGACATCGGTACGCTGTACCTGTTGTTTGCGTTTTTTATGTTGATGTTCGGTGGCGTGCTGGCGCTGCTGATCCGTGCCGAGCTGTTCCAGCCCGGCTTGCAGGTAGTCAACCCCGAGCTGTTCAACCAGCTCACCACCATGCACGGCCTGATCATGGTGTTCGGTGCCATCATGCCGGCCTTCGTCGGGTTTGCGAACTGGATGATCCCGTTGCAAATTGGCGCAGCCGACATGGCTTTCGCCCGCATGAACAACTTCAGCTTCTGGCTGATGATCCCGGCCGGCCTGATGCTCGGTGGTTCGTTCTTCATGCCTGGTGGTGCGCCGGCAGCTGGCTGGACGCTGTACGCCCCGTTGACGCTGCAAATGGGCCCGTCGATGGACGCTGGCATTTTTGCCCTGCACATCCTCGGTGCTTCGTCGATCATGGGCTCGATCAACATCATCGTGACCATCCTGAACATGCGCGCCCCCGGCATGACGCTGATGAAAATGCCCATGTTCTGCTGGACCTGGCTGATCACCGCCTACTTGCTGATCGCCGTGATGCCTGTGCTGGCCGGTGCCATCACCATGACGCTGACCGACCGCCATTTCGGCACCAGCTTCTTCAACCCCGCCGGTGGTGGTGACCCGGTGATGTATCAGCACATCTTCTGGTTCTTCGGTCACCCCGAGGTGTACATCATGATCTTGCCGGCCTTTGGCATCGTCAGCCAGATCGTGCCGGCCTTCAGCCGCAAAAAGCTGTTTGGCTATGCGTCCATGGTGTACGCGACCAGCTCCATCGCCATTCTGAGTTTCATCGTCTGGGCGCACCACATGTTCACCACCGGCATGCCGGTGACGGGCCAGTTGTTCTTCATGTACGCCACCATGTTGATCGCCGTGCCCACGGCTGTGAAAATCTTCAACTGGATTGCCACCATGTGGCAGGGTTCCATGACCTTTGAAACCCCGATGCTGTTTGCGGTGGGCTTCATTTTTGTGTTCACCATGGGCGGCTTCACCGGCCTGATTCTGGCGATGGCACCCATCGACATCCAGCTACAGGACACCTACTACGTGGTGGCGCATTTTCACTATGTGCTGGTGGCCGGCTCGCTCTATGCACTGTTTGCCGGCTACTACTACTGGGCACCCAAGTGGACCGGCGTGATGTACAACGAAGCGCGCGGCAAGATTCATTTCTGGTGGACACTGATCGCCTTCAACGTCACCTTTTTCCCGATGCACTTCCTGGGGCTGGCCGGCATGCCGCGCCGTTACGCCGACTACCCGATGCAGTTTGCCGACTTCAATGCCGTGGCAACCGTTGGCGCGTTTGCCTTCGGCCTGGCCCAGGTTTACTTCTTCTTCTTCATCGTGCTGCCCACCATGCGCGGCCAAGGCGAGAAGGCTTCGCAAAAGCCCTGGGAAGCCGCCGAGGGGCTGGAGTGGGAAGTTCCGTCGCCAGCGCCTTTCCATACCTTCGAAACCCCGCCCAAGCTGGACGCCACCGCCACCCGGGTGATTGGCTGAACACCATGGCCCTGACCCCCGAACAAAAGAAGAGCAACCTGCGCATGGGGCTGATCCTGGCGTCCGTGGTGGCAGTGTTTTTTGTCGGGTTCATGGTCAAGATGTTGTTGCTGACCGCGGGTTGAGCCGTCTTTTGCCATGAGCATTCGCAGCGCAAACATCCGGATGGTGGGCAAGCTGGTTGTCGTCACGGCCGGCATGTTTGCCTTCGGCTATGCCCTGGTGCCGCTTTACAAGGCAATCTGCGAGATGACGGGCATCAACATCCTGTCATTGTCGGAGCGCCAGGTTCCCGGCAACGGTACGGCGGGGCGAGACGTCAAGGTGCCCGCCAACTCACAAGTCGATACCAGTCGCACGATCACCGTCGAGTTCGACGCCAATTCACGTGGCCCCTGGGAATTCAGGCCCGCGCAGCGTTCTGTGCAGGTCCACCCGGGCCAGCTCACCACGGTGATGTACGAGTTCCAGAACATCCAGAACCGCCGCATGGCCGCGCAGGCCATACCCAGTTACGCACCCAGCCAGGCGGCAGCGCACTTCAACAAGCTTGAGTGTTTCTGCTTCAACCAGTATTTGCTGGAACCCGGCGAGAAGAAGCAATGGCCGGTGGCCTTTGTGATTGACCCCAAGCTGTCCAAAGACGTGACCACCATTACGCTGTCGTATACCTTTTTTGAGGTCGGTGGCAAGACACCGCCTGCGCCCACGGCCCCCCTGGCCGCTGCGCCGCTGGCTCCTGTGGGGGTTGGCTCATGAACGGCAAGCTGCCGATCACGCAGCCCAAGGCGTCGTTGCTGCGCACGGTCAAAACCGTGGCGTGGTCGTTCGTCGGGATCCGCGAAAACAGTGAATACAAACAAGACCTGGCGCAGGCCAACCCGTTCCACATCATCGTCGTCGGCCTTGTCGGCGCGGTGCTGTTTGTGGCCGGGTTGATGCTGCTGGTCAACTGGGTGGTCAAGTAACCGCCCGCATGAATCAAAGAGTCATCGAGAGAGTCAGGAGCTGATATGAGTACCACCGCCCACGGCACCACGCCTTATTACTTCGTGCCCCAACCGTCACGCCATCCCGTCATGGCAGCGATTGGCCTGTTCTTCGTGATCCTTGGCGCAGGCCAATGGGTCAACGGTGCGGGCTGGGGCATGTATTCACTGCTGTTCGGCCTGGTCTGGTGGCTGTTTGTGCTTTACCAGTGGTTCAGCCAGTCGATCGCCGAGAGCGAGGGCGGGTTGTACGGTCACAAGATTGACCTGTCGTTTCGCTGGAGCATGAGCTGGTTTATTTTCTCCGAGGTGATGTTCTTCGGTGCCTTCTTCACTGCGCTGTGGTGGGCTCGCGCGCACTCGGTGCCGGCGCTGGGCAGCCTGGAAAACGCGCTTTTGTGGCCCGACTTCAAAGCTGTTTGGCCCAGCGTCGTTGCCGGGGCCACTGCCTCGCCGGCCGGCATTGTCGAGCCGTTCAAAACCATGGGGCCCTTTTGGCTGCCCACCATCAACACTGCGCTGCTGCTGACCTCGGGCGTGACGCTGACCATTGCCCACCATGCGCTGCGCGAGAACCAGCGGGCCAAGACCATTGCATTCATGTGGGTCACGGTTTTGCTCGGTATGGCGTTTCTGGGTGTGCAAGGCTACGAGTACTACCATGCCTACGCTGACCTGAACCTCAAGCTTTCGTCGGGTGTGTTTGGCTCGACCTTCTTCATGCTGACCGGTTTTCACGGCTTTCACGTTTTCGTGGGCATGTTGATGCTGCTGTTCATTACGCTGCGCCTGCAAAAGGGCCACTTCACCGCTGACAGGCACTTCGGCTTTGAAGGCGCGGCCTGGTACTGGCACTTTGTTGACGTGGTCTGGCTGGGGCTGTATGTGCTGGTCTACTGGTTGTAAGTGCGGCCACCACGAAAAAAGCGCCGTGAGGCGCTTTTTTCGTTTGGCTAACCGGCCGCTCACCTGCCCGCAGGCAGGCCGGTGGGTTGTATGTAGCCAAACTTCCAGGCCAGCAGGATGCAAATGAACAACAACACCGACAAGCCAACCCGCAGCGCCAGGGCTCGCGCCATGTTGCTGGTTTTGGCCTTGCCGTCGCGGCCGTCTTTCATCATGAAGAACAGCGCCGCCCCCAGGCTGGCAAGAATGGCGATGAACGCGAAGGCGACCAGATATGTCATGCCAGGGATTATCCCGTGACTGCGCCAGGCACTCGTCCACTGCGCTTTTGGCTGGTCACGGCCGCTGCAGTCGCTGCCATTTCCGCAACCCTGTCGCTTGGGTTTTGGCAGCTATCGCGCGCCAGTCAAAAAGAGGCGTTGCAAGCCGCTACTGATGCAAAGAAATCACTCCCAGCCCTTGAAAATACTGCGACAGCCGCTATCAAAAATGTAGCATCGAATTTGCACCAGCCGGTCCGCCTGCAGGGCCGCTGGCTGGCGCAGCACAGCGTCTACCTGGACAACCGGCAGATGAAAGGCAAGCCCGGTTTTTATGTGCTGACGCCATTGGCGCTGGACGGCAGCGACGCGGTGGTGATGGTCCAGCGCGGCTGGGTGCCGCGAAATTTTGTCGACCGTGAGCGTTTGCTGCCAGTGCAAACGCCGTCTGGTACGGTGCAGCTTGAGGGGCGTGTGGCGGGCGCACCGCCGCGGCTTTATGAGCTGGCGGGTGCCCAGCCCGCTCCGGGGTCTTCCGTCATCCGGCAAAATCTCGACTTGGCCGCTTTCTCTGCGCAAACCCGCCTGCCGCTGGTCCCGTTTACTGTGCTGCAGACGGGCCTTGCATCTGAAGGCTTGCTGCGCGACTGGCCGCACATCGCCAGCGGCACCGGCAAGCACTACGGTTACGCTTTTCAATGGTTCGGGCTTTGCGCCCTGCTCGCTGTCTTATATGTCTGGTTCCAAATCATCGCGCCCTGGCGATCCCGCCGTGCAGCCGCCCAGCGTGCCTGACCAGCCGCTGGGCCTCACGGTGCACTCGATGCCTACGCCGCAAGAGGCGGTGGGTGGCGACGCGCCACGCACTGTGCGCGGGCGCTGGAAGATGATTGCGGTGCTGCTGGTTTGCGCAGCGCCGGTGATTGCCTCTTATTTCACATACTACGTGGTGCGCCCCGAGGGGCGGCGCAACCACGGTGAGCTGATCGACCCTCAGCGCCCGCTGCCCGGCCTGGCCACGGTGGCGATCGATGGGGCACCCGGCCAGTTGCGTGCACTCAAGGGCCAGTGGTTGCTGATCAGCGTGGCCGGTGGTGCCTGTGACAGCGCCTGTGAAAAACACCTTTACCTGCAACGCCAGCTGCGCGAAGGCCTGGGCAAGAACAAAGACCGGCTCGACTGGGTCTGGCTGGTGCCAGACGCGGCACCGCTGCGGCCCGAACTGCTGCCCGCCATCAAACAGGCCACGGTGCTGCGAATCGACGGCGGCTTGCTGGCACAGTGGCTTGCGCCTGGCGCGGGGCACGCGCTGCGTGACCACCTGTATGTGGTGGACCCGTTGGGCAACTGGATGATGCGCTTTCCGCCGATGAACCTTGACGCCAGTGTGGACGGCGCTTCCGCCGCAAAGATCAAGCGCGACCTGGAGCGAATGATGCGTGCCTCCGCCTCGTGGGACACGGCAGGGCGGCCCTGATGGTGGACAGCCAGCCGCTCTACGACCTGGCACCCCTGGCGCGCCTGATGCTCATGGGCGTGGTGATTGCACTCGGCCCGCTGGCCTGGGTCTGGCTGCGCAACCGCAACGCCTCGCCGACGCGCCGGTTGCGCACGCTGACCTTGTTGACGCTGTTCCTAACCTTCGACCTGGTGCTGTTCGGTGCCTTCACCCGCCTAACCGATTCGGGCCTGGGCTGCCCAGACTGGCCGGGCTGCTACGGCAATGCCAGCCCGCTGGGGGCCAAGGCCGAGATCACCGCCGCCCAGACCGCCATGCCCACCGGCCCGGTAACCCACGGCAAGGCCTGGATCGAGATGATCCATCGCTACCTGGCTACCGGCGTGGGCGTGCTGATTCTGGTGTTGGCCGTCACCACCTGGTTGCAGCGCAAGCGCAACCAGGGCGGGGTGCCAGTGAGCGCCTGGTGGCCTGCCCTGACGCTGGTATGGGTGTGTATCCAGGGTGCATTTGGCGCGCTCACGGTCACCATGAAACTGTTTCCGGCCATCGTCACGCTGCACCTGTTGGGCGGGCTGGCATTGCTCGCGCTGCTGTGCGTGCAGGCGGTTCGCTACACCCAGGCCTGGCGTGAAACAGCACCGGTGCCGCTGTCAAACACCACCCGCTTGCTGCTGATCACCACCTTTATTGCGGTAGCGGTGCAGGTGGCACTGGGCGGCTGGGTCAGCACCAACTACGCGGTACTGGCCTGCAACGAATTCCCAACCTGCCAAGGCAGCTGGTGGCCGTACATGGAGTTTGCTGACGGCTTCACCCTGTGGCGCGAGCTGGGCATGACGGCACACGGCGAGCACATTGGTTTTGGGGCGCTGACTGCCATCCACTACACCCACCGGCTTGCCGCCTATGCAGTGTTTGCGCTGCTGGGGCTGCTGGCCTGGCGTTTGCGCCATGTGCCTGCCCTGCGCACGCAGGCGCGCTGGATCGCCGGGCTGGCGCTTTGGCAGTTTGGCACCGGGTTGTCGAATGTGGTGCTTGGCTGGCCCCTGGTGGCCGCCGTTTCCCACACCGGCGGTGCCGCTGCGCTGGTGCTGGTGCTGACCTGGGCACTGTGTGAGAGCCGCTTCACCACCGATACTGTGAGCGCCTCCAACCTTAACGCATCGAGCCTTTCCACATGAGCGCGGCCACCGACACCCTGAAGCCGCCTTCGCGCGTGCGGCAATTCAATGCGCTGACCAAGCCGCGGGTGATTCAACTGATCGTGTTTTGCGCGCTGATCGGAATGGTGTTGGCGGTGCCGGGCGCGCCGTCCTGGGCCCAGGTGCGCCTGGCGCTGGTCGCCAGCCTGGGCATTTGGCTGGTGGCCGGCGCGGCGGCCGCTTTCAACTGCATTGTCGAAAAAGGCATTGACGCCAAGATGAAGCGCACCGCTTGGCGGCCCACCGCCAAAGGTGAACTGAGCGACTGGCAGACCCTGCTGTTTTCTGCCGTGCTGTGCAGCATTGGCTCGTGGCTGCTCTATGTGTGGGTGAACCCCCTGACCATGTGGCTGACGTTTGCCACCTTCGTCGGCTACGCCGTGATCTACACCGTGATCCTGAAGCCGCTGACACCGCAGAACATTGTGATCGGGGGTGCCTCGGGTGCCATGCCGCCGGTGCTGGGCTGGGCTGCCATGACGGGTGACGTCGGCCCCGAAGCACTGATTTTGTTCCTCATCATTTTTCTCTGGACGCCGCCGCACTTCTGGGCGCTGGCGCTGTACCGGGTAGAGGACTACCGCAAGTCGGGCCTGCCGATGCTGCCCGTCACGCATGGCAATGAGTTCACACGGTTGCAGATCCTGCTGTACACGCTGGTGCTGTTCGCGGCTTGTCTGATGCCATTTGCCTATGGCATGAGTTCCTGGCTTTATCTGGCAGCGGCACTGGGTTTGAGCCTGGGTTTTTGCTGGTATGGCTGGCGTTTGTGGCGCGAATACTCGGACGCGCTGGCGCGCCAGACCTTCCGCTTCTCGCTGTGGCACCTCAGCCTGCTGTTTGCGGCGCTGCTGCTGGATCACTACATTTACTGAGGCCCCATGAAACGTCGATTTGCTATTAAATCAATAGCGGCTTGCGCAGTGTCGGCAGGGGCTGCAGCGTCTTTGACTGCCTGTTCAGAGCAGAAAATGCAGTTTCATGGCATCGACATCACCGGTGCCACCTACGCTCGCGACTTTCAGCTCACTGACCACAATGGCCAGCCGCGCAGCCTGAAAGACTTTGCCGGCAAGGTGGTGGTGCTGTTCTTTGGCTTCACCCAATGCCCCGATGTCTGCCCAACCTCCATGGCCGAGCTGGCTGAGGTCAAGCGCGCGCTCGGCAAGGACGGCGACAAACTGCAAGGCCTGTTCGTCACGGTCGACCCGCAGCGCGACACGCCCGAGGTGCTCAAGGGCTACATGGGCAACTTTGACCCGAGCTTTTTGGCCCTGCGCGGCACGCCCGAGCAACTGGCTGCAATGGCCAAGGACTTCAAGGTCTACTACAAAAAAGTCGAGGGCAAGACGCCCACCAGCTATAGCATGGACCACTCGGCGGCCAGTTTCATTTTTGACACCCAGGGCCGGGTCCGCCTGTACACCCGCTATGGCAGCGGTGCCCAGGCGCTGGCTGACGACATCAAGCTGCTGCTCAAATCGGCCTGACGCGGGTGACACCTGGTTTGGGCGCGACGGGCAGCGCTAGAAGTTGAGCGTGCGGATCGACTTGCGCGGTTCATGGGCCATTGCTGCGGCCTCTTTGGACAGCCATTCCAGGTAGGCCTGTGCGTCTTGTCCGTGGTCGTGCGCCGGGTCGGGCAACAGGGCCACCGCCACATGAAACTTGAGGGTGCTGCCCACCGGCAAAATGTCTGAGGGCCGCAGGCCGCGCGCCACCACATGGGTGGCGGCACTGACCGCTGTGGCGGCATTGGCCGGGCCTTCGATCAGCAGTGCCAGTTGAGTGTCGCCGACCCGGGCCGCGGTGTCGACATCGCGCGTCACGGCGCGCATGCGCGAGGCACCCAGCACCAGCGCGCGCTCGGCAACTTCACGGCCATGCTCCTTGCGAAACCATTCGTGGTTGGACAGATCCACCACCAGCACCGCGCATTGCATGCGAAAGCGCTGGGAGCGCACCAGCGCATCGTGCAGCCGGATCAGGAACATCCGGTGGTTGGTCAGTCCGGTCAGCGGATCGGTTTGCAGCAGCGCCCCGGCCCGTGCCTGGGCCTCGCGCCGCTGGGCAGAGCGCCGGCTGATGGCGTACAGCAGCAACGGTGTTTCAATTGCCGCGCCAATGGCCAGTGAATAGGCCGTCCAGAAATTGACCGGCAGCACGCCGAAGTTGCGCAAGATCGGGAAGGGCGCGGTCACCATGACCGGCAAGAACCCCAGCGCAATCCAGCGCGCATAGCGGTCGCCCCGGTTCCAGACCCACCAGATGGTGATGTAGACCAGTACCAGGGTGCCTGCCATGGCGATGGTGCCCAGCAGGAAGCCCGCACGGGTCGGCACCAGCATGTCCACCAGCGCCACTACAAATGTCAACGCCACCCAGGCCAGAGTCAGCCGGTCCAGGGTGTGCGAGTACTGGCCCGGGTTGGTGACATGGCGCACGAAGTACAGGCCCACGCTGGCTGCCATGGCCGGCAGGAAGAACGACGCGGCGTTGGTCCACCAGGGGGTGCCGTTCCAAAGGTACTGGCCGGCCAGCCCCATATACGAAAGCTGCGCTACAGCGAGTGCGCCGACGTACCCGGCATAGGCCAAAAAGCTGCTTTCGCGGTAGGCCAGTGCATTGGCCAACGCCATGACCATCACCAGCATGGCCAACCCGAAGTAGGTGCCCAGAAACATGTGCTCCAGCTCGCGTTGGGCCAGCAGAGCCGGGTGGCTGTAGATGCGCAAAGGCGCCGAAAACGCTACCCGCGCATGCTCAATGCGCACCAGGTAGTGCACTGGCTTGTAGGTCTCGGTACTCAGCGCAAACACCGGCAGCCGGTCTGGAAGCGGCCAGTCGCGGATGGCGATCGAGTCGCCGGCGTCCTGGCGAACCCACTGCCCGCTCGGGCTGCGGTAGTACAGGCTGACCCGGTCGACGCCGGGCAGGCCGACTTCCAGCAGCCAGCGAAAGGCGTTGTCTTGCGACTGCGCATCAAAGCTGAGCCACAGCGCTTTTTCGTGAATGGCATGCAAGGCCCCGTCATGGCGTAGCTGAAACGGGCCGTCGGCATTGGCGGCCAGCAATTCAACTTGGTCGACGCTGGCCTGGCCGTCTTCGTCCAGCCAGTAGCGGCTCAACCCCGCCAGCGCCAGCTCGCTGGTTTGCGCATTGAGCATGACGCTGCGCGCCTCGGGCGCGGCCTGCGCCAGCGCGGAACCCGCCAGCATCAAGGCAAGCCAGGCGACAACGGGATACAACAGCCGGTGCATGGGCTCATTGTGCCCGCACGACGGGCCGCTGAACAGCGCCTGTGCGGCTCAGAAGTTCGCGGCGCGGATCGACTTGCGCGCGTCTTGCGCCATCTCATTGACCATGCCCAGCAACCAGTGCAGGCTGTTGTCGGCCGTGTGCTGTTGGTCGGGCAGCATGGCGATTGCCACATGAAATTTGAGCAAAGTACCGCCGGGCAGAACGTCAGACTCACGCAGGCCCGCCGCCACCACGCGGGTGGCCACCGACTGCGCCGCCACATCAGATGTGGGACCCTCCAACACCAGCGCAAAGTGCTGGTCGCCCACCCGTGCCGCCAGGTCCACATCGGTGATGGCGCGGCGCAGTCGCGAGGCGGCAAGTACCAACGCCCGGTCGCCGGTGTCGCGGCCGTGTTGGGCCACGATGGCATCGTGGTTGGCCATTCGCACCACCAGCAATGCACAGCGATGCGACTGGCCGCGTGCACGCGCCATCGCAGCTTCGAGCCGTAGCAGCAGGGATTGGGTGTGGGCCAGGCCAGTCAGGGCATCGGTGCGCGTCAGCGCGGAGGTCCGCACCTGGGCTTCGCGGCGGCGGGTGCCGCGCAGGCTCAGCGCATAAAACAGAATCGGCATTTCCAGGGCTGCGCCAATGGACAGGCCGTAGCGCGTCAAGGCGCTCGTGGGGATCAGGTTAAGCCCGCGTGCCAGGGGGAACAATGCCATCACCAACACCGGCAGGAAGCCCAGCGCGATGAGCTTGATGGACGGGTCGTCTCCCTGTGTCCAGACCAGGGCAATCAGCGTCACGATCAAGGCCAGGGCGAACAGCGTCAGCAGCATCAGCGCTGCAAAGCTGGCGCGCGACTGAATCGCGGTGTCCAGTGCCACGGTTCCCAGCAGCGCCACAATCATGAACCTGACCAGCAAGTCCAGGCGTCGCGAGAAGCGCGCCGGTTCTGTGACCATTCGAACGAACCACAGTCCCGCCGCCGACGCGATGCCGGGCAGGAAAAAGGTGGCGTTGGCATTCCAGGCGAGCCAGGGGTCCCAGACATGTTGGGCACCAACACCCAGGTACGCCAATTGCGCCACACCCAGCGCCGCCACGTAGGCGGCATAGGCGGCGAAGGTGCGGTCCCGAAACGCCAGTGCGTTGGCGGCGGCCACTATGGCGATCAGCGCCGCCAGTCCGAAGTAGGCACCCAGCAAAAATTGTTCGCGCTCACGTGACGCGGTCAGCGTGGGGTGGTTGGCAATCACGATAGGGGCGGCGAAGTTCACCCGCGCATGCTCGATGCGCAGCCAATAGCGCGCCACATCGCGGCCCTCAGAGGCCTGCAGTTCAAAGGTGGGAAAGCGCCCGGGCAGGGGCCAATGCGACACCGCCCGGCTGTCGCCAGCTTCCTGGGTTACCCAGCGCCCGTCAGGCCCGCGATAAAACAGCTGCACCCGATCCAGACCCGAAGAGCCGAGCTCCAAAAACCAGTGAGCGTCGTCGTCGACGGTCACGTCAAAACGCAACCACAGGGCCTTGCCATCAATGTTGTACTGGCGGCGCGCCTCGCGCAGGGCCCACGGCAGGCCGGCACCGATCTCGATTTGCTCGATCGTCGCTTTGCCAGTGGGGTCGATCCAGAACTCGCTGCGCCCGTCCAGCGAAACCAGGGGCGTTGCGGGCGTGAGCGCTATCGGTGCCAGCTGGGCCAGGGCAAAACTGCTACCCAGCAGCCAGAGCAGCCCTGCGCACAGTAGTTTTTTGAGTATCACCCGGGTGATTGTTGCAAAAAAAAGCCCGGAATGGCCGGGCTTGGGGTGCTGAGCTTGAAATGCCCGGTTATGCGTAGGCGGCTAGTGCTTTTTTCATCTTCTTCATGGCAGCCACTTCAATCTGGCGGATACGCTCGGCACTGACGCTGTATTCGGCCGCCAGGTCGTGCAGGGTAAGCCCACCGGAGCCGTCGTCGTTGACCTTCAGCCAGCGCTCTTCCACGATGCGGCGGCTGCGCGGGTCCAGCGCCTCCAGCGCGGTGGCAATGCCGTCAGTGGCCAGCCGGTCGCGCTGGTGTGACTCCATCATGGCGGTGGGCTCATGGCGTGCGTCGGCCAGGTAGGCAATCGGGCCGTAGGCCTCTTCACCGTCGTCGCCCGCAGACGGGTCCAGCATCACGTCGCCGCCCGACATGCGGGTTTCCATCTCGACGACTTCTTCGCGCTTGACGTTCAGCTCCTTGGCCATCACGTTGATCTGGCTGTCGGTCAGGGTGTCGCGGTGGGTTTGAACGTCGGCGTCGTCCTTGAAGCCCTGCTTCATTGAGCGCAGGTTGAAAAACAGCTTGCGCTGGGCTTTGGTGGTGGCCACCTTGACCATGCGCCAGTTTTTCAGGATGTACTCATGGATTTCAGCCTTGATCCAGTGCAGCGCATAGCTCACCAGGCGCACGCCCTGGTCGGGGTCAAAGCGTTTCACGGCCTTCATCAGGCCGATGTTGCCCTCTTGAATCAGGTCGCCGTGGGGCAGGCCGTAGCCCAGGTATTTGCGCGACACCGACACCACCAGGCGCAGGTGCGACAGCACCAGCTTTCCGGCGGATTCAATGTCGTTGCTGTCCTTGAGTTTGCGCGCGAAGGCCTGCTCTTCTTCGAGCGTGAGCATCGGCAGCCGGTTCACGGCCGAGATGTAGGCGTCCAGGTTGCCCAGCGGCGGTACCACCGACCACGGGTTGGCAACAGTCAGCGCGGCGGCGGAAGATCCAGTTTGAATAGTCATACCAGAGGTCCTTTATTCATATAGGAAGTAGTTTAGCACTCTATTGGAGCGAGTGCCAAATAGCAAGTTCCCGGGTTAGCGGGTCCAATGTCTTAAGGGTAAGCCCCGAGTCTTAGGCCGGCATGAGCGTGATTTCTGAATTCGATGTAAGCGAACACTCACGGTTTTGGCGAAATAACTTCGTGTGTTAACAACACCTCTCCCAGATACGCCAGGCTAGCGCCCCCGATGTTGTCGGAGTCCGCGCCGATGACGATGGCCACCAGCGGCGGCACGGTGGCGCTTTCCTGGCCAAAGACCAGCCTGAAGTCTGCCGCCAGGTCGCGCTGATGGTTGTGCCAGCGGCCCAGGCTGGCGCTGCCGCTGTCCAGCACGATGAAGCGCACCCGCTTGGTGTAGGCGTTAGCCAGCACTGTGCCCGCGGGCAGGGTGGCGTCCCACACGTAGCAAAGCGTGGCAGCCGGCAGTGGCTCGGCGCTGCGTGCACGGGCCAGGCGCATCAGGTTGCGTTCAACAAAGCCCAGAGCGTCCAGTGGCAAGTCGAACATGGCGCACAGCTTCAGTGGCGCGTCGTCGCCTTCCTTGCGGCGCAGGTCGGCACCGGCCACGGCTTGGTCGATGCGCCAGCGCCAGCGCAGTACGCCGGGCGCTGCGCCGACCGGGTGGTTGAGCGTCCCGTAGCTGGCTGCGCTGCGCACGCGCAGCACGCGGCTGCCGTCCAGGTCCAGCAGATCAAACTGCGCCAGCGCAACCTTGCCGCCGGGCAGGCCGATTGCACGCCAGGGCGGCGGCGGCGCGGCACCGTTGCCCCAGGGCGTGAGGCGCGCCGGCGTCTCGGCGCTGACGCCGCCGCCCATTAGCGCGGCGGCCAAGGCGGCCAGGCGCAGCCAGTTCAAGCAGTGCCGGGTGCAACGCATGGAGGTTGGCACTTTCAGGCGCGCAGCAGCACCGGCTCTAGCGCATCGCCCTGCGCCACGATGCGGCCGATCACGGCCGTGTGCGGGTAGCCCGCTTCGCGCAGCGCGGCCAAGCAGGCATCGGCCTGGCTTGCCGGTACGCTGGCCAGCAGGCCTCCGGCGGTTTGCGGGTCAAACAGCAAGGCGTAGCGGGGGTGATTCACAAACTCCGCCTGGTTGCGCAGCGCCCGGCGCAGCCGCACATTGGCCGGCGCCAGCGAGCTGGTAATGCCCGCCGCCACGCATTCTTCGGCCCCTGCCAGCAACGGCAGGGCCGACAGCACCAGCTCGGCGTCCACGCCAGAGGGTTTGGTCATTTCCACCAGATGGCCCAGCAGGCCAAAGCCGGTCAGGTCGGTGCAGGCGGTGGCACCGTGGGCCTGCAGCACCTGCGCCCCGCGCTGATTGGACAGCACCATTGAATCCAGCGCGGCGGCAATCCAGCGGCCCTTGGCGGCGTGGCGCATATGGGCCGCGAACAAGGTGCCGGTGCCAAAGGGTTTGGTCAGCAGCAGCATGTCACCGGGCTGCATGCCACCTTTGCGCAGCACCGTGCCCAGGTCGTCGTCGATCAGGCCATTCACTGCAAAGCCCAGCGCAAGCTCTTTGCCTTCGCCCGTATGGCCGCCCACCAGCGCGCAGTTGGCCGCGTTCAACACCTCAATCGCCCCGGTCATCATCTGGAACAGCAGGTCCTCCACCTTGGCCTCCAGGCCGGGCGGCACGGTGACCACCGCGGTGGCCGATTGGGGCTCGCCGCCCATGGCAAACACGTCACCCAGCGCATGGTTGGCGGCAACCTTGCCAAACAGGTACGGGTCGTCAATGAAGGCGCGGAAAAAGTCCACCGTGTGCACCATGGCCTTGCCCGGCGGCACCCGCACCACAGCGGCGTCGTCGGGCGAATGAAGCCCTATCACCACGTCGTCGCGCTCTACCGGGTGCAACGCCCCTAAAGCGCGCGACAGCACGGTCGCGCCGACTTTGGCACCGCAACCGCCGCAACGCATGGCAATGGCCGAAATGGCTTGCTGTGACTCCTCAGCAGTCAATGCCAGCTGCGGCGCGGACGGCGCTGCGGGCTGCGCCTGCATCGGCGGGAACTCGCTGAAGCGCTGCATGAAGCGCCGGTCGATCCAGTCTTTCCAGCGCCACAGCCAGTCGCCCGCGAAACCTATGCCGCCGCGTGAGGCCACGGCGTGCTGGTCGCCGGTGCTGATCAACGCCAGCCACTTGGTTTGCGGGTGCCAGGCCTTGAGCGCTTCACCGCGGCTGGCGCGGCGCAGGTTGTCGGCCAGTGGGCGGCCCATGCGAACCGCAAACACACCGGCCTTCTCCAGTGGGCGGGGCTCGAACGCGACGATGTCGCCAGCCGCAAATATGCGTGGATCAGAGACGCTTTGCAGTTGCGCGTTGACGCGCAGAAAGCCGTCGTCGTCGCAGGCCAGGCCAGTTTCTTTCAGCCAGGCCGGGCCACCTGCCTGGGTCACCCACATGATCTCGTCGGCCTTGTGCTGCTGGCCACCCGCAGTGACCAGCTGGCCCGGCGAGACTGCGCTGACGGCAGCACCACGGTGTAGCACCACACCGCGCTTTTGCAGCACCTTGGTGAAGTGGCCGCGCACCCAGGCGTTGTGGGTCGGCATGAGCTCAGCGTCCTTGGTGAACAGGTGAAACTGCAGCGCGTCCGGGTTGCGCCCCAGGGCGCGCAACTCGTTGCGCAAGCGGTGCTGCATGGCCAGCGTAAGTTCCACACCGCCAGCCCCGCCGCCCACCACGGCAATGGTCAAAGGCCCAGAGATCGCAGGGTGGCGCACGCGCTCCAGCAGCGCCAGCCAGCGGTCGTTGAACTGCTGGATCGGCTTGACCGGCACCGCGTGCGCGCTGGCACCCGGTACCCGGCCCATTTGAGGCGTGGAGCCGATGTTGATAGCGCACAGGTCGTAGGGAACGGCGGGCCGGTTGCGGCAAAGCACCTTGCCGGCGGCGCGATCAATGCCCACCACTTCGTCACGGTAAAAACGCGCGCCTGCAAATGCGGCCAGGCGCGGCAAGTCAATGTGCACTTCGTCAAAACTGTAGTGGCCAGCGATGTAGCCCGGCAGCATGCCGGAATAGGGCGTGTCAACCGTATTGCAAATCACCGTCAGCCGCAGGCCGGGTTCGGGCTTCATGGCAAAGCGGCGCAGCACGCCCACGTGGCTGTGGCCACCGCCAATCAGCACAATGTCGCGCAGCACGGGTTGGTCAGACGATTGCATTCAAGGCTTTCCGAGAAGTTCCACCAGGTCAAGCAAGGCCCGCTTTTCATGGGCGGGTGCAAACAGTGGCGCGCGCCGGGTGCATTGTGCGGCCAGCCGTGCCAGCAAACCGCGCGGCTGGCCCTGGGTGCGCCGTGCTTCGCGCAGCAGCGCAGCCAGGCCAGCGGCGTCACCCGGTTCAAAATAACCGGCATAGCCATCGCCCAACATGCCAAGGTTGCCGGGTATGCGCGAGGCCAGCACTGGCGTGCCGCTGCAAACGGCCTCCATCACCACATGGGCACCGCCCTCCATGCGGCTGGCATGCACCAGCAGATGCGCGCGCTGGATGCGTTTGCGGGTGGCTTCGTGCGGCTGGCTGTCGAGCCAGCGGTAGTGCGGGCAGGCGGCCATGGTGGCCCGTGCTGCGTGCCCCAAGGCAGCATCCAGCGGGGCACCGATGTGGTCGATCAGAATGGCTTGTTCGCCCCGCAGCGCGTGGGCTGCGGCCATCAATGTGCGGGGGTCTTTCTCGTCACGCAGGTGGCCCACCATCAGGGCGCGCAGGTGCCCGTCAGGCTTGGTCAAAGTGATTCGTGCGGTGGTGGACTGGTAAATCACATGGGTTTTTGCGCGCATTTCACTCGGCAGGGCCTGAGGCCCAAGCCCTTGCAGCACCACCAGCGCACTGGCCAGTGCGAGCGACTGGCGGGCCGCTCGGTCTGACCCGATGTCTCGGTACAGGTCGGTGCCGGTCAGGACCACGGCCAGGCGCTGGCCCGCGCCGTGGTGCTGTGCCCAGGCCGCCACGGATGCGGCAGAACGGCGCGCGTGCAGCGCAATCAGCAGCTCGTCTTGCGCGGCATCTGAATGGGCGTCCGGCCAGTCGCGCACGATGCGGGCAGAATGAGCGCCCGAGAGAGCGCGTTGCCAGCGCCGCGCGGTTTGCCAGTTGCCGTTGTTGGCGTCGGCCAGCGCGGGGCTGACGATGACAATGCGTTTGGCGTTCATGCAATAAAGGAAGCAACTTGGTTCAGTGGGACGATGCTCGCATATTTGGTGCCGCTGCGCTGGCGCAAGCCTTGCGCCAGACCCGCGCGCGCACGCTGGGCCTGCTCAGCGCCTGGCAGCGTGCTTTGCCCGAGCTGCGGGTGCCGTATGCACAAACCCTGAACCCGCCGCTGTGGGAGCTGGGCCATGTGGGCTGGTTTCAGGAATGGTGGATTGGGCGCAGCCAGGAGCGTGCACGCGGCGTGGCCTGCAACCCCGACCATGCCCGCGGCAGTTCCCATTTGCCCCAAGCCGACGCCTTGTATGACTCCAGCAAGATCGCGCACCCCACGCGCTGGGCGCTGCCACTGCCCGGCCTGGACGAAACCCTGCGCTACCTTGAAGCGGTGCAGTCTGACACGCTGGCGTTGCTGGGGGACGCTGGCAGCGACGATAACGACCTGTATTTCTGGCGGCTGGTGCTGTTCCACGAATGCATGCACAACGAGGCCTCGGTCTACATGGCTCAGGCGCTGGGCGTGCCTGTTCCCGAGGCGTTTGCGCGCGGCCATGAAGCGCCAGGTGCCAACACCGGTGCTGATGAACTGGCCCTGGCCGCGCAGACCTGGCGCTTGGGCAGCGGCGGCGCGGGCTTTGCCTTTGACAACGAGCTGGGCCCGCATGAAGTAACGCTGGCGGGTTGCCAGATGGATGCCGGGCCAGTGAGCTGGGCGCGGTACTTGCCGTTCATTGAAGCCACCGGCCATCGGCTGGCAACACACATTCGGCGCAGCGGCGGGCAGTGGCAGCAATGCCGTTTTGGCCAGTGGCAGCCGTTGAACATGGCCGGGCCTGCTGTGCACCTGAGTTGGCACGATGCGCAGGCCTGGTGCGCCTGGGCCGGGCGACGGTTGCCGACCGAGGCGCAGTGGGAGTGCGCCGCGCTGACCTTGCCTGGCTTTGCCTGGGGCGAGGTCTGGGAATGGACGGCCAGTTCGTTTGAGCCTTACCCGGGTTTTACCGCGCACCCCTACCGCGATTACTCCGAGCCCTGGTTTGGTACCCGGCAGGTACTGCGTGGCGCTTGCAGCGCCACGGCGGCCAGCCTGCTGAACCCGCGCTACCGGAATTACTTCACCCCGGAGCGCACCGACATATTGGCCGGGTTCCGCTCTTGTTTTTAGATAAAAAGTGCCTCTAGCCCGCATGGGAATTGCGTGAGCCACTATAAAAATAATAGCAACTGCGTGCCGCCTACGCCGCCGCCCAGCACACAGCAAAGCGTTTGCCGGGGTCCGTCCAGACCTGTGGCGCGTTGAAACCGGCGTTGCGCAGCAAGGCCTCGAAGCCGGTCACCGTCCATTTGTACGAATTCTCGGTGTGGATGCGTTCGCCCGCCGCAAACACGCGCTCGCCACCGGGCCAGCGCACGGTAAGGCCGCGCACCGCCTCCAGGTGCATCTCGATGCGTGACAAGGTGGTGTTGAACAGCGCCACATGGCGCCAGTCGGCCAGCGCAAAGTCAGTGCCCGCCAGCCGGTTGATATGGGGCAGCAGGTTGCGGTTGAAGGCTGCGGTGACACCCAGCGCGTCGTCGTAGGCGGCTTGCAGCTCGGCCGTGTCCTTGACCAGATCGACCCCAATCAGCAGGCCGCTGCCAGTTGCCGGCCCACAGGCAGCGTGCAGGCTGCGCAGAAAGCCCAGCGCCTGGTCGGGCGTGAAGTTGCCAATGCTCGACCCCGGGTAGAACAGCAGGCGCGGGCTGTCGGCGGGGTTGCCGGCTTCGGGCGGCAGTGCCAGCCCGGCAGAAAAGTCCAGCCCCACGCCCACCATGTCCAGCGCCGGGTGGCGGAATTGCAGGGTTCGCAGTGCTTCGCGCAAAAACTCAACCGAAATATCCACCGCCACATAGCGCGCGGGCGCAAACCGGGCGAACAGGCTGGCGGCCTTGGCGCAGTTGCCCGCGCCCAGGTCAATCATCGTGGCCCGCGGCGCGATTTGGGCGGCCATGGCGTCGCCATGGGCGGCAAAGATCGCGGCCTCGGTGCGGGTGGGGTAGTACTCGGGCAGCTCGGTGATGGCCTCGAACAGGCGCGAACCCAAGCCGTCGTACAGGTATTTGGGGGAGGTGTGGGCCAGCGCTGCCGCCAGGCCCTGGCGCAGTTCGCTACGCACGCTGTCCAGGTCTTCGCGGTGCAGCTGGACGAACAGGGGAGTTTTCATGAATTTTTTTGTAAGCTTTGGCGATGGTAGCCCGACCCAAGTGCAGGCAGCCTGATGAGTCGATACCTGCGCAATTTTCTTACCAGTGGATTCACCGATTCACCGCGGCCTGCATCGGCAGCATTTTCGGGCTCTAATACTCATCCCTTTTCGCTTCGCTCAACTCTCCAGGAGGCCGCCATGGTCAGCTTTTCCCCGTCCCGCACCTTCAAGGTCATGATGACCTGCGCCGTTATCTGCTTTGGCGGTTTATCGCACGCGCAGCAAGTGTTTCGTGTCACCACCATTCCCGAAGAGGCAGCGACCGAGCAGACCCGCAAGTTCACGCCGCTGGCGAGTTATCTGGAAAAGCAGTTGGGCATGAAGGTTGAGTTCACACCGGTCAGTGACTACCCCGCCGCCGTGGAGGCGCTGGTCAACAAGAAGGTTGACCTGGTCTGGTTTGGCGGCTTTACCCATGTGCAGGCCAACCTGCGCTCGGGTGGCAAGATCGTGCCGTTGGCGCAGCGCGAAGAAGACACCAAGTTCCAGTCTGTGTTTATCGCCAAAACCGACTCGGGCATCAAGACCCTGAACGACATGAAGGGCAAGCAAATATCGTTTGGCTCGCAAAGCAGCACCTCGGGCCACCTGATGCCGCGCAGCTTTTTGCTGCAAGCCAGCATCAACCCCGAGAAAGACTTCAAGCGCATTGCCTACAGCGGCGCGCATGACGCCACAATCGCCTCGGTGGTCAGCGGCAAGGTCGACGCCGCCGCGCTGGACATCACGGTGTGGAAAAAGTTTGTGACCGAAAACAAGGTTGACACCAAGGCGGTAGACGTTTTTTACACCACGCCGGGTTACTACAACTACAACTGGTCAGTGCACGCCGACATGCCCGCCGACATGCAGGCCAAGGTCAAGGCGGCGCTGCTGGGGCTGAGCCCGGCCAACGCCGAACACGCAGAAATACTGCGCCTGAACCGCGCCACCCGTTACATCGCCACCCAGCCCGAGAACTACAAGGGCCTGGAGGCAGCGGCCCGCAGCGCGGGCCTGCTGTAAGGTGCCAACACCGTTGCGGATCGACCTTCAGGCGGTTGGCGCACGCCACCCGGCCGCGCGCCTGGGGGCCGCTGCCGCGCTGCAGCCGCTGGACCTGCGCATCAGCGCCGGTGAGCAGGTGGCCGTGATCGGCCCTTCAGGCTCCGGCAAGACCACGCTGCTGCAAGTGATGGCCTGCGCGCTCAAGCCCTATTGCGGCATGCTGCAATTGGGTGAGCAACGGCCCTGGCAGTTGTCCCGGCGCGATTTGCAACGCCTGCGCGGCCAGCTATTCCTGGCACCCCAGGTGCCGCCATTGCCGCCACGCCAGCGGGTGGTCACCTCGGTGCTGGCCGGTCGACTGCCCGCCATGGGGCTCTGGGCCAGCCTGCGCTCGCTGTTTTACCCAAGCGACATTCCTGCGGCCTACGACGCACTGGAGCGTTTTGACCTGTCTGACAAGCTGTTTGAGCGGGTGGACCGCCTGTCCGGCGGTGAGCGCCAGCGGGTGGGCCTGGCCCGTGCGCTGCTGGCACCGGCCGGGCTGTGGCTGGTGGACGAGCCTCTGTCTGCGCTGGACCCGGCGCGTGCCCGCCAGGCCATGAAGACGCTGGTTGAAGGCGCACGCGAGCGCAGCGTGACGCTGGTGACCACGCTGCACCAGGTGGACGCCGCGCTGGCCAACTTTCCGCGAATCATTGGCCTGCGCGACGGTGCGCTGGCGTTTGACCTGCCGACTGCGCAGGTTACCCCCCAACGCCTGGCCAAGCTGTATGAGCAACATGAAGACGAGCTGCGCGGCGACGTCCCGGTGGCATCGCCCGAAGCCGCCAACACACCGCAACCGGTGGTGATGCATTGCCGCTGAGCGCAGCATGACCACCACCCAAGCGCCCCTGCGCCGCGCGCCCGACCGCGACCCGGCCTGGCAGGCCCGCCTGTTCTGGATCGGCGCGCTGCTGGTGGTGCTGTGGCCGCTGGGTGTGGCCACCGAGTTTCGGCCCTGGGTGCTGCTGGAGCGCGAGAACCTCAAGATCAGTGGTCAATTCATCAGCAGCTTCTGGCCGCTGGCGTACAGCGGCGAGTTTCTGGCCATGGTGGCGCGCGAGACCTGGCGCACCGTGGCCATGGCCACAGCCGGCGTCACGTTGGCGCTGGGGGTGGCCATTCCGCTCACGCTCTTGTCCACCCGGGTGCTGTCGGTGTCGGCCCTGTCGGGGCGCATGGCGCGTGGGCCGTTCTGGCTGCGCCAGGCGGTGCGCTGGCTGCTGATCGTGCTGCGCAGCATCCCCGAACTGGTGTGGGCGCTGGTGTTTGTGCGGGTGGTGGGCCTGGGGCCGACGGCCGGCGTGTTGGCCATTGCGCTCACCTACGGCGGCATGCTGGGCAAGGTTTACGGCGAAATTCTGGAAAGCGGCGAACATCACGCCACCGAAACACTGTTGCGCAACGGCGCGGGCCGCCTGCAGGCCCTGCTGTTCGGCCTGCTGCCCACCAATGCGGCCGAGCTCACCAGCTACAGCGTGTACCGCTGGGAATGCGCGATCCGCTCGTCGGTGGTGCTGGGTTTTGTGGGCGCGGGTGGCCTGGGCCAGCAGCTTGACAACTCCATGAAGATGTTCAACGGTGGCGAAGTCGCCAGCATGTTGTTGGTGTTCATTGCGCTGGTGGCGCTGGCCGACCGGGTAAGCGCCTGGCTGCGCAAGGTGCTGGGATGACCCCCCTGAGCCGTTCCAGTGCAGCCAACAAGCCGTACAAACTGCCGCCGCCGCTGTTTGACGCGCGCTGTCGCGCCTGCTGGTTCGTGCTGGGGTTGCTGCTGTTGGTGGGCTTGAGTTTTTGGTCGCTTGACTTGCAATGGCGCCAGTTTCTTTCGCTGGAGGCCGCCCGCAGCATGGCCAAATTTCTGGGGGAGTTTTTTCCCCCAGACCTGTCGCCTGAATTTGTGCGCAAGGTTGGCGTCGGGGCCTGGGAAACACTGGCCATGTCGGCGCTGGGTACGCTGCTGGCCGCAGTCGGCGGGTTGGCACTGGCCCTGCCTGCCAGCAAGCTGCATGAAGCCGATGCGGCGCGCTCGCGCGGCGTAACCCGCCTGGTGCTGAATGCGCTGCGCAGCATCCCCGAGCTGGTCTGGGCGGCGCTGTTGCTCATCTCCGCCGGGTTGGGCCCGTTTGCCGGCACCCTGGCGCTGGCCCTGCACACCACCGGCGTGCTGGGGCGGCTGTTTGCCGAGGCCATTGAGAACGCCCCCAGCGGCCCCGGGGCCGCCTTGCGCGCCCAGGGCGTGGGCAATGTGCGGGTGTTCCTGTACGCCACCTTGCCGCAAGTGTTGCCCCAGCTCATGAGCTACACCCTGTACCGCTGGGAGAACAATATCCGCGCCGCCGCGGTGCTGGGCGTGGTGGGTGCAGGTGGCCTGGGCCAGTTGCTGGCTTTTCACATGGGTTTGTTCCAGATGGGCAAGACGGCGACCATCCTCGCCGCCATGCTGTTGATGGTGGTGCTGGTTGATGCGCTCAGCTACGTCTGGCGCCGGGTCTTGATGCGGTAACGGAGGTTCTTATGCGCTGTTTATTGAAATGGGTTGCGCTGCTCGCCAGTGTGCTGCTATTGACCGGCTGTGCCACCCCTTGGGCCACCGTGCCCAATCGCGTGGGCGAGCCTGTGATGCTGCTGGGCCACGACCCGGTGGCCTACTTTACCCGCGGCGCACCCGTGCGCGGCACAGCGGCGCACAAGGTCAACCTGCCCGAGCGGACCTATTACTTTGCCAGCCCTGAGAACAAGGCGCTGTTCGAGGCCAACCCGACCCGGTATGAACCACAGTACGGGGGCTTCTGCGCCAGCGGCGCAGCCTTTGCCGTCAAGCTGGGCAGCGACCCGACGGCCTGGCAAATCTACGACGGACGCCTGTTCATCTTTGGCGACGTGATCGGGCAGTCGGCCTGGCAAACCGAGCCGGCCTGGAACGTCGGTCATGCCGACCGGCTGTGGCCCGCCATCGCGGACAAGGGCTGGCGTGGCCAGTCACTCGCGGCCTACGCCAGCAAGGTGCCGCACTACCAGACCGGCCCGCAGGTGCGAGCTGCGTGGGAGGCCAAAAACCCCGGCAAGACCTGGCCCAGCTACGACCCCGGCGGGATGATTGCCAACCTGTTTCTCAAACGCCCGGGCTGGCGCGCGGCTGAAGGCTTTGGCCAGCCAGCGCTGGGCTACCCGGAATGAGCATGATCACGCTCACCCATTCCCAGGCGTGGGCCGTGTTGACTGGTGCCATTCTGTTTGAAGTGGCGGGCACCACCTGCATGCGGCTGGCGGAAGGCTTTACCCGGTTGACGCCTTCAGTGCTGATCTTTGTGTTTTATGGCTGCTCGTTCGCACTCAACACGCTGGTCATTCGGGTGCTGGGCCTGAGTGTGGTGTACGGCGTTTGGTCGGGCGTGGGCACGGTGCTGACGGCGCTGATCGGCATCTACTATTTCAAGGAACCGGCCACCGCGATCAAGATGGTCAGCATCGGGCTGATCGTGATTGGCGTGTTAGGTTTGCACTCGGCGTCGCGACTTCAGGCATGAGCCCCAAACCAGCTATGGGTGAACTGACGCCGAACCAGATTTCGATCGAAAAGTACCGCAGCAAGGCCGCCGGGTACGACGCTTCGGCCGAGTTCACCTTTGCGCTGCGCCAGCGGACAATCGCGCTGCTTCAGCTGCAGCCTGGCCAGGCCGTACTGGATGTGGGTGCCGGCACTGGCCTGAGCTACAAGTTGCTGCTGGACGCGGTGGGCCCGGCGGGGCAGGTGCTGGCCTTCGAGCAAAGCCCGGAAATGTTTGCGTTGGCGCAGCAACGGGTGCAGCGCCAGCGCTGGCCCAACGTCTGGCAGGCCTGTGCGCCCGCCGAAACCGTGCAGTTGCCGCGCCTGGCCGATGCCGCGCTGATGAATTACGTGCATGACATCAGCCGCACGCCCGAGGCGGTGGCCAACATCCTGCGCCAGGTGCGCCCCGGTGGCCGGGTGGCGATCGCGGGCATCAAGTTCTTCCCCTGGTGGACTGGCCCGCTGAACCTGCTGGCCTGGGCCAAGAACCGGCCCTACAACGCCAAACCAGCAGACCTGTGGCAACCCTGGAGCCATGTGGCTGCTCTGTGCGACGACTTCAGCTGGCACTCCACTCAGTGGGGCATGGGCTACATCGGCTGCGGCACTCGCAAGGTGGCCAACGGGTGACGCACGGCGCCTTGCTGGCGCGGCGTGCCCCACCTGCGTTGGCTTCAGACCTGGTGCAAGGCGCGTAGCGCTGCCGCCTGCGCCAGTGTGCTGCGGTACCCGGCCTCGATGGCCCGTTCACGAAATTCCCGTGTCAGGCTGACCCAGTAGCCAAAGTCGGGCTTGAGCACCAGGTCGGCCAGGCGTGCATCGACGTCCACCAGTGTCTTTTTGCGCAGATCAGATTCGCGGAACCGGCCGGCGCCGGGCGGTGCCTGTTCAGTGTGCGCGCTGGCATCCGCCGCCAGCACGCGCTGTGCGCCCAGCGCACGGGCCACACGCACCGGTAGCGGCGCGACCCAGTCGGCGTCAAGGTACTGCTGCCCGCGGATGCGCACCGGTGTGAATTGCCCCTCGATGGCGGACGACGCCTGCACCGCAACGCCCACATCACCCGCGGTAAACGCCACCACGGCGGAATCGGTGCGGCGCGCGGCCACACAGGCCATGAACACGGGCATGCGTTCAAGCAGGGGCACCGGCGACTGCCGCCGCACCAGGTCGGCAATTGCGACGCCACTCAGGCGCTCGCCTGAGCCCATGGCCAGCCGGGCAAGGTCGGTGGGCTGCAGTTCCAGGGCCAGTGCTTCCAGCTGCGCCGCACGAAGGCCAGCGGCGTAGAGGCTGCCCACCATGGCACCCACCGAGGCTCCGACAATCAGGTTGGGTGCCAGGCCCAGTTGTTCCAGTGCCTTGAGTACGCCCACATGGACAAAGCCGCGCGGCCCGCCCGAGCTGAAAACCCAGGCTATTCGCACTGGCCCCGGTAGCCTTTGCTCGCGCGGCGCGTCACTGCCGTTGTGATCCTGGTCGTGGGCGAAAGTACAGCCAGTCAAGGCCGCTGCCGAGCCGGCAAGCAAGGTACGCCGCTGCACGGCCACGGTGTGCGGCCTCAGGGCTTGGCGGATTTCGCGGCCGCTACCTCACGGGCCAACTCTTCGCCAGTTTTATAGTGCGCCACTTTGAACACCAGCCGCTTGCTGCGCTGGATGAAGCTGTTGCTGCCGGCAACCTCGTCTTTCCAGTATTTTTCTGCCAGGGCGAGGTTGCGTTTCTCGTCAAGGTTCCAGCCGTCCAGCGAGCCCTGCCCGCCGAACAGGTAGAGCTTGCCGTCGATCATTTTGAAGCGGTCGGCGTCACCGCCCCAGGGGATGCCATAGACGATGCCGTTGGCACAGTAGCCGCCGTACTGCGGCAGGTAGCGGGCGGGTTCCTTGTCAAACAGGGCCTTGTGTTCGGCACTGGCAAAGCGGAAGTCCACGCCTTCATGCTGGCTGCGAAACTGGGGGCTGCCCTGCACGTATTTGCCCTGGGTGAAATAGGCCACGACATCAGCGCCCTTGAGCATGAGCCGGGCCTCGGGGTTGTCGGCGACGGCATTCACCGGTTTGAGGTTGCCTGAGGGGTTTTGCGCGACGATGGCACCGCACCCTGCCAAAGAAGCGGCGAGCACCAGCGTCAGGCCCAGGCGGGCGCAGGAAAATGTGATCATGAAAAGGTCTCCAGGTGTTTGGTGCGCAGGGGCACCGTGGCAGTATGAGCCTGAACTGGCGCAGCGGGTTCCCGTTCCCCCGGGTCATGCGCGGGGTGCAGGTCGGCATAGGGCGGCGTCCAGCCCAGCAGCGTGCTGGCCACTTCGCAGCGGCGGCGCAGGTCAGCATCGTCAGCCCCGCCCAGGTGAACAATGCCAAAGCGGTGGCTGCCCAGCCATTTGAAGTCGCGCTCGATCTCGCGCAACGACATCGGGAACTCCAGCAGCAGGGCGTCGGGGTAGGCCTGGTGGAAGGCTTCGCGCTGGCTGCGCGTGGGTCGGTGGGGGAGGTTCCCGGCATCGAACTGGCGGTATACAAAGCTCGACGCCACGCCCGCAGTGGGGGTGCGGCGCGGCAGCTGCGCCGGGTCCAGCCCCTGGCCCAGCGCCAGCGTGATGTCGTGCAGGCAGACCCCGTCGACCCGCCGATACAGGTCGGAGAACTGCGAGGCCATGCGGGGATTGAATTCGATCACGCTCAGCCGGTCGGTTACCGGGTCATGGAAGAACTCCATGTTGAAGCCACCGTGGGTAAAACCCACCGCGGCAAGGAACTTGCGCGCCACCTCAACAGCTCGGGTCTGCACTGCCGTGGGCAATTGACTCGGGTAGTCAAACGCCATGAACGACTGGGTGCCCGGGTACATGCGCACGTCCACCACACCCAGCGGATTGAGCTGGCCGTTGAAAACATAGCCGTCCAGGCAGTACTGCGGGGCCTCGACGGGCGCTTCCACCATCAGGCTGTGGGCACTGCCGGCCTGCGGCAGGCGCTGGTGAAGGATGCGCTCGAACGGCTCCACCAGATGCCGGATGACCCACAGCTCCCAGCGTCCGAAACGTGTGTGCTGGTGCAACTCGGCATGGTTGGCTACGGTGCGTGCCAACACAGAAAAAGCTGCTTTCACCGGCTTGACGAACAGCGGGTATTGCAGGCCGTCGGGCACCGGCCCGCCATAGCGGGCATTCAGCCGCGCGAACGGGATATTGGCTTCGGGGCAGACTTGCTGCAACACCTCGCGTGCATACAGCTTGTGTTGGCAAGCCAGAACCGCATTGACGGGTGTGCCAGGCCAACCCATTCGCTCGGCCAGCAATGCCGCTGCCAGGGCGCCAAATTGCTCATGGTTGGAGACCACGCCGCCCAGGCCGCGGCGCTTGGCCCACCAGGCGCTGAGCGCCACAAAGCGGCCCATGTCGAACCAGGCCAGCCTGGCGTTGCTGGGAAAGCTGAACAAGTCAAAACCGGCGTGGACCTGGGGCCAACGCCCGGCCAATGCGGCAAAGGCCTGCTGGTCCCAGTCGTGGTTGAAGAGAACCAGGGTGGGTTTTGCGCGGTTTGTCACGGCAGTGCGTCTATCGGCCAAGGGCGTTGAGGTTCCAGTCATAGTCAAGGTACGCAAGCGACGCCTGACCGGATTTGAGCAACTCGCGCTCGGCGGGGTTGGTGGTCATGGCCTCGGCATAGCGGGTGAAAACATCTTGTACCCGTTTGATTCCCAAGTGGCCCTTTTCAAAGTCTTCAGCAAACCACTTGAAGATGCTGGAGACCTGCAGCTTGCCGTCGGCCAGGCGGTTGCGGCTGCGGTCAGTGACGAAGCGCAGCATGCCGTCTTCAAGCTGCGTCTCCAGCGCCGCCGCGGTGAATGCCTCGGGCCGCAGCGCCGGGCAGCCTATGCTGGCGCAATTGACCGCGGCGTGTATGCGCGGCTCGTTGTACTTGGGGCGCAGTTGCTCGTGCTCGATCCAGTCCAGGTGGCGCTCTTCGCCCAGCAGCGTGAAGAACTTCTTCTTCCAGGGGCTTTGCAGCAGCGAGCCCAGCTCTTTGATCGACTTGAGCTCGGGGTATTTGGTGAGGATCAGTTCAACCGTGAAGCCGTTGTAGGCGTTGATCAAAAAGGCCATTTGGCCGGCGCGCGGCAGTGCCGCAAATTGCGCGGGGGTCACGGCCGACCACTCTGCCAGGATGGCCTTGAGCCCGGCCCGGTCGGCGGCAAAGCCTTTGTAGTCGACCCGGCTTTGCTTGTTGTCCGGGCCCCACTTCACATGCTTTTTGAGCAAGGCATCCCAGGCTGCGTAGCGGGCATCCAGAACCCCTGAATTTTGGCCAAAAACTTCTGTAGCCCGCACGAATACTGTGCTAGCCACTATAAATTTAATAGCGTTTCGACGGTTGGTTTTCATCTCAGCCTCGCTTCCAGTCATGGTATTTGCGCACCCATTCCAGCACTTTGTGGGGCTGGTGGGCACGCTTCCATTCGCCGGCCGCGTACTTGTTGGCCTCAGACAGTGTGGGGTAGGTGTGGATGGTGCCCAAAATCTTGTTGAACCCCAGTCCGTGCTTCATGGCCAGCACAAACTCGGCCAGCAGGTCGCCGGCGTGGGTGCCCACGATCGTCACCCCCAGAATGCGGTCTTTGCCTGGCACCGTCAACACCTTCACAAAGCCGTGGGCCTCGCTGTCGGCAATCGCGCGGTCCAGGTCGTCCAAGCCGTACCTGGTCACTTCATAGGCAATGTTCTTTTCTTTCGCTTCCTGTTCGTTCAAGCCTACCCGCGCGACCTCCGGGTCGATGAAGGTGGCCCAGGGGATCACGGAGTAGTCGGCCTTGAACTTCTTGAAGTCGCCAAACAAAGCGTTGACTGCGGCATACCAGGCCTGGTGCGCCGCGGTGTGGGTGAACTGGAACGGCCCCGCCACATCGCCCGCCGCGTAGATGTTGGGGTAGATGGTTTGCAGGTATTCGTTGGTTTGCACCGTGCGTTGCGTCGGAATGCCCAACGCTTCCAGGCCGTAACCCGTGAGGCGGGCCACCCGGCCCACCGCGCAAAGCAGTTCGTCAAAAGCAATGCGCACTTCGGCACCGTTGTGCTCGACCACCAAGACCTTTTGCGCACCGTCCTGTTCGCAGCGCAGGGCCTTGTGGCTGGTGAGCACGCTCACCCCGTCGGCGACCAGCGCGTCACGTGCCAGCGCCGAGACTTCTTCGTCTTCACGGATCATGATGCGCGCTGCCATCTCGACCTGGGTGACCTCAGACCCCAGCCGCGCAAAGCTCTGCGCCAGCTCGCAGCCAATTGGCCCGCCGCCCAGCACCACCAGGCGTTTGGGGATTTGGTCGAGCTTGGCGAAGCTGTCCCACAGCGTGTCGCTGGTCACGTAGCCCACCTCGTTGAGGCCCGGTAACGGCGGCACAAACGGGCGCGCACCCGCCGCGATGACGATGTTGCGGGTGGTCAGCAACTGTTTGCCGCCATCGTTCAGCGCGATTTCTACCGTCCAGGGATTGACGATTTTTGCGTAGCCTTGCAGCACCTCGACGCCCAGCCCGGTATAGCGTTCGACGCTGTCATGCGGCTCGATAGCGGCAATCACCGCATGAATGCGCGCCATGACCGCGCGGAAGCTGAAAACCGGCGCAGTGTCGCTCAGACCATAGCGCTGGCCGTGACGCATCTGGTGGGCGAGCTTGGCGCTTTTGATCAAGGCCTTGCTGGGCACGCAGCCGTAGTTGAGGCAGTCGCCGCCCATCTTGTGCGCCTCGATCAGCGTGACCTTGGCCTTCACAGCGGCGGCAATATAGGCCGACACCAGGCCGCCCGCGCCGCCACCAATCACGATCAGGTTGCGGTCAAAGCGCTTGGGCCGCACCGCATTCCATTGGGCATAGACCTTGCGCTTTTGCACCGCGTCAACCAGCTTGCGCGCAATCAGCGGGAACAGGCCCAGCAGCACAAAGCTGCCCAGCAGGCCGGGCGACAAGATGCCCTTGAGCGAGTCGAGTTTGGCCAGCTGGGTACCCGCGTTGACGAACACCGCAGTACCCGCCAGCATGCCGAGCTGGCTGACCCAGTAGAAGGTGAGGGCGCGCATCTTGGTCAGGCCCATGACCAGGTTGATCACAAAAAACGGCACCACCGGGATCAGGCGCAACGTGAACAGGTAAAACGCGCCGTCTTTCTCAATGCCCCGGTTGATCTCGGCGAGGCGGTTGCCAAAGCGCGCCTCAATGCTGTCACGCAGTACAAAGCGCGCCACCAGAAACGCCAGCGTCGCCCCCACGCTTGACGCGAACGACACAATGACAAGGCCCCAGCCCAGGCCAAAAATCGCGCCACCAGCAAGCGTCAGGATGGCAGCGCCCGGCAGCGACAGCGCAGCCACCGCGACGTAGACCAGAAAATATCCGGCCCCCACTACCAGCGGCTGGCGCTGGTACAACCCGGCAAACGCGGCCTGGCTCTGCTTCAGGTAGTCCAAGCTCAGGTAACGCCCCAGGTCCAGCGCAATGAAGGCGATGACTGCAGCCGCGACCAGCAACAGCACCACAAGTTTTTTTGTATTCATCAGTTCTCCGTTACCGCCGTAGTCGCCAGGCCAGACGTTTTCTTACAGCCGGACTATTGTCTCCTCAGTCCACGAAGCGGTAGAAGAAGTTGCCGTCGCGCAGCGGATGGTCGTTAGTTACATGGGCGATCAGGTCAAACCGGAGCAGGCGGTTGAGCAGGATCTCGGCCTCATGTCGACGCAGCTTCAGCCGCTCCCGAACCCAGGCCACGGCTTGCTCGCCCACAAAACAGTCGTCGTAGGTTTTGCCGAGGTATTTGCGGTCCTTGACATCGATGCCTGTGGGCTGGCGCAGCAGCTTGTACACCGCGCCCGGGTTCCAGCGGTCGACCGCGCCAGACTGGGTGACGCGATAAAAGTTGGGCAGGTCGGCAAAGGGCTGCTCGTGCACCACATGCTGCAGCAGGCCGAGTGCCTGGAGGTCCTGCCCGAGACCTGCCGCGCGTTCGCGTGTCACGCGGAAGCGGCGGGTGAGCCAGTCCACCGCCTCCACCCCTGTATGGCACGCCGGATAGGTCGTCAGGCGGTAGCTTCGGTCGATCGCCTTGACCTCGCTGGCCAGCGCCAGGCATAGCGCCTCGGCCGACAGCCCGGTAAGCAGGCGTATGCGCCCGCGCGGTACGCTCGCGTCGGGCTTGACCTGCATGGCGCTGAAATACTGCGCCAGCGCCGCAGGCGGCAGAGCGGGCTGGCCGACCAGTTCGCCAAGACGGTTGACCAGCGCATGCGCCTCGCCCGTCAGGGCCTGGGCGTCAAGTTGGCCCCACAGCCCGGCAAAGCCGAGCTCCAGCACCCAGGCCTGGTCGACGGGCCACACCCCACTGAGTTCGCGTGTCAACAGCACGCGTGATCGCAGGGCCGGGTCGGGCAGCGCGGCCGCCAACGCCAGTACATGCGGTACCGTGCGCGGCAGCGCCGCCAGGTCGAGCACTGCGATGCTGTCCGGTCGCGCCTTCAGTACGTCAAACAGGTGGCTGACAGACTGCGGGCCGGCCGGCAGATCGGCCGGCGGCAGGCGCATGGCCATGGTGGCGGCGCGCAGCGCGTCACGCGCGCCGGTGGTGGCCAGGCCCAGTAGCACCGTGGCGGCCGATGTCGAAGGGTTGGGTGTGCTCATGCCTGTGAGTCGCCCACCGCTTGGGGAACTTACACGGGCGGCCCGGCCTGCCGCGCGGGCAGTGCGAGCGTGACGGCTGTGCCCCTGGCTTCACTGCTTTCAATCGCCACGCTGCCGCCATGCAGCTCCGCAATGCGCTTCACAATCGCCAGCCCCAGGCCTTTGCCGCCTTCACCGGTAGCCGGCGCGGTGGACTGGCGGCTTTGGTAGAAACGGTCAAACAGGTGCGGCTGGTCGGCCAGCGGAATGCCCGGGCCGCTGTCGCGCACGCACAGGCGCACCAGTGTGCCTTGCGCTTCAGTGGTCAGGGCAATGTGGCCACCGCTGGGGCAGAACTTCAGCGCGTTGTCTACCAGGTTGGCCAGGGCCCGTTCAATCAGTTCGTTGTCAACTTCAGCCACCACCGGGCTGGCCGGCTCTACGGCTTCTATGGTCACGCCGCGCTCGGCTGCGCGGGCGGCAAAACGCATCACCACGTCGCTTTGCAGCTCGGCCATGTCCAGCGCAGTGATGCGCAGCTTGAACTCGGGTTCGTCCAGTTGGGCAAGGTCGCCCAGTGAGCGGACCATGCGCGCGGCGTTGTGGGTGTTGCGCAGCGCTACCGCCACGAGCTCGAGGTTGCTGGCGGCACTGCCCGGCAGCTCCCAGCGGTTTTGCAGGGTTTCAAGGCAGGCCGCAGTGGCCGTCAGGGGGGAGCGCAGGTCGTGCGACAGGTTGCTCACGCCCTCGCGGCGAAAGTGGTCGAGTCGGCGCAACGTGGTCCATTGGCTGCGCAGGGTTTGCAGCATGGCGTCCATGCCACGCGCCAACTGCCCGAATTCGTCGCGCGCGTCGGTACCCGGCACCAGCGCCAGGGGCGCGGGCAAGCGCCCGGGTGCGGCACCGTCCAGGCCCTCGCGGGTGACGGCGCTGACCGCCGATGTCAGCCGCGCCAGAGGGCGGGTGATGGTGGCGGTCACCCAAACCGCCAGCACCGCCATGCCCACCACCAGCAGCAAGATCACCATCAGGCCGGGTTGCGCCAGCGTGCCCAGCAGGGCGTTGACGCGGTCGCGACTGAAGGGCATGGGCTGGCACACCAGGTACAGAAAGCCGTCGGCGTTGCTGGCTGGCCGAATCGCCTGCTCGTGCAGCGGTCGCGCCGCCACGATTGCCCGCTTGGACGGGTCGGCCGGGTCTGCGCCCATCACATAGGTGACCGGCGCCAATCTGGCGGCCTCGCGCACCGGGGCCATGGGTACGCGGTAGTTGGCTGCAATGGGGGAGTCACCTGACGACGCCAGCACCCCGCCTTCGGCGTTCAGCAGGTACAGGCGCACGTCAGGCTCGTACAGCACCAGGTTGCGCAGGAAGGTTGCCAGCTGGTCGGGTGCCTGGCGATGGATTTCAAGCAGTTCGGGGTGTTGGGTGGAAACACGTTGCAAGAAGGCATTGGCGCGCTGGTAGGCTGACTCGTATTCGAACCGCTGGAACGCCATCACCACCGCCACCACCACGCCAATGGCGGTACACAGGCCCGCCAGCAGGATGGTCAGTGCAATCTTGAGCCGAACGCTCATGGTGTGGCCCCCACGCCCGGCTGCTGTGCGCTCATGCCGCAGGCGCTTCGCGCATGCGGTAGCCCGCGCCGCGCAGGGTGAGGATGATCTCGGGGTTGAGCGGGTCGGCTTCGAGCTTGGCGCGCAGGCGGTTGATGTGGGTGGTGACGGTGTGCTCGTAGCCGTCATGGGTGTAGCCCCAGACGGCGTTGAGCAATTGGCCGCGCGAAAACACGCGCCCCGGGTGGCGCGCAAAGTGCAGCAGCAAGTCGAATTCAAGCGCGGTGAACTCCACCTGCGCACCGCGCAGCCGCACCTGGCGTTTGGCGGGCTGAATTTGTACCTCGCCATTGGTGATGGGCGCGTCGGCCGGCGCAGCGTCAGGTGCACTGGCGGCGCGCACCAGCTCGGCCCGGCGCAGCAGTGCCTTGACCCGGGCCAGCAGCTCCGCCACCGAAAACGGCTTGGTCAGGTAGTCGTCCGCGCCCAGCTCCAGGCCCAGCACCCGGTCCAGTTCGGTGGATTTGGCGGTCAGCATCAGGATGGGCGTGGCCGAGCCGCGCGAGCGCAGGGCCTTGCACACATCCAGGCCGTCCACGTGGGGCATCATCAAGTCCAGCACCAACAGGTCGGCGGGCTGCTTTTCGTGGGCGGTCAACGCCTCGCGGCCATCGGTCGCCTCAGCCACGCTATAGCCCGCGCCGCGCAGGTTCAGCGCCAGCAGGTCGCGGATGTCGGTCTGGTCTTCGGCGATCAGGATGCGTTTCATGAGTTCCATGCCTGGCAGTCGGGGGCTTTGGCGGCTTTCTTACCCAATTGTTATCCAGTTGTGATGTTTCGTGAGACGGGTGTGAGGCGGGCGGGCGACAGTCACGCATCGCCCAACCAAGGATGCGCCATGAAAAACCCGACTGAAGCCCTGCTGGACCTTGACTGTATTGTTGACGCCCACGCGCTGTACCCGCACCGCGACTACCTGTTGCGGGTGGCCCGGCGCAAGCTGCGCGACGCCGCCTTGGCCGAAGACGCGGTGCACGACGTGTTTGAGGCCGTGTTGTCGGGCAAGGCCCGGTTTGGCGGGCGCAGTGCCTTGCGCTCGTGGCTGACCGGAGTGCTGCTGCACAAGGTGACCGACCTGCAGCGCCAGGCCATGCGCTACTGTTCACTGGACGCCAGCACCGACGACGACGAAGGCAGCCGCCAGGATGACGTGCAATCTGAAGCCCCGCGCCCCGACCAGCAGGCCGAGCAGCGTGAGCTGCTGTCGCAGGTGCTGGCGCGCATCGAGCGGCTGCCCGCCGCCCTGCGTGACGTGATGTGGTGGCGGGTGCTCAATGACGACTCCACAGATTCGGTTTGCCAGCGCCTGGGCATCAGCTCGGACGCCATGTTCGTGCGGCTGCATCGGGCCCGCCAGCAACTTGCCATGGCCTGAGCCGCTAGCATTCAGGCCTGATGCCTGAATACCCACCGACCCTGATGACCGAGCTGGCCGCTGCCCTGCGGGCCGTAGGCAATGCCTGGGCGGGCGTGCCCATGCAGCGTTTGAAAGACAAAGGCCTGGCCCACGACCATGTGCGGCTGCTGGGCACTGGCGTGCTGGCGCGGGTGCCGAAACAAAGCCAGATGCAGTTGACCGCGCAAGACAACCTGGCCTATCAGGCGGCGTGCTTTGCGCGGGCCGCCGCCAGTGGCCACACGCCGCGTTTGCATGGGGTGCTGCCCAGGTCAGAGCACCTGCCGCGCGGGGCTTTGCTGGTGCAAGACATTGCCGGGCGCAACGCGCAACTGCCGCAAGACCTGCCAGCGATCATGCGTGCGCTGGCCGCCATTCACGCCCTGCCTTTGCCAGCGCCTGGCCAGCGCGCGCCGCTGCTTGACCAGGCCGACCCATTGCAGGCCTTGCATCATGAAATCAGTTTGCAGGCCGCGCACCTGACGGTGGCCAACCCGGACGCATCTGTGAACGATGCGATTGCCCTTGAGCTGGCCCGATTGCAGCAGGCCTGTGCTTTGCCTGCGCGGCCAGTGCGCCAGTTGGTGGCCTTTGACGGCCACCCCGGCAACTTCATATTGCAGCCCGATGGCCAGGCTGTGCTGGTGGATCTTGAAAAGTGCCGCTACAGCTATCCAGGGCTTGATTTGGCCCACGCCACGCTGTACTCCTCCACCACCTGGGACATCGACAGCCATGCCGTGCTTTCGCTGGCCGAGGTTCAGGGCGCGTATGCCACCTGGGCGGATGCGGTGGGCGAGGCCAGCGCGCAGGTGGCGCGGCCCTGGCATGTGCCGCTGCGCCGCGCCATGTGGCTGTGGTCGGTGACCTGGTGCGCCAAGTGGCGCGCGCTTTCGGGAGCTACAGCGCACACCAGCGCCGACGGTGAAGACTGGTCGGCCGAGCGCAGTGACGCGGCTTTGGTGGCCCATGTGCGCAACCGGGTAGACCACTACCTGAGCCCTTCGGTGGTGGCGCAGGCGCGGGCAGAGTTTGACGCGCTGGACGCGCTGTTGGCCTGATGAGCCTGCGCATCGTCATGCCCGTGCTCAATGAAGGGGCTGCGCTGGCGCAACGCCTGAAGGTTTTGCAGCCGTTGCGCTCCCGTGGTGTAGAGCTGGTGGTGGTAGACGGCGGCAGCACTGACGCAAGCCTGGGCATTGCTGCGCCGCTGGCTGACCAGGTGCTTGCCGCGCCACGCGGCCGGGCTGCGCAGATGAATGCAGGAGCCTGCGGCTGCCAGGCGCAGGCGCTGCTGTTTTTGCATGCCGACACCCAGTTGCCGCCCGACGCAGACGTGCTGGTTGCCCAGGCACTGCGTCAGCGCAGTTGGGGCCGTTTTGATGTACGCATTGAAGGCGCGCACCCGATGCTGGCGGTGGTGGCGCGGCTGATGAACTGGCGCTCTCGTTTCAGTGGCATTGCCACTGGCGACCAGGCGATGTTTGTGCGCCGCCGGGTGTTCGAGGCGGTTGGCGGCTTTGCGCCGGTGGCGCTGATGGAAGACGTTGAGCTGAGTCGGCGGCTCAAGGCCTGGTCGGCCCCGGCCTGTCTGGCGCAGCGGGTTGTGACCTCCGGCCGGCGCTGGGAGCAGCACGGTGTGTGGCGCACCATTGCGCTGATGTGGCGGCTGCGGGCCGCATTTTCGGGCGGGGCGGACCCGCACGCCCTGGCGCTGCAATACGGCTACCGCCCGCGCGCACCGGCCGCCGTGGCCGTGCTGGCCAAGGCACCCGTGCCAGGGCTGGCCAAGACCCGTCTGATTCCCGCGCTCGGCGCTGCCGGTGCGGCGCGTGCCCAGCGCGGGTTCGCGTTGCAAACCCTGGCCACGGTTCGGGCCGCCTCTACCGGCCCGGTGACGCTGTGGTGCGCGCCCGATGCGCGGCATCGTTTTTTTCGGGCGCTACAGGCTCGCCACGGTGTAACCAGCGTTGCGCAACCGGCCGGAGACCTGGGTGCGCGCATGGGCGCGGCGGTGCAGGCGCACTTTGCGCAGCATCACAACCTGGCGCTGCTGCTGGTGGGTACAGACTGCCCCGTGCTTACCCCTGCGCACCTGCAGCAGGCCGCCGACGCCCTGCAAACCCATGACGCGGTGCTGATCCCCGCCGAGGACGGTGGCTACGTGTTGCTGGGCCTGCGCCGACCACTGCCAGGCGTGTTTGAATCCGTGGCCTGGAGTACGCCCCAAGTGCTGGCGCAGACCCGTGAGCGCATCGGCGCAGCAGGTGCCCGCTGGCTTGAACTGCCCGCATTGTGGGATGTTGATGAACCCGCCGACTGGGTGCGCCTGCAGGCGCTGAAAGCCAACTGATGAAGAAACCTGACGACTGGTACCGCCAGCGCCTGGCCCCGCCCACCGGCCGGGTGCGGGTGGTGATAGACACCGACACGGCCAACGAAATTGACGACCAGTTTGCGCTGGCCTGGGCGCTGCGCTGCCCGCAGCAGCTTGACCTGGTGGCGGTTTACGCCGAACCATTTTCTTTTGCCCACCGGCGTGCCCAGTACCCAAACGCTGCGCCAGACGCTGCACCCTTTAACCCGCCGGCCGTTGGCATGGAGCGCAGCTACCTGGAGGCTGTCAAGGTGTATGAGCTGCTGGGCCTGCC
>CALROG020000013.1:0-98284 GCA_943369755.1 Ramlibacter sp. 2FC
TGTCGCCAAAGCCCGTGCCGGTGGCGGTGTCGTTGCCCGCGCCCAGGTTGACGAACATGCCGCGCTGGTGGGTGCCCATCAGCGCCAGTGTGTTGGCCGATATACCGGTACTCGCGTTGAAGGTGTCTGCACCAGCCGTGCCGTTGGCCGAGGCCAGGTGCATCAGCGTGGAGACTTTGGTGCCCTGGGTGGTCTTGGTCGAATCCGTCGGGTCCAGCGCAGTTTCGTTGACGTTGACCGCCAGATCAATGTTGCGCCCGAAGGTCACTTCGTTGTCGCCATAGTCGCGCTGGCCGTTGGCGTTCTTGTCGTTCCAGATCTGGATGCTGACCTGCTCGATGTTCTTGATGTAGTTGACCTCGGAACCCGAGACGACCTTGAGGGTGTAACCGTTACCGAAGGCGGTGTTCTCTTCTGCTGTGCCGCTCGTGCCGTCCAGGGCGCTCACCGTCACAGCGTTGGCGGCCGCTTGGTTCGCCACGAACAGGTTCAGTGCGTCCACGGCCTTTGCGCCCCATGGCGTGAAACCCGCGTTGGCCCCGCCGTCCACGTAGTTGGTGCCAGCACCCATCTCGAAGTTGTCGCCAAAGCCCGTGCCGGTGGCGGTGTCGTTACCCGCGCCCAGGTTGACGAACATGCCGCGCTGGTGGGTGCCCATCAGCGCCAGCGTGTTGGCCGATACTTCGGTACTCGCGTTGAAGGTGTCTGCGCCAGCCGTGCCGTTGGCCCATGCAAAGTGCATCTGGTCCGATACCTTGGTGCCCTGGGTGGTCTTGGTCGAATCCGTCGGGTCCAGCGCAGTTTCGTTGACGTTGACCGCCAGATCAATGTTGCGTCCGAAGGTCACTTCACCACTGCCATAGTCGCGCTGGCCATTGGCGTTCTTGTCGTTCCAGATCTGGACGCTGACCTGCTCGATGTTCTTGATGTAGTTGACCTCGGAACCCGAGACGACCTTGAGGGTGTAACCGTTGCCGAAGGCGGCGATTTCCTCCGCCGTACCGCTGCCAGTCAATGCTGTCACCGTCACAGCGTTGGCGGCCGCTTGGTCCGCCACGAACAGGTTCAGTGCGTCAGCCGCTTTGGCCCCCCATGGCGTGAAACCCGCGTTGGCCCCGCCGTCCACGTAGTTGGTGCCAGCACCCATGTCGAAGTTGTCGCCAAAGCCCGTGCCGGTGGCGGTGTCGTTACCCGCGCCCAGGCTGACGACCATCCCGCGCTGGTGGGTGCCCATCAGCGCCAGTGTGTTGGCCGATACTTCGGTACTCGCGTTGAATGTGTCTGCACCAGCTGTGCCGTTGGTCCATGCGAGGTGCATCAGGGTAGACACTGCTGCGCCTTGTAACGTCTTGGTCGAGTCTGCAGGATCCAGTTGTACTTCGTTGACATTGACGGCCATGGCGTGTCTCCTAAGGGCTGTGCTGCAAAACAATATAAGCTGGGCAAAATTTGCCAATACTTACTAGATGTTACAGCCTAAAGTAGCTCGCCTCATCCCTAAAACAGGGGATGTGCAGATGGGCTGCTGCCGGCTTGATGGATACCTTGTTGAGGTTGAAGATGAAACCGGAAGTGGTTTATGGGAACGAGAATGCAATTCAGCCGGGAGTAACCGGTCCCCGATCTAGTACCGATCAGAAGTAGGGCTTTCCGGCTTCAGAATAGCTACGACAGGGGGTAGGGCGCGTGTGCGCCCAGTGCGTCGGGCAGCGCCTATTTCGTGGCGAAGAACATCAATGACTCATGCCCCAGGTAGCCGAACTCCAGAGACTGATAGGGGATGGCGTAGGCGTCGGTGAACCCGACCGCTTTCAACTGGGAGAACACCTGCCAGCCAAAGTAAGTGAAACACAGTACCCCTCCCCGGTCCAATGGGTCACCGTGGTATTCAGGCGGAAACAAATGGGTGATTGTTCCGTCCGCTTCCAGCACGGCTCGGACGATATTCTTTTCCGAATTCGGAGCAAACGGCGCAGACCACATCAAGCGCCCACCCGGTTTCAGGCAGCGATAGCATTCCCTCAGCGCATCTGTAAAGTTCGGGATGTGCTCCAGAACGTCCAGGGAGACGATGGCGTCAAACGCTGCATCAGCAAAAGTCAGCGCGCAAAGGTTTTCGTTTCGCACGCCAGAAGAATTGGTGGCGCCATAGGGAACCGACTGGCCGAGAAACTCGCTGCCGACGACGTGCTCGAACTTCTGCGCGAAAAATCTGAACGTGGGTGTCACCTGCTCCGTCAGGTAGATGGCCGAGTCCGGGTACGCATTCATTTCGATGTCGAACAGATGGACTGAGGCTCGCATCCGGTTGTTGAGTCCAGTCACCGGGCAGATCACGCGTTCCCGCCAATTGACGCTGCGATCAGGTCCCGCGTGTAAGAAATCGACGGCAAAGTCCACTTTTTCGCCGGCCGTGTAGGAAAAGCCGGGGACCGTGAACTCAGCCGTGCCTTGCAACGGGACGTAACGCGCAAGCTCGCGAAAATGCTGCTCGTTGGAGGGCGCGTTTCGCCTGAAGTGCGTGGCGAATTCCTGCGACGACCGGATTCTGTGAATCTTCATGAATATCGCTAACGCAGTTTCTTGAGCCAGATGCTGCCGCCCGAGTTGCCAAACATGGCCGGGTAGTCGCGGTGCACCACATCGGCGTGGTTGCGCACGAAGTAGTCGTTGAAAAACTCAATCCTGAAGGCGTCGTTGTACATCAGGAACGCCTGCAGCCCGTAAATTTCGTTCCACGAGCGGTTGTCGCCCATCACCCAGCTTTCAGGGTATTCGAAGGGCCAGAAGACATCGTGCAGGTGTACGTACACCCCTGCCTTGAGCGCCGGAAGGATTTTGAAAAGCTCGTAACAGACATCGCTGCCCGTTTTCATGACATGGGTAGAGTCGATGAACAGGAAATCCCCCGCCTCCAGCGATGCGTAGAGGCTTACGTCCGTATTTTGAACCTTGGTCGGATGGATCGTGCATTGCCGGGCCCGTTCCTCGCCGATCAGTTCGAGCAGAAGTGCGGGGTAGGGCTCAACAAACGTGACGTCGACCTGCCCTTTGAGGTATCTGTCGATCGTATCGATGGCGCACGCCGACGAATAGCCCGAGCCCACCTCAATCAGTCGCTTCGGGCGGTGTTCCCGCAGCATCGCGTGCAGGATGCTGCCGTCGGCATAGCCGAAAGCCGGGTTGTCAAAGTGGTATCGGAAGCCAGGCGTTTTGTGGGCAGGAAACGGGATATCCCGAAAATGCCGCGTCAATGCCTGCCAGGTCGCCAACTGATGGTTGCGCTCAATCCGGATGGCGGCAGGCGTAGCGCCGGGCGAGCCTTTCGCTGGCTCAAACAGCGTCCGGACTTCATCGGGGCTGACGATCGGACTGTAAAAATGGCCTGGTGGCGCAAAAAGCGGTGCCGCGCTGCCGCAGAGCTGCTTGAACTCCGAACTCTGTACGAAGGTTTCAGCCAGCTGGTTCAGGCCCAGCCCGGATTCAAGCCTGGCTGTCCATGCGTTGAGCTCACCGGCCGCAGGGGCACGGTGAAAGAAGCCCATGTAAAGGTCCTGAATGAGCTTTTTGTGGTCAACCATTGCGGTGACTCCTAGAACACGGTTGCAAAAACGTCAAACTTGCTGAAGCAGGGATAAGCGTAGCACTTGCCGCACAGGCACATCAGCCGGTACGCCGGATATAGACGGCGCCCAGAATGACGCCGATTTCGCGGTCATCTTCCGTATCGGCGAGAGCGGGCACGGAATTCTGGTTCACGTCCAGCTCGCACCGCAGCCAGTCTGGCCCGCGCGTGGTGAACTGGAATTCGTAGATCACCATGCCTGGAGGGGCGGTCCGAGTGACAGTGACCTCGCCACCATTGATCTCCAAAGCAGCCGATGCTTCTGGCACCAGTTGATTGGGGTCATTCAGGTACATGAACGCGGAATAGCGACCCGCATTGGCCAGTGGAATGTCAACCACCGGCCGGGCATCTTCCGACCACCTGAAGACGGTCTTCAACTCGCTGAGTTCCGCGTCATTCCAGCCCGAGCCTATGGGGCCGCCGAGGTCGAGCTCGAATGACTCCTGCTCGCGCAAGGAAACCCCGGACTTGAGGCAGTAGCTGGCGCGATAGGCTTCGTAGTCAGAGTCCGAGAATCCGTGAACAAAGAATGACGATGCCTGCTGGTAGAAGTCGGCATCGAATGCAGAAAGAAAAGTCATGGCACGCCGCATGTCAGGTTCGTACAGGTAGGCCCTGCGCTTGTAAAGAGTCGACGGCGGGAACAACCCTTCCCTGCAAATCAGGCGCTTGATCTGGAGGTCGAGGCTTCGGAAGTCGAGTACGTAGTCAAACTTCTGCAATGCGTCTATGGCCGGGCCAACAAGAGCGGTCTTGATGTAGGACTGATAGCCAGGTGCAATGCCGTATCGCCTGTCGATCAGGTAGCGATGGAAGTCAAAAGCAGGGGAAAAATAAACGCCGTAGACGTTGTGAATTCCATCCTTCTGCGTTTGTGCGATCCTGAGTTCATCGGTGAAGTAACCCGTTTCGTCAGCAAACGCAATGATTGAGGCCAGAACTTGCAGAGGTTCACGGAGGATCGTTATGCGCCGATCGAAGTCCAGATTGGCGACGCCGCTAAAAGGAATATGACCGGACACATAACGGTTGTTTTCCTGTAACGCCGCAAGATATTCACTATTGCTGGATGAATGTTGCACCATGCGGCACGAAGCGGTTGCCGCATAGTGGCCTGAAATGACGGCATCAAGCGTGGTTCCGCCAGTTTTTGGAACGTGGGTCAGCAGGATGGATTGTCGGCGTCGGGGCGTCATCTGGATGTGATGGAGGGTGGGGGCCCGATTCAGCCGCCTGAATGGGGCACGGCGACGCCCATGGAGAGAGCGGCGGTTGAGGCGTTGGCAGGCGCATTGACCGGCCTGATGCAAAAGTCTGGCGACCAGCCGCGGTAAAGGGCAGGCGTCAAGCCGGGGTGTTTTTTCCCCATCTCCGCAAAAATCATGGTCGGCTTGATGCGTCCGCTGTCGATGAGTTCTTCATTGGCAAACTCCAAAAAATCAAGCAACGCCAGATCTTCCGGGTTGTCCAGCTGAAAGTTATGGCCAAACCCGCGATCAATGAATATGTCAACAAGTCCGCCATAGGGCAGAAGTGCCGAGAACGAGAAACGGCTGACCAGTAGCGGCAGAATGTCTTGAGCCCGGATTCCTTCGAAACCCTCCACCGAGCAATCCCAGTCGGAGAAGCTCTCCTCAAAGCGTGCCAGTGCATGGTTGTGCTTCAAACGGGCAGGAAGCATGGGCCAGAGGTTGTCAATCCAGGCCTTTACTTCCGGCCAGCGAAGGTGCCCGTTTCGTCCAACCACATCATTGGTAACAAATACGCCACGATCCTTCAGTCCATTGGCAACAGCATCAAAGATGGACTCCAGCGTCACCATGTGGTGCAAGGAATGGCTCGCCATCACGCCGTCAAGTGAATTGGCCGGGGGGGCCCAGGTATTGAGGTCACGCTGCTCGACCGCCACATGATCCTGAAGTGCATTGGCAACGATGCGCTCGTTTGCGCGGGCGACAAGGACCGGTGCAACTTCATGGCATACGAGCCGGAAATCATCTAGGCCCTTCTGGCGCAAGAAGTGGGCAACCGCAACCTCGATGGTCGCGTCGCCAGCCCCGAGGCTGGCGAACTGGGCGGTGTAGCTGCTCTTTGACGCGCTGCGCAAGAACGCATTGCCGTAGAACTCGACCGCTGAGTCTGCACCCGTAACGGTGTGCAAGCGTGGCCTGAGATGCTTGTTCGACCAGTAGTGGAATACCGCAGGCAGATCATGGACAGTAGCCGCGTTCACGTACTGCTGCTTCTGCTCATGGAGTTTTCGCTCGTAATCGTTGTTCATGTTGGATCTATCGCTTCTGAACTCGGGTACTACTTTGCGGCCAGAGTCACGTTGTTTGTGTCTGTAAACAGATCACACTGTCGCAGGGCATCTTGCATTTCAAGTATGCCCCTGTCGAGCCCATAGTGCGCTTGCGCAAATGAGAGTGCCCGACTGGACATCTTTGCCCATGCCTTTTCGTTGTTGTAGACGCTGCTCATTGCAGAAATCCAGTCCGCGGGCTTGGTGACAACGAGTGCATCCATGCCGTTGCTAAGCGGAATCCCTTCAGCTGCAATTGGGGACAAAACGCACGGTACGCCGTACGCCAGGGCTCCGATCACCTTGCCTTTGATGCCTGCGCCGGTTTGTAGTGGCGCTATGAATACACGGCACTGGTTGTAGACCTCGGAGACTTCAGCAACCCACCCCTCGATCACAAGATTGTTCTGCTTTTTTGCCAACTCAACCAGCTTGTCCGGTATGTTGCTGCCGTAGATTCGTACCTTGATGCCGGGTAGGGACTTGCTGAGTTGCGGGAGTACCTGCTGCGAAAACCATTCAACGGCCTCTGTGTTCGGAAAGTGATTGAAGCCCCCAAGAAAGGCAATGTCCTTACGGCTTGCGTAAGAGGGCACGTCATTGGCAATGTCCGCGACCCAAGGGCACTTTGCGACCCTGGTTGAATTCAGGTTGTGTGACTCGATGACGGCCTTTTCCACATCTGTGTAGGAAAGCACCAGGTCAACTTGGCGCATAACAGCCAGCTCTTGGTCCCTTGTTTGTAGCGCTTTTCCCATCGCTTCATCGCTTTTGTGAAGCATGGCGGTACGCAGTTCACGAAGGAAATGCAGATCCGCGTTATTGAGTACGATTTTGGCTTGCGGTGCATGGCGCCTGATTTTTTCGACAATGCTTTGCGCGACGTAGTATCGGGTCACGTACACCATGTCGAACTCGGTCCCGCGAGACTCCAGTACGGCTTCAATGGACGTCGCATACGGTGCGTGCAGGCACTCAACGCCCATGCGCTGGAGGTTTTCTGTGTAGTGGCCCATCCAGGCCAGGTTTTGCGGCACGAATGTGCATTTGAAGCCCAGGCCCTGCAGCATGCGAATTTCCTGAATCGCCGCGTAGCTGCCTGCATCCTTGTCTGGCATGGGTATCTGCGCGTCTATCACCAAGGCTCTGAACTGTACGTTCCTGTCCTTGTTCAAATCAGGATTTTCACCTTCTTTTCCGTTGTTGCGACACGCGCTGATCCACCGACTCTTGAACTTCGGCCGGTTTATCTCCTGGAACTTCTTGATGCCCGATGCGACGTCCTTGCCATTGCTGACGCCTTCAAAGTGCACAACTACTGCAGTGGGCGCGTAAACAGTCTTGTATCCACGTTCACGGACCTTGAAGGCCAGATCAGTGTCTTCAAAGTAGGCTGGTATATAGGTTTCACTGAATCCTTCCAGCTCGTTCCAGAGCTTGCGGGGCAGCATCATGCATGCGCCGGAAAGGTAATCCGTCTGGCGTGCATAGCTGTAGCGCGGATCGTGTGGATTGCCGTTGCGACCGTAATTCATGGGGTTGCCAGAATTCCAGACGATGCCGCCCGCCTCTTGAAGCGTCCCATCTGGGTACAACAGCTTGGCGCCGACCATGCCTACATCGGAAAAATGCTCGAAAGGCCACAACAACTCCTCGAGCCAGCGAGCCGTGACTTCGGTGTCGTTGTTGAGCATGACAATGTATTCGCCGGCTGCCATCGCTGCGCCGAGATTGCAGGCCCGTACAAAGCCAAGAGGGTCGGCGTTTCTTATGTGCCGGACGCCGACTATCAGCTTCAGTAGTTCAGATTCACGGGCATTGGACCCGTCATCAACCAGAATCACTTCGAATGGAATTTCAGTCGCGCCCAGCAGCAAGGAAGCCAGGCAATGGTAGGTGACATGAAACTTGTTGTGAACAGGTATGACGATGGAGACTTTGGGTTCGGTGACAGTCGGGAAGCGAAGTGGTGCGTAAGACTTCGAGGCTTCATTCGCGCCATGGATTACTGCCTTGTGTGCCTGCATCAGCTGTGCAAGCGTTTGCCTTGCGCCTTCTTTGCTCTTTCCGCCCGCAGAGGGTTCTTCCGCTTTCGCCAGCTTTTCGACCGAGGCGATGAGCGACTCGTATCTGAAGCCCGCGCTTGTTGACAAGCTGCCTTTGAAGCCGGTGCGGGCATATTGGAGAAGCGCAGATTCCGGCGTCCACGCAAACGGCATTTGCACAACCGTTGATTTCACGGCCCGGGCAACACCGTCAATGCGAACGCTGAACGCGTGTGCACGGCCATCGTAAATGCTGGCGGGAAGTCCGATTCTGAAACGGACCACGCACGGGTCAGACGGCTCAGGCTGTGCTGTTCCCTTTGCCACGATTTCTCCGCTGGCAACATCCATCACGTTCAGCGACAGGGGCCGATGCGCAGGAGCGCTCAGACGCGCCCAACCGGTCAGGGCACCTAGTTCCACGGCGACATCGCCTGTTTCTGCGCTCAATCTGGGCGTTGCTTCCTGGTTCGATTTGCTGGTGACTGGAAACAGGTAATCCGAGTCAGAGACGCGAAGCTGCAGTTCGGTCAATGCCATGCCCAGGGCGCTCTCGGGTATGGGCAGCTTGAATCCATAGAATCCGTCGCCTCGGCCTGCCTCCAGAACGTCCTCGCGGAACTCCTCGGCTGCAGTTCTCGAAACTGGCGTCCCGCTTACCAGCAACTCCACATTGAGGCGTCGCAACAGATTTGAGCGATCACATACCCAGCCTGAAATCCACGAGGGGCCCCAAACGTCAACGTGTCCCTCGTATGCGCTGACCAGCGAAGGCGCGGTCGCTTGCTGCACTTCCTGGCGTTGCGCTTCTCCGACCGAAGAATCGTCAGTGCTTGCTTTGGTGGTGCCTTTTTGTTTTGCGCTTCGATTCATAGATTTCGCCATGCGATTGCATCCTTGACTTGGGTTTTGTATTTTTCAGACTAAAAATTCTGTTGGTGTGCGCAAACAGCGCCTGATGCATTTTGTCAGCGGTGGGTGGCTCGAGCCGTCAAAAGTACCCTTCCCGCTTCTTCTTCTCCATCGACCCCGCCTCATCCTTGTCAATCAGCCGCCCCTGCCGCTCAGAGTAGCGGGATGTCTCCAGCTCCTCAATCACCGCGTCCAGCGTTTGTGCATCAGACTCAACGGCACCGCTCAGCGGGTAGCAGCCCAGGGTGCGAAAGCGCACCATTTTCATTTGCAATTGCTCGCCCGGCAACAGCTGCATGCGCTCGTCGTCGCGCATCATCCACATGCCGCCGCGCAGCACCACCGGCCGCGGCTTGGCAAAGTAAAGCGGCACCACGGGGATGCCTTCGCGCTTGATGTAGCGCCACACGTCCAGCTCAGTCCAGTTGCTCAGGGGGAACACGCGCATGCTTTCCCCCGGGCCCACCCGGCCATTGACCACGCGCCACAGCTCGGGGCGCTGGCGCTTTGGGTCCCAGCCGTGGTGTTTGTCGCGGAATGAAAAGATGCGCTCTTTGGAGCGTGAGGCTTCTTCGTCCCTGCGGGCGCCGCCTATGACGGCGTCGTACTGGCCGGCGTCCAGGGCCTGGCGCAGGGCCTGGGTTTTCATGATGTCGGTGTGCACCTTGCTGCCGTGGTCAAACGGGTTGATGTTGCGGGCCACGCCGTCGGGGTTGGTGTGCACGCGCAAGTCCAGCCCCAGGCGCTGCGCCTCGGCCTGGCGAAAGGCAATCATCTCGGCAAACTTCCAGCGCGTGTCAATGTGCAGCACCGGCATGGGCAGCCGCCCGGGTGAAAAGGCCTTGCGCGCCAGGTGCAGCATGGCGCAAGAGTCTTTGCCGATGGAATACATCAGCAGCGGCCGTTCAAACTGCGCCGCCACTTCGCGAAAGATGTAGATGGCCTCTGCCTCCAGCGCGTCCAGGGTGTTCAGCGTGCCGCTCGTGCTCATTGCCGCTCCAGTATGAACTGCACCACCTGGCGCGCGCAGTCGTCCAGCGCTCGGGTGGATGTGTCTACCGTCAGCTCGGCGGCGGCGGGCGCGTCGTAGGGGGCAGACACGCCGGTAAATTGCCCCAGCTTGCCGGCGCGCGCCAGCTTGTAAAGGCCCTTGGTGTCGCGCTGCTCGCACACGGCCAGCGGGGTGCTCACGTACACCTCGGCAAAGTCGCCCGGCTCAAAGCGCTGGCGCACGGCGTCGCGCTCGCGCTGGCTGGGGGAGATGAACGACGCCAGCACAATCAGCCCGGCGTCTACCATCAAGCGGGCCACCTCGCCCACGCGGCGCAGGTTCTCGGCCCGGTCACTTTCTGAAAAGCCCAGGTCGCGGCACAGCCCGTGGCGGATGTTGTCGCCGTCCAGCAGATAGGTGGCGTAGCCCTTGGCGTGCAGGGCCGATTCAACCGCGTTGGCCAGCGTGGTTTTGCCGGCACCGCTTAAGCCCGTGAACCACACGGTGAGTGGTTTTTGTTGCAGGCGCTGCACGCGCTCGGCGCGGCCCACCGTAGCGTGCTGCCAGAACACCTGGCGCGGCGCTGGGTCCAGCACCATGCCCGCGGCCAGGGTTTCATGCGTCACGCGGTCCACCAGCAAAAAGCCGCCCAACGTGCGGCTCTGGGCGTAACGCGTCAGCACCACGGGTTTCTCAAGCATCACCTCTGCCAGTGCAATGGTGTTGGCCACCAGCGGGCCGGGCGCGCTCAGGGCCAAGGTGTCCATGTCTACCAGCGCCTGCACCTTGGCCACGGTGGCACCGGTGCTACAGGTGGCCAGGCGCAATTCATGTCGGGTGCCAAGCGTGGCGGGCGTGTCGCTAAACCACACCAGGTGCGCCAGCACCAGCTCGCTCACGTTCACGCTGGCGGGGTTGGCCACCAGCACGTCGCCCCGGGCGATGTCCAGCTCGTCTTGCAACATCACAGAAACGGCTTGGCCCGCGCTGGCGGCCTGTAGCTCGGCCCCCAGGGTGTGGATCGCCTTGATGGCGCTGGTTTGCCCGCTGGGCAGGGCGTGCACCGGCTGGCCCACTTTGAGTGTGCCGGTTGTCACAGTACCGTCGTAGCCGCGCCACTGCGCATGGGGGCGGTTTTGCCGCTGCACCGGGAAGATGAGCGCACTTTCTGGCTCCTGGGTGGTGGCCTCGGGCTGCATTTGCTGTTGCACCCATTCCAGCAGGGTGGGGCCGCTGTGCCAGGGTGTAGAAGGTGCGCGCTGCACCACGTTCGTGCCGTGCACGCCCGAGGTGGGTGCAAACACAACGCTGTCAAACGGGTGGGGCAGGGTGGCCAGCAGCGCCTGCACGCTGGCCTGCATGCTGCCAAAGGTGGCGGCGGGGTCGGGCACCATGTCAATTTTGTTCACCGCCACAAACAGGTGGCGTATGCGCATCAGGCTGCACACATACAGGTGGCGCCGCGTTTGCGAGGTCATGCCGCGTGCGGCGTCCAGCAGCAAGATGCCCGCTTCGCACTGCGACGCGGCAGACACCATGTTGCGGGTGTACTGGGTGTGGCCGGGGCAGTCTGCCAGCACCAGGGGCTGGCCGGCCAGCGTTACATAGCGCCAGGCCACGTCGATGGTGATGCCCTGGGCCTTTTCGTCGATCAGCCCGTCAAACGCCAGTGAATAGTCTGTGCCGCCAAAGCCGCGTTGCTGGCTTTCGGCCTGCACTTTGGCCAGCAGGTCGTCTGGCAGGCAATGGGTGTCGAACAGCAAGCGCCCCAGCAAGGTGCTTTTGCCGTCGTCAACCGAGCCGCAAGTGAAAATTCGGGGCATTTAGGTGCTTTGGAGGCCAGTGCGTTGTGCCGCCGATGTTACCCGGCCCAACCGTCGCAGTTTGTTGTGGCCGCCCAGGTTGGGCATGAAGTTTGCTTAACGGCAAAATGCGCAACAAAATCATGGGCGGGGTATCCCCAAAATTCGGTAAGAAATCACATTAACGCGGTTGGCGGGGTTTTGTTCTTGGGTTATCATCAAGTTACATATTTACAGTTCGTAGCGTTTTTACGGGCTCGCTAGGGGAAATAAATGGCTTCAGATTCATTGTTTGGTGGTGGTGACGATTCAGGCGGCGACGGCGGTGCCGGTGGCTTGCTGGACTCTAGCGACCGCGCGTTGCTCGACGCTTTGCTGGCCGACTTCGCCGGCGGCCCGGCTGTTGACTTTGACGGCGGTCAGTTGCTCAACGGCACCGGCCCTGGTGGCGAAAGGCAGGGTGCACTGACCCCCGGCACCGGCGAGCTGGAAGGCCCCATCACCAACGGCGACATCACGATGGAGGTCGACATCCCCGCTGGCGTTGGCTTCACCTTTTCTGGCAAAGACGCCCAGACGCCAGACGCCGCTGAGAGCTACCTCAACACCGCCATTGGTGGCTACTTCGCGCCCAACGTCGACCCGAACTCCGACGCTGGGCAACAGCAGCAGTCTTTGACCGGTGCGGTGGACGACCTGCTTGGCTCCCTGGGCGGCGGCAAAGACGTTTCGGTGCGTTTGATCGACTTTCTGGGCAAAACCAGCCCTGGCGGTAGCGCCCCGCTCACGGCGGTTGTGGCTTCTGGCGACTCAACGGGCGACACTTTCACCCTGGTAGACGGGCTGCAGTCTCCGCAAAACGGTATTTTGGCGAACGAGATCCTGTTTGACGCCGGTGTCTCCAAGGGCAAGCAGGTGTTTGCCGTCAACCTTACCTCGCTCAATAACGTCAAAACGCTGGTGCTCAAGAACGTTGAGGCTGCCGTGGTGGCTGGCCCCGGCACGGTGCGGGTGGATGGCACCGCGCCGATTCGCATCGGCAGCGACAACTTTGCCCAGAACATCACTGGCAGTGGCGGCAACGACACTCTGGTGGGTGGCGGTAACGACACGCTCGCGGGCGGCGCAGGCTCTGACATGTTTGGCTTCTCTACCGCAGCCAAGGGCCGCTACACCATTACCGACTTCAACAAGGCCACCGACCAGCTTGGCTTCAAGCTGACCGGCGTGACCAACTTTGATCAGTTGCGTGCGGCTGTTACCAAGGAAGTTTTTGCCAACGGCAGCATGACGTATGAGCTTGGCCCCGATATTTCCATCACGCTGGTGGGTGTGGGCCCGCAAGACATTACGGCCGGTTTGGTCAAGTTCACGTTCTAAGCGCTTGCCTTTCCCCCAAGCAAAGCCCGCTTCGCGCGGGCTTTGCTTTTAGTTGACCCGTAATTCATGGCACCCCGGCTTTCCGCGCTTGCAGTGGCAGACGGTTTCGTCTGGGGCTGGGCCGTGGGCGCACCTGACGGTGCAGGTGCGGTGCACCTGTATGCCGACGGCCGGCACATCGCTACCGAATACACCGGCATTGCCCTGCCCGCGGCAGCGGTTGAGCTGTGTGGCCAGCCGCCCACAGGCGCTTCGGGTTTTGGCTTTGCCTTGCCCGCCGCGTTGCTGGACGGCTTGCCGCATGACATTCATGCAGCCCTGCCCAGCGTGGCCAGTGGCGGCATGCATGGCCCGGTGCTGGTGTTTCGCAGTGGCCCGGTGGGCGGCCTGGTGCGCCAGCAGGGCCGCCAGTTTGTGGGCACCGTGTGGTTTGCGCAGCGGCCGCGGCGCACTGCGTTGCTGCGGGTTACTGGCGCACAAGGCCGGCTGCTGCATTCGCAAGCTTTGCAGGTGGCCGCCACGCCCGATGTGCAGGGCTACCCGGCCAACTTTGCGCTGGCGGCAGATAGCCTGCCCGAGCCCGCGCTGGCCGGCGCGCTGCACTTTGCCTGCAACGGCCAGGCGCTGCGCGGCTCGCCCTGCGTGCGTGCGCAAACACTGGTGGGCATGCTGGACGACGTGGCCGCCGGGGGCCGCATTTCGGGCTGGGCGCTGGACGCGACCGACCTGGCAAACCCGCTGGAGCTGGTGCTGCGCATAGACGGGCAGGCGGTGGCCTGGTTTCGGCCCAACGTGCGCCGCCCGGACATCAGCAAATACCTGGCCCTGGCCGAAGACGCCCTGGGCCTGGCCGGCTTTGACATGGTGCCACCGCCTGCGCTGGCCGACGGCTTGCCGCATTGGGTCGAGGTGGTGTCGGCCGTCGATGGGCAGGCCCTGAAGAACGGCCGCCAACGGGTGTGTTTGCCACGGGCCGGGCTGCCCTGGGCGGGCGCCGCGCCCCGGCCGCTGCCGCAGCGCCAGCAAAGCCAGCGGCCAGTGGTTTCGGTGGTCATCCTTAACCGCAATGGGCAGGCCGTGTTAGAGGCATTCCTGCAGAGCTGGGCCCGGCACAACACCAGTGTGCCCGCCGAGCTGATTGTGGTGGACCATGCCTCCACCGATGGCAGCCTGGCCCTGCTGCGCCAGTGGCGCAAGCGGTTGGCCCTGAAGGTGCTGGCGCTTGACCACAATGGCTCGTTTTCAGAGTCCAGCAACCTCGGCGCGCGCCATGCCCAAGGGCAGTTTCTGCTGTTCATGAACAACGACATTGTGTGGCTGCAAGACGCCCTGCCGCGCATGCTGGAGAGCCTGGCCCAACCGCAAGTGGGCGTGGTGGGCATCAAGCTGCTCAAGGCGGTGGGCGAGTCGCGCAGCGGTGGGCAGTTTGCCAGCGAGGTGCAGCACCTGGGTGTGCGGTTCAAGCTCAACCACCTGGGCTACTGGCCGTTTGAGCTGGCACCCTCTGCCCTGCACGACGAGGCCGAGTACGCGCCCCAGTTTGTGCCGGCGGTCACCGGCGCAGTGTTGCTGTGCCGCAAAACAGACTTTGACGCCGTGGGCGGCTTTGACCCGGCCTATTTTTATGGCTTTGAAGATGTAGAGCTGTGCCTGCGGCTGGCTTACCGCTTGGGCAAAGCGGTGGTCTGCCGCAACGACTGCGTGGCGCTGCATCACCATGGGCACACGCGCTTGTCGGGCCGCGAGATGTCTGTTTACGACCGGGTGTTGCGCAACTCGGCGGTGCTGGAGCGGCACATTGGCCTGTGGATCAAACAGGCCTATTGGCGCAGCCTGGTTACCGGGGACGGCTACATCACCCGCGAGCCACTGAGCATTGGCATTGTGCTGGACGCAGCGCCTCGGGCCCAGCGCAATACGCCGCTGGTGCAAGATGCCCTGGCGCTGGCGGCGCAAATTCGCTCAGTGCTGCCGCACGCCAGCGTGGTGCTGTTGCCGCCCGAGCGCGACTGGAAGAACGCGCAAGGCCTGCATGTGCTGGTGGTGGCCGACGCAAGGTATGACGTGCGGGGTGTACACCACGCCGGGTCAGACCTGTTAACAATGGCCTGGCCGCGCGGCAACCAGCAAGGCTGGGCCCGGCTGCCCTGGTGGGACGAGTTTGGCGCGGTGCTGGCGCCCGCACGCGGCGGCGCGCTGGGCACCGCCCTGCGCGACTTGCTTGGGCCGCAGCGCTGGCGCTTGCGGGTGCTTGTTGAAGCCGGGCCGGATGACCAGGCCAGTGCGCGGCGGCTGCAACAGCATTTGCGCGGGCAGGGGCTGCCGTGCTGGGTTGGCGCTGCGGGGCAAACCGGCGCGCCGGCCCGGATGGTTGATGTGTGCATAACAATCGGGGCTGGTGCGGCTGAACCACGGGCCGACGTGCTGCAGTTGGCGTGGCCGGGCGGTGCGGCCCCCATGCCCGGCGCGGCCTGGCTGACAGAACAAATGGAGAAGCGTGTTGGAAGTACTTTTCGTTCATCCTAATTTCCCGGGGCAGTTCCGCAAGGTGGCGGCCGCACTGGCGCGGTTGCCCGGCGTGCGGGTGGTGGGCGTGGGTGATGAGTCCTGGATGAAGAGCGTGGTACCGCTGGAGGGCGTGCCGGTGGTGGCCTACCCGGCACCGCCAGGGCCCGAAGCCGAACACCTGCACCCCTGGACGCGCAACTTTGACCTGGCGGTGCGGCGCGGGCAGCAGGTCATCAAGACGCTGGCCGAGCACAAAGAGGCAGGCCTGGAGCCCGATGTCATCGTGACCCACCCGGGCTGGGGCGACGCCTTCTTTTTGCGCGACTTCTTTCCCGGTGCAAAGGTGGTGGGGCTGTTTGAGTACTACTACCACGCACGTGGGGCCGACGTGGGTTTTGACCCGGAGTTCCCGTCGAGCTTTGACGACATCTTTCGCCTGCGCACACTCAACGCCACGCAGTTGCTGGCGCTGGACTCGTGTGACGAGGGCTTTTGCCCCACCCAGTGGCAGCGCAGCCGCTTCCCGGCTGTGTGGCAACAGCGCCTGGGGCTGATGCACGAAGGGGTGGACACGCGCGCCGTGTGCCCCGACCCAACAGCCCAGGTGCAACTGCCCGACGGCACCACTTTGAAGGCGGGGGACGAGGTGCTGACCTTCGTGAGCCGCAACCTGGAGCCGTATCGGGGCTACCACATCTTCATGCGTGCGCTGCCAGCCATTCTGGAGGCCCGGCCCAACTGCCATGTGGTGATTGTGGGCGCCGAAGGCTCGGCATATGGGCCGCCTTCGCGCTCCGGCGTGAGTTACCGCCAGCGCTACCTGGACGAAGTGGCAGACCAGATGGACATGTCGCGTGTGCATTTCACCGGCACCCTGGCGCATGCGGACTACGTGCGGGTGTTGCAGGTCTCGCGCCTGCATGTGTACCTTACTTATCCGTTCATCCTGAGCTGGTCGATGCTGGAGGCAATGGCCGCCGGCTGCCTGGTGCTGGGCTCGGCCACGCCGCCGGTGGAAGAGGTGATTGTTGAGGGGCAAAACGGCCTGCTGTTCCCGTTTCAGAGCCCGCGCGCGCTGGCGACCCGGGCCATTGACGCGCTGGCCCACCCCGGCGACCATGACGGGCTGCGCCAGGCGGCGCGCCAGACCATCATCGACCGCTATGATTTTGAAACCGTTTCGCTGCCTGCGTACAAACGCATGATTGAAGTCTGAGGAACCCGAACCATGGCCAAATCCATCGCTGCCCTGCTGAATGAAGCGGGTACCCACTTGTTGCAGTACGACCTGGGCTCGGCGCTGCAGCTCTACCGTGAGGCCATGGCGCGTGAGCCCGGCAATGCCGCAGCCGCCCTGGGCATGGCCATGGTGCTCAACCGTTCCAACAAGCCAGGCGAAGCGCTGCAACTGCTGACCCGCATCTGGGCCTCAATGTCGCGGGCCAAGCAGAAACTGCCGCCGCCTCAGCAGGCTACGGTGTTGGCGCAAATGGGCCTGGCGCAACAGGAGCTGGGCCAGCTTGGTGCGGCGCTGGAGTCGTACCGCCAGGCAGCGCGGCTGGTGAACTCTGAAGACCTTAACCGGCGCATCAAGCAAATTGTGCCGCTGGTCAACAGCCCGGCACCGGTGCAGCAACTCATCTTGCACGGGCGCGCGCTGATGGCGGCGCGCCAGGTTGAAGAAGCCGCCAAAACCTATATTGGCGCACTCAAGCTGCAACCGGACAACGCCGACGTGTTGCACGAACTGGCCATGGTGCTGCAAGAGCTGGGTGCGCATGACCGCGCATTGCCGTTGCTGCAAAAAGCAGTGATCCTGGCGCCCGACCGGCCGGAGTTTTTCAATGACCTGGGCATGCTGTTCCAGCGCCGGGCCGACTTCACCAAGGCGGTGAGTTTTCATAAACGCGCGATCAAGCTGGCACCGGGTTTTGTGTTTGCTTACATCAACCTCGGCGTGGCCCACAAGCGCCTGGGCCAGAACGACGAAGCGCTGGCCGCCTACCGCAAGGCGCTAGAAATTGAGCCCAACTCGCCCGAGGCGCACAACAACCTGGGCAATCTGTTGCGGGTTGTGGGGCAACTGGCGTTGGCAAAACAGCACCTTGAAACGGCCCTGAAGTTGCGTCGGGGCTACGTGGATGCGCAGGCCAACCTGGACGCGGTGCTGCAGGCACTGGAAGAGCAAAAAAAGCAGCCCGCGACCAAGCTTGCTGCAAAGCCTGCCGCAAAGCCCGTCACCAAGCCTGCCGTAAAGAAGGGCGCTGCGGTGCCGGCCAAAAAACCGGCTGTCAAAACCGCGCCAGGCAAGCAGTCGGCTGAAAAGGCGCCTGCTGCCAAAACGGCTGCTAAAAAGCCTGCGGTCGAGAAGGTCGCCGCCAAGAAAGTTGTGGCTAAAAGGCCTGCGGCCAAGAAGGTCGCGGCCAAGCGCAAATGACGGTTCTTTTAACAGGCGGCACCGGCTACATCGGCACCCACACCGCCGTGGTGCTGCTGGCCGCAGGCTACGACCTGGTGCTGCTGGACAACCTGTGCAACAGCCGCCGCGAGGTGCTGGGCCGGTTGCAGCAGATCACCGGGCGCAGCGTGAAGCTGGTTGAGGCCGATGTGCGCGACACGCCTGCGGTGACGGCTGCCCTGCGCGAGCATGCCTGTACCGCAGTGGTGCACTTTGCGGGGCTCAAGGCGGTGGGCGAGTCGGTGCAAAAGCCGATTGATTACTACGCCAACAATGTGCAGGGTGCGGTGAGCCTGTTGCAGGCCATGCAGGCGACGGGCGTGCGCCAGTTGGTGTTCAGCTCCAGCGCCACGGTGTATGGCGCGCCGCAATACCTGCCGCTGGATGAAAAACACCCTACCTCGGCCACCAACCCGTATGGCCGCAGCAAGCTGCAGATTGAAGAAATATTGGCTGATGTGTGCGTGTCTGACGCGTCCTGGCGGGTGGCCTGCCTGCGCTATTTCAACCCGGTGGGGGCGCACGCATCGGGCCTGATCGGCGAAGACCCGCAGGGCATTCCCAACAACCTCATGCCCTATGTGGCCAAGGTGGCGGGCGGCGAACTTGCGCGCCTGGGCGTGTTCGGCAACGACTACGACACGCCCGACGGCACCGGCGTGCGCGACTACATTCATGTGATGGACCTGGCCGAGGGCCACCTGGGTGCATTGAAGTTTTTGCCCACCGCCACCGGCTGGAACGCCATTAACCTGGGCACCGGCCAGGGCTATAGCGTGCTGGAGATGGTGCGTGCGTTCGAGGCCGCCAGCGGCAAGCCAGTGCCCTATGACATCAAGCCACGCCGCGCCGGCGATGTGGCCAGTGTTTATGCCAACCCGGCCACAGCCGCCAAGCTGTTGGGCTGGCAGGCCACACGGGGCTTGCAGGAGATGTGCGACAGCACCTGGCGCTGGCAGACCAGCAAGGGCTGAAGGCTGGGTGCTTGGGGAGTGTGGCGCTTCAAGTGCTGGTGCCCGGGGCCGGAATCGAACCGGCACGCCTTGCGGCGGGGGATTTTGAGTCCCCTGCGTCTACCAATTTCACCACCCGGGCAGCGCGAAGAAGCAAGCCGGAAATTATGGCACAGTGGTGACCATGAAATACCCGACGATTGAAGACGCCATTGGCAAAACGCCTTTGGCAGCCCTGCAGCGCATTGGCGCGGCCGACAATGCACGGCGCGGCAACGTGGTGCTGGGCAAGCTGGAGGGCAACAACCCGGCCGGCTCGGTGAAAGACCGGCCTGCGCTGTCGATGATCCAGCGCGCTGAGGAGCGTGGTGACATCAAACCCGGCGACACATTGATTGAAGCCACCTCGGGCAACACCGGCATTGCGCTGGCCATGGCGGCTGCCATCAAGGGCTACCGCATGGTGCTGATCATGCCGGAAGACTTGTCGATTGAACGGGCGCAGACCATGAAGGCCTTTGGTGCCGAGCTGATGCTCACGCCCAAGAGCGGTGGCATGGAATACGCGCGGGACCTGGCCGACAACATGCAGCGCGAAGGCAAGGGCCGGGTGCTGGACCAGTTTGCCAACGCCGACAACCCGCGCATCCACTTTGAGACCACCGGCCCGGAGATCTGGGCCGACACCCATGGCAAAGTCACGCACTTTGTCAGCGCCATGGGCACGACCGGCACCATCACCGGTGTGTCGCGCTACCTGAAGGAGCAAAACCCGGCCATTCGCATCATTGGCGCACAGCCCAGCGAGGGTTCGCGCATTCCTGGCATTCGCAAATGGCCGCAGGAGTATTTGCCAAAAATATACGACCCCAAGCATGTGGACGAGCTGGTTTATGTGAGCCAGGACGACGCCGAAGAAATGTGCCGCCGCCTGGCGCGCGAAGAAGGCATTTTTGCCGGCATTTCGGCCGCTGGGGCCTGCTGGGTGGCGCAAGAGGTTGCGAAGAAGGCAGAGAACGCAACCATCGTTTTCATTGTGTGCGACCGGGGCGACCGCTACCTGTCTACCGGCGTGTTCCCGGCATGAGCACCGGTTTCAAGTTTTGCCCCAGTTGCGCCACGCCGTTGCAACTGCTGGCCCAGCTGGAAGACGGCGGTGAAAAGCAGCGCCTGCGCTGCCCGGCCTGCGGCTGGACCCACTGGAACAACCCCACGCCGGTGCTGGCTGCCGTGATTGAGTACCGGGGCCAGATTCTGCTGGCACGCAACGCGGCCTGGCCGGGGCGCATGTTTGCGCTCATCACCGGTTTCATGGAGGCGGCTGAAACGCCGCAAGAAGGCATAGCGCGTGAAATCAAGGAAGAGACCAACCTGGACACCAGCGCGCTGAACCTGATTGGCGTGTATGACTTCCAGCGCATGAACCAGGTGATCATTGCGTACCACGCGGTGGCGGATGGCGAGGTGAGCCTGTCGCCCGAGCTGGTCGAGTACAAGCTGTATGACTACGCCGACGTAAAGTGCTGGCCGGCCGGTACCGGCTATGCGCTGGCCGACTGGCTGCGCGGGCGCGGCTACGAGCCGCAGTTTGTGGAATTCCCCAAACGCGGCTGAGGCCTAAAATCTAGCGCTCCCCAAGGATTGACCGATGACTATTGACAAAGAACTCGACACCCGCGGCCTGAACTGCCCGCTGCCCATTCTCAAGGCCAAGAAGGCATTGACTGACATGCAAAGTGGCCAGTTGCTGCGGGTGGTGGCCACTGACGCAGGCTCGGTGCGCGACTTTCAGGCCTTTGCCAAGCAAACCGGCAACGAGCTGGTAGAGCAGCAAACTGCCGGTGCCGACTTTATTCATGTGCTGCGCCGGCGCTGAACAGCGCGCTCAAATCTGACTGACCAGCCGCTTCAGGTAGCTGCCAAAGCCGGCACCGACCTCGGGGTGTTTGAGCGCAAATTCCACTGTGGCTTCCAGAAAACCTTCTTTGCTGCCGCAGTCGTAGCGCTTGCCCTGGTAGCGCAGGGCGTGCACGCCCTGGGTCGTCATCAGCCCGGCAATGCCGTCTGTTAGCTGGATCTCCCCACCCGCGCCGCCGGTTTGGCGGCGGATCATGTCGAACACCTCGGGCGTGAGAATGTAGCGGCCCGCCACGCCCAGGCGTGAGGGGGCGGCGGCCGGTTCGGGCTTTTCCACCATTTGACGCAACTTGATGACCTGGGCGTCCAGGTCTTCGCCCGCCACAATGCCGTAGCGGCGCACCTGCTCAAGCGGCACTTCTTGCACGGCTAACAAAGATGTCTGCAATCGGGCAAAGGCCGTGACCATTTGTGTCAGAACGCCGGGCCCACCATCCATCCCGGTCATCAGGTCGTCGGCCAGCAGCACCGCAAAAGGCTGGTCGCCCACCAGCGGCTGGGCACACAGCACCGCGTGGCCCAGGCCCAGTGAGCGGGGCTGGCGCACATAGGAGCAGACCATGTCGGCGGGGGAGAGCGCGCGCACCAGCGCCAGCAGCTCATGCTTGTGGCTGGCGATGAGCTCGGTTTCCAGCTCGTAGGCGGTGTCGAAATGGTCTTCAATGGCACGCTTATTGCGGCCAGTGACGAAGATCATGTGCCGGATACCCGCCGCGTAGGCTTCTTCTACCGCGTACTGGATCAAGGGCCGGTCCACGATGGGCAGCATTTCTTTGGGCTGGGCCTTGGTGGCCGGCAAGAAGCGTGTTCCCAAGCCGGCAACCGGGAAAACGGCCTTGTCTATTCCTGTGACTTTTTTCATCGACTATGTCATTTTTTAAGGCTAAAGTGTGGCCCGGGCGAGACAAGAGCAGTGAGCAAGTACTTCTGCTGCTGAAGCAACAAAAAACCAAGGATCAACTGGGTGGAGATCTTACTTCTTGAGCGGCTGGTACCGGAGGCGCTTGCATGGCTTGAGTCGCGCCACGCCGTGGAGTATCGCCCCGAGCTGGCCAGCGACACAACCGCATTGCGCAAGATGCTCTACAAGGCCGAGGCCGTGGTGCTGCCGCGCAAGGTGGTGGTTACCAAAGAGTTGCTGGACTTCGCGCCGCGCCTGCGGGCGGTGGCCCGGATGCATGTGGGCACCGACAACACCGACCTGGAGGCCTGCCGCGAGCGCCATGTGCGGGTGATCCAGGCCACCACCGCCAATGTGCGGTCCAACGCCGAATACCTGCTGGCCAGCCTGCTGCTGCTGTACCGCCGCGGCATTGGCTCGGCCCTGATCGGCGACCGCCATGCCGACATTCGCCTGGGCCGCGAGCTCAATGGCAGCGTGGTCGGCATCTTTGGCCTGGCACCCACCGCGCACGCGCTGGCTATCTTGCTACAGGCGCTGGGTGTCAAACTGATTGGGTACGACCCTGCGGTGCACCACACCGCACCGATCTGGCAGCGGCTGCAGGTCAAGCCGGTCAGTCTGGCCGAGTTGATGGCGCAGTCGGACGCGGTGTCGGTGCAGGTGATGTATGCCTCGCGCTACCAGAACTTCATCAATGCCAAGGTGCTGGCGCATTGCAAGCCCGGCCAGCTTTGGGTGGGTACCAGCCGTTCGCTGCTGTTTGACGCCAATGCCCTGGCCGACGCGCTGTCTGATGGCCGCATTGAGGCCTGCATGCTTGACGGCGCAGAGGCTGGCTTTGCCTCGCAAGGTTCGCCGCTGCACCAGCGCGACAACCTGTTCCTGACGCCGCGTATTGGCTCGCACACGCGTGAGTCGCGGTTGCGTGCGAGCTGGTACATTGCGCACCGCATGCACGAGGCCCTGAGCGGCGGCACCGCGCACAGCAGCGGGCTCGACTCCCTGACCAGCGCGCCAATGGAGCTGGAGGCCGCCGGCCCCGGCGCCTACCCGGCCAGCGCCCCTCATTTCATCATCCGTTAGTACCAAAACGGGCTGTAGCCCGCACGGAATATGCGCGAGCCACTATAAAAACCATAGCGGACTAGCGCAGCGTGGTGTCAGCCCAGGCGTTGCAACTGGTCGCGCACTTTGGCCAGCGTGGCGGTGAAATCAGCCACCCGCTTGTGTTCTTGCTCAATCACCGCCGGGGGCGCTTTGGCCACAAAGGCCTGGTTGCCCAGCTTGGCGGTGGCCTTGACGATTTCGCCGTCCAGGCGTGCTGCCTCTTTGCCCAGGCGGGCTTTTTCGGCCGGCAGATCAATCTCCATGTGCAGGCACAGGCGGGCCTCGCCGACCACCGCCACCGGTGCCGCCTGTGCGGCGGCGGCCCAGGCGGCCTCGTCGTCAAACACTTTGACTTCGTTGAGCTTGGCCAGCGCCTGCAGCACATGCGCGGCCTCGCGCATGAAGCGGGCGTCGCCCACCACAAACAGCGGCAGTTTGGTGGCGGGTGACACGTTCATTTCGCCGCGCAGGTTGCGACAGGCGTCCACCAGCGACTTGAGCTTGACCACATGCGCAATGGCGGCCGGGTCGATTTTTTGCAACTGGGCCTCGGGGTAACGCGCGATGCTGACCGATGCGCCGGCCAGGCCAGCCACCGGGGCAACCTTTTGCCAGAGTTCTTCGGTGATGAACGGAATGACCGGGTGGGCCAGCCGCAGGATGGCCTCCAGGGTGCGGATCAGCGTGCGGCGGGTGGCGCGTTGCTGGCTTTCGCTACCGGTCTGGATCTGTACCTTGGCGATCTCCAGGTACCAGTCGCAAAACTCGTTCCAGACAAAGTCGTAGATGGCGTTGGCTACGTTGTCCAGCCGGTATTCGGCAAAGCCTTTGGCCACCTCGGCCTCGGTGTTTTGCAGGATGGATGAAATCCAGCGGTCAGCCTGGCTGAACTGCATGTAGTTGTGGAATTCGCCGCCCGGCTGGCACTGCTCTTTGGTGTGTTCGGCCAGCCCGCAGTCGTGGCCCTCGCAGTTCATCAGCACAAAGCGGGTGGCGTTCCACAGCTTGTTGCAGAAGTTGCGGTAGCCCTCGCAGCGCTTGGTGTCAAAGTTGATGTTGCGCCCCAGGCTGGCCAGCGCCGCAAAAGTGAAGCGCAGCGCGTCGGCTCCGTAGGCCGGGATGCCTTCAGGGAATTCTTTCTCGGTGTTTTTGCGCACCGTGGGCGCGGTCTCGGGCTTGCGCAGGCCGGTAGTGCGTTTGTCCAGCAGCGGGGGCAGGGCAATGCCGTCGATCAGGTCGACCGGGTCAAGCACATTGCCCTCGCTCTTGCTCATCTTTTTGCCGTGCGAGTCGCGCACCAGGCCGTGGATATACACATGCTTGAACGGCACCCGGCCCGTAAAGTGCCTGGTCATCATGATCATCCGGGCGACCCAGAAGAAGATGATGTCGTAGCCCGTCACCAGCACGCTGCTGGGCAGGTACAGGTTGTAGTCGCTGACGGGGCTGTTGTGGGTTCCGCCGCCGGGCCGCCCCAAGGCGGAACGCGCCCCCTCGGGGGGCAGCGGGGACACGTCAGTGCCTAGCGTGGGGGCAACAGCGTCCGGCCAGCCCATTGTCGAGAACGGCACCAGTGCCGACGAGTACCAGGTGTCCAGCACGTCTTCGTCACGGGTAAGCGTCTTGCCCGGTGCCTGAGCCTGGGCCTGGGCTTCGTCACGCGCCACATAAACCTTGCCGTCTTCGTCGTACCAGGCCGGAATCTGGTGGCCCCACCAGAGCTGGCGGCTGATGCACCAGTCCTGGATGTTGTTCATCCACTGGTTGTAGGTGTTGACCCAGTTCTCGGGCACGAACGTCACGTCACCATCTGCTACAGCTTGGATGGCGCCCTGCGCAATACTGACGCCGCCGGGGGCCGGTTTTGTCATGGAAACAAACCACTGGTCGGTGAGCATGGGCTCAACCACCTGGCCGGTGCGGGCGCACACCGGCACCATGTTTTTGTGCGGCACGGCCTTTTGCAAAAAGCCCAGGGCTTCCAGGTCGGCCAGCACGGCTTTGCGGCAGTCGTAACGGTCCAGCCCTTGATAGACCGCCGGGCCGTTTTCATTGATCCTGGCGTCCAGCGTGAAGATGGTGATCAGCGCCAGGTTGTGGCGCTGCGAGCAGGCGTAGTCGTTGAAGTCGTGCGCGCCGGTGATCTTGACGCAGCCGCTGCCAAACTCGCGGTCTACAAAGTCGTCGGCAATGATCGGGATTTGCCGGTTGCACAGCGGCAAATCAACCATCTTGCCCACCAGGTGCTGGTAGCGCGCATCTTCAGGGTGCACGCACAGCGCGCCGTCGGCCAGCATGGTCTCGGGCCGGGTGGTGGCGATGTGCATGCCGCGCATCAGGTTGCCATCCATATCGGGCTGAGGGCCATCGGCAAACGGGTATTCGATGTGCCACATGAAGCCGTTGCGCTCTTCGCTTTCCACCTCCAGGTCACTCACCGCGCTTTTGAGCACCGGGTCCCAGTTGACCAGGCGCTTGCCACGGTAGATCAGGCCCTGCTCGTAAAGCCGCACAAAGGTTTCTGTGACCACCTTGGACAGCTTGGGGTCCATGGTGAAGTACTCGTGGCCCCAGTCCACGCTGTCGCCCATGCGGCGCATTTGGGTGGTGATGGTGTTGCCCGACTGTTCTTTCCATTCCCACACTTTGGCCACAAAGTTTTTGCGGGCCACGTCGGGCGTGGGCCCCATGTCGTGGCGGCTGATGCCTTGTTGTTGCAACTGGCGCTCCACCACGATCTGGGTGGCAATGCCGGCATGGTCGGTGCCGGGCACCCACAGCGTGTTGTGGCCACGCATGCGGTGGTAGCGCGTCAGGCTGTCCATGATGGTCTGGTTGAACGCATGCCCCATGTGCAGGGTGCCTGTGACGTTGGGTGGCGGCAGCTGGATGGAAAACGCCGCTTCGTCTGCTTTGGGCTGGCCGGTGCCGCGGTAGCCGGCGGCGGCGTAACCGCGCCGTTCCCATTCGGGGCCCCAGTGGGCTTCCAGGGCGGCGGGTTCAAAAGATTTGGAAAGGCTGTTCAGGCCGGGTTGCTGGGGGGTGTCGGTCATGCCCCAATTTTACTTGGGGGTGTCTTTTGCAGCGGCGATGCAGTCCAGCAGCACCTGCGCGTCGCCCACCTGGTTGGCCAGCAGCAGAATCAGGCGTGCGTTGAGAAGCTGCGAGGCTTCAGGGCTCAGGCCGGCGTGGGCGTCGAGCAGGGCCTCATAGAAACCGTCGGCGTCTTGCAGGTTCAGGCTGGTCTTCATGCTGTTTGCTCCGTCGTGCCCAGAGCCCTGGCGACCGCGTGGATCAGTGACGCGTCAATGCTCTCGCCGGTGGCGGCTATATAGGCGTCGGGGCGCACCAGCGCCCAGGCGTGGCCAAACACGTGGCAGGCCCCTTGCAGGTGGCCCTGTGGGTCGCGCACATGCTCCAGCGCGCCGCTGGGGCTGCTGGCGCCCAGCACCTGGACGGCGCGCACCGGTGCCTGTGCACACAGCGCGCGCAGGCGCTGCAAGCTGGCGGCACTGAAACTGCCGAACACCAGCACCAGCAGCCGCCCCTGGGCCCACTGCAACAGGTCGTTCACCACGCCGGGGCTGTTGTCGGCCCAGCGAAAGCCCACGTTTTGCACCGACTGGCCTCCGGTGGCGTCGCAGCCGCTGGACCGGGTGTAGGTGTTGGCAACTGCCATGCGCCCGGTGTTGACGAACTGGCGGGCAAACACATGCTGCCTGGCCAGGCCGATGGCGGCGCTGCGAAACAGTCGCTCGACACCGTCGGCCGGGCGCAAAAAGCGCGCCGTGCGGTTGGTCACCAGCACGTTCTGGCGTGCGGCTTCGTGGCGCTCCTCGTGGTAGCTGTCCAGCAGGGCTGGGGCCGCCAGGTTTCGACTGACCGCAGCCAGCTTCCAGGCCAGGTTGTCGGCGTCGGCAATGCCGGTGTTGCCGCCGCGCGCGCCAAACGGGCTGACCACCTTGGCCGAGTCGCCCATGAAGAACACCCGGTGGTGGCGCATTTGGTCGATGCATTCACTGCGGTAGGCGTAGGGGCCGACCCAGACAATCTCTACACCGACATCGGGCCCGAACTGGCGCGCCAGCCGCTCCCGTACCTGGGCCTCGCTGCTGACGTATTCCGGGTCGGCGTTGGGGGCCATCTGGTAGTCAATGCGCCACACATCATCTGCCATCAGGTGCTGCCAGACGGCGCGGCCTTCATTGAACGGCGCTTCAACCCAGGTGTGGCGTTCCACCGGCGGGTGCGTGGTGAAGCGCACGTCGGCAATACACCAGCGGTCGTCGCCCTTTTTGGCGGTGACGGACGCTTTGCACCAGCCGCGAAACGGGCTGCGCGCGCCGGTGGCGTCGATCACATGGTCGGCGCGAATCGAGTAGTCACCTGCCGGGGTCGTGACGCGCAGCAACGCGCCTTCGCCGTTTTGCTCGAATGCCGTGACGCGGTTGTTCCAGCGGATGCTGACATGGCCGAGCGCCTGGATGCGGTCTACCAAAAAGGCCTCGATGTAGAACTGCTGGATGTTGATAAAGGGCGGCTGGCTGGACAGGTTGTAGGCGCTTTGCTGGCGCAGGTCGAAGGAATAAACCTCGTCATTGCCGGCGAAGGTGCGGCCCACGCTCCACTGGATGCCCTTGGCCGCGATGGCCTCGTAAACGCCCAGGCGGTGAAAAATTTCCAGCGACTTCTGGGTGTAGCAGATGCCGCGCGACGAGGCCCCCTTGACGCCCACGGTGTTGTCCTCGTCCAGCAGCACCGCGCGCACGCCGAGTTTGGCCAGTGCACAAGCCAGCGTGAGGCCGGTGATGCCGCCGCCGACGATCACGATCGGGTGGTGACCGGTCTGGCCCGAGGCGATTTCTGGCGGCGCAACAAACGGGTACTCAGGCAACACGTAGCCTGAACCCTGCGTGAACTCGTAGCCGTTGGTGAAAGCTGTCTTCTCGTAGCTGGCCAAGGTGACTCCTCTTTGCCGCTCGCCTTGAGCTTGTCGAAGGGCTCGACAGGCTCAGCCCGAACGGCGGCTGTTCAGGCTTTCGCCAGGTACTCGGGGCGGTCGTTTTGCTGGGGCTTGAGTGGTGCGGCAACGGTACCTGCCGCGCGGTCTTTGCGCCACTGTTGCTTGCGCGCCGTCCATTCGTTCAGGCGGGCACGCGCCGTTTTGCTTTCTTGCAGCATCTGGAATTCGTCGGCGCGCTGGGCCGTCAGCTCCAGCCGCACGCCGTTCGGGTCAAAGAAATAAATGCTGTCAAAGATATGGTGGTCGGTGATGCCCAGCACCTCAATGCCGTGCGCCTCCAGCCGGGCCTTCATGTCCTTTAGCGCCTGGATCGAATCCACCCGAAACGAAATATGGTTGACCCACAGCGGTGTGTTGGGCGAGGGCAGGGCCGCTTCGTCGTTGCCCAGGTCAAAAAAGGCGATGAACGAGCCGTCTTGCAGGCGGAAGAAAAAGTGGGTGTAGGGGCAATACTCACCCGTGCTGGGCACCACGTCGCTCTGGATGATGTGGTACAGCGGCAGGCCCAGAATGTCTTCATAAAAGTGCCGGGTTTCCTCGGCGTCTTTGGCGCGGTAGGCGTAGTGGTGCAGTTGCTGAATCGGCGCGGGCGCGGGCAGCGCTGCAGCTTCTTTGAGGGCGACGGCCATGGGGGCTCCTTGAGGCACTGAGTTAAGGCGCAAACAGCGGCAAAGAAAATTCACTATTGCGTAACGCATTTACTATAACGTAACTCCCGGGAGCCGCCAAGCTGAATGGGCGAGGTTATTGCGAACCATTATCAATACTGTGACCTTCATAGCCATTGCCAATTTAATAGATTGACGCAGCCAATTAGACGGGGAGCCCGAACCGGGCTACGCTTGGCCGGTCTTTGGCCAAACTTGGCCAGAGCGCACACTTAGTTTTTGTTCAACCCACAAGGAGATTTCCATGGCAGCACTCAAAGGCTCCAAGACGGAAGAAAACCTGAAGGCCGCGTTTGCTGGTGAAAGCCAGGCCAATCGCCGCTATCTGTATTTCGCAAACAAGGCCGACATTGAAGGCCAGAACGACGTGGCGGCGCTGTTTCGCTCCACCGCTGAAGGCGAAACCGGCCACGCCCACGGCCACCTGGAGTGGCTTGAGCAATGCGGCGACCCGGCCACCGGCCTGCCGATTGGCCCGACCCGTGACAACCTGAAGGCCGCAGTGGCTGGCGAAACCCATGAGTACACCGACATGTACCCCGGCATGGCCAAGACCGCACGCGACGAAGGCCACGACGAAGTGGCGGACTGGTTTGAGACGCTGGCCAAGGCCGAGCGCTCGCACGCCAACCGCTACGCCAAGGCCCTGGCCGAGCTGGTGGATTAAGCACGCCCGAGGCGTGTGTGTTGGGCGCTCGCAAGAGCGCCCAATGCAGACCCTTCCTTTCAGATATCCCCGACAAAAAGAGAGAGCCCCATGGCACGCGAAGGCAGCCTCGAAGCCCCAACCCGACACCCGCTTGACTGGAAGAACGCCGAGTTCTGGAACGAAGAGGCGCTAACCCACGAGCTGGAGCGCATTTTTGACATTTGCCACGGCTGCCGCCGCTGCGTCAGCCTGTGCGGTTCCTTCCCCACGCTGTTCGACCTGGTGGACGAAAGCAAAACCGGCGAAGTAGACGGCGTGGACAAGAAAGACTACTGGAAGGTGGTGGACCAGTGCTACCTGTGCGACCTGTGCTACCTGACCAAGTGCCCCTATGTTCCGCCGCACGAGTGGAACCTGGACTTCCCGCACACCATGCTGCGGGCCAAGGCCATCAAGTTCAAAAAAGGTGAGATCACCAGCGCTGAGAAGTTTCTCGCCTCTACCGATGTGCACGGCCAGTTTGCCGGCATTCCGATCGTGGTGCAGGCGGCCAATGCGCTGAACAAAACCCAATTTGCACGCGGCATCATGCAAAGCGTGCTGGGCGTGGACAAAGACGCCTGGCTGCCCGAGCTGGCCACCAAAAAGTTTCGCAGCGGTGCCGCCGAGTCCACCCAGTTTGCGGTGAAAGACGGTGCCAAGACGCCTGGCAAGGTAGCGATTTATTCCACCTGCTACATCAACTACAACGAGCCCGGCATTGGCCATGACCTGCTCAAGCTGCTGGCGCACAACGAAGTGCCCTATGTGCTGGTCGAAAAAGAAAAATGCTGCGGCATGCCCAAGCTGGAGCTGGGCGACCTGGACTCGGTGAACGCCAGCAAAGAGGCCAACATCCCGGTGCTGGCGAAGTACGCCAAAGACGGCTACGCCATCATCAGCGCGGTGCCCAGTTGCACCCTGATGTTCAAGCAGGAGCTGCCCCTGATGTACCCCGACGACGCCGACGTGCAGCTGGTAAAAGCCGCCATGTGGGACCCGTTTGAATACCTGATGCAGCGCAAGCGCGACGGCCTGCTGAAGACCGAATTTACCCAACCGCTGGGCAAGATCAGCTACCAGATTCCGTGCCACGGCCGGGTGCAGAACATTGGTAAAAAAACCGAGGAAATGCTGAAGATGATTCCGCAAACCTGGGTGCAGACCAACGAGCGCTGCTCGGGCCATGCGGGCACCTTTGGCGTGAAGAAGGCCTACCACCAGCAGGCGCTGAAGATCGGCAAGCCGCTGTTCAAGAAAATGGCCGAGCACCCTGGCTCGGGCCCGGCGCAAGACGGCAGCGTTGCCGCCGCCGGAGGCCTGCCCGACTACATCAGCTCTGATTGCCCGCTGGGCGGGCACCACATTGCCCAGGGCTTTGAAGTCAACCAGTTGGGCGCACCGAAGCTGGAACACCCGCTGACGCTGGTGCGTATCGCCTACGGACTGAAATAGATCGAGCCCGCACGCTGTGCCACTGCGCGGCCCGGCGGCAAAAAATTGACGAGGAACCTATGCAACTCACCGGAAAAATCACCCGCGACAGCCTGATGACGCTGGAGGCCTACAGCAAATTCCGCAAGGAACACAAGACGCAAGTTATTGCCCACCGCAAGCTGCGCTCGGTACCGCTGGGCGAGCACATCACGTTGCAATTTGAAAGCGAAACCAGCATTCGCTATCAAATTCAGGAAATGCTGCGGATCGAAAAAATCTTTGAAGAAGAAGGCATCACGCAAGAGATCGAGGCCTATGCCCCGTTAATGCCCGACGGCAGCAACTGGAAGGCCACCATGATGATCGAGTACCCCGACGAGAACGAGCGAAAGCGAGAGCTGGCGCGCCTGATCGGCGTGGAAGACCGCATGTTTGTTGAGGTGGAGGGCCACGCCCGCGTCTACGCCATTGCCGACGAAGACCTGGAGCGCGAGAACGCCGAAAAAACCTCGGCGGTGCACTTTGTGCGCTTTGAGCTCACGCCCGACATGTGCTCGGCCGTCAAGGCCGGTGCCAGCGTCAAGCTGGGCTGCGACCACACCAACTACCCGGCGCACACCACCATTGCGCCAGAGGCGCTGGCCTCACTGGCAGGGGATTTGGCCTGAAGGCGGCTCACGCCTATTTGCTACAAATTTCATAGTGGGTCACGCAATATCTATGCGGGCTACAGCCCGAAATGGTCATTTTTCCGGGCTGAACAGGTCAACCCGGTCGGTGATGATGCCGTCGGTGCCCAAGTCGATCAGCCGCTGTGCTGCCCATTCGTCATTGACGGTGTAACTCAGGGTGCGAAAGCCGGCGCTGCGAGCCTGGGTCAGGCTGGAGGTGTCCCACAAGGCGTAATTGCAGACCACGGCCACGCAGTCCAGCGTGAGCGCGGTTTCCAGCCAGCCAGTCCACAGCATGTCCAGCAGCAGGCCGCGCGGCAGTTCGGGGGCGGCGGTCTTCGCGCCCTCAAGCGCCTCGGGGCGAAACGAGGTCAGCAGCGGTGGCACGGCGGCACCAGCCCATAGCCGGGCGGCCTCACGCGCGACCACTTCGCCGGTTTTTTCTTCCAGCCCGGGTGTGGGCTTGATCTCGATGTTCAGAAAGTAGCCGTTGGCCAGGCAAAAGCGGGCGATGTTTTCCAGTGTGGCCAGCGGCTCACCCGCATAGCCGCGCGAGTGCCAACCGCCAGCGTCAAGTTGCGCCAACGCCTGCCAGGGCTGAGCACCGCCGATGCCGTGGCCGTTGGTGGTGCGCTGCAGCGTGGCGTCGTGCATCAGGAACACCACCCCGTCGGCCGAGAGTTTGGCGTCGCACTCGAACATGCGGTAGCCGTAGGCAGCCCCCAGACGAAAGGCGGCCAGCGTGTTTTCAGGTGCGAGCTTGCCCGCGCCGCGGTGGGCTACCCATCGCGGGTAGGGCCAGGGGGTTGGCGCGTCCCCTTGGCTCACAGGCGTTTGCCAGTTGCAGCGTCAAACCAGTGCACGCGGTCTTCGCGGGGCGCCACGTGGATGGTGCTGTCTGGCGCGGGGGTGGGCTGGCCCTCTTCGCTGCGCACGATCACCTGCTCGGCACCCAGGCGGGCATAGATCAGGCGCTCGGCACCCAGCAGCTCGGTGGTTTCCACCCGCAGCTCCCAGCCGGTGCTGCCGATGTCCAGGTGCTCGGGCCGCACCCCCATGATCGTGCCGGCGCGGGCACCCGGTGCGTTCTTCAGCAGGTTCATGGGTGGCGATCCAATGAAGCTGGCCACAAAAGTGGAGGCCGGGCGGTGGTAGACCTCTTCGGGCGTGCCAAACTGTTCCATCACGCCGGCGTTCATCACCATCATGCGCTGGGCCAGCGTCATGGCCTCGACCTGGTCGTGCGTCACAAACAGGCTGGTGATGCCAAGCTCGCGGTGCAGTTTTTGAATTTCAAGCCGGGTCTGGGCGCGCAGCTTGGCGTCCAGGTTGCTCAGGGGTTCGTCAAACAAAAAAACCTGGGGCTGGCGCACGATGGCCCGGCCCATGGCCACGCGCTGGCGCTGGCCGCCAGACAGTTCGCGCGGTTTGCGGGCCAGCAGGTGGCCGAGTTCAAGAATCTTGGCGGCTTTGTCGACCCGGGTTTTGATTTCGTCAATCGGCACCTTCTTGATCTTCAGGCCGTAGGCCATGTTGTCGAACACGCTCATGTGCGGGTACAGGGCGTAGTTCTGGAACACCATGGCGATGTCACGTTCTGAGGGCTCCAGGTCATTCACGACCCGCCCGCCGATGGAAATATCGCCACCCGAAATTTCCTCCAGGCCGGCCACCATGCGCAGCAGCGTGGACTTGCCGCAACCCGATGGCCCGACGATGACGATGAATTCGTGGTCGGCAATCTCGGCGCTGACGCCGTGGATGACCTGCAGCGCCTGCTTGCCCTTGCCGTACGTCTTGATGACGTTTTTGAGTTGGATGGATGCCATTATTTTTCCGTATCAACCAGGCCCTTGACGAACCACTTCTGCATGAGCACAACCACCAGTGCCGGCGGCAGCATGGCCAGAATGACTGTGGCCATGACCACGTTCCATTCAATGTAGGACTCGCCAAAAATCAGCCGCTTGATGCCCAGCACCACCGGGTACATGTCTTCGTTGGTGGTGACCAGCAGTGGCCAGAGGTACTGGTTCCAGCCGTAGATGAACTGGATGACGAAAAGCGCCGCAATCGAGGTCTTGGAAAGCGGCAGCAGCACATCCTTGAAAAAACGCATCGGCCCGGCACCGTCCATGCGCGCAGCTTCGACCAGTTCGTCAGGCACGGTCAGAAAGAACTGGCGGAACAAAAATGTGGCCGTGGCTGAGGCAATCAGCGGTATGGTCAGGCCGGCGTAGCTGTTGAGCATGCCAAGGTCTGACACCACCTTGTAGGTGGGCCCGATGCGCACCTCCACTGGCAGCATGAGCGTGATGAAGATCATCCAGAACACGATGTTGCGAAACGGGAACCGGAAGTAGACGATGGCAAAGGCCGACAGCAGCGAGATGGTGATCTTGCCGATGGAGATCACCAGCGCACTGACCAGGCTGATCCACAGCATGGGCAATGCTGCGGGAATGCGACTGCCCGCACTTGTTTCGCCACCGAAAAGCGCCAGGCGGTAGGTCTCAATGAAGTTGCTGCCGGGCTTGAGCGACAACGGGATGGTGGACGCAATGTCCTGCGCGGTCTGGGTGGACGCCACCAGTGTGATGAGCACCGGAAACGCCACTACGGCCACGCCCAGCAACAGCACCGCGTGGGACAAAAAGGTAAGGCCAGGTCGTTTTTCAATCATGGTGCGAACTCAGTACTGAACCTTTTTCTCGACAAACCGGAACTGCACCACAGTAAGCGCCACCACGATCACCATCAGCACCACCGACTGCGCTGCCGACCCTCCGATGTCCATCGCCTTGAAGCCGTCGTAGTAGACCTTGTAGACCAGGATGGCGGTGTCCTTGCCCGGACCACCCTGGGTGGTGGCGTCGACAATGGCAAAGGTGTCAAAGAAGGCGTACACCACGTTGATGACCAGCAGGAAAAACGTGGTGGGCGACAGCAGCGGGAACACGATGGTCCAGAAGCGCCGCCAGGGCGATGCACCGTCGATGGCGGCGGCTTCGATCAGCGATTTTGGAATCGACTGGAGCCCCGCCAGGAAGAACAGGAAGTTGTAGGAGATCTGCTTCCACACGGCGGCCATGACGATCAACGTCATAGCGTTGCCCGAGTCCAGCAGGTGGTTCCACGGGATTCCGATCGCACGCAGCCAGAAAGCCACCAGGCCGAATGGAGACGCAAACATGAACAGCCACAGCGCACCCGCCACCGCAGGGGCTACCGCATAAGGCCAGATCAGGAACGTCTTGTATGCAGTTGCGCCTTTGAGCACGCGGTCTGCCATGACGGCCAGGACCAGGGCAATGGTCAGCCCGCATACTGCAACCAGCGCCGAAAAAACCGCCGTGGTCTTGAACGACGCCAGGTAGGTCTCGTCGTTGAAAAGCTGCCTGAAGTTGTCCAGGCCCACAAACTGGGCTGCCGTAGTGCCGAACGCGTCCTGGTTCAGCACGCTTTGGTACAGCGCCTGCGCGGCCGGCCAGAAAAAGAACACCAGAATGACCGCCATCTGCGGCGCAATCAGCACCCAAGGCAGCCAGGCGGATCGGAAGAGGACTCGTTTTTCCATGCTGCTATTTTGACCGGCTCCAAAACATCCTCCCCCGCACGGCGGGGGAGGGCAGGGGTGGGGATGCCGTCAGTACGGCCAAAGGCGCAAGTCCGTCAGGACTTGCTGTTGGCCTTCTGGAAGCGCTCCAGTTGCTCGTTGCCGCGCTTCACAGCAGCGTCAAGGGCTTCCTTGGCGGTCTTCTTGCCGGACCACACCTGTTCGAGTTCTTCGTCGTTGATGGTGCGGATCTGCACAAAGTTGCCCAGGCGGATGCCACGCGACTTTTCAGTCGTTTTGCGGATCATTTGCGTGACCGACACGTCGGTGCCCGGGTTTTGCTTGTAGAAGTTGCTCTTCTCGGTCAGCTCGTAAGAGGCCTTGGTCAGCGGCAGGTAGCCGGTGCGCTGGTGGCTCTTGGCGGCTTCGTCAGCCTTGGACAGGTGGGCAAAGAACTGGGCCACGCCTTTGTATTCGTTCTCTTTTTTGCCCGACATCACCCACAGGCTGGCACCACCGATGACGGTGTTCTGCGGCGCACCCGGCACGTCCGGGTAGTAGGGCAGGGCGCCAATGCCGGAAGCAAACTTGGCGTTGCGCTTGATGTTGCCGTACAGGGCTGAGGAACCGGTGGTCATGGCGCATTCGCCTGACACAAAGGTGGCGTCAGCTGCGTTGCCGCGGCCCTTGTAAATGAACAGGCCGCTCTTGGCCATGTTGGCCAGGTTCTCGATATGGCGTACATGCAGCGGGCTGTTGAAGGTCAGGCGGGCGTCAATGCCGCGCATGCCGTTGCCCTTGGAGGCAAATTCGGTGTTGTGCCAGGCCGAAAAGCTTTCGAGCTGGGTCCAGCTCACCCAGCTGGTGGTAAATGGGCACTTGTGGCCAGAGGCCTTGAGCTTGGCGGCGGCCAGCGCTACTTCGGGCCAGGTGGTGGGCGGCTTTTCGGTGTCAATGCCAGCGGCCTTGAAGGCATCTTTGTTGTAGTGGAACACCGTGGTCGAGCTGTTGAACGGGAAGCTCAGCATCTGGCCATTGGGGGCCGTGTAGTAACCCGCCACAGCCGGCACGTAGGCATTGGGGTCAAACGTCACGCCAGCCTTTTTCATGACTTCGCCCACCGGGACGATGGCGCTCTTGCTGGCCATCATGGTGGCAGTGCCCACCTCGAACACTTGCAGCACGTGCGGCGCGTTGCCGGCCCGGAAGGCGGCGATGGCGGCGGTCATGGATTCGTCGTAGCTGCCCTTGAAGGTGGGCACGATTTTGTAGTCTTTTTGGCTGGTGTTGAAGTCTTTGGCGAGGTCATTGACCCATTCGCCCAAGGCACCACCCATCGAGTGCCACCACTGGATTTCAGTCTGGGCCTGGGCCGGGAAGGCAATGACAGCGGCCAAGGCGGCTGCGGTAAGTTGAAGTTTCATAGGGGCTCCTGAATTGAGGTCTGGCAGATTACGATAGATTTATGACAGTTGATTTGGCCTGTACATCCGCCAGCGCAACAAGCGGGATTTCCATGAGCCAAGTCCCTGTGGCGACTGTTTATGTTGCACTGCGATAAAATCCGCCTTCAGCCGCGCAGTACGTTCTGGCTGAGCACCTCCAGGACCCGATGAACGCCCCTACAACGCTCAATCAGCTCATGGCTGCGGTCGACGACGCACCGCGCCTGCGTGAAATCCCCTACAACTACACCTCGTTCTCCGACCGGGAGATCGTGATCCGTTTGCTGGGTTCCAGGGCCTGGGATGTGCTCAACCGCCTGCGTGAAGAGCGCCGCACCGGCCGCTCGGCCCGCATGCTCTATGAGGTGTTGGGCGACATCTGGGTGGTTCAGCGCAATCCCTATTTGCAAGATGACCTGCTGGACAACCCCAAGCGCCGGCGGCAACTGGTAGATGCCTTGCAGCACCGGCTGCACGAGGTTGAAAAGCGCCGCACACCAGGCACCGACACCGAGCGCGATGCGCTGGTGGGCGAGCTGCTGCTGGCCGCGCATGGTGCAATTGACGCCTTTGACGCCGCTTTTTCGCAAACTGCCGAGTTGCGGCGCAAGGCGCAACGCCAACTGGGCAAACTCACCGCCAAGGACAACATCAAGTTTGACGCGCTGAGCCGCGTCTCGCACGTGACCGACGCCACTGACTGGCGTGTGGAATACCCGTTTGTGGTGTTGACGCCGGACACCGAGGCCGAAATGGCTGGCCTGGTCAAGGGCTGTATTGACCTGGGCCTGACCATCATTCCGCGTGGCGGCGGTACCGGCTACACCGGCGGCGCGATACCGCTGACCTGGAACAGCGCGGTGATCAACACCGAAAAGCTCGAAGCCATGACCGAGGTGCAGATGCTGCAGCTGCCGGGCCTGGCCCAGCCCGTGCCCACCATCTGGACCGAGGCCGGGGTCGTGACCCAGCGCGTGGCCGATGCCGCCGAGCGCGGCGGTTTTGTGTTTGCGGTGGACCCGACTTCGGCCGAGGCTTCGTGCATTGGCGGCAATATCGCCATGAACGCGGGTGGCAAGAAGGCCGTGCTGTGGGGTACCGCGCTGGACAACCTGGCGAGCTGGCGCATGGTGACGCCGCAGGCCCAGTGGCTGGAGGTGACACGCCTGAACCACAACCTGGGCAAGATCCATGACGCCGAGGTGGCGAGCTTTGAGCTGCAGTACTTCGAGGCCGACGGCAAAACGCCGATCCGCACCGAGCGGCTGGACATCCCCGGGCGCAGCTTCCGCAAGGAGGGCCTGGGCAAGGACGTGACCGACAAGTTCTTGAGTGGCTTGCCCGGCATCCAGAAGGAGGGCTGCGACGGCCTGATCACCAGCGGGCGCTGGGTGGTGCACCGCATGCCAGCGCATACCCGTACGGTTTGCCTTGAATTTTTCGGCAATGCACGCGACGCCGTGCCCAGCATTGTGGAAATCAAGGACTTCATGTTTGCTGAAGCCGCGCGTACCGGCGTGTTGCTGGCCGGGCTGGAGCATCTGGACGACCGCTACCTGAAGGCGGTGGGTTACGCCACCAAGAGCAAGCGCGGCGGCCTGCCCAAAATGGTGCTGGTGGGTGACATCGCAGGTGACGACGCCGATGCCGTGGCCCGTGCCACATCCGAGGTGGTGCGCCTGGCCAATTCGCGCAGTGGCGAGGGCTTTGTGGCCATCAGCCCGGAGGCACGCAAGAAATTCTGGCTGGACCGCAAGCGCACGGCGGCCATCAGCAAGCACACCAACGCCTTCAAGATCAACGAAGACGTGGTCATCCCGCTGCCGCGCATGGCCGAGTACACCGATGGCATCGAGCGCATCAACATCGAACTGAGCCTGCACAACAAGATCCGGCTGGCGGATGAGCTGGTCACGTTCTTCACCCGCGGCAGCCTGCCGCTGGGCAAGAGTGACGACGCCAGCGAAATCCCGTCGGCTGAGTTGCTGGAAGACCGCGTGGCCCAGGCCGTGGCGTTGCTGGGGGAGGTACGTGCGCTGTGGCAAGGCTGGCTGGACCAGGCTGATGACCTGTTTGAGCAATTGCAGGACCACCGGCTGCGCGCCAGCTGGAAGACGCAGATCCGCGCGCCGCTGCAAAACCTTTTTGCGGGGGCGGCGTTTCAGCCGATCCTGGACGAATGCACCGCCATCCACCAGCGCGTGCTCAAGGGCCGGGTCTGGGTGGCGCTGCACATGCACGCGGGCGACGGCAACGTGCACACCAACATTCCGGTCAATAGCGACAACTATGAAATGCTGCAGACCGCACACCAGGCGGTAAAACGCATCATGGTGCTGGCCCGCAGCCTGGACGGCGTGATTTCCGGCGAGCACGGCATTGGCATTACCAAACTCGAATTCCTGACCGACGCCGAGCTGCAGCCGTTTACCGACTACAAGCGCCGGGTGGACCCTGAAGGGCGCTTCAACAAAGGCAAGCTGCTACGAAATCAGGAGCACCTCTCGCAGTCTGGGAGCGGGCTAGAGGCTGATTTAACCAATGCCTACACACCCAGTTTCGGCTTGATGGGGCATGAGTCGCTGATCATGCAGCAAAGCGACATTGGTGCCATTGCCGACAGCGTGAAAGACTGCTTGCGCTGCGGCAAGTGCAAGCCGGTATGCGCCACCCATGTGCCGCGCGCCAATCTGCTGTACAGCCCGCGCAACAAGATCCTGGCCACCTCCTTGCTGGTGGAGGCCTTTTTGTATGAGGAACAGACGCGCCGCGGTGTCAGCATCAAGCACTGGGAGGAGTTCGAGGATGTGGCCGACCACTGCACGGTGTGTCACAAGTGCCTGTCGCCCTGCCCGGTGAAAATTGACTTTGGCGATGTGTCCATGAATATGCGCAATTTGCTGCGCAAGATGGGCAAGAAGTCGTTTCGCCCCGGCAATGCAGCGGCCATGTTGATGCTCAACGCCACCAACCCCGAAACCATCAAGCTGATGCGCACGGCCATGGTGGATGTGGGCTTCAAGGTCCAGCGCTTTGCCAACAAGCTGCTGCGCGTGGCGGCAAAGCGCCAGACTGCCCGACCAGCAGCCACCGTTGGCAAGGCACCGGTCAAAGAGCAGTTGATTCACTTCATCAACAAACAGCTTCCTGGCGGCCTGCCCAAAAAGACCGCACGCGCCTTGCTGGACATTGAAGACAAAGACTACGTGCCGATCATCCGCAACCCCAAGGCCACCACGGCCGAGACCGAGGCGGTGTTCTATTTCCCCGGTTGCGGCTCCGAGCGCTTGTTCTCGCAGGTGGGGCTGGCAACGCAGGCCATGCTGTGGCACGCTGGCGTGCAAACGGTTTTGCCCCCGGGTTACCTGTGCTGTGGCTACCCGCAGCGCGGCAGCGGCCAGTTTGACAAGGCCGAGAAGATCATTACCGACAACCGGGTGTTGTTCCACCGGGTGGCCAACACACTTAATTACCTGGACATCAAAACCGTGGTGGTGAGCTGCGGCACCTGCTACGACCAGTTGCAGGGCTACAAGTTTGAGGATATTTTCCCCGGTTGCCGGATCATCGACATCCACGAATACCTGCTGGAAAAGGGCATCACACTTGAAGGCGCGAACGGTGCGTCCGCAGGCTCGGGGCAGGCTTACCTGTACCACGACCCGTGCCACAGCCCCATGAAGCTGCAAGACCCTATGAAGACGGTGAAAGCGCTGGTGGGCGACAACGTGCTCAAGAACGAGCGCTGTTGCGGTGAGTCGGGCACCCTGGGCGTGACCCGGCCCGACATCGCGACCCAGGTGCGCTTTCGCAAGGAAGAAGAGCTGCGCAAGGGGGAGGCCGCGCTGCGTGAAAGCGGCCAGGTGGGCGCAGACGCGAATGTGAAAATCCTGACCAGTTGCCCGAGCTGCCTGCAGGGGCTGACTCGTTACGGCAACGACCTCAACAACGGCTTGCTGGAGGCCGACTACATCGTGGTCGAGATGGCCAATCAGATTCTGGGCAAAGACTGGATGCCAGCTTACGTGGCTGCAGCCAACAACGGCGGCATCGAGCGCGTGCTGGTCTGACGGCATGACGACGCATCCGGTTTGCCTGCTGTGTGAAGGGTTGGGTGGCGTGCCGGTGTGGCAATCGGCACGGCTGCGCGTGATTCGGGCCGAGGAGGCGGGCTTCCCGGCCTTTTACCGCGTGGTCTGGAATGACCATGTGGCCGAATTGTCTGACTTGGCGGCACCCGAGCGGCAGCACTGCCTTGATGCCGTGGTGGCGGTTGAGCTGGCTTTGCGCGAGACGCTGCAACCGCTCAAGATCAACCTGGCCGCGCTGGGCAATATGGTGCCGCATTTGCACTGGCACGTGATTGCGCGGTTCGACTGGGATACCCATTTCCCGGCACCCGTGTGGGCCCCGGCGCGGCGCGAACCACAGCCGCTACAGATCGCTGGCGTGGTGGAAAACCGGCCGGCGCTGGAAGCCAACATGGCGCAGCGGCTTCAGGCCTTGCCCGTTTAAATCACGCTTGTTCGTGAAATTCGCACGTTTGCAGGGCGTGCGCGGGTTTTAGGGTTAGAGTTTGCGGCTAGCCCGATGGGTAAAAACCACCTACAGTTTGGGTATTTGATTCTTGTCGCCGAGCGCCGCTCCGGCGAATGGCCGCAAGGTTCTGGAGGTTGCGATGTTTTCCCCACATGTTCGCGCTAGGCGTCTGGCACCCATTGCACTGGGTGTGTGCGTGTTGCTGGGCTCCATGGCCGCGCAGGCTCAGATGGCCGGCGAGGTTGAGTTTTCACGCGGTGTGGGTTTTGCCCAGACGCCGGGCCAGACTCCGCGCACCCTGGGCAAGGGGCTGGAGCTTCGGGAGGGTGACCGCCTGACCACCGCGGACGGTGCTTCGGCCATCATCAAGCTGGCGGACGGCACCCGCATGACGGTACGCCCCAACTCTGAAATCGTGCTTTCCCAGTATCAGTTCAAGGAAAACGCGACAGATAACAACATGCTGATGCAGCTGGTGCGTGGCGGTTTCCGGGCCGTGACCGGCGCAATCTCGAAAAGTTCACCCAATGCGGCGCGGGTACAAACCAGCACCGCCACCATCGGCATTCGCGGCACCGACTTTGACGCCCGGGTCTGCCTCAAGGACTGCGGCACCGAGTCATCGAAGGTGACGGAAACCTCTCGTCCGAATGCGGTGCAGGCCAGTGCCAAGGTGGTGACGGCTCAGGGCGAGGTCAACGCAGTCGACGGCGCAGGCCAACGCCGCCGCCTGGTGGATGGCGGCAGCATCTACCCGGGCGACCTGGTTGAAACCGGCAGCGGCACGCGCGCGGTACTGGCGTTTCGCGACGAAAGTCGCATGACGCTGGGTTCCGCGACGCGGTTCCGGGTGGATAACTTTGTCTATGACGAAAAGAACGCGGGCGAAGGCCGTTTCCTGATGTCCGTGCTGCGTGGCTCGGTTCGCGCCCTGACTGGCCTGATCGCCAAGGCCAACAACCGCAACGTTTCGTTCAGCACCTCGACTGCCACTATCGGCATTCGCGGTACCGGAGTCGACATCAACTGCACTGGCGCTTGTGCCGGCGAGACCGGTGGCGGTGCCGACGGTGGCCTGACGCTGTTCACCTGGCTGGGCTCCGTGGCCGTCACCCAACAGGGCCAGACGGCGTTGCAAGTGCTTCAGGCGGGGCAGGGTCTGTTCATTTCCCCCACTGGAATCCGCGCGATTTCAAGCCAGCCGCCGTCAGAAGGCCCGCGGCCAGACACAGTCAATGTGCCCGGAAAGTTGTTTTCCAGCGACAACGTGTCTGACAGCCAGGAGGGCCTGTTTGTCTTCGTGCGCGATGGCCATATTGAGGTCGCCAGCAAGAGCGAAGTGTTGCACTTGGGCAAGGGTGAAGCAGGCTTCGCTGGCAATGACGGTAACACTGCGCGGCCCAATACCATCCCGAAATTCATTGAGTTTGACAAGCTGCCGCTACCCAACTCCAAGAACCCCTTGCTGGTCAGTGTTCTGGCCGATGCTGGCATCAAACCGTCCAACCAATGCAAGTGAACGCCCTTGCCGGGCGTGACAACTACCGCCTTGCAGTGCGACAATTTCAGTCAGTGTGGACTGACCTCACAGGGTAAAAAATGAATATAGGCGGCAGCACCCGTCGCAGCCGGGTGGCAGTTGCGGTGGCTTTGGCGTGTCTGGGCGGTTTGGCGCAGGCGCAGTCAGACGCCCCGCTGGTGGCGGCACCGGTACCGGTTTTTTCCATCAAGGGCTTCAAGCTCACCGGGGAGAACCCGCTCGGCGAGTCCGAGACCACGCGCATTCTGGCACCTTACCTGCGTGCCGATGCGACCATGGACACCCTGCAAAAAGCCACCACCGCCCTGGAAGAGGCGCTGCGCAACAAAGGCTTTGGCCTGCATCGGGTGGCGTTGCCGCCGCAGGACGTCGGCGACACCGTGACGCTGAGCATTGTGAAATTCACGATCAGCAAACTGACGCTCGACGGCAACAAAATTTATGACGAAGGCAATATCCGGCGCAGCGTTCCGGAACTGCGCGAAGGCCATACACCCAACTTCAAGCGGATGGCCATCCAGACCGCCATTGCGAACGAAAACCCGAACAAACAGGTTCAGGTGGGTATCAAGGAAGCCGACGAGCCCGACAAGATCGATGCCAGCATTACGGTGAAAGAGTTGCGGCCCTGGACCTTTTCCATGGGCCTGTCCAACGGCGGCTCGGAGTCGTCCGGCCGTGACCGTCTTACGGTGTCGGGCGGCCACACCAATCTTTTTAATCTCGACCACCAATTCAATGGCGCGTACACCACCTCCATTGAGCGTTTCAAGGATGTCAAACAACTAGGCTTGTCTTACCGCGTTCCGCTGTACGAGTTGGGCGGGGTTGTTGGGTTGAGCTACACCCGCTCCGATGTGGTGGGCAATTTTGGTGCCTTCACCAGCACCGGTGCTGGTCATACTTTCGGTGTCAACTACACCGCGTACCTGCCGCCTGAAGGCGGACGCCGCAGCTATGTGACGCTGAGCCTGGAAGACAAGGTGTTCAATGCCGCCAAGATCAACGGCTTCCCGGTGCCGGGACAGGTCAATCGGCGTAGCCGCCCGCTGACGCTGGGCTACAACGCGCGCACCGAGTCCGACACATCTGTCTGGGGTTACAACGCCGAGCTGGTCGTCAACACGGGCAGTGGTACCGGCAACGACCTGGCTTCCTATCAGACTGAAGACCCCCGCATTGACACCAACCGGGGCAAAGCTTTGCGTGCCGGGTTTAACTACACCGCCAACTTTGCAGGCAATTGGCTTTGGGGTGTGCGCAGCCAGCTTCAATACAGCCCTGATGTGCTGATTTCCGGCGAACAGTTTGGCCTGGGCGGGTCGGGCTCGGTGCGTGGCACCGAGAGCGAGCGCCCGATTGCCGGTGACCGCGGCTTGTCCGCCTCACTGGAGGTCACCACGCCAGAGGTCACGCCCGGCCTGCGGGTGGTCGGATTCATTGATGCTGGCTGGCTCAGCAACAACAAGCCCAACGGCACGTCCAAGCCGTCAAGCGACCGTCTGGCAGGTGTTGGCCTGGGTCTGCGATACGGTAGCGGGCCGTTCTCCTTGACGGCCGATTACGGGCGTATCGTGCGTGGCAGTGTCGTGCCACTGACCATCAACACCGGCTCACCCCAAAAGGGCAACGACAAGCTTTCGGTCAACGTATCGGTGCGGTTTTAATCATGGCTGGCTTGCAGGCCGGGGCACCAACGCCCCAATCGTTGACGGTACACAGTCAGTCGCGGGTACTGGAGGTGGCGTTTTCCGACGGTGCGGGCTTCCGCATCCCGTTTGAGCTGATGCGCATCTACTCGCCGTCTGCTGAAGTGCAGGGCCATGGGCCAGGCCAGGAGGTGTTGCAAACGGGCAAACGTGAGGTTGGGCTGGTTTCGCTGGAGCCGGTGGGCAACTACGCGGTGCAGCCGACATTCTCTGATGGCCACAGCAGTGGGATTTTTTCATGGGCCTATTTGTACGAGCTGGGCGCGCAACAGGACGCGCTGTGGGAGCAATACAACCAGCGACTCGCCGACGCAGGGGTGGACCGCGACGCTCCCATGACACCCAAGGGTGGTGGCGCTTGCGCACACCACTGATTTCCGTAGTTTTCATTCTTTTGCCGACAAAATCCCCGCTTTGGTGCAGGGTTGTCGGTCTCTCCTTGGCTGTTCAGGCCTAGCATTCCAGCCTATGGCGACAACGCATTTTGGTTTTGAGTCGATTGACGAGCGCGAAAAGGCGCAGCGCGTGCGTGGCGTGTTCGATTCTGTGGCTCCGCGCTATGACCTCATGAATGACCTGATGTCGGCGGGCCTGCACCGGGCCTGGAAGGCCTACACCGTGATGGTGGCGAACCTGCGCGCGGGCTCAAGGGTTCTGGACATTGCGGGGGGCACAGGGGACCTGGCGCTGGCCTTTGCAAAAAAAGTGAGTTCCAGCGGCCAGGTGGTTCACACCGACATCAACGAAGCCATGCTGCGTGTTGGGCGCGACCGCCTGCTGGACGCCGGCGTGGCTTTGCCCACCCTGGTTTGCGACGCCGAGAAGCTGCCCTTTGCCGACGGCCATTTCGACTTGGTCAGCGTGGCCTTTGGCCTGCGCAACATGACGCACAAGGACGCCGCCATTGCGGAAATGAATCGCGTGCTCAAGCCCGGTGGCAAGTTGCTGGTGCTGGAATTCTCCAAAGTGGCAAAGCCGCTGGAGAAGGCGTACGACTGGTATTCATTCAACGTGCTGCCCAGGCTGGGCAAACTGGTGGCAGGTGACGATTCAAGCTACCGCTATCTGGCCGAGTCCATCCGCATGCACCCAGGGCAGGAAGAGCTCAAGACCCTGATGAAAAAAGGTGGTTTTGGCCATGTGGACTATCACAACCTCACGGGCGGTGTGGCTGCGTTGCATGTTGGAATCAAGTGTTGAACAGTTCGAAATAAACACGGAGGCAGACATGAAATTCCTGGCACTGATTCTTGTGGGTGTGATGGCGCTGGCAGGTGCTGACGCCCAAGCCAAGCGCTTGGGCGGCGGCGGCTCGACGGGCAAACAGTCGGGCAATGTGACCCAACGCAACGCGGCACCCGCAGCCCCTGCGGCTCCCACGGCGACGCCGGCGGCTGCGGCACCGAAAAAGCCCTGGGGAGCCATGCTCGGTGGCCTGGCGGCCGGTTTGGGCCTGGCCTGGTTGGCCCACAGCCTGGGGTTTGGTGAGGTGCTTGGCCAGATCGTGCTGGTTGCGCTGATGGCGCTGGCTGTCATCGTGGTCATCGGCCTGGTCATGCGCGCTCGCAAGTCGGCGTCGGTGTCGGCCAGCCCGTATGCGGTGCAGGGGGCGGGGTCGGCGACCCAGGCTCCCGCCTTGCGCCACTACAGCCCGGACAACGTTGGCAACGATGCCTCCGCACGGCCCTGGGAGCGCAGCAGCATGGCTTTTGACGCTGCCAAGTACAGCGGTGCCACAGCCAGTGGTGGCGTGCAGATTGGCTCCGCGCTTTCTGGTTCTGCGTCCTGGGGGGTGCCCGCAGACTTTGACGTGGCTGGTTTTCTGGGGGCTGCCAAGCGCAACTTTGTGACTCTGCAAGACGCCTGGGACCGCTCCGACATGCACACCCTGAGGTCCATGATGACCGACGGCATGCTGGAGGAAATCCGTGCCCAGCTGGCTGAGCGCGAGACCCATACGGCCGGCCAGCCCAATCAGACCGATGTGGTGATGATCGAGGCGCAGGTATTGGGCATTGAAGATCTGGGCAACGACTATATGGCCAGCGTTGAGTTCTCCGGCATGATCCGCGAACAGCCGTCCGCCGGGCCCAACCCCTTCCGCGAGGTATGGAACATGACCAAACCCAAGAGTGGCGACAGCGGCTGGCTGGTGGCAGGGGTGCAGGCGCTCCAGTGACGTACGCGTTGCCCAGCGGGCGGGCTTCATAATCGGGGACTATGGCAACACAGTCCCCTTTTCCTTTTTTGGACTCGCTGTTTGAGAAGTTCGGCAGCGGGCTTCAGCCGCCCGTGTGGGCAGTCGATGAGGCGCAACGGCGACTGGTTCTGCTGCTCAACCATGTGTTGATGCAGGAGCCCGAAGCCCGGGCCCGGCTGGCGCGGCAAACCGGACATCTCTTGCAGGCCAGTTGGCGCAGCTTCACCGTTCGGCTTTCGGCAACACCGGCCGGTTTGCTGGAAGTCGCGCCGCCTGCGGGCGTGCCGGATCTCACCCTGATGCTCACCCAGGACTCACCGTGGCAACTGGCACAGGTGCTGTTGCGCGGCGAGAAGCCGCCAGTGCGTATTGAAGGCGACGTCCAGTTCGCCGCTGAAATCAACTGGCTGGTGGACCATGTGCGCTGGGATCTGGAAGAAGATCTGTCGCGATTGATCGGCGACGCCCCGGCGCATGCGCTCGGGCAGGCGGCGCGCGGCATGGTCGATGCGCTGCGCCAGTTCACCGGCGCGCGGCCAGGCGGCAGCCGCTCATGACGCGTTTTTTCAGAGGTGTTTTCATTGTCTTCGTGGCCTTGCGCTACGGGCTCGATGAGCTTTTCCTGACCAGTTTTCAAAAGCCGTGGCTGCGGGTGATCGCCCGCATTGTTTCGGTGGGCCGCAATCTGCGCGCGCCGCGCGGCCAGCGCCTGCGCGAGGCACTTGAGCGGCTCGGTCCGATTTTCGTCAAGTTCGGGCAGGTGCTGTCGACCCGCCGCGATCTGCTGCCCGCCGATATTGCCGACGAGCTGGCACGGCTGCAAGACCGGGTGCCGCCGTTCGATTCATCGGTGGCCATCGCTTCGGTTGAACGGGCCTTGCGCAAGCCGCTGAGCGAAGCCTTTGTCAGCTTCGAACGCGAGCCCGTGGCCAGCGCCTCGATTGCGCAGGTGCACTTTGCGGTCATCAAGGACCGCCACGGCCAGACCCGTGATGTGGCTGTCAAGGTGTTGCGCCCGGGCATGCTGACCGTGATCGAAAAAGATCTGGCGCTGATGCGCATGATGGCGGGATGGGTCGAGAGCCTCTCCAGTGACGGCAAACGCCTCAAGCCGCGCGAGGTGGTGGGCGAGTTTGACAAATACCTTCACGACGAGCTCGACCTGGTCCGGGAGGCGGCCAACGCGGCACAGCTGCGCCGGAATATGGCAGGGCTGAATCTGGTGCTTATCCCCGAAATGATCTGGGACTTGTGCCATCCTGAAGTTATGGTGATGCAGCGCATGGAGGGGGTGCCGATCAGCCAGATTGATCGGCTGCGTGACGCGGGCGTGAACATTCCACAGCTGGCGCGCGACGGCGTCACGATCTTCTTCACCCAGGTGTTTCGTGACGGCTTTTTTCACGCCGACATGCACCCCGGCAACATCCAGGTGAGCCTGGTGCCTGAGACCTTCGGGCGTTACGTTTCGCTGGACTTTGGCATCGTCGGCACGCTGACCGAGTTCGACAAGGAGTACCTGGCGCAGAACTTTGTGGCTTTCTTCCGGCGCGACTACAAGCGCGTGGCCGAGCTGCACATCGAGTCTGGCTGGGTGCCGGCGAAAACCCGGGTGGACGAGCTGGAAGCCGCTATCCGTGGCGTTTGTGAGCCGTACTTTGACCGGCCGCTCAAAGAAATCTCGCTCGGCATGGTGTTGATGCGGCTGTTCCAGACGTCGCGCCGCTTCGATGTAGAAATCCAGCCCCAGCTGGTGCTGTTGCAAAAGACCTTGCTCAACATCGAAGGGCTGGGCCGCCAGCTTGACCCGGAGCTGGACCTTTGGAGCACGGCCAAGCCGTTTTTGGAACAGTGGATGCTGGAACAGGTGGGCCCGCAGAAGCTGGTGGATGAACTCAAAGCCCAGGCACCGCGCTATGCCAAGCTGCTGCCCGACCTGCCGCGCCTGCTGCACGAGTACCTGAAGCGTGAGCCGCAAGAGCAGCGCCAGGCGCTGGAAGAGCTGCTGGTCGAACAGCGGCGAACCAACAAACTGCTACAGGGCTTGATTTACGGTGGCATAGGTTTTGCGTTGGGGTTAGTGCTAATGCAGATCGTTATCAGGGTTCGGCTCTGGTAGTTGGACTGTCCTAGAATTTCGGGCAAGGAGATCGAACCCATGAGCGCACTGATCGTTTTTGTTGTGGCCTACATGGCTGTCACCATCGCCATTGGCCTGTTGGCCGCGCGGCGCGTGCATTCATCACGCGACTACATGATCGCCGGGCGCAGCCTGCCGCTGTACATGAACGTGGCGACTGTTTTTGCCACCTGGTTCGGGGCCGAAACCGTTCTGTCGGTGTCTGCTACTTTTGCCAAGGACGGGCTGGGAGGCATTCCGGGGGACCCTTTTGGCGCATCCCTTTGCCTGGTGCTTGCGGCGCTTTTGTTTGCGCGCCTGTTCTACCGCATGAACCTGCTGACCATTGGCGATTTTTACAAGCATCGCTATGGCAAAAGCGTGGAGGTCATTACCAGCCTGGCCATCGTTGCCTCTTATCTGGGCTGGACGTCGGCGCAGATGACGGCGCTTGGCCTGGTGATCTATGTCCTGTCTGGCGGCGCACTGGCGTTGAACAACGCGATCCTGATTGGTGCGGCCATTGTGTTGGTATACACAATTTTCGGGGGCATGTGGTCGGTGGCGTTTACCGATTTGTTCCAGACGGTCATTATTCTGGTTGGCCTGACGCTGGTGGCCGTTCTTGTGGGCGATCTGGCTGGCGGTGCCACCATAGTGATTTCGCAAGCGGCTGCGGACGGCAAGCTCAATTTTTTCCCGACTGACAGCGCTGGTTGGTGGGCCATGGCGGGGGCGTTCTTTGCCTTCGCGTTTGGTTCCATTCCGCAGCAAGACGTGTTCCAGCGCATGACCAGCGCCAAGGACGAAAAAACTGCCGTGCGCGGCACCATTATTGGTGCCGCCATCTACTTTTGTTTTGCCTTTGTGCCGATCTTCATTGCCTACGCCGCACTGGTCACTGACCCGAGCCTGGGCAAGCTGTTCGCGTCGGAAGATGCACGCGAAATCCAGCGCGTTCTGCCCGATCTGGTGCTGGGCAAGATGCCGTTGTGGGCGCAAGTGATGTTTTTCGGTGCACTTCTTTCTGCCATCCTGTCCACCGCCAGCGGTGCGCTGCTGGCACCGACCTCCTTGTTCACCGAGAACGTGCTGCGCCCCTTTGTTCCGCACATGAGCGACCGCCAGTTCTTGCTGACATTGCGCATCATTCTCGTGACCTTCACAGCCTGTGCATTGCTGTTTGCTCTCAACAGCACCAGCACCATGTACCAAATGGTGCAAAACGCCTACAACGTAACGCTGTCTGGCGCCTTTGTGCCATTGATGGCGGGAGCCTACTGGAAGCGTGCGACGACCCAGGGCGCGTTGTTCTCGGCCGTCGGCGGTGTGCTGACGTGGCTGGTTGCCCAGAACGTTGCGGCAGACGCGTTGATTCCCGCCAACCTGATTGGCTTGTTTGCCTCCATCGTGCTCATGCTGCTGGGCTCCCTGGCCCCACAGGTCATCAAAAACCAGGGGCATCCGATCCCCAGGGGCTAAGTTCGCGGGGGCAGTAGCGTCGCGGGCGAACTTCGCCCGCCGCCTATAATTGAGGGTTTTGCACATCAGCCCCTCGAACGCCATGCCTATCTACGCTTACAAATGCGAATCCTGCGGGCACAGCAAGGACGTTTTGCAAAAAATGTCAGACCCACTGCTGACCCTGTGCCCGGCCTGCGGCAAAGACAGTTTTGTCAAGCAGCTCACGGCGGCGGGCTTCCAGCTCAAGGGCTCGGGCTGGTACGCCACCGACTTCAAAGGCGGGGCAACGCCAGCTGCAGCACCGGCCGCGGCTGCGGCACCCGGCGCGACGCCAGACGCCAAGCCCGCAGGCACACCGGCAGACAACAAGCCGGTTGATGCCACCCCCGCCAAAGCCGCCGCGGCTCCGCCTGCGGCCGCCAGTCACTGAAGCACCGGATGGCCTCGCTTCGCAAATGGCTCTTCGCCGGCCTGCTGGTCATTGTGCCGGTGGCCATCACGGTATGGGTGCTCCAGTGGATCATTGGCACCCTGGACCAAACCTTGCTGATCCTGCCGGGCAACTGGCACCCCGACAAGCTGTTGGGCATTCATATTCCCGGCTTTGGCGTGCTGCTGGCGCTGGGCATCTTGCTGGCCGTGGGCGCTGCCGCCAGCAACTTTTTTGGCCGCACCCTGCTGGGCTGGTGGCACAGCTTGCTTGGCCGTATTCCTGTGGTGCGCTCGATCTACCTCAGCGTCAAGCAGGTGTCAGACACCTTGTTCTCCGAGACCGGCAATGCCTTTCGAACGGCGGTGCTGATCCAGTGGCCGCGCGAGAACATGTGGACCATCGGTTTCGTGACCGGCACACCCGGCGGCGATGTGGTGAACTACCTGCAGGGTGAGTACCTCAGCGTCTACGTTCCCACCACGCCCAACCCAACCGGTGGCTACTTCGTGATGCTTCGTCGTGAAGACTGCATCGAACTGAAGATGAGCGTGGACGATGCGCTCAAATACATCGTCTCCATGGGCGTCGTCGTTCCCGGCGGCCCTTTCAATCAGAACATCAAGTAACGCGCCTTCGCGGCGCAGCCAAGCCATGTCTCAAATGCGTACCACCTATTGCGGTCTGGTCACCGAAGCCCTGTTGGGGCAAACCGTAACCCTGTGCGGCTGGGTTAACCGTCGGCGCGACCACGGCGGGGTGATCTTCGTGGACCTGCGTGACCGTGAAGGCTATGTCCAGGTGGTGTGCGACCCCGACCGTGCTGAAATGTTTGGTGTGGCCGAAAGCCTGCGCAACGAGTTTTGTGTGCAGGTCAAGGGTATCGTGCGCGCCCGCCCCGACGGCACTATCAACGACAACCTCAAGAGCGGCAAGATCGAGGTGTTGTGCCACGAACTCAAGGTGCTCAACCCGTCGGTGACGCCGCCGTTCCAGCTGGACGACGACAACCTCAGCGAGACCACGCGTCTGACGCACCGCGTGCTGGACCTGCGCCGCCCTTACATGCAGAACAACCTGATGCTGCGCTACCGCGTGGCCATGGAAGTGCGCAAGTTCCTTGATGCCAATGGTTTTGTGGACATTGAAACCCCCATGCTCACCAAAAGCACGCCCGAAGGCGCGCGCGATTACCTGGTGCCCAGCCGGGTGCATGACGGCATGTTTTTCGCCTTGCCGCAGTCGCCCCAGTTGTTCAAGCAACTGCTGATGGTGGCTGGCTTCGACCGCTACTACCAGATCACCAAGTGCTTCCGTGACGAAGACCTGCGCGCGGATCGCCAGCCCGAATTTACCCAGATCGATATCGAGACTTCTTTCCTGACCGAGGAAGAAATCCGCGCGATGTTCCAGGGAATGATCGTCACGGTATTCCAGAACACCATGGGCGTGGACCTGGGCGAGTTCCCGGTGATGACCTACCAGGACGCGATGCACCGCTACGGCTCGGACAAACCCGATCTGCGTGTGAAGCTCCAGTTTGCCGAGCTCACCGATGCAATGGCCGATGTGGACTTCAAGGTGTTCTCGGGCGCGGCCACCATGAAGGGCGGCCGTGTGGTGGCGCTGCGGGTGCCAGGCGGCTCGAAGGAGGCCGGTGGCATCAGCCGCGGCGAGATCGACGCCTACACCGAGTTTGTCAAGATCTATGGAGCCAAGGGCCTGGCCTATATTCGGGTGAACGAGCTGGCCAAGGGCCGCGATGGCTTGCAAAGCCCCATCGTCAAGAACATCCACGACAAGGCGCTGCAAGCGGTGCTGCAGCGCACTGGCGCGCAAGACGGTGACCTGATTTTCTTTGGTGCCGACAAGGAAAAAATCGTCAACGACGCCATTGGTGCCTTGCGCGTCAAGATCGGCCACAGCGAATTCGGCAAGAAAAATGGCTTGTTTGAAGCCGGCTGGCGGCCGCTGTGGGTGGTGGACTTCCCGATGTTCGAGTTCGACGAAGAGAACCAGCGCTACACCGCCGTGCATCACCCCTTTACTGCGCCGAAGGAAGGGCACGAGGACTGGATGGTCACCGCGCCGGAAAAATGCATCTCGCAGGGCTACGACATGGTGCTCAACGGCTGGGAAATGGGAGGCGGCTCGGTGCGTATCCACCGTGCCGACGTGCAAAGCAAGGTGTTTGACGCCCTCAAGATTGGCCCCGACGAAGCGCAGCTGAAATTCGGCTTTCTGCTGGACGCGCTGCAATACGGCGCGCCGCCGCACGGCGGCCTGGCCTTTGGCCTGGACCGCATCGTCACGCTGATGACGGGTGCGGAATCTATCCGTGACGTGATCGCCTTCCCCAAAACCCAGCGCGCACAGTGCCTTCTGACCCAGGCCCCCAGCCCGGTGGACGAAAAGCAACTGCGCGAACTGCACATCAAGCTGCGCAGCGCCCAACCGGCCTGACAGGCCGGTGCGGCAGAATCAAGGGCTGCCTTTTTGGGCAGCCTTTTTTTATGAGCCGACCCTACAAAATCCCCCAGTCGGTGCTGGTGGTGATCCATACCCCGGCGCTGGATGTGTTGCTGATTCGCCGTGCCGATGCCGGTACCTGGCAATCTGTCACAGGTTCCAAAGACAGCTGGGATGAACCGTTTGAAGCCACCGCCATTCGCGAGGTGGCCGAAGAAACCGGCATCGACTGCGCGCCTCAAACAGCCCTGTACGCCAACTTGCGCGACTGGCAACTGGAGAACCTGTATGACATCTACCCGCGCTGGCTGCACCGCTACTCGCCCGGCGTGACGCGCAATACCGAGCATGTGTTCAGCCTGCAGGTGCCGCAGGGCACCGCCGTCACGCTGAACCCGCGCGAGCACACGCAAAGCCACTGGTTGCCCTGGCGGGCGGCGGCTGACGCGTGTTTTTCTCCGTCGAACGCCGAGGCCATCCTGATGCTGCCGCGCTTCATCGGTTAAGGTTTGCCCATGAACACACTGCGCGTTGCCACCTACAACATCCACAAGGGCGTGCAAGGCATTGGCCCGGCAAGGCGGCTTGAAATCCACAACCTGGGCCATGCGGTGGAGCAACTGGATGCCGACATCGTGTGCCTGCAAGAGGTGCGCAAGCTGCATCGGCGCGAGCAACACCATTTCATCCGCTGGCCCGAGTTGCCGCAGGCCGAGTTTCTGGCCCCCGAGGGCTATCACGCGGTGTATCAGACCAACGCCGTGACCCGCCATGGCGAGCACGGCAACGCGTTGCTGTCGCGCTGGGAGGTGGTGTCGCACGGCCATGAAGACATGTCTGACCACCGCTTTGAGCAGCGCGGCCTGCTGCATGTGACGGTGAATGTCAACGGCCACCCGGTACATGTGATCGTGTTGCACCTGGGGTTGATTGCGGGCAGCCGCACGCGCCAGCTTGAACAGGTGCAGCAGTTCATTGAGCGCGAAGTCCCGCGTGGCGTGCCCCTGGTGGTGGCCGGCGACCTGAACGACTGGGGTGGCAAGCTGCGCCCCGCGATGAACGCCATGGGGCTGAAAGACTTTGACGGCCCGCGTCAATCAACCTTCCCGGCACGAGTGCCGCTGGCCCAGCTGGACTACGTCTACGCGCGCGGACTGAAACCCCTGAGTGTGGAGATTCCGCGCGGGCGGGTCTGGTGGCGCATGTCGGACCATCTGCCGCTGATCGCGGAATTCGCCCTGTAGCGCTGCCATGCCACGCTTTGCTGCGGCGCTGCAAGATGGGCACCAGCTCACGCTGCTGGAGGGTGCGCGCGAACTCTACCCGGCATTGATCGTCGCCTTTGCCAAGGCACACACACAGATTCAGCTCGAGAGCTACATCCTGGACTTCACCGGCAGTACCCAGGCAGTTGCGCAGGCCTTGACGGACGCTGCGCGTCGCGGTGTGCGGGTGCAACTGGCGGTGGACGGTGTGGGCACCGGCGCGCTGCCTGCCGACTGGGCCCGGCGCTTTGTGGACGCCGGCGTGGAATGGCGGGTTTTTGCGCCTCTGGGCACACTCGGCTTGCTCATTCCCAGCCGCTGGCGCCGTTTGCACCGCAAGCTGGTGGTGGTGGACGGTGAGCTGGCTTTTTGTGGCGGCATCAACCTGATGGACGACTACCACGACCCCAACCACGGCACCCTGACCGCCCCGCGGCTCGACTACGCAGTGCGTGTTAGCGGCCCGCTGGTCGCTGAAGTGCAAGACGCCATGAACCAGCTCTGGCACCGCATGGAAGCCGCCCAGCGCCTGCGCCGGGCCCGTCTGACCGATGCCATGCAGGCCTTGCTTGCCGCGCGCCGCACGCCACCGGTGCCAGACGGTGCGGCCCCCGCCGCCTTACCCAAGCAGGCGCGTGCCGGTCTGCTGCTGCGCGACAACCTGAGAAACCGCGCTGTCATAGAGCAGGCCTATCGCAGGGCCATTGGCAATGCGCGGCGCGAAGTCATCATTGCCAATGCCTACTTTTTGCCCGGCTACAAACTGCGCAAGGCGCTGGTGACCGCCGCCCGGCGCGGGGTCCGGGTGCAACTACTGCTGCAGGGCCGCTATGAATACTTCATGCAGTACTACGCCGCACGCCCGGTGTACGCCAGCCTGATGCAGGCCGGTGTCGAGATTCATGAATACGCGCCCAGCTTTCTGCACGCCAAAGTGGCCGTTATTGACGGCCACTGGGCCACGGTGGGCTCGTCCAACCTTGACCCTTTAAGCCTGCTGCTGGCGCGCGAGGCCAATGTGGTGGTGGACGACGCGCGCTTTGCCGCGCGCCTGCGCGAGCGGCTGCAGCATGCAATTGCCAATGAAGGCCGCCTGATCGAAGCCGCTACTTTTGCCAGCCGCTCACTGGGTGAGCGCATTCGCGAGCGGTTGGCACTGGGCCTGATGCGCCTGGCGCTTTTCATTTCCGGCAACCGGTACTGATGGTTTGCCTGTAGCGGCTGCCCCTGGCCTGGCGAAACTGGCGCTTCCTCTCTTGCGTCCAGGTTCCCTTGCGAAGATCATTGCCCGCCACCACCTTGATTTCAACGCTCTATCCAACGTCCTCCAATGACCCACGACGCCACCCCCAACCCAACGGCCAGCGCCGGCATTCAAGCTGTATTTGACAGCCAGTTCGGCACGGCTTTGAAGCTGCGCTCTTCGACTGTCAGCGAAAGGATCGAAAAAATCCGCAGGCTGCGCGACGCCATGCTGGCCCGAACCGAAACCCTGTACGAAGCCGCCTATGCCGACTTCCGCAAACCTCGGGGCGAGGTCGATATGGCGGAGCTTTTGCCAGTGTGCGCAGAGGCCAATGACGCCATTCGCCACCTGAAAAAATGGATGAAACCCCTGCGCGTGTGGCCGACCCTGCTGACCGCCGGCACCCGCAGCCAGGTGCAGTACCAGCCGCGTGGCCGCTGCCTGATTATTTCGCCGTGGAACTACCCGGTGAACCTTACCTTCGGCCCGCTGATCTCGGCCATTGCGGCCGGCAACACTGTCATTGTCAAACCCTCGGAGATGACGCCGCATCTGTCTGCCTGGATCAGCGCCATCCTGCGGGAGGTGTTCACGCCAGACGAAGTCGCCGTTTTTGAGGGCGAGGCAGATGTGGCGCAAACCTTGTTGAGCCTGCCGTTTGACCATATTTTCTTTACCGGCAGCCCCGCCATCGGCAAGCAGGTAATGGCTGCGGCGGCAAAGCACCTGGCCAGTGTCACGTTGGAACTGGGTGGCAAAAGCCCGACGGTGATCGACGCCAGTGCGGACATCGCCATGGCAGCCCAGAACGTGATGTGGGCCAAGTACGCCAATGCGGGGCAAACCTGCATCGCGCCAGACCATGTGTATGTGCACGAGAGCGTGAAAGACCAGTGGGTTGCGGCCTGCCGCAGCGTGCTTGAAAAGGCCTATGGCAAAACCCTGGACGAGCAACGCGCCAGCCCGAACCTGGCCCATATCGTCAACGCCCGCCACACTGCGCGGGTGCAGGGCCTGCTGGACGACGCAACCGCGCAGGGCGCGCGGGTATTGATTGGCGGCGGCGTGGCGCAGGCAGACTGCTTTGTCGCGCCCACATTGCTGGACGGCATTCCGGCTGGCGCGCGGATCATGCAAGAGGAGATTTTTGGCCCCTTGCTGCCGGTCATTGCCTACACCAACCTGGACCAGGTGATCGCTGACATCAACGCCGGCCCCAAACCGCTGGCGCTGTACTTCTACAGCCGGACCGACGCCAACATTGAGCGTGTGCTGCACCAAACCTCGTCGGGCGGGGTTTGCGTGAACCATGCGCTGGTGCAGTTTCTGCATGGGCGGCTGCCGTTTGGCGGGGTCAACAACTCCGGGCTGGGCAATGCCCACGGACACTACGGCTTCAAGGCCTTCAGTCATGAACGGGCCGTGGTGCGCACCCAGTTTTCGCTGGCGACGGCAATGCTTACCGCCGGTGAAGTGCGCCCGGCGCTGCGCAGCATGCTGAAGTCAGTCTTCAAGTGGATCTGAACGCGCATCCTTGATGCTATGGTTTTTATAGTGGCTCCCGCAATACCCGTGCGGGCTGGAGCATAAAAACCCTTGTAACCTGGCAGTAGCAGAGGCGGTGTTAGCATCTTTGAATGTTGATGAAAGCTGAACCCTCCATGAACCCAGCCGACGAAGACGCTGGCACGCCGGTGTCGGTCAAGATCCGCGAACGCATCAAGGCCGCCCGCAAGCGTTTCCATTCCAATGACAACATTGCCGATTTCATCCAGCCGGGCGAGCTGGAAAAGCTGCTTGAAGAAGTGGCCGGCAAGATGGAGGGCGTGCTCGACAGCCTCGTGATCGACACCGAGCGCGACCACAACACCAGCGATACCGCCCGCCGCGTGGCCAAGATGTATTTGCAGGAGGTGTTCAGGGGCCGCTATGTGCAGGCCCCCGCCATCACCGAGTTCCCCAACGCCGAGCACCTCAACGAGCTGATGATCGTTGGCCCGATCACCGTGCGCAGCGCCTGCAGCCACCATTTCTGTCCGGTGATCGGCAAGATCTGGATTGGCGTGCTGCCCAACGAACACACCAACGTGATCGGCTTGTCCAAATATGCACGCCTGGCCGAGTGGGTGATGGGCCGTCCGCAAATTCAGGAAGAGGCGGTGGTGCAACTGGCCGACCTGATCATGGAAAAAACCCAGCCCGACGGCCTCGCCATCGTGATGGAGGCCAGCCATTACTGCATGGCCTGGCGCGGCGTGAAAGACATGGACAGCAAGATGATCAACTCGGTCATGCGCGGCGTGTTCCTCAAAGACTCCACACTGCGCCGTGAATTCCTCGCCCTGATTCCCGGCAAGAACTGAAAGCCACACCATGCTTGTACGCCTGCTTTACGCCAGCCGCGCGGTGGACACCAGCGCCGAAGCGATTGAAGACATCCTGGCGCAGTCGCGCCTGTCCAACCCAACCAGTGGCATCACCGGCATCCTGTGCTACGGCGGCGGCATTTTTCTGCAGGCCATTGAGGGCGGCCGCATGACGGTGAGCGAGCTGTTTGGCCATATCCAGAAAGATGTGCGCCACAAAGACGTGGTGCTGCTGCATTACGAAGAAATTTCCGAGCGCCGCTTTGGCGGCTGGACGATGGGGCGCGTCAACCTGTCCAAGCTCAACCATTCCATCCTGCTGAAATATTCCGAACGGCCCGAGCTGGACCCTTACGCGGTGTCGGGCAAAGTCTCGCTGGCCCTGCTGGAAGAGCTGATGGCCACCGCCGCCATCATTGGGCGTGCCTGAGCAGGTTCCGTTACTGGGCTGCGACTTTTCCAGCAGCCCCAGTTCCCGCAAGCCAATCGTTTTTGCCCTGGGTCGCGAGGCGGGCGGCCGCGTGGTATTGGAACGGCTGGAGCGCATCGAATCGCTGCAATCGTTCTCTGAATGGCTGGCCCGGCCGCAGCCCTGGGTCGGCGGTTTTGACTTTCCGTTTGGCTTGCCACGCGCGCTGGTAGAGGCACTGCGCTGGCCGACGGTCTGGACCGAATGCATGGCGCACTACGCCAGCCTGAGCCGGGCGCAGATTCGTGAAACGTTTGCTGGTTACTGCAACGCGCGCCCCGTGGGCGGCAAGTTCGCCCATCGCGCCACCGACCTGCTGGCCAAGTCCAGCCCCAGCATGAAATGGGTCAACCCGCCGGTGGCCTATATGCTTCATGCAGGCGTTGCGCCATTGCTGGCTGCCGGTGCCCACCTGCCGGGCCTGCACGACGGCGACAGCGCGCGGGTGGCGCTGGAGGCCTACCCCGGCCTGCTGGCGCGTGAGGTGCTGGGCAACACCAGCTACAAAAGCGACGACCGTGCCAAACAGACGCCCGAGCGCCTGATTGCCCGCAAAGACATCATCACCGCGCTTGAGCACGGCCAGACCCGTCTGGACCTGCGCCTGAAGCTCAGCCATGCCCAGCGTGACGCCCTGGTGGCGGACGCCAGCGGCGACAGCCTGGACGCCGTGCTGTGCCTGATGCAGGCCGCCTGGGCCCAGCGCCAGGGTGCGCCGCGTTACGGGCTGCCGGCCTTTGACCCGCTGGAAGGCTGGATCATCACCGCCTGAACAATGCAAACCGCGCGGCTTGCCATCACCCCACTCAGCCTGGATGACGCCGGTTTCATTCTGGCGCTGGTGAATGACGCGCAATGGCTGGCCTTCATTGGTGACAAGGGCGTGCACACGCTGGACGACGCCCGCCACTACCTGCGCACTGGCCCGTTGGCCATGTATGCCCAGCACGGCTTTGGCCTGTGGCGGGTCAGCCTGCGGGCAACTAGTGAGGCGGTGGGCATCTGTGGGCTGGTCAAGCGCGACGGCCTGACCGACGTAGACATCGGTTTTGCCTTTCTGCCTGCTCACCGCGGCCAGGGCTACGCGCTGGAGGCTGCGCGCGCGGTGGTGGCGCATGGCTTTGAGGTGCTGGGCCTGCCGCGCATCGTGGCCATTACCTTGCCGCATAACCAGCGCTCGCGCCTGCTGCTGCAAGCTCTGGGTATGCAGCATCAGCGCACGCTGCGGCTGCCGCTGGACGGGCCCGAGAAGCTGCTGTATTCGCTGCAGCGCTAGGCGCTCAGTGCGCTGAAGGCTTGCAGCGCATCCGCGTCGGTGCGGTACAGGCGCAGCAGCGGCCCGTCGTCCAGCGCCCCGGCGCGGCGCAGCACCCGTTCCACTGGCAGCTTGATGCCGCTGATGTGCAGCGTGATGCCGCGCTCGGCCAGGCCGCTGCGCAGTTGGGCAAACACCTCTACCCCGGTCGCGTCAATCCGGTTGATGGGCTGGGCGAACAGCCCCACGTGGCGGGTTTGTGGCTGTGCCGCCAGGTGGTCGGCAACGGCCCGCTCGAACGCACTGGCGGAGGCGAAGTCCAGCTCGTCGTCCATCCGCACCGCGTAAAGGTTCTGTGCCAGTGGTGCCAGCTTCCACAAATGGCGGTCGCGCAGGCTGCCGTCCGGATGCAGGCCAAGCTCAATGATGCGCGGGTGCAGCCGGTGGTACAGAAAATGCGCCAACCCCATCAGCACCCCGGCCAGCACGCCCCAGTAAATGCGCGGTGCGGTCAACAGCGTCACGGCGAAGGTCACCGCGGCGGTGGTGGCCTCGACCCGGTCAATGCGCCAAAGCCGCGGCAAAGCCTGGGGCTTGAGCAGGCCGGACACTGCGGTCAATACCACCGCGGCCAGCACCGCCATCGGCACATGAAACAGCAGCGGGGTCAGGAACAAAAGCGCCAGCAGCACAAAGCAGGTCATGGCCAGCGCCGACCAGCCGCTGCGTGCGCCCGCATACAGCGTAATGGCCGAACGCGAGAACGAGGTGCTGGTGGGAAAGCTGCCCGAGAAGGCCGAGGCCAGCTTGGCCAGGCCCTGGCCGATCAGGTCCTGGTTGTCGTTCCAGAGCCGGGCGTCGCGGCGGGCCTCAATCTTGGCGCTGGCTGCTGTTTCAAGAAAACTGACCAGTGCAATCACCATCGCCGGCACCAGCAAGGCACCAAAAGTTTCCCAGCTTGGCAGGCTGGGCCAATAAAAGGTGGGCAGGCCCGCGGGCAGTTGCCCGATGATTGCGCCGGTTTGCGAATAGCCACTGAAATGGCTCACGACCGCAGCGCCCGCCATGACCAACACCACCATCGGCAGCCGCGGCGCGAAACGCTTGCCCAGCACCAGCAGTGCCAGGCTGGCAACACCAAACGCCAGCGTCGCCGGGTCCAGCCGTGGCTGGCTGAAAACAGTTGCCAAGCCGCCCTTGAGGCCGAGGAACGCAGGCAACTGAGACGCCATGATCAGCAAGGCTGCGGCCTGTGTGAAGCCGGTCAGCACCGGCACGCTGATCAGGTTGAGCACCCAGCCGAACCCGCCCGCGCCCAGCGCCAACTGGATCAGCCCCGACAGGATCGCCAGCCACACCGCCAGTGACACCCATTGCGCGCTGCCGGGTGGGGCCAGGCCCGAGAGCGAGGCGGCGACCAGCACGCAGGTGAGGGCAGCAGGCCCCACGGAAAGCCGTGTTGAGCCACCGAACAAGACGGCAACCAATGACGGCAGCAGCGCTGCATACAGTCCGGTAATCACAGGCATGCCGGCCAGGCCGGCGTAGGCCACCGCCTGCGGGATCATCACCAGCGCGACCGTCAAACCCGCGGCAATTTCCCCGCGCAGAAGCCCCGCGTCGGGCCGTGGCCAGTTGAGAAAAGGGAACCAACGGTTCAAACCGGACATGCGCTCGATTGTTACCTACCGCTGCGGCATGTCTTTGGCGCTGTAGCCCAGGCTGACGGTGGCGTCGGCGGGAATTGGCGGCATGCTGTCGTTCCAGGCCTCCCAGGCGGCGCGCAGGGTGTCCAGGCGCTGCGGCTCGCGCGGGGCCAGGTTGGCGCGCTCGCGTTCGTCCGCCGCGATGTTGAACAGGTAGTCGTGGCCGTCTACCCGCAGGTACTTCCAGTCGCCGTCGCGCAGCGCCCGCTGGCCGCGGTGGTTCATGCGCCAATGCAGCGGGCGCGGGAACTGGTGTGTGGCGTTGCGCAGAACCGGCAACAGCGACTGGCCGTCCAGTGGGTAGGCCCCGTCAGCCGGCACACCAGCGGCGTCCAGCATCGTGGCAGACCAGTCCATCGTCATGCAAGGTTGCCCGCTGGTACCGCCGGGGGCAATTGCCGCCGGCCAGTGCGCGATCCAGGGCACGCGGATGCCGCCTTCGGTCAGGTCCATCTTTCCGCCCACCAGGGGCCAGTTGTCAGAGAAGCGTTCGCCGCCGTTGTCGCTGGTAAACACCACCAGGGTGTCGTCGGCCAGGCCGTGCCTGCGCAAAGCCTCCATCACCCAGCCGATGCCCTCGTCCATCTGCTGGATCATCTTGCGGTAGCTGTGGATGTTGCCGCCGTGCAGGTGAAACAGGTTGTCTTTGAGCTCTTGCGCCAGCGCTTCGTCGTCGCGCGTCTCCCAGGGCCAGTGCGGCGCGGTGTAGTGCAGGCTCAGAAAAAATGGTGTGCCTGCGTTCGCGCCGGGTGCCATGCGATCCACGTAGTCGACTGCACGCCTGGAAATCAGGTCGGTCAGGTAGCCGTCTTCATGGTGCTCGGCATCGCCGAAGTACAGGTCGTGGCTGCCGTTATTGCTGCAGTGGGTGAAGTAGTCCACCCCGCCCGACATCGGGCCGAAGAACTCGTCGTAGCCCGACTTCAGCGGGCCGAACACCGGCGGGTAGCCCAAATGCCATTTGCCGACCAGTGCCGTGCGGTAGCCCGCGTCGCGCAGCAGCGAGGGCAGGGTGGGGTGCTCGGGCGGCAGGCCCAGGGTCGTGCTGCCTTTGCTCTTGCTGTTGATGGGCTCTTCCGCTGCGCCGCGCAGCCGGTACTGGTAACGCGCCGTCATCAGGGCAAAGCGCGTGGGCGAACACACCGGTGAGTTGCTGTAGCCGTTGGTAAACCGCAAGCCGTTGGCGGCCAGCGCGTCAAGCACCGGTGACACCGGCAACCGTGCGCCGTAGCAACCCAGGTCGGCAAAGCCCAGGTCGTCGGCAACGATGAAGATGATGTTGGGGCGGGCTGACATCAATCGACCTTCATGCCGGTGGCGCGAATCACCCGACCGTAGTGCTCGTACAGCCGCTCGAGCCGCCGCGCAGCGGCGGCGCCGCTCAGGCCTTCGTAGGCCATGTCCAGCTCGTTCAGCCGGCTTTGCAGCTCAGGGCGGGTCATTACCTCAAGAATGGCGCGGGCGATGGTTTGCATCAACGGCTCGGGCGTGCTGGCGGGTGCCATGACCACATAAAGCACTTCGTACTCCATGTCGCGCAAACCAACTTCGGCCATGGTCGGCACGTCGGGCGCCAGCCGCGAGCGCTTGCTGCTGGTGACGGCCAGGGCATTGACCTTTCCCCCCTTGACCTGCGGAAGCATGCCGGGGGTGGCCAGGGTTCCGCCTTCAACCTCGCCGGCGACAACCGCCATGACCGCGGGCGAGTTGCCGCGGTAGGGCACGTGGCTGATGCGGGTGGCGGCTGACTCGTTGAGCATGTTGATCCACAAGTGGCCGGGCGAGCCGTTGCCACCGGAGCTGAAATTCAGGTCGCGCGCACGCGCGACCTGCAAAAATTCGCGTGCAGTCTTGATGCCAGTGCGTGGGTGAACGCCCAGCAGCAGACCCGAACCCGACAGCACGGCCACCGGTTTCAGGTCGCTTTGGCGGAACGGCATGGTTTTGTAGATGTGGGGGTTCACCGTGTGGGTGGTGTCAATGCCCCAAAGCAGGGTGTGCCCGTCACCGGCAGATTTGGCTACCTGGTCGGCCCCCACATTGCCGGAAGCGCCCGCCTTGTTTTCCACCACAAACGACTGGTTGAACTGACGCCCAAGCGCCTCCGCCACTGCGCGGGCCAGAATGTCTGACGGCCCGCCCGGCGGAAATGAATTGACGAAGCGCACAGCTTTGGAAGGCCAGGGCGCAGCCGCCGGGGCTTGGGCGCTTGCGCCGCCAGCGCTGGCCAGCAGTGCGGCAAGTACCGCACGGCGTCCAGGGTCTTTGGGGTTGGTTTTCATGTAAATATGCTCCAAATCGGCTGTAGCCCGCGTGCAATATGCGTGAGCCACTATTAAATTTATAGCAACTCAGTCCAGGCTGACGCCGGTGGCCTTGATCGGTTTTTCCCACCGCGCCAGGTCAGCACGCTGCGCGGCGGCCAGCTCGGCACTGCTGGAGCCAATCGGCTCCATGCCCAGCTCCAGCAGGCGCTTTTGCAGGCCGGGTTGCCGCACCGCGCGCTGCACCGCGCTCTCCAGCCGCACCCGCACATCGGGTGCCAGGCCGGCCGGGCCGTACATTGCAAACCAGGCGGTGGCTTCCATGTTGATGCCTTGCTCCTTCAGGGTCGGCACCTCGGGTACCTGCGGGTCGCGCGTGCCGCCGGTGACGCCAATCACGCGCACCTTGCCCTCTTTGTGCAATTGGGCGGTTTCAGACACCACGTCAAACTTGTAGCCAATGTGCCCGCCCAGCAGCGCGGTGTTGGCGGGCGCACCGCCCTGAAACGGCACGTGGGTGAATTGCGCACCGGTGCTTTGCTCCAGCAGCACGCCCATGAAGTGCGGCAGCGTGCCCAGGCCCGGCGTGCCGTAAGTGGCTCCCATCGGGTCGGCTTTGGCCTTGGCCACCATTTCCGCAATGCTCTTCACATTGGCGGCAGGGCCCGCCACCACGCCAAACTGAAAGCGCGCGATCTGCGAGATCGGGGTGAAGTCTTTGACCGCGTCGTAGTCCAGCTTTTTGTAGACATGCGGGAACAGCACCATCGGCCCGCTGGGCAGCACGATGACGGTTTGCCCGTCCGGCTTGGCGGTGCGGGTAAGGCTGAGCGCCAGCCGGCCGCCGGCACCGGGCTTGTTGTCCACGATCACGCTGGAGAAGTCTTCCTTGATCGCGTCGCCAATCAGCCGGGCCAGCACATCGGCCGAGCCGCCAGGCGGAAAGCCCACCAGGATCTTCAGGGGCGGTTTGTCCTGGGCGGCAGCGGGCAGACCCAGGGCGGCGCAGGTGGTGGCAATGAGGGCGGCAAGCAGGGGGCGGCGATACATGGCGATGTCCTTCGGGTTTGTGGCGGGTTACAGGGCCAATGTAGACGCGGGACAATTGATTTACCTAATCAATCATTGCCGGTGTATACCCTATGGCAGAGCCCAATCGACTTGACTCGCCCCTGGCGCTGGACGACCTGTTTCTCTACCGCATCAGTCAGCTCTTGGGCGTTGCGGGCAGCCTGGTGATTCGGCTTTGCGAGGGCCGGTTTGGCATTACCCGACGCGAGTGGCGAGTGCTGGCGCTGCTGGCCACTGACGAAGGCTTGTTGTCGTCTGAACTGGCGCAGCGTGCGCAACTTGACCGCGCCCGAACGTCGCGCGCCATCTCCTCGCTGGTCGCCAAGAAACTGTTGAGCCGCCAGCCCAGGCCGGGTGATCGGCGACAGGCAACGCTGGTGCTCTCGCCTGCCGGCCGCGAGCTGTATGACACTCTGTTCCCGTTGGTCAAGGACATCAATCAGGCGGTGCTGGCGCCACTGGCCACGGCGCAACGGGTGCAACTCGACGGCTGGCTGACCGCGCTACAGGCCCAGGCCGACGCACTGCGGGGCGAGTCCGCGTTGCCCAAAGCGGATCGGCGCCGCGGTGGCCGCATCCCGCGCAGCCTCGGCTGAGCCTCAGTCAGGGCCGCAGACCGGGCAGGCCGGGTTGCGCAGCACCTTGATTTCGCTGAATTGCATGGCGCGGCCGTCCAGCATCAGCAAGCGCCCGGCCACCGATTCGCCCGCGCCGCAAAGCAGTTTCAAAGCCTCGGCCGCCTGCATGCTGCCAATGATGCCCACCAGCGGTGCCAGCACGCCCAGGGTGGCGCAACGGGTTTCTTCGGGCACCTGCTCCGGCGGAAACACGCAAGCGTAGCAGGGCGAGTGCGCGCTGCGCGGGTCGTACACCGCAAGCTGCCCGTCAAAACGGATGGCGGCCCCTGAGACCAGCGGTTTGCGCTGGGCCACACAGGCCGCGTTGATGGCCTGGCGGGTGGCAAAGTTGTCGCAGCAGTCCAGCACCACATCGGCAGCGGCAACCAGCGCACCTAGCTGCTGCGCCCCGACGCGGGCCTGTACGCAAGTGACCTGCACGTCGGGGTTGATGGCGGCAATGGCCTGCGCAGCTGACGCCACTTTGGGCTGGCCGATGCGCGCCATGTTGTGGGCCACCTGGCGTTGCAGGTTGGTCAGGTCTACCGCGTCGTCGTCCACCAGCGTGATGTGGCCGACACCGGCGCTGCCAAGGTACAGCGCCACCGGCGAGCCCAGGCCGCCTGCGCCAATCACCAGGGCATGCGAGGCCAGCAGGCGCTGCTGGCCTTCAATGCCGATTTCTTCCAGCAGGATGTGCCGCGAGTAGCGCAGCAACTGGTCGTCGGTCATGCCGCGATCAGTTGTCTTTCTTGTCGTCCTTGCGCTCCACCATGGTCTTGCTGACCAGTACCGGGCGGCCCTTGAGCTGGTTCAGTGCCTGCACCAGCTGGAAGTCTGTGGCGCTGCCGAACTCGGGGATCTTGCGGTCCTGGGGTGGCTTGCGGGCTTCTTCTTCCATGCGCTTGCGGGCTTCTTCGCGGGCCTTCTCGCGGGCCGCGTCCTTGGCTTCTTCGCCCTGGCCACTGCCCAGGTGCTTTTGCAGGTCGGCCTCGCGGGTGCGCAGCGCCGAGAAAATATTGCCTTCTTCGGTTTCGTCAATCATCACGTCAGGGATGATGCCTTTGGCCTGGATCGACTTGCCGCTGGGCGTGTAGTAGCGCGCGGTGGTGAGCTTCAGGCCGGTGTCGGGGCCCAGCGGGCGCACCGTCTGCACCGAACCCTTGCCGAAGGTCTGGCTGCCCAGAATCGTGGCGCGCTTGTGGTCTTGCAGCGCACCGGCCACGATTTCGCTGGCCGAGGCCGAGCCTTCATTGACCAGCACCACCAGCGGCACTGTTTTGAGCGCGGCGGGCAGGCGGCGCAACGGGTCGGTGCCGGCCCGGCGCTGGTAGAACTCGGGCGCGGCTTTGTAAACAAACTTGCTTTCCGCCAGTTGGCCGTTGGTGGACACCACGGTCACGTTTTCGGGCAGGAAGGCGGCCGACACCGCCACCGCTGCGTCCAGCAGGCCGCCCGGGTCGTTGCGCAGGTCCAGCACCAGGCCTTTGAGGTTGGGTTCGGCCTTGTAGATTTCGTCGACCTTGCGCACGAAATCGTCCACCGTGCGCTCCTGGAACTGGCTCAGGCGGATCCAGCCATAGCCGGGCTCAACCACCTTGCCGCGAACCGAAACCGTCTTGATTTCTTCACGCGTGATGGTCACCGGGAAGGTGCGGTTTTCGTCTTTGCGAAAGATGGTCAGGTTGACCTTGGTGGCCGGTTCGCCGCGCATCCGCTTGACGGCTTCATTCAGTGTCAGGCCCTTGACCAGGGTGTCGTCAATTTTGGTGATCAGGTCGCCGGGCTTGAGTCCAGCCCGGAATGCCGGCGAGCCCTCAATGGGCGACACCACCTTGACCAGGCCGTCTTCTTGAGAGATTTCTATGCCCACGCCGACGAAGCGGCCCGAGGTGCCTTCGCGGAATTCCTTGAACGACTTTTTGTCGAAGTACTGGGAGTGCGGGTCCAGGCTGGCGACCATGCCCGAGATGGCGTCCGAGATGAGCTTTTTCTCGTCAATCGGCTCGACATAGTCGGTCTTGACCATGCCAAACACGGCGGCGAGCTGCTGCAGTTCTTCCAGGGGCAGCGGTGCCAGCGAACCGCGGGCAACGGTTTGCAGTGACACCGTGGTCAACACGCCAGCCAGCGCGCCCACCGAAATCCAACCCGCGATCTTGAGTTTGTGGCTCATAAAAAGTCCTCTCGACTTCATTCAATATACACCGGCACAGGCTATAAGACGCCGCCTGTGGGTATCGGTTCCGGAGGACAGTGGCGATTTGCCCCAAAGCGATTGCATTTACCGGTTCTTTACCTGGCAAAAGACGACCCGGTCAGCCTTTGCCCTGGGCCGCCACGGCAGCCGCGGCGCGGGCTGCAGCCTGCGCGTCGCCAAGGTAGTAGTGGCGGATGGGTTTGAGGTTGGCGTCCAGTTCATAAACCAGCGGTATCCCGTTGGGGATGTTCAGGCCCACGATCTCGTCGTCGCCAATGTTGTCCAGGTACTTGACCAGCGCACGGATCGAATTGCCATGCGCCGCCACCACCAGGCGCTTGCCGGCCTTGATGGCCGGTGCCAATGACTCGTTCCAGTAGGGCAGCACCCGCTCAACGGTGTCTTTGAGGCACTCGGTCAGCGGAATCTGCTCGGGGCTCAGCCTGGCGTAACGGATGTCGCCGCGCTCGCTGCGCGGGTCGGTGGGCTCCAGTGCCGGCGGCGGGGTGTCATAGCTGCGCCGCCACACCAGCACCTGGGCGTCGCCGTAGAGTTTGGCGGTGTCGGCCTTGTTCAGCCCCTGCAACGCGCCATAGTGGCGCTCGTTCAGACGCCAGCTATGCACCACCGGCAGCCAGGTGCGGTCCATCTCGTCCAGCACATGCCACAGCGTGCGGGTGGCTCGCTTGAGCACGCTGGTGCTGGCCAGGTCGAATTCATAGCCCTCGGCCTTGAGCAGTTGTCCGGCGGCCCTGGCCTGTTCGACGCCGGTGGGGGTGAGGTCTACATCGGTCCAGCCGGTGAAGCGGTTTTCAAGGTTCCAGGTGGATTCACCGTGGCGGATCAGGACGAGCTTGTGCATGGGAAGGGCGCAAAAAAAGTAAGGCGTTGCCCGGCATTCTAAAATGCCCCCTTTGCCGCTGCGGTACATGAAAGGTACGAAGTGAAGTTTATTGTGGACAACTGGATGCTGATAGCCGTGGCTTTTGCTGCGGGGGCCATGCTGGTGTGGCCGTTGGTGTCGCGCGGTGTGGGGGCTGGCTCGCTGACGGCCAATGGTGCGGTGCAGCTGATCAATCGCGAAAAGGCGGTGGTGGTGGACGTGAGCGAGGCCGAGGAATTTGCCGCTGGCCATGTGGGGGGCGCCAAGAACGTGCCTGTCGGTCAGCTGGAGGAAAAGTTGTCAGAGGCGGCCAAAAACAAGGCGCTGCCGCTGATTCTGGTGTGCCCTACGGGTGCCCGGGCCAACCGGGCCCTGGGCGTGGCCAAGAAACTGGGCTACGAAAATGCCCAGGTACTGGGTGGCGGGCTGAACGCCTGGAAAGAGGCCAACCTGCCGCTTGAAAAGGCCTGAGCCCGATGCAGCCCGTCAAGATGTACAGCACGGCCGCATGCCCTTTTTGCATTCGCGCCAAACAAGTCCTGAGTGCCCGTGGCGTTGCCCGGATCGAAGAGATCCGGGTGGACGAACTGCCCGAGGAGCGCATGAAGATGATGGAAATCACCGGTCGGCGCACGGTGCCGCAGATTTTCATTGGCAGCACCCATGTGGGCGGCTGTGACGACCTGATGGCGCTGGACAGCCGTGGCGAGCTGATGCCACTTTTGAACCGATAATCTCCCCATACCGATACCGGCCCGCTTGGCAAGCACTCCAGGCGGGCCTTCTTTTGACCAGAAAGACTCTCATGGCTGACCAGCAAGACCCCGTGTTCCAGATCCAGCGCGTTTACCTCAAAGAGGCCTCGCTGGAGCAACCCAATTCCCCGCAAATTCTGCTGGAGCAAGAGCAGCCCGCCGTGGACATCCAGCTGGGTGTCGAGGCCACACCGGTGGCAGAGGGCATTTTTGAGGTCTGCGTGACCGCCACCGTGCAGACCAAGCTGAAGGACAAAACCGTGTTTTTGGTGGAAGCCAAGCAGGCCGGCATCTTCGAGATTCGCAACCTGCCGCCCGAGCAGATGGGCCCGATCATGGGCATTGCCTGCCCGCAAATCGTCTACCCGTACCTGCGCGGCAATGTGGCCGACATCATCACCCGTGCCGGTTTCCCGCCGGTGCACCTGACTGAAATCAACTTTCAGGCCATGTACGAGCAGCAGCAGGCGCAGGCGCAAGAAGACGCGCCGCGCATCGTGACGCAGTAGGAATCTGGCCAAATCGGCCTGTAGCCCGCATCCACACTGCGCGAGCCACTATGAAAATCATAGTAATTGGTGCGGGTGCCTGGGGCACGGCGCTGGCCATCAATGCCGCCGGGCGGCATGCCGTGACGCTGTGGGCACGCGACGCGCAGCAGGCCGCTGCCCTGGCCAGCCAGCGCCAGAACACCCGCTACCTGCCGGGCATTGCGCTGCCAACCGCCCTGGCGGTGCTGGGCGGGCCGGGTTTGAGCCTTGCCGCACTCAGCGCCGCCCATGACCTGGCCATCATTGCGACGCCCATGGCCGGGCTGCGCGCCACGCTCAGCGCGTTACACCATGCCAGCGCGCCGGTCGCCTGGCTGTGCAAGGGTTTTGAGGCCGCGAGCGGCGACGGCCTGGGCTTGCTGGGCCACGAGGTGTGTGCCGAGGTGGCTCCAGGTTTGCGCGCTGCAGCCCTGAGCGGCCCGAGCTTTGCGCAAGAGGTGGCACGCGGCCAGCCGACCGCGCTGGTGGCCGCCAGCGAGCACGCCGAGGTGCGCGAGCTGCTGGTGGCGGCTTTTCATGGCCCGGCACTGCGTGTGTATGCCAACGACGACCTGGCTGGCGTGGAAGTGGGCGGGGCGGTCAAGAATGTGCTGGCGATTGCCACCGGCCTGTGCGACGGGCTGGGCCTGGGGCTGAACGCCCGCGCCGCCCTGATCACCCGCGGGCTGGCCGAAATGACCCGCCTGGGCCTGGCGCTGGGGGCCCGTGCCGACACCTTCATGGGCCTGTCGGGGCTGGGCGATCTGGTGCTGACGGCCACCGGCGACCTGAGCCGCAACCGCAAGGTCGGGCTGTTGCTGGCGCAGGGCCAAACCTTGCAGCAGGCAGTTGATTCACTGGGCCATGTGGCCGAAGGCGTTTACTGCGCCCATGCCGTGGTGCGGCGCGCCCAGCACCTGGGTGTGGAGATGCCGATCGCGCAGGCGGTGGTGGCGCTGCTGACCGGCCAGATGCAACCGCGCCAGGCCGTGGCCGCATTGATGGGACGGGACCCAACCGCCGAGGGTGGTTGAATACGCCTGCGCCGCGCCCCGGCAGCCTGAGTCGCTATGCTTGCGGGCATGACAACCTTGTTTGATTTTTCCAGCGAAGCGGTGGCAGCGCTGGCCGCTTCTGACGCGGCACGTGCGCTGGACGAAGACCTGGGCGCAGGTGACCTGACCGCCGCGCTGGTGGCCCCGGGGCGGCGCGCCCATGCCCGGGTGCTGGCGCGCGAAGCCGCCGTCATTTGTGGTGCCCCCTGGGCCGAGGCGGCGATTCGTCAGCTCGCGCCGCAGGCGCAGATCACCTGGCATGTGGCCGAGGGCCAGCGCAGCCAGAGCGACCAGGTGGTGCTGGAAGTGCACGGCCCGGCGCGCGCACTGCTGAGCGCCGAACGCACCGCCCTGAACTTCCTGCAGTTGCTCAGCGCTGTAGCCACCAAGACTGCCGTCTATGTGGAGGCCGTCAAGGGCACGCGGGCGCAGATTGTGGACACCCGCAAAACCCTGCCCGGCCTTCGGCTGGCGCAGAAATATGCGGTCAAAACCGGGGGCGGCACCAACCACCGCCTGGGGCTGTATGACGCGGTGCTGATCAAGGAAAACCATATTGCGGCCGCAGGCGGCGTCACGCCGGTGCTGGCGGCGGCGGCCAAGGTTGCCGCGCAGGCCCGGTTTGTTGAAATCGAGGTTGAAACGCTGGCCCAGCTCGAAGAAGCCCTGGGTGCCGGTGCCCGCATGGTGTTGCTGGACAACATGCCCTTGCCGGTGTTGCACGAGGCGGTGCGCATCAATGCCGGGCGCGCCATTCTGGAAATCTCGGGCGGCGTGACGCTGGACGGCATCCGCGCGCTGGCCGACACGGGTGTCGACCGCATCTCCATCGGCACCCTGACCAAGGACGTCAAGGCCACCGACTTTTCCATGCGTTTGCAGGAGTTGTGATGAGCAATCTGATTGACGTTGAGTACGAGCAGCCTGAAACCATCGGTGCCACGGTCTGCGAAACCAAACATGCCTGGGCCCGCATTCCGGTGGAGCCGGGCCCGAAGCAACGGGCCGCGCTGAAAGAAAAAATCCGCCGCCTGCTGAAGGAAAAGAACGCGGTGATGGTCTCGCACTATTACGTGCACCCCGACTTGCAGGACCTGGCCGAAGAAACCGGCGGCATCGTCAGCGACAGCCTGGAGATGGCGCGCTTTGGCCGCGACCATGCGGCGCAGACGCTGGTGGTCTCGGGCGTGAAGTTCATGGGCGAGACGGCCAAGATCCTCAGCCCCGAAAAGCGGGTGCTGATGCCCGACCTGGACGCCAATTGCTCGCTCGACCTGGGCTGCCCGATCGACGAGTTCAACGCCTTTTGCGCCCAGTACCCTGACCGCACCGTGGTGGTGTATGCCAACACCAGCGCCGCGGTGAAAGCCCGCTCGGACTGGCTGGTGACGTCCAGCTGTGCGCTGGACATCGTGCGTGCGCTGAAAGACAAGGGCCACAAAATTCTGTGGGCCCCTGACCGGCACCTGGGCGGCTACATCCAGCGCGAGACCGGTGCCGATATGGTGTTCTGGAACGGCTCATGCATCGTGCATGACGAGTTCAAGGCCTTTGAGCTGGAAGCGCTAATGAAGGAACACCCGCGCGCCAAAGTGCTGGTGCACCCCGAGAGCCCGGCCGACGTGGTGGCACTGGCCCATGCGGTGGGCTCGACCTCGGCCATCCTGAGGGCGGCGCGCGAGATGGATGCCCGGGAGTTCATTGTCGCCACCGACAACGGCATGATGCACAAGCTGCGCACGCTGAACCCCGGCAAGGTGTTTTACGAGGCCCCCACCGCGGGCAACAGCGCCACCTGCAAGAGCTGCGCGCATTGTCCCTGGATGGCCATGAACGGCCTGGCCGGGCTGGCCCAGGTTTTGGAAACCGGTGCCAATGAAATTCAGGTTGAGCCGGCGTTGGGTCTGCGTGCCCGGGTGCCGATTGACCGCATGCTGGCCTTCACCGCTGCGCTGAAAGCCGGTCAGCCGGCGGGCACGCTGGTGCCGAACATCGGCGCCGCCTGAGACGCTACGCGCTGCAGCGGCGCAAACGCCAGCATGGCACGCACCACGGCCTCCGGTGCCTCCAGCTGCGGCCAGTGGCCGACCTGCGGCAGGCTCACGATGTCGGCGTCGGGTACCACTTCGCGGTAGCGCCGGGCCATGTGGGCCCCGGAGTTCGGGTCGAGCGCGCCATTGATCAGCCGCACCGGCACGGCGCCTTCCACCAGTTGCGCGACCAGCCGGTCGCGCAGCGCCAACCGTTCATGCCAGAGTTTGCCGACCTGGTGCGTGACGCGACGGCCGTGGCCATGGCTGACCAGCGCCCAGAAGTTGTCCAGCAGGTCCTGGGGCGGCGGCGAATGGGGCGCGAACAGGCTGGCGATGGCGCGCTCGAACGAGCGTTGCGGTATGCGTGGCCCGAGCCAGCGGCCCAGCGGCGAGATCAGCAGGCGCTGGATGGGGCGCGGCTCGTAGGCCTCGGGGCAGACGCCGCCATTGAGCAGCACCAGCGAGTCAATGCGCGGCAGGCTGCCGTCGGCCTGCCGCCGGGCCAGCAGTTCCTGCGCGACCGTCACGCCCAGGTCATGTGCCACCACATGCATGTGGTCAATGCCCAGCCGCTGCGCCAGCGCGTCCACCAGGTCGGCCTGCGCTTTCAGGCTGTATCGGTGGTGCGCCGGCTTGGCGGAAAAGCCCATGCCCAGCAGGTCCGGCGCCACCAGCGTGAAGTGGGCTGTCAGCGGAGCCCAGATGCGGTGCCAGTCCCACGAGCTGGTGGGGTAGCCGTGCAGCAGCATCAGCACCGGGCCACGCCCCTCGCGGATCACAAACAGCCGCTGACCCCGCACGTCGAAGAATTCGCCGCGCTGCAGCCAGGCCCAGAGCACGGGCGTCAGGCCGGCCATGCGAGTCGCGCGACGATGAGCGTCAGCGCCAGCTGGCAGCCCACGCTGGTCAGGTGGGCGATCTGCCGCAAGGGCAGGCGACGCGCCTGCACCGCCAGCCAGTACAGCAGCCTTGCCGCGACGAACATGCCCCCGGTGACTGCCACTGCACCTGCGCTCGCGGCCGGCAGCAGCGCGTGACACAGCAGCATGGTGAGGAACAGTAGCGATTGTTCGAGCGTGTTGCCATGCGTACGAATGGCAACGGAAAGGTCCTTGTGGCCGCCGTCTCCCCAGGTGACGCGGTGCCGCAGCCGGAGCCTCGACACCTGGAGCGATAACACCGTGATCAGCACGGTGAGGGCGACCACAACCCATGTTGTGACCTGTAGTACCTGCGCATTCATCGAAACACTCTCCCCGGGGGCTGTTGGATCAGGGCGTGAGCCTAAGACCAGCAGCCATCGGTGCCAATAGCACCTAGGGGCATGTGGGGTCAGTCCGGGGCGGTGCCGTCGGCCAGCACCCGGCCATTCAGGAAGGCCCGCAGCCGCATGGGCACGATGGGCTTGGGCAGCACGGGCAGGCCTGCCGCGGCGGCCCGCCGGACCAACTCACCGGTCAGGTCGCCGGTGACGATCAGCGCCGGCAGTTTGCAGTGGGTGGCAGCGCGGATCTGTTCGATGGCTTCGACGCCGCTCACGGCACCGCTCAGGCGCAGGTCGGCGATCACGGCGTCAGGCTGGAAGCCGGCGGCCAGCGCCTCCAGCGCCTGCGGCAGGCCTGCAGTGCCCTGGCTCTGCCAGCCCCAGGCCGACAGCAGGCCTTGCAGCGCGTCGCGTGAGTCAGGGTCGTCCTCGATCACCAGCACGCGCCGGCCCGCCGGCATGGCGCTGCCGGGGGCCGCCGCCGGCATTGGCGCCGCTGGCAGCGTCGTGCCCCGCGCCAGCCGCAGGCTGAACACACTGCCTTCACCGGGCTGCGACTGCACGGCAATGCCCAGTCCCAGCAGTTCACTAAGGTGGCGCGCCGTGGCCAGGCCCAGGCCCAGCCCCTGGCGCCGGTCGCGCTGCGGGTTGCCGGCCTGGTAGAACTCGTCAAAGATGTACGGCAGGTGGGCCGCTTCGATGCCGCGGCCGGTGTCGTGGACCGCCAGCAGCACGCCGTCAGCCGCGTCCTGCACGCGCAGCTGCACGCGGCCCTGGTCGGTGTAGCGGATGGCGTTGGACACCAGGTTGGCCAGCACCCGGCCGAGCAGCTTGCGGTCGGTGTGGACCAGTGCGTCGGTGGGGTCGGCGTCCAGTTGCAGCCCGCGGGCGGTGGCCAGCGGGCCGTGGGTGCCCAGCAGTTCGCGCAGCAGCGGCTGCAGTGCAAAGGTCTCGATACGCGGCTCCACCGCGTGGGCCTCCAGCTGCGACAGCTCCAGCAGGTCGTCGACCAGACTGCCCATGTTGTCGGTGCAGTCCACGATGCGCGCGGCCAGCGTGGGCACGTCGGCCTGCTGGCCATGGCGGTGCAGGGTGTGGGCCAGCAGTGCCAGCGCGTTGAGCGGCTGACGCAGGTCGTGGCTGATGGCGGCCAGGAAGCGCGCCTTGGACGCGTAGGCGGCCTCGGCCTGCTGCTGGGCCTGCTGACGCGTCTCGTTTTCGCGCTGCAGGGCCTGGATGAGTTCGTCGTTGCGCTGGCGCTGGCGCGCCGCTTCGGCAATGGCGTGGGCCTGCTGCACGCCGCTGCGCAGCACATAGGTACCCAGCGCCAGCGTCAGCCCGGCCAGCAGCAGGTGCGACGGCAGGCCGACCCAGAGGTCGCGCACGAACAGCGGCACGAACACGCCCGCCACATAGGCCAGGAAGACCGGGCCGTGGTGGGCCAGCCGCCCCACGCTGCCATGCACCACGGCGGCCAGGCCGATGTGCAGCGCCCATTCCGCCACCAGGTCGTCGGGCGCCAGCAGCACAAAGCTGCCCAGGCCCCAGGCCAGCGACTGCACGCCCGCGCTGACCAGCAGCCAGCGCGACCAGCGCGGCAGGTCCGCCGCTGCCACCGGCTGGGCCCGCTGGTAAGCCCGGGCCAGCACCACGCGCCCCAGCCGCACCGCCAGAAAGGCCACCAGCCACAGCGCAATGGGCAATTGCGGCGCCGCGTTCCAGAACAGGCCGCTGATGATGAAGGCTTCCACAAAACCCACAAAGGCCGACACCGGTGTGCCGCGGTAGAGCAGGTCAATGCGCTGCGCGTCCACCGGTTCGCGCAGCAGCGGGCCGAGCACGGCGGCGGTGGCCAACTACAGCATCCCGCGTTCGCGCGCCACCACCAGCAGATGGGTGCGGTTGCGCGCACCCAGGCTGTCCAGCAGCGCCGTGATGTGGAGCTTGACGGTGCGTTCGGCAATGCCCAGTTCGTTGGCAATGCGCTTGTTGGGCTGACCCTGCGCTACCAGTGACAGCACCTCCATCTGGCGGGCCGTGGGCCCGCCCGGGTTGGCATTGGGGAGCGGAAGGTCGAACGCCAGGCCGCCCTGGGCCACGGTATCCAGCCGCGCCAGGATGTCCTCCACCCCCAGCGACTTGCCCAGGAAGCCGCTGGCGCCGGCGGCGCGGGCCGAGGCGGCCAGTGCCGGATCTTCGTCGCCCGAGATCAGCAGCCTTGCCACCAGCGGGTGCTGCACCGCGAACTGGCGCAGGCCTTCGATGCCGTTGCGCTCGCCCAGCCGGTAGTCGATAAGCGTGATGTCGATCCGGCCGTGCTCGGCGGCGCGGTCCAGCCCCTGCTGCAGGGTGGGGGCCATTTCAACCGACAGGCCGGGGCGCGCGGCCTGCAGCGCATGGGCGAAGCCCACGCAGAACAGCGGATGGTCGTCAACCAGAAGAATGTGCATGGTCAGGGCGGCCGCGCCCACCTGACCCTGCAGCCTCAGCGCCCGGGCGGGGTGAGGATGGTGGGGCCGGTGCTGGCCGCGAGTTGCGGAAAGTCCAGACTGTAGTGCAGGCCGCGGCTTTCATGCCGCGACTGGGCTGAGCGCACGATCAGCTCGGCCACCTGAACCAGATTGCGCAGCTCCAGCAAATCACGCGTCACATGAAAGTGCGCATAAAACTCCTGAATCTCGCCTTGCAGCAGCGCGATGCGGTGCGAGGCGCGTTCCAGCCGCTTGTTGGTGCGCACAATGCCGACGTAGTCCCACATGAAGCGGCGCAGCTCGTCCCAGTTGTGCGCAATCACCACGGCCTCGTCGGCATCGGTCACACGGCTGTCGTCCCAGGCCGGCAAAGCGGGCGGGGCTTCCAGTGGCGAGGCGGCAATGTCCAGCGCCGCGGCCCGCGCAAACACCATGCATTCCACCAGCGAGTTGCTGGCCAGCCGGTTGGCCCCATGCAGCCCGGTGTAGGCGGTTTCGCCAATGGCGTGCAGGCCCACCAGGTCGGTGCGGCCATGCAGGTCGGTGTGGATGCCGCCGCAGGTGTAGTGCGCAGCCGGCACCACCGGAATGGGTTGTTTGGAGATGTCGATGCCAAAGGTCAGGCAGCGCGCGTAGATGTTTGGAAAGTGCTCCTGAATAAAGGCCAGTGGCTGGTGCGAGATGTCCAGGTGCACGCAGTCAACGCCGTGCTTCTTCATTTCAAAGTCAATCGCGCGGGCCACGATGTCGCGTGGTGCCAGCTCGGCACGAATGTCGTGCTGCGGCATGAAGCGGGTGCCCCCCGCGGACTCTGGCAACTTGAGCTGGCCGCCTTCACCGCGCACCGCTTCGCTGATCAAGAAGCTCTTGGCATGCGGGTGGTACAGGCAGGTCGGGTGGAACTGGATGAACTCCATGTTGGTCACCCGGCAGCCCGCGCGCCAGGCGGCGGCAATGCCGTCGCCGGTGGCGGTGTCGGGGTTGGTGGTGTACAGGTACACCTTGCCCGCACCACCGGTGGCCAGGATGGTTTGCGGCGCGCGGAAGGTCACCACCTGGTCGGTTTCTTCGTCCAGCGCATAAAGGCCCAGGCAGCGGTCCACCGGCAGGCCACGCTTCTTGCCGGTGATCAGGTCCACCAGGGTGTGGTGCTCGAACAGCGTGATGTTGGGTGTGCGCCGCACATGCTCAATCAGCGTTTTCTGCACGGCTGCGCCCGTGGCGTCGGTGACGTGCACAATGCGCCGCGCGCTGTGGCCGCCTTCGCGGGTCAGGTGCAGGTGCCCGTCTTCCTGCGAGAACGGCACGCCCAGTTGGCGCAGCCAGTCGATGCTTTCGGGGGCATGTTCCACCACAAAGCGTGTGGCCGCCGGGTCGGACAGACCGGCACCGGCCACCAGGGTGTCGTCCACATGCGCGTCAAAGCTGTCGCCCTCGGCCAGCACTGCGGCAATGCCGCCCTGGGCCCAACCGCTGGAGCCGTCGCTCATGGCGCGTTTGGTCAGCACCGCCACGCGGTGGGTGGGGGCCAGGTGCAGCGCCGCCGACAGGCCGGCCAGGCCGCTGCCGACGATCAGCACGTCAAAGTCAAAAGAAGTGGGGTTCACGTGGGTGGCGCAGTGGTTCAGGCCGGCGAATACGCCAGGCGTACATAGATCGGGGCGAAGGCCTCGGCCTGGGTTATCTCGATCAGGGTTTCCTTGGCCAGCTCAAGCGTGGCAATGAAGGTGACGATCAGCACCGGCACGCCGCGGTTGACATCAAACAGGTCTTCAAACTCGACAAACTTGCGGCCTTGCAGTTTGCGCAGCACGATGCTCATGTGCTCGCGCACCGAAAGCTCTTCGCGGGTGATCTTGTGGTGCTGCACCAGCCTGGCACGCTTGATGATGTCGCGCCACGCCTCTTGCAGGTCAGCCACATTCACGTCTGGAAAGCGCGGCTGGATCGACTGCTCGATATAGATCTGCGCGCGCAGCACATCGCGCCCGATCTGCGGCACCGCGTTCAGGCGCGCGGCCGCCAGCTTGATTTGTTCGTATTCGAGCAGGCGGCGCACCAGCTCGGCGCGCGGGTCTTCGGGCTCCTGGCCCTCGGCCGCCTTCTTGGGTGGCAGCAGCATGCGCGACTTGATCTCGATCAGCATCGCCGCCATCAGCAGGTATTCAGCCGCCAGTTCGAGGTTGCGGGTGCGGATTTCATCCACGTACACCAGGTACTGGCGGGTGACGCCCGCCATCGGGATGTCCAGAATATTGAAGTTCTGCTTGCGGATCAGGTACAGCAGCAGGTCAAGCGGGCCTTCAAAGGCCTCCAGGAACACCTCCAGCGCGTCGGGCGGGATGTACAGGTCGGTCGGCATGGCGAACAAGGGTTCGCCATAGAGCCGCGCCAGCGCCACCTGGTCAACCACTTCCGGCATCCCGGGCAGTGGGCTGACCACCGCCTCGGGCAGGGTGCTGGGGGATGTCGCGTGGGTCATGCAATTGCTATTGTTTTAATAGCGGCTCACGCAGTACATATGCGGGCTGCAGCCGTTTATTGCCTTATTTGACGTCAGTCTGGTAGACGTAGGGCTTTTGCGCGACTTCGGCTTCGCGGTACTCGCTCCAGGCGGCGCGGTCCACATTTTTGTCCCACAACAGGGCCCGGCCGGCCCGCTGGCGGGCTTCCAGCCCGGGCTGCGCGGCCTTTAGCTGGTCAATGAACTGGGTGGCCTCAGACGCGTAATGCGGGCGGCGGAAAAAATTGGCAATGGACATGGGGAACCTCTCGGGGTGAATTTTACCCGGCCACCTCGGGTGAAGGCTGGTTGGCCACCAGCTCGGCCGCAAACCCGGTGCGCTGCATCAAGTCTGCGGGCTGGGGTTGCAGGTTTTCCAGGTGCAGCGTGCCGCCGCGCAACAAGATGGCCTTGTGCAGTTGGCGCAAGGTGTCCAGGCCCGAGGTGTCCAGGTGCACCAGCTGCAAGGCGTCCAGCACCACCACCGGCTCGTGCGGGCCGCTTTCCACGGCCTGCACCACTTCGTCAATCTTGGCGACGGCACCAAAGAACAAGGCGCCATACAGCTTGTAGTGCAGCACCGCGCCTTCACCGGGGATGCGCTCGACGCTGAACAGTGCGCTCATGCGCCGGATGAACAGCGCACAGGCCAGCACCAGCCCCACCTGCAGCGCCACCGTCAGGTCAAACACCACGGTCAGAAAAAACGTGCCCAGCATCAACACCCGGTAGTGGCTGCTGTAGTGTTTGAGCCGCGCAAACTCGTGCCACTCGCCCATGTTCCAGGCCACAAACAGCAAGATGCCGGCCAGCACCGCCAGCGGCACATGCAGCGCCAGCGGCGCGGCCAGCATCACCACCGCTGCCACCGTGAGCGCATGCACCATGCCGGCCACCGGCGTTGTCCCGCCAGAGCGCACATTGGTCACCGTGCGGGCAATGGTGCCGGTGGCGGGCATGCCGCCAAAGAACGGGGTGATGAAGTTGGCCACACCCTGGGCCATCAGCTCCTGGTTGGGGTCATGGCGTGGCTGGCTGCTGAGCTGGTCGGCCACCCGCGCGCACAGCAGCGACTCAATGGCCCCCAGCAGCGCGATGGTGAGCGTGGGCGTGAGCAGCAACTTGACGGTTTCCCACGAAAAATCTGGCAGCGCAAACACCGGCAGGCCTTGCGGAATGCCGCCGAAGCGGCTGCCGATGGTCTCCACCGGCAAATGGAAAAACCAGGCCAGCGCACTGAGGGTGACCAGCGCGACGATGGGCCCCGGCAGGCGCGACGTGACCTGGGTGGCGCGCGTCATGCCCGGCAGTGCCGTGGCCTGGTCGATCGCCTGGCGCAGGGCCGAGCGCTCGGCCCACAGCCGTGGCCACAGCACCAGGCCCAGCACGCACAGCGCGCCCAGTCCAAAGGCGTAGGGGTTGAAGCTGCCCAGCGCCAGCGCCATCACCTTCAGCTGGGTGAAAAAATCGGCCGGCATCTTGGCCACCGACAGGCCCAGCCAGTCCTTGAGCTGCGACACCGCAATCAGCACCGCAATGCCGTTGGTGAAGCCAATCACGATGCTTACCGGCACATAGCGCACCAGCCGCCCCAGCTTCAGCAGGCCCATGGCAAACAGCAGCAGGCCTGCGCAGGCGGTGGATATCAGCAGGTTGGCCAGCCCGTAGCGCTCGACAATGCCATAGACGATGACGATAAAAGCCCCGGCCGGCCCGCCAATCTGCACGCTGGAGCCGCCCAGCAGCGAGATCAGAAAGCCCGCGATGATGGCCGTCCACAGGCCGGCTTCGGGCTTCAGACCCGAGGCGATGGCAAAGGCCATGGCCAAGGGTAGTGCAACGATGCCGACGGTGATGCCCGCGCCCAGGTCGGCACCCAGCCGGTTGCGGTCGTAGCCTTGCAGGGCGTCGATCAGGCGGGGGTGAAAGCGCGCTAGCTGCAGCCGCGCAAGGCCGGGAACACTCATGGGTGGGGCCAAGCTTACTCCTGCCCACCCACCGGGTTCAGCGCACCCGCATGCCGGGCAGCGCGCCGGGCCAGGGGTTGAGCACGTAGATGCCGGGGTTGGCTTTTTCGTCGCCATGGCTGGCGGCCAGCACCATGCCCTCGCTCACGCCAAACTTCATCTTGCGCGGCGCCAGGTTGGCCACCATCACGGTGAGCTTGCCCACCAGGTCTTCAGGCTTGTAGGCGCTGGCAATGCCGCTGAACACGTTGCGGTGCTTGCCTTCGCCCACGTCCAGCGTCAGGCGCAGCAGCTTGGTGGAGCCCTCGACAGGCTCGCAATTGACGATCTGCGCGATGCGCAGGTCGATCTTGCTGAAGTCGTCAATGCTGATGGTGGGGGCGATGTCTTCGCCACCTGGCGCTACAGTTTTTGTAGCGGGTGGCGCAGTATCTGCGGGGGCTGGCGGCTCAAACAATGCATCAAGCTGCTTTTCGTCGACACGTTGCATCAGGTGTTTGTAGCTGCCGACCTGGTGGCCGGCACCCAGCGGCGTGGCGGCGTTGGCCCAGGTGAGCGGCGCGCAGTTGAGGAACTTCTCGGCCTCGGCGGCCAGTTCGGGCAGCACGGGCTTGAGGCAGGCGGTCATGACCTTGAAGGCTTCAAGGCATTCCGAACCAACATCGGCGGCTTCGCCGGCTTTCCCGTCCTTTACCAACTTCCACGGAGCGGCGCTATCAAAGCGCAGGTTGACGTCGTCGGCAAAGGCCATGATGTCGCGCAGCGCCCGCGCGTAGTCGCGGGACTCGTAGAGCGCCTGGACCTGAACGGCCAAGGCATCGGCCTTGGCGTTGGGGGAGGTTGGGGTCAGCGTGCCGCCCGGCACAAACTTCACTGCCCGGCTGGCAATGTTCACGTACTTGCCAATCAAATCGCTGTTGACCCGCGCCATGAAGTCGTCGGCGTTGAAGTCGATGTCTTCATTGCGGCCATTGAGCTTGGCGGCCAGGTAGTAGCGCAGCCATTCGGGGTTCATGCCCAGGCTCAGGTACTTCAGCGGGTCCAGCCCGGTGCCGCGGCTCTTGCTCATCTTCTCGCCGTTGTTCACCGTGAGGAAACCGTGCACAAACACCTTGTTGGGCACCTTGCGGCCGCTGAAGTGCAGCATGGCCGGCCAGAACAGGGTGTGAAAGGTAATGATGTCTTTGCCAATGAAGTGGTACTGCTCTACCGCCGGGTCGGCAATGAACGCTTCATAGTCCACCCCAATCTTGCCCAGGTAGTTTTGCAGTGAGGCCAGGTAGCCCACCGGCGCGTCCAGCCACACATAAAAGTACTTGCCAGGTGCGTCGGGGATTTCAATGCCGAAGTAGGGCGCGTCGCGGCTGATGTCCCAGTCACCCATGGCAGTTTTGCCGTTTTCGTCGGGCTTGAGCCATTCGCTGATTTTGTTCAGCACCTCGGGCTGCACCGCGCCGCTGGTGGTCCATTGGTTCAGAAAGGCCAGGCAGCGCGGGTCAGACAGCTTGAAGAAAAAATGCTCCGAGCTTTTCAGCACCGGCGTCACACCGGAGAGCGCCGAGTACGGGTTGATCAGGTCGGTGGGGCTGTAGACCTTGCTGCACACCTCGCAGTTGTCGCCGTACTGGTCTTTGGCGTGGCAGTTGGGGCATTCGCCCTTGATGAAGCGGTCGGGCAGAAACATGTTCTTCGCCGGGTCAAAGAACTGCTCGATCGTCTTGCTTGAAATAAGGCCGTTGGCTTTCAGGTCGCGGTAAATCTGCTGGGCCAGCGCGTGGTTCTCGGGCGCGTCGGTGCTGTGCCAGTTGTCAAAGCCGATGTGAAAGCCGTCCAGGTACGGTTTGCGGCCTGCGGCAATGTCGGCCACAAACTGCTGCGGTGTCTTGCCGGCCTTTTCGGCGGCAATCATGATCGGCGCGCCATGGGCGTCGTCGGCGCAGACAAAGTGCACCGCGTGGCCCTGCATGCGCTGGAACCGCACCCAGATGTCGGCCTGGATGTATTCCATGATGTGGCCGATGTGGAAATTGCCGTTGGCATACGGCAGGGCGGTGGTGACAAAGAGCTTGCGCTGGGCTTGCATGGGGGAGGGGTTCTACTTGGGGAAACCCCTCATTTTAGGAGTTCTCGCTAAACTGACCGTCCTCTTTCGCAAGACAACACCCATGCCTACCCAAGAACAACTGCTGCAGGCCCTGCAAACCGTGCTCGACCCGAACACCGGCAAGGACTTTGTTTCCACCAAGGCCCTGAAGAACCTTCAGGTGCAAGGCGGCGAGGTTTCGTTTGAGGTGGAACTGGGCTACCCGGCCAAAAGCCAGTTTGCCGCCATGCGCTCGGCGCTGATTGCGGCGGCCAAAACCGTGCCCGGGGTAGACAACGTGTCGGCCACGATCTCCAGCAAGGTGGTGGCCCACGCGGCCCAGCGCGGCGTGAACCTGATGCCCGGAGTGAAGAACGTGATTGCCGTGGCCTCGGGCAAGGGCGGCGTGGGCAAGAGCACCACGGCTGTGAATTTGGCGTTGGCACTGGCGGCTGAGGGCGCGAAGGTGGGCCTGCTGGACGCCGACATTTACGGCCCCAGCCAGCCCACCATGACCGGCACCAGCGGCAAGCCCGACACGCTGGACGGCAAGCTGATGGAGCCGAAGTTCAAGCACGGCCTGCAAATCAATTCGATCGGCTTCCTGGTCAGTGACGACCAGGCCATGGTCTGGCGCGGCCCCATGGCCAGCCAGGCGCTGGAGCAACTGATTACCCAGACCAACTGGAAAGAGCTGGACTACCTGATTGTGGACATGCCGCCCGGCACCGGCGACATTCAGCTCACGCTGGCGCAGAAGGTGCCGTTGACCGGTGCCGTGATCGTGACCACGCCGCAAGATATTGCGCTGATCGACGCCAAAAAGGGCATCAAGATGTTTGAGAAAGTGGGCGTGCCGATTCTGGGCATTGTGGAAAACATGGCGGTGCATGTGTGCAGCGCCTGCGGCCATCTGGAGCATATTTTTGGTGTGGACGGCGGCAAGAAAATGGCCGAGCAGTACGGCATGGAGTACCTGGGCGCATTGCCGCTGGCCATGAGCATCCGCCTGCATGCCGACAGCGGCACCCCCACGGTAGCCGCCGAGCCCCAGAGCGAGGCTGCCAAGCTGTATCAGGCCATTGCGCTCAAGGTGGCAGTGAAGGTGGCAGAAAAGGCCAAAGACTTTTCTTCCAAGTTCCCGACCATCACGATTTCAAAGACCACCTGAGCAGCGGGTGCGCCGCGATGAACCTGCTGGCCTCGCTGCGCTACCTGGTTGCCCTGCACGAGCACAAGCACTTTGGCCGCGCGGCGCAGGCCTGCCACATCACCCAGCCCGCGCTGTCCAACGCGCTGCGCGCACTGGAGGGTGAATTTGGCGCGGTGATCGTCAAGCGCGGGCGCACCTTTGCAGGCTTTACGCCCGAGGGCGAGCGCGTGCTGCAGTCTGCCCGCCTGATGCTGCACGAGCGCGAGCTGCTGCAGCAAGACCTGGCCAGCGTGGCCGGGCGGCCGGCAGGGCGGCTGGTGATAGGCGTGGTGCCGGCGGCCGTGCCGGTGGCGGCGCGCTTTGCGGCGCAGCTGCAGGCGCTGCACCCGGGCATTGCGCCCACGGTGCGCTCCATGAGCTCGCCCGAGATTGAGGCCGGGCTGGAAGAACTGACGCTGGACCTGGGCCTGGGCTACACCGACCGCATGGGCACCAGCGGCGCAAAGCTGGATCTGGTGCCGCAGTACGACGAGCGTTACTGGCTGGTGCGGCGTGCGCCGCAGCCCGCAGCAGCGGGGCTCGTATTGGGCGGCACCCTCACCTGGGCCGACGCAGCAAAAGAGCCGCTGTGCCTGCTGACGCCCGAGATGCATAACCGCACCATCGTGGACGGCGCCTTTGCCACCGCAGGCGTAGCAGTGACCCCGGCGATGGAGACCAACTCCATCCTCACGCTGGCGCTGGCCGTGCTGGAGGGCCAGGTGTGCAGCGTGGTGCCCGGCGCGGTGCTGGGGGCGGTGATGGCCTGGCGCGAGCTGCAGGCGCTGGCGCTGGTGGCGCCCGAGCTGCAAACGCCGGTGGGGTTCATGCTGGTGCGCGCGGCGCGGCACTCGCACACGGTGGAGGCGGCTTTGGCGTTGGCGCGGGATGCGGCTTGGCTGCGGCATGCGGCGCGGCATAGTGGGGTGTTGCGGGGATAGCCTTGCATCGTTTGGTTGGGCAGCATCGCACGCAAGGCTGTGGGTGGGGCCGGCGGCGCTTCACTTTGGCGCCCCTTCGCTTAAGCTACGGGGTACCCTGCGCTCCTCGGAATCGAGGGGACGCTACGGGTCGATTTGTGCAATGGGCGCTGGACGCGCCATGGCACAAATCGCTCCTGCGCTTGTCCGCTGGCGCGGACCGACCCTCGATTCCTGCGGTGCTCGGCGCCAAAGAGGCGCGCCGACGGCCCCACCCACAGCCTTGCGGCCTGCGGGGTGGGTGCGCTACCGGTGGTCTCCGGCAGTGCTTGTGCTGGGTCAGCTGGGACTGGAGCGCCACAGTCCTCCTCAACTCTGAGGATTGCCACGGGCAAGACCTGAACCTTACACTGACCTATCGCCGCCACCTCGGGCGGTTCAGTCCAACGCGGTTTATCTGTCGCAGGAGGCAATCTTGATTTCTTCAGTGTCGGTCTTGCGGCAGATAAACGCTATTTCTTAGGCCTCACGAGAACCACCACAGCACCGTTGTATGCCCATATTCATCAGCTATTCGCACAAAGACAAAGACTTCGTAGACCGCCTTGCGATGCAACTCGTCCGCAGCAATGTCCACGTCTGGCTTGACCGATGGGAGTTGTCAGTCGGTGACTCGATCATCGAGAAGGTCCAGGATGCCGTCGACGGCGCTAGTGCCCTTCTTGTCATCTTGTCTAAGGCATCTGTTGAGTCTGAGTGGTGCAAGAAGGAGCTCTCGGCTGGTTTGCTTCGAGAACTAGAGGAGAAACGAGTAGTAGTAATGCCTGTCATGCTGGAAGAGTGCGCCGTCCCTATCTTCGCACGCGGTAAGCTGTTTGCAGACTTCCGCACCGACTTTGATGCCGGGTTCAGATTGATCACGGAGGGCATCGCGAAGGTGACTAGCGCGTCGGTGGGTCGTATCAAGGAGGCGACATATCACACCGACTGGTCAATAGACTGGGGCGATGTGAACGGCCGATTCGCAATCATCCTGAACTACGTGCAAGTTCCAAACAAGGAGCCGCACACCTGTCTCACAAACATCGAAATTCTCGCAACACCTGCTGCCACGCGCGCCTTCGAGAAGACAAAGGCCGCCGAGGGTGTTGACGCCGCCAAACTGCATGTCGTCAAGCTCCTGCTCGACAAAATCAATGAGGCCGGAGGCTTGCAACCGCGCTTAGCCGATGAACGAGAGATGATCTACAAGTTTGCGATGAAGGGGACAGGAAGAGGAGAAGCTTATGAAGTCAGGATTGGTGTGCGTCGACTTGGCGAAGACAGCGGCCGCGACACTTTGGTAAACACGGGGAACGTGATCGCTGGCACATATCAGCACATGACCGAGGTGCTCGGGAAACCGAAGAACCAACGCACGTGAGAGAGGCCAACCCGGTGAGGTCTAACCCCTCGGTCAAGCTGAGCGCCAACGGCAGGCCACCAAGCGCAGGCCACAGGTACGGTGTAAATTTCCTGTGGCTTGGGCTTGGCGTCCTGCCGTTGGCGCCAGATTGCCTCGAACGTTCGTTATGTCTCACGGCCAGGAATCGTTCATGTCTGAATTGGGCGGTCTGATTGAACGGGGCCTTGCTCGTGTGAACGAGTCGCACGTACATGAGCTCGGCCGCGTTCTGGAAGCAGCTTTATTGGTCATCCATCCGAATGAGCTTCGTAGCGGTCGCGAGAGTCTAGACCTGTTCACGTCAAAGTCAGTCGAGACGATGAACTCATTTCTGCTGTCAACGCGGGATTTCGTTCTCAGTACAGTCAAGCGTACGAATACTGTGCTCACACCTTTGAAGGTCGATGAGTTGGTCAGCTTGGTGCAGGGTGGCCTTCGTGAAGATCTGTATCTCAGAAGATTTGAGGTGTACGAGTCAGCTTTCGCTCGTCGCGTCGCAAGTTTCGGCGGCACAATGAAATTGGCCGACTTTCACGCTGACTTTTCGAAAGCTACGTTGCACGCTGGCATATCAAACCGTATCCGCGCCTCTTTGCGTGAATTAAGGGACGATCTACTCACGGAGCTCGAGCGACAGCGCAACACCAGCCCTTCCGCAAAGAAGTTATCGAAACACCCAGGAGATCGCCAGATGAGCTATTCAGCTTCTATCTTCAACGTCATGATCGCATCGCCCGGTGACGTGGCCTCTGAACGCGCGATAGTTCGGGATGTGGTGTATGAGTGGAATGCAGTCAACGCCAATTCGCGGGAGATCGTTCTCTTGCCCGTCGGATGGGAAACCCATTCATCGCCGGAAATGGGTGCGACGGCGCAAACTATCATTAATCGACAGGTATTGTCGAAGTGCGATCTACTCGTGGGAGTGTTTTGGACGAGGATTGGTACGGCTACGGAGCGCCATCTGAGTGGGACCGTCGAGGAAATCGAAGAGCACATCTCGGCTGGGAAGCCGGCGATGCTCTATTTCTCTAGCCAACCTGTTGCCCTAGATATGGTCGATATGGACCAAGTGCAAAAGCTAAAGGCGTTCAAGGCATCTTGTCAAAGCGGTGGTCTCTATGAAACGTACGACAGCCATAGCGAGTTCAAGGATAAGTTTTATCGTCAGCTGCAGCTGAAGATCAACGAGCACCCACTTTTTCAAACTGCTAGCCTCGGCGGTGAGGAGCAGGTAATAGTGGAATCGCGTACACAATTGCCTGACCTTTCGCCTGAAGCTAGAGTCTTGTTAAAGGAGGCCAGCCAGGACCGTGGAGGTACGATCATCCACGCGAGATACATCGGCGGCACGGGGATTCAGACGAACGGGAAGAACCTCATACCTTCCAACGAGCGCCGTGAGGTTGCGAAGTGGGAGCAAGCTCTCGAGGAATTGAAGGCTAAAGATCTCGTTGTCGACAGAGGCTACAAAGGCGAAGTTTTCGAGATCACGAATCTGGGCTATCAGGTCGCGGACATGATCGCGCTATGAACGACATACCAAGTCATTCCAGCGACTCGCGTGCTGCGACCTCTGACTTCCGACGTTAGCCGCCATGCGATATCAGCTCAGCTCATCGACAATCGCCTTCGCCTTCGCCTTCGCCTTCGCCTTTGCGATCGGGATCGTTGTCGCGACCCAAGCCGTTGCGCAAACGCGTGACCCATTTTCGGTTGCCTGTCTTCGATCAGAACAACGTGCAGAAATCGCGGATTTCGCGCGAAAGCTGATCGCCCAGCTACGTATCGACGAAGAAATTCAATCACTGAAGCAGCTTCTGGATCAGCAGGAAGCGCGCATGCAAGTCGCCCTCGAATGCAAGAGCCGCCTTGAGAACCTATTTGAGACACTTCAAGCCACTTTGGAGGGCTGCCCGGGAAAGATCGACCAATACAACCGAACCGTAAGAGAGGTGGAAGGAAAGAAGAGCTCCATCAGTACTCGGCAAGGCATGGTTCGATCCGAAATTCAGAACTTTCGATCTTCCAGGTATGCGCCATGCTGATCGCGCGAGGCCAAGACCGAGTTAACAAGTCTGCCGCGCCGGCTGAGCGGCGGCGTTAGCCCTCACAAGGAGACGTATCGTGGCCACACGAAAGCCAGTTGGAGTAAACGGACCTGTACATCTGTCTGGGCAGGGGATCGAATTCGAGCAGTTGGTGTATCCCCAAACGAAAGAGGAGATCGAACTGCTCGTCGCGCGTTCATTCGCTGGCAGTCCGATTCCTGGTGGGCTGCAGTTGTCAGAGCTTAAGCAACAGCACCAAGACGCCTTCGACTTTCAAGTCACCTCGAGCTTGGGCGTTCTGGACCTTGAGCTCATGGAAATTGCGCCGCTCGAGAATCTGCGAGGCTCCTACGCAGCCGCACCGAGCCATTACAAGCCGTACGACTTCGCGGAACACATCTACACGAAGGCACTGAAGAAATCAGCGCGCTACGGAGGTTCAAAGGTGCCGCGTATTGTCTTGTTGGTTTACGTGACCGATTGGGCATTTGTCTTGAGTGAATCAGTCGTTTGCCTATTGCAATATTGGCTTCAATCGAGGCCACACAACTTCGAGCAGGTGTATGCACATCAGCCAGTTGAGCCTGGCTTCGGCTTCACTCACCTGCTGTACCCTACACCTGCAGCGCACTGGCAAAGTTTTAACCCCGAAACACTGAAGAACAATGTTGTTCACAATCTCTCGCCTCTCAAGTGGGAAACTGCGCGTGAGGGCTGAAACGTCATGTATGGACTCCCCCGCAACAGCAAGAAACTGATCGACAGTTTTGGCTTCAGGCAAACGCGTGTAGTCGTATATCCGGCATCTGAAGTGGGCTCGCAATGGCCCGTGCCGACATGGAATCTGCGCATACGGTGCCAATCGGTAGGAATTGCCGGCAAGCAGCCGGAAGAGTCATCGCTAACGGTTTGTAGTGGTCCCCCAGCAAAGACATCGCTGGCGCCCAATGGTGGCGCACCAACCCTGTCGGCTGCAAGGCTGTGGGTGGGGCTGGCGGTGCGCCTCTTTGGCGCCGAGCACCGCAGGAATCGAGGGTCGGTCCGCGCAGCGGACAAGCGTAGGAGCGATTTGTGCCATGGCGCGTCCAGCGCCCATCGCACAAATCGACCCGTAGCGTCCCCTCGATTCCGAGGAGCGCAGGGAACCCCGTAGCGCAGCGAAGGGGCGCCAAAGTGAAGCGCCGACGGCCCCACCCACAGCCTTGCGTGCGGTGCCGGATGGAACACAGATTCAAAACCTGAATCACCCCATACAGCAAACCCATTTGACCCATCCGTCTGAGGGCAGGACACTGGCGGCTGTTTCACAGGAGCCAGCCCTGACTACGCCCGCATCCAGCCACCCCGCCCATGGCCCAACAGCGACGGTACAAGCCATCGTGGTCCAGCATGCCACCACGCCCGGCGCGCTGCTACCCATCCTGCACGCTGTGCAAGACGCTCTGGGCTGCATTCCGCCCGAGGTGGTGGGTGATATTGCGCAGGGGCTGAACCTGTCGCGTGCCGAGGTGCATGGCGTCATCAGCTATTACCCGCACTTTCGCCAGCAGCCCCCCGGCCGCCAGGTGGTGCAGGTGTGCCAGGCCGAGTCGTGCAAGGCCATGGAGGCCGATGCGCTGATGGCCCACGCCGCGCAGGTGCTGGGCTGCGGCGTGCATGCCACGCGGGCCGACGGTGCGGTGTCGCTGGAGCCGGTGTACTGCCTGGGGCTGTGCGCGTCGTCGCCGGCCATCATGGTGGGCGACAGGCTGCATGCGCGGGTCACGCCGCAGCGGCTGAGCGAGATTGCGGCGGGGCTGGGGGTGGCTGCGTGACTGCTGACACTGTGCGCGTTTACGTGCCCCGCGATGCTGCGGCGCTGGCCTGTGGCGCCGACGAAGTGGCCGCTGCCATCGCATCGGCCTGCGCGCAGCGCGGGCAGCCCGTCGACATCGTGCGCAACGGCTCGCGCGGCCTGTTCTGGCTGGAGCCGATGGTGGAGGTGGCCACGCCGCAGGGCCGCATTGCCTACGGCCCCGTCAGCGTGGCCGACGTGGCCGGCCTGCTGGATGCGGGCCTGCTGAACGGCGGCGCGCACGCGCTGTGCCACGGCCCCACAGATGCCATTCCCTACCTGGCGCGGCAGGAGCGCCTGACCTTTGCCCGCATGGGCGTGACCGATCCGCTGTCGCTGGCTGACTACGAAGCCCATGGCGGCTGGGCTGGCCTGCGCCGGGCGCAGGCCATGGACGGGGCTGCAGTGGTGGACGAGGTGCTGCAGTCGGGCCTGCGCGGGCGCGGCGGCGCGGCCTTCCCAGCGGGCATCAAGTGGCAGACCGTTGCCGCGCAGGCCGCGGCGCAAAAGTACGTGGTGTGCAACGCGGACGAGGGCGACTCAGGCACCTTTTCAGACCGCATGACGATGGAGGGCGACCCGTTCATGCTGATCGAGGGCATGGCCATCGCCGCGCTGGCCGTCGGCGCGTCGCAGGGTTTCATCTATATCCGCTCTGAGTACCCGCATGCCATTGCCGCCATGACCGAGGCGATTGCGCGCGCCACCGCCGCCGGGTGGCTGGGCAGCACCTTCCGGCTGGAGGTGCGCAAGGGCGCGGGCTCTTATGTGTGCGGCGAAGAAACAGCCATGTTGGAGAGCATCGAGGGCAAGCGCGGCATCGTGCGCGCCAAGCCGCCGCTGCCGGCCGTGCAGGGCCTGTTTGGCGCGCCCACGGTCATTAACAACGTCATCACCTTTGCCTCGGTGCCGCTGATCCTGGCGCAGGGCGCGGCGTTCTACCGCAACTATGGCGTGGGCCGCTCGCATGGCACGCTGCCCATCCAGTTGGCGGGCAACATCAAACACGGCGGGCTGGTGGAAAAGGCCTTTGGCGTCACGCTGCGCGAGCTGGTGTTTGGCTTTGGCGGCGGCACGCGCAGCGGCCGGCCGGTCAAGGCCATCCAGGTGGGCGGGCCGCTGGGCGCTTATGTGCCTGAGCCGCAATGGGACCTGCCGCTGGACTACGAAGCCTACGCAGCCATGGGTGCGGTGGTGGGCCACGGCGGCATCGTGGTGCACGACGACACCGCCGACATGGCCCAACTGGCGCGCTACGCCATGCAGTTCTGCGCGATTGAGTCGTGCGGCAAATGCACGCCGTGCCGCATCGGGTCCACCCGCGGTGTGGAGGTGATCGACCGCATCACGGCGGGCCAGCAGCGCGAGCAGCAGGTCACGCTGCTGCGCGACCTGTGCGACACCATGGTTCATGGCTCGCTGTGCGCCATGGGGGGCATGACGCCGTACCCCGTGCTGTCCGCACTGAACCATTACCCCGAAGACTTTGGCTTGCTCGTACAGGAGCCCGCTCATGCTTGAACATCAGAACGTCAGCGACTTTGGTACACCGCGCCGTGAATCGGCCGAGAGTGTGACGCTGGAGATCGACGGCCAGCAGGTCACCGTGCCCAAGGGCACATCCATCATGCGCGCCGCCATGGACTGCGGCACCAAAATCCCCAAGCTCTGCGCCACAGACAGCCTGGAGCCCTTCGGCTCTTGCCGTCTGTGCCTGGTGGAGATTGAAGGCCGCAAGGGCTACCCTGCGTCCTGCACCACGCCGGCCGAGCCCGGCATGAAGGTTCACACCCAAAGCCCGAAGCTTCAGCAACTGCGCAAGGGCGTGATGGAGCTGTACATCAGCGACCACCCGCTGGACTGCCTGACCTGCAGCGCCAATGGCGACTGCGAGCTGCAGGACATGGCCGGTGTGACCGGCCTTCGCAATGTGCGCTACGGCTTTGACGGTGCCAATCACCTGAAGGACGCCAAGGATGAGTCCAACCCCTACTTCAGCTACGACCCGTCCAAGTGCATTGTGTGCAACCGCTGCGTGCGCGCCTGCGAGGAAACCCAGGGCACGTTTGCGCTGACTATTCAAGGAAGGGGTTTTGAGTCGCGCGTGTCGGCGGGGCAAGACCAGCCCTTCATGGACAGCGAGTGCGTGAGTTGCGGTGCCTGTGTGCAGGCCTGCCCCACCGCCACGCTGCAAGAAAAAAGCGTGATCTGGCTGGGCCAGCCCGAGCACAGCACCATCACCACTTGCGCCTATTGCGGTGTCGGTTGTGGTTTCAAGGCCGAGATGAAGGGCAACGAGGTGGTGCGCATGGTGCCGTGGAAAGACGGCAAGGCCAACGAAGGGCATTCCTGCGTGAAGGGGCGCTTTGCCTGGGGCTACGCCACCCACAAAGACCGCATCACCACGCCCATGATTCGCGCCAAGATCACCGACCCCTGGCGTGAAGTGAGCTGGGAGCAAGCCATCTCTCACGCCGCCAGTGAGTTCCGCCGGATTCAGGCCACGCACGGCAAGGACTCGATTGGCGGCATTACCTCCAGCCGCTGCACCAACGAAGAAACCTACCTGGTGCAAAAGCTGGTGCGCGCGGCTTTTGGCAACAACAACGTGGACACCTGTGCCCGCGTCTGTCATTCGCCCACAGGCTATGGCCTGGGCCAGACTTTTGGCACATCGGCCGGCACCCAGACCTTCAAAAGTGTGGAGCAGGCCGACGTGATCATGGTGATCGGTGCCAACCCCACCGAGGCCCACCCGGTTTTTGCCTCGCGCATGAAGCGCCGCTTGCGCCAGGGTGCAAAGCTGATCGTGGTCGACCCGCGCCAGATTGACCTGGTGAACGGCCCGCATGTGAAGGCCGACTATCACTTGCAGCTCAAACCCGGCACCAATGTGGCGGTGATCACAGCGCTGGCGCATGTGGTGGTGACCGAGGGCTTGCTGGCGCACGACTACATTGCCCAGCGTTGTGACGACAAGTCGTTTCAGCAATGGCAAAGTTTTGTGTCGCTGCCAGAGAACTCGCCCGAGGCTGTGGCCGCGGTCTGCGGTGTGCCCGCAGCGCTTTTGCGCGGTGCCGCGCGGCTGTATGCACAGCCCGGCAACTCGGCCATTTATTACGGCCTGGGCGTGACCGAACACGCCCAGGGCTCGACCATGGTGATGGGCATTGCCAACCTGGCGATGGCCACCGGCAACGTGGGGCGCGAAGGCGTGGGCGTGAACCCGCTGCGCGGCCAGAACAATGTGCAGGGCAGCTGCGACATGGGTTCGTTCCCGCACGAGCTGCCGGGCTACCGGCATATTTCAGACACCACCGTGCGCACGCAGTTTGAGCAGGCCTGGGGCATCGAGCTCAATCCCGAGCCGGGTCTGCGCATTCCCAACATGTTTGACGCGGCGCTGTCGGGCGAATTCAAGGGCCTGTACTGCGAGGGCGAGGACATCGTACAGTCCGACCCCAACACCCAGCATGTGGCGGCGGCCATGATGGCGATGGAATGCGTGGTGGTGCAGGACATCTTCCTCAATGAAACCGCCAAGTACGCCCATGTGTTCCTGCCGGGCTCGTCGTTCCTGGAAAAAGACGGCACCTTCACCAATGCCGAACGACGCATCTCACGGGTGCGCAAGGTGATGCCGCCGATGGCCGGGTATGCAGATTGGGAAGTGACCCAGCTGCTGGCCAACGCCCTGGGCTACCCCATGCACTACAGCCACCCGCGCGAGATCATGGCCGAGGTTGCGGCGCTGACGCCGAGCTTTGCCGGCGTAACCTATGAAAAGCTCGACAAGCTGGGCAGCGTGCAATGGCCTTGCAATGATGCGACGCAAGAGGCTGGCACACCGATCATGCATATCGGCAAGTTTGTTCGCGGCAAGGGTCGCTTCATCATCACGAAATACGTGGCCAGTGATGAAAAGGTTACCCGCAAGTTCCCGCTGCTGTTGACCACCGGGCGCATCTTGAGCCAGTACAACGTGGGGGCGCAGACCCGCCGCACGCCCAACAACCTGTGGCACAGCGAAGACCTGCTTGAACTGCACCCCCAGGACGCGCAAGACCGCGGCATCCGCCATGGCGACTGGGTCGGCATTCAAAGCCGGGCGGGTGAAACCGTGCTGCGCGCCGACGTGACCGAGCGCATCCAGCCCGGCGTGGTTTACACCACGTTCCACTTTCCGGAGTCGGGGGCCAACGTCATCACCACCGACAGTTCAGACTGGGCGACCAACTGCCCCGAGTACAAGGTCACGGCGGTGCAGGTGAGCAAGGTGGCCCAGCCCTCGGACTGGCAAAAGGCCTATTCACGCTTCAACGCGCAGCAGCTTGGCTTGCTTGAAGCGGGCCACCACGCCGGGCCGCGCGTTGCGGGCACGGTGCCGGCCAAATGACTGCCATGCAGCCAACCCCCGCCCAACTGACTGCGCCCGCTGGCACCCGCAGCGTGGCGGCCACCGGTTTGCGGGCAGGCCAGCGCTTCTCTGCCACCGACTGCGTGGCCGAAGAGGTGCCGGTGGCGCTTGAATACAACGGGGTTTCGCATGCGGTGATGCTGGTTTCACCGGTTGATCTGGAAGACTTTGCGCTGGGGTTTTCGTTGACTGAAGGGGTTGTTCAGTCCATTGCTGAAGTGCGCGACATCGAGATTGTCGAGTCGGCCCAGGGCCTGACGCTGCGGCTGGTGATTGCCGCGCAGCGCTTTGCTGCCCTCAAGGAGCGTCGGCGAAACCTTGCCGGGCGCACGGGCTGCGGCCTGTGCGGTGCCGAAAACCTGGCCCAGGCGGTACGGTTGCCGGTGCCGCTGGTGAGTGCGGCGCGCTTCGAGGCGCGCGCCGTGGTTCAGGCGCTTGAGTCCTTGCGCAGCCGCCAGGCCTTGCACCAGGCCACCGGCGCAACCCACGCGGCGGGCTTTGGCCGAGCCGACGGCACACTGGTGCTGGTGCGTGAAGATGTGGGCCGACACAACGCGCTGGACAAGCTGGTGGGCGCCTTGTGCAAAGGGGGCGAAGCAGTTGAAACCGGCTTTGTGGTGATCACCAGTCGCGCAAGCTATGAAATGGTGGGCAAGACGGCCTGCGCCGGTGTTGCGCTGCTGGCCGCGGTATCGGGCGTGACCGGCTTGGCAATTGATGCGGCGAAGGGTGCCGGCGTTGCGCTGGCGGGTTTTGCGCGGGGCGCAGACCTTACCCTGTACGCGCACCCGGAACGCCTGATATGGAGCCAAGCCGATGGACGCTGACAACCTGATTCGCATGGCGAACCGCATCGGCGATTTTTTTGAAGCCATGCCAGACCGCACCGAGGCGGTTGAAGGCATTGCCACGCACCTCAAGAAATTCTGGGACCCGCGCATGCGCCGTGAATTTGTGGTGCTGGTTGACGCGCAAGCGCCGGGCGTGAACGAGATCGTGCGCCTTGCAGTGCGCGATCATCGCCAGTTGCTGCTGCCGGCGCAAACCTGATGTGCTATCAAATTTATAGTGGCTCACGCATATTGCATGCGGGCTGGCGGAACATTTTATGTTCCGATGCCATGAAGTTGGTTAGCTCGGCCCGCACTTGGTGTCGGTCGTGACCACTTCTTTCTTCTTGTCGTCTTCCTTCTTCTTTTCTTTGTCTTCTGCTTGCTTGGATTCTTCCTTCACAAGCAATGCTACGAATCGGGTCACGGTATTGTCCACCTGTTGAATGATCTCGGCGATTTCTGCGCGCGACACATCGTTACGCAGAATCTCTACGATGCGGTCAGCCGCTGGTGCCGAGGCGGGTGCTGAGGTTGGAGCCGGGGTCGGGCTGGGCGCTGGCACTGGCGCGGCGGTTGGGGCTGGCGTCGGCGCAGCAGTGGGTGCTGGGGTCGGTGCCGGTGTGGGGGCGGGTGTTGGGCTGGGTGATGGTGACGGCGCTGGCGTCGGGCTGGGCGAGGGCGTGGGCGCTGGGCCCGCAGTCGGTGCAGGTGTGGCTGTTGGCGCTGCCACCGGGACACCACCTGCCGTGTAGTTCACTGGGGTGCCACTGGCGGAACCGCCCGCACCAAAACTTGCTGTGACGCCGACGGTAGCCGAGACCCCGGTCGCGCCTGCAACCGCGCTGTTCTGCGTCAGGTTGTTTGCAGCGTTGAGTGTCACGCTGCCAGCGCTGGAAGTCACGTTGCCATTCAGCGTCATGTTCCCTGCGCTGGTGAGGTTGGATGCCGTCAGCACGATGTTGCCTGTGGCGGTAATCCCGCCCGAGCCGACGGTGAGCGGGCTGTTGGCGGTGAAGTTCACGCCGCCCCCGCTGGCTGTGATCGGCCCTGACGTGGTGATGGCACCTGTGTTCAACAAAGTCATGTTGCCACTGGCGCTGGACATGGAAACCACGCCAAGCGCGCCAACGTTTGTCAATTCAATCGGCCCGCTGCCGGTAAGGATGGCGCGGAAACTGTTGACTTGGTTGCCTGGGTTGTTCAAAACGGTGCCGGACTGTGACAACGCTGATAGCAGGCCGCTGGTGACCAGTGCGCCGCTTTGACCAATGCTGCCCGCAGGTGTGGAAAGGGCGATTGATGACGCCGTGATCTGGCCGACGCTGAGGTTGCCTGCGGCCTGGGTAATGGCCGCTGACCCACCAAGGTTGATGGCACCACCAGTTTGAGTGAAGCTGTTGCTCACGCTCAACGCGCCAGCGCCCGACAAGGTACCTCCGCTCTGGCTGTAATTCGCGCTTGACAGCAGGTTATTCATCGACAGCGTACCGGCCGACACGGAAAGGCTGCCCGCGCTCGTCAGATTTTCCAGGTTGGTGGTGGAGCCAAGGTTGTAGTTGACCGATGCCGCTGCAGGAATCGTCACCGCCTGCACGTTCGATCCGTCGGGCAGCGCATCCCAGTTTCCAGCCGAACCCCAAAGGCCGTCGCCCGCCAAGCCGGTCCAGACGGAATTTGTGCGCACGATGATATTGCTGGTGTTGTTTGCCGCTTGTGTGACAGCGTAGTTGGCGCCGGCATTGCCGTCGTTGACCGAAATGCCGCTAACGTTAACCGTGACGTTGCTGCCCACGTTCTTGCTTACAAAGGCGTAGGTACCGCCGGTGAGCGTGTCGCCGCCGAACAGCGAACCCGAGGTGATCGTTGCAGTGCCCGCCGCGTTGGTGGTGCCGTCATAGACCCGGTTCACACTGGTCGTGCTAACGGTCAGCGGTGCCTGCATGATGTTGGCAGTTACACCCACGGGCTGCACCACAACGTAGTTGCCCGCGTCGGCACCGGTCAAGCCAAAGCCAGTGACGGTGACCGCTTTGCCTGTTCCCGCATGCTTGTCGGCAAATGTGCCGACACCGGTGCCGGTCACGCTGACCACATCACCACCAAACCCGGCCACGGCAGCAGTGCCGCCCAGTGTGGCGCCCGTGGTGGCGTCGTAGGTGCGGTTGTTGGCGGTCACACCGGTGACCGCCAGGTTGGCGGCGGTAATGTTGGCCGTCAACCCCGTAGGTTGCACCACGACATAGTTGCCCGCATCTCCGCCGGTCAGGCCAAAGCCGGTGACGGTGACGGCCTTGCCTGTTCCCACATTCTTGTCGGCAAACGCGCCGACACCGGTGCCTGTGACACTGACCACATCACCACCAAACCCGGTCACGGTGGCAGTGCCGCCCAGCGTGGCACCGGTGGTGGCGTTGTAGGTACGGCTGTTGGCGGTCACGCCGGTGACCGCCAGGTTGGCTGCGGTAATGTTGCTGGTGTTGTTGGCCGCGTTGGTGACAGCGTAGTTGGCACCGGCATTGCCGTCGTTGACCGAAATGCCACTGACGTTGACCGTGACGTTGCTGCCCACGTTCTTGCTCACAAAAGCGTAGGTGCCACCGGTGAGTGTGTCGCCGCCGAACAGCGAACCCGAGGTAACGGTCGCAGTGCCCGCCGCGTTGGTGGTGCCGTCATAGACCCGGTTCACGCTGGTCGTGCTAACGGTCAGCGGTGCCTGCATGATGTT
>CALROG020000014.1:0-92649 GCA_943369755.1 Ramlibacter sp. 2FC
CCAGCACCACGTACACCGGGTCGCCGAAAATCGCACGGGCAAGTCCGATGCGCTGTCGTTGCCCGCCTGAAAGCATGGTGCCGTCGCGTCCAACTTCGGTGTCGTAGCCCTGCGGCAGCGCCAAGATGAACTCGTGCAGTCCGACGGCACGTGCAGCGGCCTCAACCTTGGCCTTTTCCGTCGGACCAAATCGCGCGATGTTTTCGGCGACTGTTCCGTCGAACAGCTCCACCCCTTGGGGCAGGTAGCCGACATTGGGCCCGAGCTCGCCTTTGTCCCAGGAATAGACGTCGGCACCATCCAGTCGAACTTTGCCGCTTGCGGCAGGCCACAGGCCCACCAGAAGTCTGGCCAGGGTAGTCTTGCCCGAGGCCGAGGGCCCCACCACGGCGAGCATTTCACCGGGTTGCAGCGTGAAAGCCACCCCGCGAATGATGGCTGTGGCGCTACCAGGCGCGCCAGCCACCAATTGCTCTACCTGTAGCGTGCCACGTGGTGCCGGCAGCGGCATGGCGAACGGGCGCACCGGCAGACTCGCCAGCAGGCCATCCAGGCGGCCCCAGGCGTCGCGGAAGTTCACAACCGTGCGCCATTGGGTAACCGCAGCCACCAGAGGAGCCAGTACCCGGCCACCCAAGATGGAGCCGACGATCATCATGCCGGCCCCGCCATTGAGCTGGTTGTGAAGCAACAGCCAGGCCCCCAAACCCAACAGCAGCGACCCCATCAATGTCTGAATAAATTTCGTGATTGCCTGGTAGCCACCTGCGCGCCGGGACGCAAGCGCTTGCAGGCCAAGGAATTCACGCTGCTTGTCCATCCAGCGTCGATGGATGTCGCGCAGCATCCCCATGGACTCGATCACCTCTGCATTGCGCAGCGAGCCGTCCGCATACTGCTGGGCCTGGCTGGCGCTGCGGTTTGCGGCGATGAGCGGCGGTTGAGTCCCACGTTCATTGGCCCAACCAACAGCTGCCTGGGCCAGAGCGCCGACGACGGCAGACCATCCCAAGACAGGACTGATGGCGAACAGAATAACGAGACAGACTAGCGAGACCGGCGACTCCATAAGTGCCAAAAGTACCGGCGAGTGCAGAAACTCGCGCACGTTACGGAAGTCGTTCATTGGCTGCACAGTCCCGCCGGGCATGCGGCGCAAGTTTGCTTCAAACAGGGCCGTGAAAATGCGCCCGCTCATCCGGGTGTCTAGCGCCAGGCCTGCCTCGTGCATAACTTCGCTGCGCGACCATTCGAGCATCTCCATCAGCGCATAGGACGCCAGCACCAGCACGGTGAGCATCGCCAGCGTCAGGTGACTACGGCTGTTCACGACCCGGTCATACACTTCAAGCATGTACACACTCGGCATAAGGATCAGCAGGCTGGAAAACAGGCTGAACCAGGCGGCGCGTACAAAGTACGGGCGCAATTCATTCATGGCTTTGCGCAGCTCTGTTGGTGGCTTGGACGGAGTCATGTGGCTTCCTCAACCATGATGTATTCAGGGATTTCGCCCGCGTGGTTACTGCTGTCGGGTTCTTGGTCCGGCATGGCAGACGAGAACCAGAACGACAGTTCGAACTGGGTGGCGGTAGTGCGCGAGAGGACGATCTCACGCAATTTCTCTTCATGAAAACTGGCTTCGTCTTCGGGGCGTAGTGCCAGGTGGAAGCGAATACGGCCGTCGAGCGTGTACATGGACAGGTGACCATCTTTCACGCTGAGGGTATGCCGGTCGAAGTAGACCGGGCAAGTGTCCTGGAATTGCAACAGCGGAAGGGGCTTGTTGCCCAGCCGAGAAATATTAAATGGGCTGGCTGGGTGCTGATACACCAGTCGGCTGGTGCGCGAAACTGAGTAAATGGCGTTACACACCATCTGGGAGCCCATGGCGGGAAACTTCTCGCGCAACGGCTTGTAGGCCAGATGATGCAGGGTCACGCGGTTCCAACACCTGGATTGCCGCACCAGCGGAGCCAGCCAATTGCAGACCTCAGCAAACGCCCGCTGCAGCGCCAACAGACTGGACATCTGTTCGACGGTGCCGTTAAGCGGGACGCGAAGAATGGAATTCATATAGGAGACGAATTGTGACGCTTCCTATATGAAATTGCAAAGCTCAAAAGTCTTCACTGTGATTCTGATCACATTTTACGTGAGAGCGCTCAATAAAATTGGCATCCAGGCCGCACCAGTTGTGCGTGAGCCGCTATCAAAAATATAGTAAATCCGGAGCCAGCGCGAATCTATTCCCGTGGCGCTCATGCGACAATCACAGCGATTTTCAAGAGAGACAGCCATCAAACGGGCGAGATGATCACAGAAGAAAACACAACCACCGGGGGAACTGCCAATGCTGGAGTCTCCTCAAGCCTGGCGATTGTTGCTCGCGGTGTCGGTAAAGCGTACTTCCCACAATCCAGTCCTGCGGCTGCCTTGCTCGGAGCCTTGACCGGTCGGCCCGGGCGCACCGCTCCTTTTTGGGCGCTTAGCCCGCTGGACCTTCAGGTTGAGCGTGGCGAGGTGCTCGGGCTGGTCGGTCACAACGGTGCCGGAAAATCAACCTTGCTGCAAATCCTGTCAGGCACGTTGGCCCCAAGTACAGGGGAGCTACAGGTCAATGGCAGGGTGGCGGCGCTGCTGGAGCTGGGTGCCGGCTTCAACCCCGAGTTCACTGGACGTGAGAATTTGCTTCTCAACGGACCCTTGCTCGGACTTACGCGCCTGCAATTGGCCGAGCGGCTGGGAGAAATCATTGAGTTTTCCGGCATCGGCAGCTTCATCGACCAGCCCGTCAAAACCTATTCCAGTGGCATGTTTGTGCGGTTGGCCTTCTCATTGGCCACCAGCGTGGACCCAGATATTCTGGTAATTGATGAGGCGCTGTCGGTGGGTGACGGCGAGTTCGCACGCAAGTCATTCGACCGCATCCTTTCTTTACGCGACGCGGGTACCACAATCTTGTTCTGTTCGCACTCGATGTATCAAATTGAGTCGTTGTGCACCCGTGCACTCTGGCTGGACCACGGGCATGCCCGACAGGTCGGCCGACCGGCCTTGGTCGCCACGGCGTACCAGGAGCATCTTGACGCAATGTCTGCGCCGAAAACCAGCACCACCGGGCCGCAGCAACCGGTGGTGAATTCGCCGGGGCACGCGCGCATCAAGACCCTGGTGTTGTCCAGCGACGGCGTCCCAGGAAGTCCGGCCCAGGCGGTGTCAGGGCGCAGCACAGTGGAGATTACGATAGGCTTTGAATCCGATCCGTCGCTCGACTCGCCCAACGCGGCCATAGCGGTGATCGGTGCGGATGGCAAGACCTTGGCCAGTTCCGGAACCTGGATTGATGGTGTGCCGCTTCAGCGCAATGCTGCCGGGCAGGGAACGGCCGTCATCAGCTTTCCGGCAATTCCGCTTCTCAAGGGCAGCTACACATTTTCAGCGTATTTGTTCTGCGAGCGTGGCTTGCACATCTATAGCGCCGCCGAAAAATTCGCAACGCTAGGTGTCGAGCAAAGCCACCTGGAACAGGGCGTGGTGACGCTGCCGCACAAATGGCTGGCCCGTCCGGAGCTGGCGCAAAGACTTGCGGAAGACGACGAAACCACCGTATCGAATTTGGTGTTGCCCACCCAATGGACGCCCCATTGGTCGACGCAATGGTCGCGCGCGCGGGACCTGGGCGGGTTGCAAAGCCTGTTTGAGCAAGCGTTTAGCAAGCCTGTCTCGGTGCAGCGGTGGCAATGGAAGTATCGACACGCCACAACGTGGGGTACCGTGGTGCGCCGCGACGATGAGTTCGCCGCTTTTTTTGGCGGGATGCCGCGAACCATGATGCTGGGTGACGTTGCCGTTACCACAGTCCAGATTGGGGACGTGATGGTCAAGCCTTCGGAGCGTGGCGCGCTCTCGCGTACCGGGCCGATGTATCGCGCTGCGGCGGCTTACTTCGGCAATATGCGTACGCTTTACCCTGGTGTCGAGTTCGCTTTTGGGTTCCCATCGCAGCGCCATCTGGACTTGGGTATCAAACTCGGCCTTTATTCGGAAGTGGACGCCATTTCTCAATTGACCTGGGCTGCACTGCCTGCCACACGGCAGTGGCGGACCAGGACCCGAAACATTCAGGTCGTGAGCGCCGGAGTTGAGTCTCAACGGCTGGGTCAGCTGTGGCTTGCCATGAGGCGCGATTGGCCGCAGACCCTGTTGCCAGTGCGCGATCCAGCAAGGTGGCAATACCGGTACGCTGATCATCCGGACCATGCCTACCAGCTTTTAATGGTGACCCAACGTTTTACCGAACGACCTTTGGCGGCAGTGGCGCTTCGCATCCATGCCGACCATCTTGAGTGGTTGGACTACGTCGGAGGTGCCGACGGTATTGCCGTCGCAGTACGGGCGGTACGAATGCGCGCTGGCGAGCTTGGGCTGGCCGAAGCCCGTGGCTGGTTCAGTCGTGCGCCCGCAGGCCTGTTTTCTGAAGCCGCGCGAATCGAGTCGACCGGGATTCGCATTCCGGTGGACCGGTGGGGGCGAACCGAGTCCATGTCACTGGCTCCTGACGCAGCGCTCTGGTTGATGGCGGGCGACACAGATTTCCGCTAAACAAAAAATAGAATACCTGTCCCATGACTGCCGCCTTTGCTCAACTAGACATTTCCGTCGTAACCTACAACTCGGCACGCTGGTTGGATGGGTTCATGCAAAGCTTGGTCGCCCAGGGCTACCCTTGCGCAAGCATCCGGTTGTTGTTCCGCGACAATGGGTCGTCCGACGACACAGTCGAGCGCTTGCGTGGCATTGCCAGCATGCATGCGCGTGCATTTGCGGGCATCGAGGTCGACGCCGGGGACAACGTGGGCTTTGGCCGTGGTCACAATGCGAACCTGGCGCGAGCCCAGGCGTTGTGGATGCTGGTGACCAATATCGATCTGGAGTTTGAGTCGCGTACGCTGATCGAACTGGTCTCGCGGGCGGTGGCCGACCCCGCAGAGGTGGCGTCCTGGGAGTGCCGACAAAAGCCGTACGAGCATCCTAAGCACTACAACCCGGTCACTGGAGACACGGTCTGGAGCTCCAGTGCGTGCACGCTGTTTCGGGTTGAAGCGTTGCGCCAAATCGGGGGCTACGAACCCAAGCTATTCCTTTATGGCGAAGACGTAGAAATTTCCTACCGCCTGCGCGATCGTGGATGGCAGCTTCGCTATGTGCCGCGCGCAACAGTTTGGCATTTCACCTACGCCCATGCAGCTGAACTCAAGCCTGCACAATTTCTGGGTAGTACGCTGGCCAATGTGCTTCTGCGCATGCGGTATGGCGGCTGGCGTGCGATTGTCCGGGGTTTGTTGATGTACCTTGGGCTTTTTGCACTGAGACCACAGATACCGAATCAGCGCTGGTTGCTGTTCAAAAATGGTTGGCAGATCGTGCGACTCGCACCGTACTTCCTTGGCTCGCGCAAGCAGTCCTCACTTCGCTTCCCCTTCAACCTGTGGGACTACGAATTCACGCGGCATGGTGCCTTCCATGAGTTCACGCCAGTTGTAGCGGGCACGCCAGAGCCAGTGGTCAGCGTGCTGGTGCGCACTGTGGCCGGTCGTTCGGGCAAGCTGGCAGAGGCGGTGGCCTCTGTTGCGGCGCAAACTTACGGGCCGGTCGAACTCGTGATCGTTGAAGATGGCTCGGACACCGCCGCTGCACTGGTAGACCGGCTGCGGGCATCAGGCCGCTTTCAGTCTGTGCAATATCGCCCGCTCGAAAAAGTGGGGCGTTGCGTGGCCGGAAACGCAGCGATGGAAGCAGCCACTGGCGAATATCTTTGTTTTCTTGATGACGATGACTTGTTTTACGCCGATCACCTAGAAGTGCTGGTCCATGCGCTTCGTGCGCGCCCTGATTGTGGTGGCGTCTATAGCTTGGGGTATGAAGTTCGCACTGAAGTCGTCAGTGCAGAGCCCTGGGTCTACAAAGACATCACTCATAGCCTGATGTACCGCCAACCCTTCAGCCGTGCGCTGATGTGGCATCACAACTATCTGCCAATTCAGACTGTGTTGTTCCGCCGCCGTCTGTTTGAAATGTTCGGTGGGCTGGATGCTGAATTGGACAACCTGGAAGATTGGAACTTGTGGGTACGCTACACCTTGCAACAGGATTTTGCGATGGTAGACAAGGTCACGTCGCTGTACCGTGTGCCTGCCCGGCCCGACCATGCCGGCCAGCGCCAGCAGGTGCTGGATGACTACTATGCAAAGGCGGTAGCCAAACACGGTACGCTGAAAGTGGAATTGAACCCGAATCAGGTCTTGCAGATGGCGCAAGAGCTGGCTCAAGACTTGTATGTAGTCAAAGTTCAGCGCAAGACCTTGCGGAATCTGGCGCTGTCGCTTCCATTTTTGGGACGGTTCTATCACCCCTTGCGGCGCGCAGGTGCTTTGCTGCGTAAAGTGGCGCAGCGGATTTAAGGTATGGAAAACTGGTTCGTTCCTGATTCGACCGGTCCATTGCCCGCAGCGCGCAACGTGCTGGTGTTTGCACCGCACCCGGACGACGAAGTGTTTGGCTGCGGTGGTTGTGCCGCCTTGTATGCGAACACAGGCGCGAGCGTGCATCCGTATGTGTTGACTGATGGCGGCGGCTACCTGGCGGGCAATGAACGGGCTGTCGCAGTGGCTTTGCGCCAGGATGAAAGCCGTCGCGCCGCAGCACTACTGGGCACCCAGCCGCCAGAATTTGGCCCCTGGAAAGACCGCCAACTCAGCGCAGAAATTAGTCTGGCCGAGTGCCTGCGACAACAAATGGTAAGTCGGCAAGCGGATGTGGTGTTTGCGCCATCGCTATGGGAGGTACACCCCGATCACCGAGCGACTGCATGGGCCGTGGTGCAGGCCGCAAAGGCGCTGCATTTCGCGGGCGGCCATGCACCGGTGGTGATTTTTTACGAGGTGGGGGCACCTTTGAGGCCCAACTTCCTGGTGGACATTTCTTGCGTACATGACGTGAAGCAGCGGGCAATGGCGTCGTTTCAATCGCAGCTCATGAGCCAACGCTATGACGTTCATATCTCGGCGCTCAACGCCTTTCGCACCTATTCTTTGGCTGCCAACGTTACGGCGGCAGAGGCACTGATTCTGGTGCCGCCGGACAAGCTGGAGTCTTGGGGTTCGAGCTACGCTGAAGAGGCTTTACCCGGATTGGCGCAGACTGTCGAATCAGCGCTGCAAAAGGCCGACGGGATGGCGGAAGACTTCCAGCGACGCATCGTCCTGATGTCCGCCCGAATTGACGAACATGTTGAAGCCAATCGGTTGCTCAACCTGGAAGTGGCGGGGCTTGCAGCGGCGCTGGAGCGGTCGCGAATAGAACATGAGGCCACTCGTGCCGCAATGCAAGCTGCCATGGAGGCCGCCAGTCAAGCGCACAAGCTGCAACTTGGGCAAGCCCACAAGGAGCTACATGACGTTCTTGCGTCCCGGTCCTGGCGCGTTACGCGCCCATTGCGTTGGTTGGGTGATCACTTGCGCTGACTACAACTGGTCGGCAAAAGCGGGGCGAACCCGCGCGAAAAGCAAGGCTGCTGCTGCTGCCAGGCCAGTCCACACCAACGCGTAAGTAGCCAGTGCGCCCCACTGTGGCCACTCGCCCGCAAGCAAGCAGGCTCGCAGGCTTTCAATAGGCAGTGTTAGTGGGTTCAGCGCCAGCCAGCGCTGAACTGCCGCAGGCAACGCTGACGCCGGGTAGAGCACTGGCGTAAGGAATAGCAGCACGTTCAGTACCGGCCCCATCATTTGCCCGATGTCTCTGAGAAACACACCGAACCCGGCCAGCAGCCAGCCAACGCACAAGAGCATGGGCAGCATTGCCAGCAAAATCAGCGGCAACGCCAAGGCTGACAGCTCCAACTGACCCTGGAACAGCCACGCGCCTCCCAGTAGTACGAGCAGGCTCAACACGGCGTGGAACAGTGCGCCTGCAGTGCCGATCCAGGGCAAAATTTCCAGAGGAAACACAACACGCTTGACCAGGTTCGGTTGTTCAAGTACCAGGCGCGGCGCACGCCCTGTGACCTCCGCGAACAGATTGAAGAGCACGAGACCGGCAAATATGTTCAACGCAAAACTGCCAGGATGGTCATCCATGCCCGGCCAGCGCGCCTTGAACACCAGTCGGAACACAAAAGTGTACGTGGCCAGCAACAGCAAAGGGTAAAGCAGGCTCCACCCGAGGCCCAACACCGAGCCTTTGTAGCGGCCCAAAATGTCTCGTTTGGCCATCTGCTGAATCAGGTAGGCGTGGCTCACGGGCCACAGTGCCTGCGCCACTATTCGTACCGCAGCAGTCGTTTTTGTCATTTGCTCACGTCCAGTTTGCCCGATGCGACCTGGGCGATGAAATCCGGATCCTGTACAAGCAAGTCATTTCCGTCGCGTTCCACTACGTTTCTGCTTTGTAGCAGCTGAAAAACGCGCGTAACTGTCTCTCGGCTCGCGTTGATCATGATGGCCAGTTCCTGGTGCGTGGGCGCATTTTGTACCCGTTGCCCCACACCGGTAATTGTTGAGCTGGTGTACAACTGTTCGAGTTGGGCGCAGACCCGCTGCAATGGATTTGAAAGGCCAAGAATCCGCCTTTGCGCAGAAACCGCACGCAATCGTGTGGCAAGCCGTGTACACAAGGATTCCGCCACTTTCGGGGAAGCAAAAAGGATCGGCTTGATCAGGTCTCGGGAAATAAACACTACGCGGGATTTACCGACGGCGGTAACAAATTCGGGTTGAACCTGGCCGTCTACTACGGCGACTTCGCCGAAATAATCCCCGGGGTTGATGAAGTACAGACCAACTTCACGGTCGTCCATTGTGAAGTCGACGCCTTGAAGGCGACCTTCGACCAGAAAGCACAGCGCAGCAGGGGCGTTACCCTTTTGCAACACGACTTCGCGTTTGGCAAAGTTACGCTCAGTCGCCTGTTGCGCCAAGTGAGCAACGGTGACCTGCGGCAAGCTGGACAAAAGCTGTAGCCCTTGCAGTACGGCGACGGGAATGGTCATTTCTACCGGTCAGAAGAGGGCGCGGGCACAAGTCAAGCCGACGATTGTGCCGCAGTTCATTTGGAGTGGACACTGCGCTGGCAGAAGGTTGTGACCACGCTCACAACCAAGAACCGGAATTGGCGGTAAATTAGTGGTCAACTTGTCCGTAATGGCCGCCATCACCGTGAAACTCATCAACTTCTGCGTCAAATTCGCGCCGCTGGCCCTTTCGGCTGCTTTGGCTGCGGCTTGGGCGGCACCTGTGCAGGCGGGGCTTGCTGAAGAAGTTGGCGAAGTGACATTGACCATTGGTCGCGCAATGAGCATTCCCGCCACAGGTGCGGCGGTTGCAGTTCAGCGCGGCAGCAAGGTGCGCCCAGGGGATCGTATCGAAACCGCCGAGGGTGGGCATGTTCATATCCGTTTTGTGGACGGTGCCATGATCAGTGTGCGCCCCACCAGCCGCCTTGTGGTGGAAGAGTACCAGTACAACGCCGCGCAGGTCGCTCAGTCTTCTGTCAAGTTCCGCCTTGAAAAAGGCGTTACGCGTGCCATTTCCGGCGCGGCAGCCGAGGGCGCGCGCGAGCGCTTTCGTCTTAATACACCCCTGGTTGCCATCGGCGTGCGAGGTACAGATTTCGTCGTTCGTACAGGCGCAGACCAGACTATTGCCGTCGTCAACCAGGGCTCCATCGTGATGGCACCTTTTGGTGAGGGCTGTGTACGGCAAGGTTTTGGGCCTTGCGGTTCCAGTTCAGCCCGGCTGTTGTCCGCCGACATGGGCAGTGTGCTCGTGGAATTCCGAAACAACCTCGCGCAGCCAGAGCTGCGTCCGTTCAACGGAGTGCGCGCGTCTGACACCTTGCTGGCGGCTGCAGATGCGCGAGCGACCACCGAAGCAAGCCCATCGCGTGAGTCCAAAGCCTCGGCTCGCAGTGGTGACGAAGTGCTGGCCGCCACGCTGGTTCAAAGCGTCGTGCGCAATGCCGCGGCCGATGTCCGCGTCTCGGTCCCGGTGCCACCGGTGGCGGTGATGCCGCCTGTAGAGCTGTTGCCCGTTACGCAAAAGGAGCCACCCCAGCTCGCTTGGGGCAGATGGGGCGCTACGCTGGATGCTACTGATTTCGCACTGGCCCGAACCCCGGCGCGTGAAGGCCGAGTAGCTACGGTGGGCGACAACGACTTCATTCTTTACCGGGTGGAAACCAGCAATGCACCTAGCCTGCCGCAAGGGCTGGGCAATGTGAGTTTTACCCTTGATCAGGCGCATGCGCGTTTCACCAATGGCGCTGGGCAGGTACAGGCGGCCGCAGTCCAGAATGGCACTTTGTCGATCGACTTCAATTCGCGCGCGTTCAGCACTTCGCTGGGGCTTACGTCGCTGCCTACCGGCGCGGTATCTCTGCAGGCGACGGGTTCTGTTCGGGACGACGGGGTGTTTGTATCCCGCACAACAAACGGTGTTGTTGCGGGTGCTACGGCACTTGATGGCAAGACCGCAGGCTACTTGTTCGAGAAGGCTGCCGCAGGCGGAACACTGTCGGGCATTACCCTCTGGGCGCGCTGATGAAGCAATGGTTTTCTCAGTGGCTGATGCGGCCCTGGCGTGGTCGGGCGCTTGCGCTGGCGGTTGCCGCATTGGTTTCTACAGCATGGCTGGCGTTTTCTCCCGCTAGTATCCGGCAACTGGACGAGCGCAGCACCGATGCGCTTTGGCGCTTGAGTGCCAGTAGCGTGCCTGAGCGGCGCGTGGTGTTTGTGGATGTTGACGATGCCAGCCTTTCGCGAATTGGCCCATGGCCTTGGCCGCGGGAGACCCTGGCCCAGCTTACCCGCAAGCTGGATGAACAAGGTGCTGGCCTCAAGTTGTTTGACATCGTGTTTCCCGAAGAGCGCCAGGGAACCGGCGAACTCAGCCGTGCTTTGGCCGCGCGGGATGCGCAAGCCCCCTCTGTGCTGGCACAGGTGTTTGCTTTGCGCAATGAAAGTCAGTTGCGTTCCGGTGTGCTTGCCGGGGCTATGCCCGGCGTGGGGTGTCAGGCACCGTCCATGCCAGCGCAGGGTTTTATCGCCAACGCACCAGGGCTGCATGGCCGCGCAGGTCACATTACGCCGGTGCTGGATGCTGATGGTGCCGTGCGAAAGTTGCCGGCGTTTGTCTGCCTCGACGACCGTACCTACCCCAGCCTCGCGCTGGCAGGCGTATCCGCTTTAGCGCCCGGTCAGGGTGCCTCAGGGGCAGGCATTTCTGCAACACCGGGCATTGGCCCATGGGCCCCCGTTTGGCAACTCTCTGTTGCGGCGTTGCCTGGTTTGCCTGTGGGACTGGACGCGCAAGGTCATTTGCGTGTGCCATTTGGCATCGCCCGTGAAGCCGTCACCGCAGTTTCGGCCGCAGACCTTTTGCAAGACAAAGTTGCGCCAGGCCTGCTCAAAGGCGCGTGGGTGTTGGTTGGCGCGTCGGCGTTCGGTCTTGTCGACGCAGTGCCAACCGCACTCGGCGGTGCGGTCAGCGGCGCAGAAGTGCACGCGCAGGTGCTTGCGGCCATGGTGGACGGCAAAGTACCCTTTACGCCGCGTGCTGCTGTCTGGTTGCAGGCAGGCTACGTGTTGGTTTCCGTTGGGGGGCTGTTGCTGCTGTTGGTGGGGCAGCCATTGCGCCAGCGCCAGCGGGTTGTTTTGTTGCCGGTGGCGGCGGCATTTGCGGCTTTGCTGGGCTTTGCGCTGCATTGCGTTGCGTTGCTTCAAGTTGGCTGGTACGTTGGATGGGCGGCCGGCGCAGTTGCGATTGGCCTTGCGGGCCTGGCATTGGCAGTGGGTGAGCACGCCCGGGCGCTGATGGAAAAAGGCCGCCTTTACAGAAATCTTTCGAGCTACATGCCAGGCCCTGTTGCTGAGCAAATTGCGCTGAGTGAACCGACCGGCGATATTGAAGCGCACCGCAGCGACGTCACGGTGCTGGCGGCTGACTTACAGAACTTTTCGCGTTACTGTGAGGCCCGTTCGCCGGAAGACGCGGCCCGCGTGCTGCACCGTTTCTTCACCACCGCCAGCGCCATTGTCGAGGCCCATGGCGGGGTGGTCGAGGAAATGGTGGGCGACAGCTTGTTGGCTGTGTTCAATGGCCCGCGCCCCTGCGGGGACCACCCCACGAAGGCTTTGCAGGCCGCGCGCGAGCTCTGGTTGCGTTGTGGTGAGGAACTCCCGAACACTGCGGGCCTGGGGCTGGAGCCATTGAGCGTGAGCATTGGCCTTGAAAGTGGCATGGCGCTGGTCGGTTCGTTTGGCTCGGCAAGCCGGCGCGTGCACACCGTTCTTGGGCAAACTGTCACTATTGCGTTGCGCCTGCAAAGTCTTACGGCTGATCTGGCCTATCCGGTTCTGGTGGGGCAAACCGCCGCCCAACGCATGGGCTTGCCGTTTGAACACGCCAGCTTGGCGCTTAAGCCGTTGGGCAGCTTTCTGTTGCCCGGCTTGCAGCATAGCTGCAAAGTCTTTACACTGCGCACGCTTTTGCAGCCCGGCAGCCCGGCGGAGCAGAGTACCCTGCATTACCTCCACCAACACAAAAACAACTTAGCGTGAAAGCCAAGGCTCACCATTGCGGCCGTGGGAGACGGTGGGCCGCTGGAGCCGTTTGGGCTGTTGCAGGCCTGACAAGCCTCTTTGCGGTTGGCGCGCTGGCACAGCCGCTGGCCGTTGCCCCCGGCGGTGTTTGCCAAGTCAAACCCTCGTACCCTTTGCCCAAGGCCACCACCGCGTTGCAGGCTTTGTTGGCAGGCTTGGACGCAGACGCACCAAACTGCCTGCTGGATGCCGATTTCCATGCGTGGCGCGGGGCCGTGCTGCTGTCATTGGGTCGCCCTGCCGCTGCCATTGAATCGCTGGAGCGGGCCCTTCTTCTATCTCCTGATATGCCGGGCGTGCAGCTTGACTATGCCCAGGCTTTGATGGCCGTGGGCGACGCCGCTTCGGCGCGCGATCTGTTTCAGACGCTGGCATCCCGCTCGGATTTGACGCCTCAACTGCAAGACCTGCTGAAACAACAGCTTGCGGTGACAGATCCGGGTGCCTGGCGCACGCGCTGGGTGCTCACAACCGCCGTGGGGCAAGACAGCAACCTGAACAACGCGCCAGCAGCAAGTGAGTTGACGCTTACTTTTCCGGAGGGGCCTGTAACGCTGTCGCTATTGGAAAGCGCGCGCCCGCAGCGTGGTACGGCGTGGCTGAACGTAGTGCAATGGCAGGGGCTTAAACCCCAGGGCACTCAACTTTGGTTGTTACAGGCCGAGGTGCGTACCCGACACACTGCGAACACCAGCACCCGCTACCAGCAGGCAGACCTGTCAGCCACATGGCTACAGTCGCCCGAGGCTCCCCGGCAGTGGGTTGCCCGCGTGGGCGCCAGCCGAATTGACTTTGGCGGGCAGCGGCTGTTGCAAAGCACCCGCGCCAGTGCCACCCACCAGTGGCAAGCTTCGTTGGCCGACCTCTCCGCTCGGCACTGTCGCCCCGGGCTTGGGGGCGAGACCGAATTCCGCCGGTACCCGGCAACACCCGAACTCAATGGCCGTTACGCGGGCGTGGTGCTTTCGGCCAACTGCCAGGCTGATGCCAACAGCGCGCCGGGCCAGCAGGTGTTGAGCCAACTAATCAGTCTGCAAGCCCGCCTTGGTCGAGATACGCCCGACAACGCGGCCCGCCCCGGCGGCGCTTACAGCAAGCTTGAACTGCGCGCAACCTGGGAGGGCCGGAGCGGGCCCTACAAGCTAAATGCAGACTACGGCTACACCCGCCAGGCAGACGCAAACGGCTACAGCCCCTTGCTTTCAGATAACCTCAAGCGTTCTGTGGCTCGTCAATCATTGCGGGTAGAGGTTGCCCGACCTTTACTCACGCAATGGATTCAAGGCCCGGAATGGTTTGTGAGCGCCGAATTCAGCCAACAATCCAGCAACCTTGCGGCGTTTGCGAGCCGTCAAAATACCTTGTTTACCGGCTTGCGCTGGCACCTTCAGTAATGGTTTTCCGGGCTGGGTATCGGCCCGCGCCAAGCAGCGATTCACAAGATTCGATGCAAAAAAACAACAACCAAAACAAGCCGCTCCAGCGTGTGACCCGAATCACAGAGTCGGGCCCTTGGCTTTGTCTATACTACGTGCCGTACTAGGTGCATTGGGTGCCTGGTCAATTTCATCACCTAAGTGGAGAAACTCTCAATGGCACTAACCACCGCAGAACGCAGCAACATCACCAAATTGGTCGTTGCCATGTTCAACGCCGCTCCCGGCGCAACCTACCTGGCTGAACTGACCGTTGCTTTCGAAGCCAACGGCCGCAGCCTGACCAACCTGGCCCGTGACCTCTCCAACACAGCCGCTTACAAGGCGCTGAACCCGGCGTTCCAAACGGCCGCTGAGTTCGCTGCCGCGCTGCTGACCCCCCTGGGCCTGCAAGCCAACACGACGGCCGTCGACTTCGTGGTGTCCCGCTTCAATGCCGGCAATGGCAACAACAAGGGCCAGATTGCCTTTGACGTGGCCAACGCCTTGACCCTGACGACCGCCACCGAATTCGCGGCAGCCAAGGCCATCCTGAACAACAAGACCACGGTTGCCGAGTACTACTCCGTGACCAAGGCTGTTGCTCAAACCAACGTGGGCAGCCTGCAGCAAGTCATCGCTAGCGTGACCGATACGGCCGCTTCTGTCACGGCTGCCAACTCGGCAGTTGACAGCGGCGTCGGCGTCTCTGGCGGCGGTACCGTTGTGTTCACGACTGGCATCGATAACCTGGTCGGTACCACGGGTAACGACACCTTCATCGGTGACATGGGTGTGAACGTTACTGCAGCCGACCAAGTCAACGGCGGCGGCGGTACCGACACGCTGCGAGTGTTTGGCACGTATGACGCGGCCAAGCTGCCCACGCTGACCAGCATTGAAGTGCTGGACATCGTGACGGCTGCTGACGCAGCAATCACCACCGCTGGCATCACCGGCCTGACCACCCTGAAAGTTTCCAACGCTGCTGCCCTGAACGCCAAGACGCTGACGCTGGCTGCTGGCGTGTCTGCCGAACTGGCCACCCCCGCTGCCACCGCCACTGCCGGCGCTGTTACGCTGGCCCAGGCCGCTACCGCAACTTCGTCCAACGTGACGCTGTTTGGTTACCAAGGCGGTGTGGCTACGGGTGCCCGCATAGACCTGACGGTCACCGGCGCTGCCGTGACCACACAAACCATCACGACCAACACCGCTGCCAACACGGTCGGCAACTTCACCGCCCCAGCCACCGCCACCACGCTGAACATCGCTGCTGCTACCGCCTTCGCCGCCAATACGGTGACGGCTGGCGCTGTGACCAAGGCTGTCGTGACCGGCGCTGGCGCCGTGACGATTGCTGCCTCTGACTTCGCCGCCACGGTCGAAGTGGACGCTTCTGCCGCTACTGGCGCTGTGGCCTACACCGCCGAAGCCGGTGGCTCGGTGCTGACCTTCAAGGGCGGCACTGCTGCTGACTCCGTGACGTTTGCTGCCGGCACCCTGACCTCGGCTGACAAGCTGACGGGTGGCGACGGTGCTGACAAGATCGTGGTGAACGCCCTTGGCGCCGCCGCTGAAATTGCTGGCATCAACGGCTCCGTCACGTTTGAATCCGTGGGCCTGGCCACCGCTGGCCTGACGCTGGACGTCGCGCTGATCACCAACGCAACGGTCAAGAACTTCGGAACGGAAAGCGGCAACATCGGTGCCACCTTCAACAACTCGCTGTCCACCACTGAGTACACGATCAACAACACGGCCAGCAACAGCGGTACCGTGACGATCGCCAATAAGGTTGGCGAAACTGCCACCAAGGTGACCGTAGACAACACTACTGCCACGGCTGCCCAGACGCTGGCCAACCTGACGCTGACCGGCGTGACCACCACCAACCTCGTGTCTTCCGGCACGGGCACGGGCGGCTCCAACGTCATTACCACCTTGGCTAACCAGGACAACGCTGTGATCAATATCAGCGGCGCCAAGGACCTGACCATCACCAACGCACTGGCTGGCACGGCTGTGGGTAGCGCAGTGAACGCAAGCACCTTCACCGGCAAGCTGAGCGTCATTGGCTCTGGCTTCGCTGACGTGATCACTGGCGGTACGGGTGCTGACACCATCACCACCGGCAACGGCATTGACACGGTAGACGGTGGCGCGGGTAACGACCGCATCATCATCACCGGTGCTGACCAAGCTGACCGCGTGATCACGGGTGCTGGTACCGACACGGTGGTGTTCTCGGCAGCCAACATCGCTACCTTGACCAACGTTTCTGCCGCTGTTGGTGGCATCGTGACGATCACCGACTTCACGGCCGGTACCGACAAGATCGCCCTGATCAACACCGGTGGCGCACAAACCTCCATCGCGCTGTCCAACGCGCAAACCATCGCTACGGCTGCCTCTATCACCGCTGTGTACGCTGGCATCACTGCCATCGCTGCCTCGGTGGACCAGGCCGCTACGCAAGCGGTTGTGGTGACGGTGACGGCTGGTGCTGCTGCAGGTACCTACCTGTACATCAACGACGCAACGGCCGGCGTGAGCAACACGGACGACACGCTGATCAACATCACCGGCATCACCGGTACGCTGGCCGCTACCGACTTCGTGTTCGCCTAATCGGCTGACCCGGACTCTTAGTGACTGAGTAAACGCCGCCCCTTCGGGGGTGGCGTTTTTATTTGTGGCGGAGCTTTTTTGAAGATTCTGTTTGTTCACCAAAATTTTCCGGGGCAGTTTCGCAATCTGGTAACTGCCCTGGCCGCGCAAGGGCTGCACGAGGTGGTGGCCATGGGCTACGCCGGACACAAGCCCCTGGGTGCCTATCGGTATGTGCGTTGTGCGCTCGCCCGCGGCAACGACCCCGGTACGCCTGAGGTGCTGTTGGACTTTGAGTCCAAGGTGCTGCGCGCCGAAGCTACGGCCCAGGCGGCCATGAAGCTCCGGCAGGAGGGCTTCATGCCCGACGTGATCGTGGGCCACCCCGGCTGGGGCGAGTGCCTTTACCTTCGCGATGTTTGGCCCAAGGTGCGGCTGGGCCTTTACTGTGAGTATTTTTACCGTGCCTCGGGCCAGGACATTGGCTTCGATCCGGAGTTCCAAAGCACCGACGACAAGGCGGCTCAGCGCATTCGCCTGAAGAATGCGCACACCTTGCTGAGTCTTGCGGAGGCGGACAGTCTGATTTGCCCGACCCACTGGCAGGCGAATACCTACCCTGCAGAATACCGGCAGCAAATGACGGTGGTCCACGACGGTGTGGACACGGCGTACTTCGCACCCGACACCCAGGCGTTCGTTGAGCTGGACGGCCGCCGGCTGGATCGCAGCACCCAGGTTGTCACTTTCGTGGCGCGCAATCTGGAGCCCTGCCGGGGCTTTCATACCTTCATGCGAGCCTTGCCTGAGATATTGCAACGCAACCCGGGTTGCCAGGTGGTCATTGTGGGCGACCCGGGGCCGGGTTACGGCCCTGGGCCCGCAACCGGCACCTGGCAGGATGTGCTGTTGCATGAGGTTGGCGCGATGCTGTCGCCAGATCGGGTGCGGTTTGTGGGGCTGGTGCCTTTGCCCGTGTTCAGAACGTTGATGCAGATCTCGTCCGCGCATGTGTACCTGACATCCCCTTTTGTGCTGAGCTGGTCACTGCTACAGGCCATGAGCTGCGGTGCCATGGTGGTCGGGTCACGCACGCCGCCCGTGGCGGAGGTGATTGAGCATGAGGTGAATGGCCTGCTGGCAGACTTCTTCGCGCCGGCCGAGGTGGCGGGCGCTGTGACCCGCGCGCTGCAAGGGGCGCCCGACATCCTTGCCATGCGCCAGCGCGCCCGAGACACCGTGATGGCGCGCTATGACTGGTTGACGCACAGTTTGCCTGTGCAACTCGAATGGCTGACTGAATTGAACAGCCCTAGAATTGACTGAAACCCGACAAGGACACAACGTGAGCGACTGGACCTCAGGCTATGTAGCCGATATTGGATATACGTTTGGCTACTACAGGGAGCTTTCCCCCCGGTGCCTGCCATTGCCACTGACGCAGGCCGGCTTCGAGTGTCCGGAAATCAAGAACGCCTGTGAACTTGGTTTCGGCCAGGGGGTCAGCGTCAATGTGAATGCCGCGGCGACGGGTGTCCAGTGGTACGGCACAGATTTCAACCCTAGCCAAGCCGCCCATGCGCAGTCGCTGGCCGCCGCCAGTGGTGCGCAGGCACTGCTGAGCGACGAAGCGTTCGCGGAGTTTTGCGCCAGAACAGACCTGCCGGACTTCGACTTCATCGGCCTGCACGGTATCTGGAGCTGGATTTCAGACGCGAACCGGCGTGTGATTGTTGAATTCGTGCGGCGCAAGCTGCGCGTGGGTGGGGTTTTGTACGTGAGCTACAACACCCAGCCCGGCTGGGCTTCAATTGTGCCGCTGCGCACGCTGTTGACGGACCACGTTCAAAGAATGGGCGTGCCAGGCCAGGGCCAGGCCGAGAAAATTGACGCCTCGCTGGCGTTCACCCAGAAGCTTTTTGAGCTCAACCCGGGCTACCTGGCCGCGAACCCGAAGGTGGCCGATCGGCTAAAGCATCTACAGGGCCAGAGCCGAAACTATCTGGCGCATGAGTATTTCAACCAGGACTGGCACCCGATGACATTTGGCCAGATGTCGGAGTGGCTGGCAGACGCCAAACTGAGCTATGCCTGCTCGGCGAATTGTCTTGACCACGAACACGCCATCAACCTCACGGCAGAGCAGCGGACATTTCTGGCGGCCATTCCTGACCTGACCTTCCGCGAAACCGTGCGGGACTACATCATCAACACCCAGTTCCGCAAAGATTACTGGATCAAAGGCCCGCGTCGGCTGAGCGGGGTGGCACAGCTTGAGCGCATGAACGCGCTCAAGCTGCAACTCGTCACGCCGCGCGCGGATGTGCAGCTCAAGGTCAACGGCGCGCTGGGCGAAGCCAAGTTGAATGAATCCAACTACGTACCGTTGCTGGATTTGCTGGCTGACTACCGGCCCAAGACAGTCAGCCAGCTGGAGGCGGCGTTGGGGGCGTCTGTCAACCGTGCGCAGCTTTGGCAGACGGTCCTGATTCTTGTGGGCAAGGGAGACCTTTCCCTGGTTCAGGACGAACAGAGCCAGGCGCGGGGCAAGGCAACCGCGGGCAAGCTCAACCGTTACCTCATCGAGCGCGCCAAGGCCTACGCCGAGGTGGACTTTCTGGCAAGCCCGGTGACGGGCGGCGGCGTTGCCGTGACTCGACTGACCCAGCTGTTCATACTGTCGCGAATGGCGGGCGGCAAGACGGCGGAGGATGCAGCGCAACTGGCCTGGCAAATCATTTCCGGGCAAGGGCAGAAAGTGCTGCGCGACGGTAAGGCGCTGGAGTCTGATGCCGACAACCTTGCCGAGCTGACCCGGGTGGCCACCGAGTTCATGAACAAATGGCGGCCTGTTCTGAAAGCGCTCGGGATTGACGCCTGAACCGCCCATGCCGCAGTACATTCCCCTCACGCCCGAACGCCATGCCAGCCTGGCGTGGATGCGCTACTCGTCTTATGAGTTTGCCGCATCGGAGGCGCTCCTTCCCATCGTGGGCCCGGAGTTGCCACGCGCCGCCATGTGTTTGCCGATCGCGTTTGTGGCTGATGCCGCTGGCATGTTCATGCCCGTCGTGGTGCTCGGTCCGGAGCCTGGCGTCAATGCGTTTCTGGACACTGAGGGCCTTTGGCGCGCTCCTTACGTTCCCGCGGAACTGCGCAGTTATCCGTTCAAGGTTGCGCTGACGCCCGATGGCCAGAAAGTGCTCTGTGTCGATGAGGCCAGCGGGCTGCTGGTGGCGCAGGGCACGCCAGAAGCCGAGCCCTTTTTTGGTGAGGACGGCAAGCTGGCACCAAACGTCCGGGCGGTAGTCGAGCTTTTGGAGGGCATCGAGGTTGCCCGGCCCCCCACGTTGGCGGCGACCCGGGTCATGGCTGAGCACGGTCTGATTCAGCCCTGGACTATTCAGCTACAGATTGACGGAAAAATCCACGAACTTGCGGGATTGCACCGGATTGACGAAAAGGCGCTGAATGAACTCCCAGGCGAGGCATTTCTGGCCTTGCGAAGCAGTGGAGCCCTCCCGCTTGCCTATTCACAGTTGCTGTCCATCCAGCATATGAGCACGCTACAGACGTTGGCCAATGCCAGGGCTTCCGTTCTCAAGGCGCGCGAAAGCCTGGTGCGTGACGGCGAGCTGGCGCTCGGCTTCATGCAGAGCGACACCATTCGCTTCTAGCGCTCGTCACGGTCTGCACCGCGCATGTACGAAGTCACAACCCGCACAACCTACCCGTACAGCTCGATCTGCTACGTGGTGTGCACCTGGGGCGACGGTACCTCTACCCGGGGCTCCGGCACGATTGTCGGCCCCAATGACGTGCTGACCGCGCTGCATGTTGTCTACAACGAGCGCAAGCCCGGCGGCTGGGCCACCAGCATCACGGTGACACCAGGGGCAGACACCAGCCCTTTCAGTGCGCCCTATGGCTCCTTCACCAATTGGGGCCGCGTCAATGGCCGCACGGCCAACTGGGACACCGACGGCGACCAGCTGTTGTCTGCCCTTGAGGCCCAGTACGACCTGGCTCTCGTTGGCATGCGTTCACGTATCGGTGACATCACCGGCTGGCTGCCCACTGAGAATTTGCCGGCCGACTTTTATGGCGTCATGGCCGGCTACCCGGCGCGCGGTAGTGGAATGATGGCGGAAGATGTGTTTGCCGATGCATCCAGCCGCGTTGGCACCTACAACATCAACAGCTCGGGCCTGGGTGCAGGTGCTTCGGGGGGGCCGTTGCTTCATACCAATGGCGGCCAGACCTATGTGGTGGGGGCGCTGTCCAGCGGCAGCAATGATCGTTTCGGGCAACCTGTGAGTTCAACTTACGCCGGCCTCTTTGGCAGCGGTACCTGGGACTGGCTGCAGTCCGCCATGGCCGCCAACGACGACCTGATCGCCAGCCAGCTACCGGCCAACATCATCGGGACGCCCGCCAACGACACTTTGCTGGGGAACACACTGAACAACAGCATCGCCGGTGGTGCCGGGCTGGACATTGTGGGCTTTGCGGGCGCGCGCAGCAGCTACAGCGTGGCAGTCGGTACTGCCTCCGTGGTGGTGGCTGACCAGGTGGCGGGGCGCGACGGCACCGACACGCTCACCGGTGTGGAGCGGCTTCGCTTCAGTGATGTGGCGGTGGCACTAGACGTCAATGGCAATGCAGGTGCTGTCGCCAAGACCCTCGGGGCGGTGTTCGGCACGGCCGCGCTGGCTAACAAATCGGCTGCGGGCATAGGCATGAAATTAATGGACGGCGGCATGCTGTATGCCGACCTGATGCAGTACGCCCTGAACGCCAAGTTGGGTCTGGGTGCCAGCAACGCTGACGTGGTGAACCTGTTGTATACCAACGTGGTGGGTTTGCCACCCGGGGTGAGCGAACTGGCCCGCTTTACGACGCTGCTGCAGTCTGGCCAGTACACCCAGGCCACGCTCGGCTTACTGGCCGCGGAAACGCCGGAGAACATCGCCAATATCAGTTTCAGTGGCTTGGCCAGTACTGGCCTGGAGTATCTGCCGCAAAGCTGATTTTGAGGCCTTAACTGAACAAAAATGCCTGCAGCCCGCGTGAAATATGCGTGAGCCGCTATAAAAATAGTAGCAACCTCGGTCTGACGACACACCTTTCCCCATGAGCCTGAACCGCGACGACAACCGCTTTGACATCCTGCGCCTGCTGGCCGCCTGGCTGGTGCTGTTCAGCCACTGCTACCCGTTGGGTGGGCGCCCGCAAAGCGAGCCATTGGGAAGCACCCTCGGGGTAGATACATTGGGCGGCGTGGGTGTGGCGATCTTCTTTGTGCTCAGTGGCTACCTGGTGACCGTGTCGCTGGAGCGCAGCCCCAACTTGCGTGAGTTTGCCCGGCGCCGGGCGCTGCGCATCTTCCCCGGCCTGCTGGCGATATGCCTGTTGTGCATTTTGGTGTTGGGGCCACTGCTGACCACCTTGCCCCAAGCTGTCTATTGGCGCCACAGCATGACCTGGGACTACCTGAAAACCGCCAGCGCCTGGGTGATCAAGTATCCATTGCCTGGCCTGTTTGCCGACAACCCGGCACCCCATGCAGTGAACGGCTCGCTGTGGTCGCTGCCGTATGAAATCCGCTGCTACGTGGTGCTGGCGCTGGCCAGCCTGCTGCCAGGCTCGTTGCGGCTCAAGGTTTCAGTGGCGGCAGCCGGCCTGCTGGTGCTGCTGCTGGTGCGGCCGCCCGTGCCGCCGGCCACGCCGTTCGACAAGTTTCTGGGCCTGGACTACTACCACACCAAGCTGGGTCTGCTGTTTGCCATGGGTGCGGCGTTTGCCTGCTGGCGGGACCGCATTCAGCCCTTGCTGTGGCCCGCAGTGCTGATGCTGGTGGCGGTGGTGTTCATGCCGCACAGCGTGTGGCAGTTGCTGTTGTTTGTGCTGGGCCTGGGCATGCTGACGCTGTGGCTGGCGCTAAAGGCCCGCTGGCTGCCGCGCATTCCGCCGCGCATCGGCGACTGGTCTTACGGCGCCTATTTGTACGGCTTCCCGGTGCAGCAGGTGCTGGCCCACTTCAAGCTGCACGAGGCCAGTTTTGTCGGCTATGTGCTGGCCTGCACCGCCATCACCTTTGCGCTTGCGGGCCTGTCGTGGCACCTGGTAGAAAAACAGGCGATGCGCTTCAAGTAGGGCAGCGGCCTTTTGGAGGGCGCGTTCAGGCGTATGCCAGCCCGCTCACGGCAAGGCCTGCCAGGTCGACGGCCGCGATGTTTTGCGGGGTGTCTGCTGCCAGAACCCCAAGCGTGGCCTGGGTGTACTGGCCGGCTGCAATCAGCCCGCTGAATGTTGCCAGCGCGTCTGCGCCAGGCGCCACACCAACCACGTTGGTGTAAAGCACGGTCACCACGGCGTCGTTGCCGGGGTTGGGCCCCAGCCGCGCGTTCAGCGCGAGCTTCATCAGGTCGGCATAGCTGGTTCCGCTGTCGAGCAGTTGCAGCCCGATGGCTGCGTAGTCTCGATTGGCTACTGCGGCCTTTCCGAACACGGCACCCAGCACTTTGGCCGTGGTTTGCGCGTTGCTGTCAAAAGCCAGCTTTCGGTCTGTGAAGACCAACCGTTCAAAGCTGGTCAGGGTGTCGTCGGTATCGGCGCCCACCACCCGCAGGGTGCCGCCCACCGCTGTGGACTGGTAGCCTGCGGCTGAGCTGGCGTAGGCGGCAATGTCGATGCCGGCACCACCGTCGGCGCGGTTGACGCCGCGCCCCAGCGTCACCGTATTGTTGGCGGAGTTGCCGGTGACCACGTCGTTGCCCGTGGTTCCCACCAGGTTTTCGACTTGTGTGCTCAGGTCCATCGACAGGTTGTTGCTGGCACCCGCTGAACTGAAGCTGCCAGCCCGCAGGTCAATCGTGACACCGCTGGCGAGCGCCGAAAAGTCCAGCGTGTCGATGCCACTGCTGTCCACCACAATGCTCATGCGCTGCGCCGTGTCGGCTGCAAAGGTGTGGGTGGTGTTGCCGGCGTTGGGTGTGCCGCTGCCGTACAGCGTGCGCAGGGTCAACAAGTCGTAGATGCCAAACCAGTCGCGCTGCAGGCCACCAGGCGCGTCGGCGTAAGACATGATGGTATAGGCCGTGTTGTCTTCGGCCACGCCAAGGTAGTTGCCAGGTGCGGTGCTGGCGGACTCGCCCGCGTTGTAGTTGCCGGGGTGCTTGAGGCCCAGGGCGTGGCCAATCTCGTGAACCAGCGTGGCCCAGGCGTAACTACCCAAAGGCAGTCGTACCAGATTTGACGGCGTGCTGTTGTCCAGCCACACGTCGCCAGACTTTTCGTCGCCGGTGCTATTGGGCAGATAGGCGTAGCCGGCTGAGCTGCGCTGGGTGTTGTTGCCCAGCCGTATTTGGCCGTACTGGGAACTGCTGTCGCTGACTTCCAAAAACCTGATGCCCAGTTCTGCTTCAAGCCGCGCGAAGATGCTGCGCGTGGCCTGCTGCTGCTGCGTGGTGAAGGCGGTAAAGCCACGGTCACCGTCACTGTCGGTGCCGCCGTAGAAGGGCTTGACCGTCATGAAGGAATAACTCACCGTGACCGGGCTGCCCAGGCTTGCCGCACTGTTCCAGCGGTATTGCAGGCCGTCCAGCAAGGTATCGATCCGGTAGTCGCCGGTGTAGCTGAACGCAATCACGGGCGTTGGCGGGGCCGCCGCCAGACTGCCGCCGCCTGCCGCCATGTCGTCACCCTTAACAGCACATAGCGCGCATCCGCACTGGAAAGGTGAATAGCTCATGGCGCGATGTTCTGTCAGCCGGGTGAATGCGTCAATCGTATTTTTCAGCGCGATCCCAGAGGGCGGCCTGGCCGTCTTTGGCCGAAAGGCCCGGGGCTGCACCGAGCGTTTCCAGCGGCCATTGCACGCCCACATGCGGGTCATCCCAGCGCAGGGCACGCTCATGCTCGGGCGCGTAGTACTCAGTGGTTTTGTACAAAAAGTCGGCACTGTCGCTCAGCACCAGGAAGCCATGGGCAAAGCCCGGTGGCACCCAAAGCTGGCGCTTGTTTTCGGCGCTTAGCTCAACACCAGCCCAGTGGCCAAGGCGCGGTGACGATCGGCGCATGTCCACCGCCACGTCGAACACGCGGCCACTGACGACACGCACCAGCTTTCCTTGCGGTTTGATGATCTGGAAATGAAGGCCACGCAGCACCCCGTGGGCAGAGCGCGAATGGTTGTCCTGAACGAAAGCGTCAGCCACACCGGTGGCGTCGGTAAAAGCCCGCTGGTTCCAGCTCTCGGTGAAGAAGCCGCGTTCGTCGCCAAAGACCCGGGGCTCGATGATCAGCACCTCAGGCAGCCTGGTTGGCGTGACCTTGATCATGCGCCCTGCCCCCTGGCCAACGTGAGCAAGTAGGCACCGTAGCTGCTTTTGGCCAGTGGCTCAGCCAGGGCCAGTAGCTGCTGCTGCGTGATCCAGCCATTGCGCCAGGCGATTTCTTCGGGACATGCCACTTTGAGGCCCTGGCGCTGCTCCAGCGTGTGGATGAACTGCGTGGCCTCGAGCAGGCTTTCGTGGGTACCGGTATCGAGCCACGCAAAACCGCGGCCCATGGTTTGCACGCTGAGCTGGCCCAGTTCGAGGTAATGCTGATTGATGCTGGTAATTTCAAGTTCACCGCGCGCTGAGGGCTTGACCTGGGCCGCAATGTCGCACACCTGGTTGTCGTAGAAATAAAGGCCCGTCACCGCGAAGTTGCTTTTTGGCTGCCTGGGCTTTTCTTCGATCGACAAGGCCTTGCCATCCGGGCCAAATGCCACGACGCCGTAACGCTCAGGGTCTTTCACATGGTAGGCAAACACCGTCGCCCCATTGGGGGTGGCGTGGGCGTCGGCAAGCAGCTTGACGAGGTCGTGCCCGTAGTAGATGTTGTCGCCCAGCACCAGCGCGCTGGGCGAGTCACCGATGAAGTCGCGTCCAATGACAAAGGCCTGTGCCAACCCTTCGGGGCGCGGCTGCACGGCGTACTGAATGCGCATGCCCCAGGCGCTGCCGTCGCCCAGCAATTGCTCAAAGCGCGGGGTGTCCTGGGGGGTGCTGATCAGCAGTACCTCCCGGATGCCGGCCAGCATCAAGGTGGCCAACGGGTAATACACCATTGGTTTGTCGTACACCGGCAGCAGTTGCTTGGAAATCGCAAGCGTTGCCGGGTGCAGCCGGGTACCGGCTCCGCCGGCGAGGATGATGCCTTTGCGCGCACTGGAGACGGGCATGAAGAAGTCCTGTGAAATTACGAAAGGGGTTTGCTGGCAGCCAATTCAGCCACGACGGCGCGCACACCGTCTTGCCAGGGCGGCAGATGAAGCCCGAAAACCTGGCGCAGGCGAGTGGTGTCCATGCGTGAATTGCCGGGGCGGGCGGCCGGTGTGGGGTATTGGGCTGACGCAATCGGGTTGATGGCGCCAGCCCTGATGGCCATGCCTGCGGCCCGCGCCTGGGCCACGGCGAATGACGCGTATTCGTGCCATTGGGTTTCGCCTGCGGCCGCCAGGTGGTAGATGCCCGCCAGCTCTTTGCCGGGCATGCCGCGCAAAGCCATGAGGGCGTGTGCCGTGACGTCGGCCATCAGTGCGGCGCGGGTGGGTGCGCCAAACTGGTCGGCTACCACGTTGAGGCTGTCGCGCTGCATGGCGGCGCGCAAGATCGATTTGAGAAAGTTGCTGCCCCAGCTGTCAAACACCCAGCTTGCGCGAAAAATCAGATGTTGGGGGTTGTGCGCCGCAATGGCCCGCTCGCCGGCGAGCTTGCTTGCGCCATAGACGTTCAGCGGGGCGGTGGTGTCGGACTCGACCCATGCGCGCTCGCCGCTGCCATCGAACACATAGTCAGTGGAGTAGTGCACCAACCAGGCCCCGAGTTTTTCGGTTTCTTGAGCGAGTACTTCGCACGCTGTGCCGTTAATGGCCCGCGCCAGCTCGGGCTCAGTTTCGGCTTTGTCTACGGCGGTGTAGGCGGCGGCATTGACCACCACATCGGGTGCCAGGGTCCGAACGGTTTGAGCCAGGGCGTCGGTTTGCGTCAGGTCACCGCACAGCGGCGTGCTGGCCCGGTGCAGTGCGGTGACTTCACCCAGCGTAGCCAGGCTGCGCTGTAACTGCCAGCCCACTTGCCCCCGGGCACCCAACAGGAGAATTTTCATGCGGCTTTCGCGAGGCCCTGGTATTGCTGATCAATCCACTGGCGGTAGCTACCGCTGGTAACGGACTCCACCCAGGCTTGATTGCCCAGATACCACTCTATGGTCTGGCGCATTCCGTCGTCAAAGGTGACTGTCGGAAGCCAACCCAGTTCGGCAGCAATCTTGCGGTCGTCGATTGCATAGCGCCGGTCATGCCCGGGACGGTCTTTCACATGGGTAATCAGCGCGGCATGCGGCTCATTGCCTGGGCGCGGCCTGACGGTATCGAGTGCCCGACAGATGGTGTGCACCACATCCATGTTGGCGCGTTCGGAACGCCCGCCCACGTTGTAGGTTTCGCCGGCCCGTCCCCGATCCAGCACCGTGCGAATCGCCGAACAGTGGTCGTCCACATGGAGCCAGTCGCGGATCTGCTGGCCGTCGCCGTACACCGGCAGCGGCTTGCCATTGAGCGCGTTCAGGATCATCAACGGGATCAGCTTCTCCGGGAACTGGCGCGGCCCATAGTTGTTGGAGCAGTTGGTGGTGAGCGTTGGCAGCCCAAAAGTGTGGTGGTAGGCACGCACAAAGTGGTCTGACGCAGCCTTGGACGCTGAGTACGGGCTGTTGGGCTCGTAGCGATGCGCTTCCGTGAAGGCTGGCGCGTCGGCGGTCAGCGAGCCAAATACTTCGTCGGTGGAGACTTGCAAAAACCGGAAGGCCGCCGCTTCGTTTGCAGGAAGCGACTTCCAGTACCCGAGTGTGACGTCCAGCAGGCTCAAGGTGCCCACCACATTGGTCTGGGCAAATGCCATTGGCCCGGTGATGGAGCGGTCTACATGGCTTTCGGCTGCGAAGTTGATGATCGCGCGCGGCTTGTGGCGGGCAAGTAGTTGGCCAACCAGCGCCGCGTCACCGATATCGCCATGCACAAAGTGGTAGCGCGGGTCGCCTGCCACCTCGCGCAGGTTTCCCGGGTGGCCCGCATAGGTCAGGAAATCGAGGTTGACGACCGGCTCGCTGTTGTCTTTTAACCATCCGAGCACGAATGCTGACCCGATAAAGCCACAGCCCCCTGTTACCAGAATCATTCTTTTCACCTCATAGCATGGACCAAACAAACAGCCCTGAATTCTATCGGCTGCGCTGGTGTGCTGCCCTAGACCTGGCCGAACGCCAGCGCCAGGCTGTAGGCGAGTTGCGCAGCGGCTCCTTCGCGCCGTACCCCGCTGGCCCGCAGGCGTTGCATGCGTGTCCATGGTGCGCCCGCGCGGGCCTGCCTGAAGCGCGCCAGTACCATGCGGTTTTCCGGGGTCAATGCACCAGGGATGCAGTCCAGCGCCTGCATATTCAGGTCGGTCCAGCGACGCAGGTCCCCGGCCCACAGGCGGCGCAAGCGGTGCCACCGTGCGGCCAGGCTGCGGTTTTCGCCCATGGCGTTGCCCGGGTGCTGCCGGTACTGGACAAATATCGATGGGTCGTACACCAGCGTGCCACCGGCCGCGCTGACCAGCAGGTAGGCCAGCCAGTCGTGCGCGGCCACCCGATTCCCCGGCACCTGCTGCATGAGTGCGCGTGCCGCAGCGTTGACCATCATGGTGTTGCCGCCACAGACGTTGTGAGCCAGGGCGCGCGCAAAAGTGCATTCAGCAGGGGCTGCGCGTGATTCGCCGAGCACGGCACCGGCGGCGTTGATGTATTCAGTGCGGGCGCAATACAGGGCAGGCGCTGGCCCGGCCGCGCGCAGCGCCTGAATAGACGCCTCAAGCCGTTTCGGCAGCCAGATGTCGTCTTGATCGCAGAACGCAAAATAGTCAGCCACCAGCGTCGGCGAATGGACCAGCGACATGTAGTTGGCAGCGAAACCTGCCTTCGGGCCCTGGACCACCTGAACGCGGGCCTTGGGATGGTTGTTCTTGAATGCCTCTATGACCTGCAGCGTTGCGTCGGTGGAGCCGTCGTCTGAAACCCACAGTGTCCAGTCTGTATGGGTTTGGGCTGCGATGGATTCGAGCTGGGCCGGCAAATGCGTTTCGCCGTCAAGCGTGCACAGCAACACGGCCACATGGTTACCATTTGACACGCTGCGAGGCAAGCCTTGCGCCGGGCTCCCTACAATGGACGCCTGACTATCGAACATTCGCGCCCTCACACATGCTAGGCTTGGCCTTCGTTGCCTTCATTTTCAGTCTGTTTGTTTCGCTGATGTTGATCCGTCACGCGAGGCGGCATGCCCATCGCTACGCCGAGGGCCTGCCCCAACGGTTTCACCTTGGCCATATCCCGCGTTTGGGTGGTGTCGCCATTTTCGCCGGAGTTGCAGCCGGCGTACTCACGGCCCCACTTTTACTGGCGCTGGGTGTTTCTACCAATGTATCGATTTCGTTCAAAGACTGGGGATTGTGGTGCCTGGCGCTGGCACCCATCGTCGCCGGTGGTGTCTATGAAGACCTCACAGCCCGGTTGTCCGCCCGTTGGCGCTTGCTGATCACCGGCGGGGCCGCGGCGCTGGCGTGCTGGGCCATGGGACTGCAAGTGCCGCGCCTTGGCATGGACTGGATCGACGGGTTCTGGCTTGCGATGCCGCTCTTTGGTGTGGCCCTGGCATTCATCGGCTTGGCTGGGCTGCCGCATGCGCTCAACATCATCGACGGTTTCAATGGGCTGGCGGGCATTGTTACTGCACTTGTCTGTCTGGCGCTGGCCCACGTGGCGTTGCAAGTGGGCGACCGGCAAATTGCCGCCTTTATGTTGGTCACGGTGGGGGCTACCGCAGGCTTTTTGTACTGGAACTACCCGCGCGGGCTGATGTTCGCCGGTGACGGAGGTGCCTACCTCTGGGGCGGCTCTATCGCGCTGGGGGCCATCATGTTGGTGAGTCGGCATCAGGAAGTCTCGCCCTGGTTCCCGATGCTGCTGACCATCTACCCGGTGTGGGAGGTGATTTTTTCGACCTACCGCAAGGTGGCGCGAGGCGTGTCGCCCACCGTGCCGGACTCGATCCATTTCCATATGCTGATCTACCGGCGCATTGTGCGCGGTGTCTTTCACGACGACGAGACTCGCCGCATGCTGATCCGCAACAACCGCACTTCGCCCTACCTTTGGGGGTTCACCGGGCTCACAGTGGTGCCTGCGGTACTGTTTTGGAACAACACGCCCGTGTTGATGCTGTTCTGCGCGCTTTTTGTCGTCTCTTACTTGTGGATGTACATCAGCATCATCCGCTTCAAAGTGCCACGCTGGCTGCGCCGCTAGGCCCTGGGTGCGCGCGCCCGCGGATGCGGCACAATTTGCGGGTTGCCAACTGAAACCCGCGCCATGACCACAGATAACCTCAACATCGCTCCGCGTGACAAGGCCGAGATCCTGGCCCAGGCGCTGCCCTACATACGCAAGTTCCACGGCAAGACCATGGTCATCAAATATGGCGGCAATGCCATGACCGACCCGGAGCTGCAGGCCGACTTTGCCGAAGACGTGGTGTTGCTCAAGCTGGTGGGCATGAACCCGGTGGTGGTACACGGCGGTGGCCCACAGATTGAAACCGCGCTGAACCGCTTGGGCAAGAAGGGCGAATTCATCCAAGGCATGCGTGTGACCGATGCCGAAACCATGGAGGTGGTGGAGTGGGTGCTGGCCGGTGAGGTGCAGCAAGACATCGTGGGCCTGATCAATCAGGCCGGCGGCAAGGCAGTGGGCCTGACCGGGCGCGATGGCGGCATGATCCGCGCGCGCAAGCTCAAGATGGTTGACAGCAACGACCCGTCCAAAGAGCACGATGTGGGCCAGGTCGGCGACATCGTCTCGATTGACCCGAGCGTGGTCAAGGCCTTGCAAGACGACCAGTTCATCCCGGTGATCAGCCCGATCGGCTTCGGTGAGCAGAATGAAAGCTACAACATCAATGCCGACGTGGTGGCCGGCAAGCTGGCCATCGTGCTCAAGGCCGAGAAGCTGGTGCTGCTCACAAATACCCCCGGCGTGCTGGACAAAACCGGCAAGTTGCTGACCGACCTGACGGCTCGCGAAATTGACGAGCTGTTTGCTGACGGCACTATCTCCGGCGGCATGCTGCCCAAGATCGCTGGCGCGCTGGACGCAGCCAAGAGCGGCGTCAACTCGGTTCACATCATTGACGGCCGCGTGCCCCATGCCATGTTGCTCGAGATTCTGACCGAGCAGGCCTACGGAACAATGATTCGAAGCCACTGATGCGCCTGCTTCTGGTTGAAGACGACGTGATGGTCGCCAGCGGCATCAAGCTGGGGCTGGGCGACGCGGGTTACGCGGTGGACTGGGTGGGCAGCGGCGAGCGCGCCGAAGAGGTTCTCAAGACCGAGGTCTTTGACGCCGCCATCATCGACATCGGTCTGCCCAATATGGATGGGCTTGAGCTGACTCGCCGACTGCGCCGGCCCGAAGTGGCCAGCCATGCGATGCCGGTGCTGATTTTGACCGCGCGGGACGCCCTGCACGACCGGGTGCAGGGGCTGGACCTCGGGGCTGACGACTACATGGTCAAACCCTTCGAGTTGCCCGAGCTGTTGGCCCGCTTGCGGGCATTGCTGCGCCGATCGCAGGCGGCCACATCGGCGGTGCTGAGTTTCGGGCCGATCGAGCTGGACACCGCCAACCGGCGTGCCACCGCCAACCGCAATGGCCTGCACCAGCCGATCGAGCTGGGCCCGCGTGAATGGACAGTGATGGAGTACCTGCTGATCAATGCCCCCAAACCGGCCAGCAAGGAAAAACTGCTGCAGGCCCTGACCGGCTGGGACAAGGAAATTACGCCCAACGCGGTTGAGGTCTACATCTCGCGCCTGCGCGGCAAGCTGGAGCCGCACGGGGTGGCGTTGCGGTCGATTCGTGGCTTCGGTTACCGGCTGGAACTGCTAGAGCCGGGGCCATGAGCCAGGCCCCGCGCGCGCCGACCATGACCGGCGGCCTGCAGCGGCGCTTGTTGGTCATGTTGCTGGTGCCACTGGTCTTGCTGGCGCTGCTCAATGCCTGGCTGGACTACCGCTCTGCTGACAACGTGGCTTTGCAGCAAGACCAGCGCTTGCTGGCCCTGGTTCCGCTGCTGGCTGACTCGGTGATTGCTGCCGAAGTGCGTTTGGGCGAAGGCCCGGTGTTGCTGCTTGCGCCGGCGGTGGAGGAGTTTTTGAAAGAACGCCCCGGCTTCGCGGGCATTGCCATTCTTGATGCAGATGGCCGGGCATTGCGCGGCGACGACTGGCTGGCCGGTCTGCCGCCGACCACCTACGATCCGGATTTTCACAGCGAAGAAAACCAGGGCGCGACCTGGCGCATCGTGCGCCAGCGGGTGCAGTCGGTGGTGGGCGAAATCACGGTGGTTCTGGCCGATGGCTCCGACCCGCGCCAGCAATGGGCGCGCTCGATTTTGTTCAAGGTGTTGCTGCCCAATCTGGTGCTGATCATTGCCGCCGCGTTCGCGGTTAACTGGGCCGTCAGACGCGCGCTGAAACCGTTGCTGGACCTGAAAGAAGCTGTAGAGCACCGCTCGCCACGCGACCTGAGTGCGATTGACGAACAAGCCTCACCCGAAGAGGCGCGCCCGCTGGTGCAGTCGCTGAACCGTCTGTTTGGTCTGGTCAATGCGCAGGCTGAAAGCCAGCGCCGCTTTGTGGCTGATGCGGCGCACCAGCTACGCACCCCGCTGGCCGGCTTGCAGGCGCAGGTGGAGGCCTGGGCCCAGGCCGCGAACCTGGGCGGGTCGCCCGGCGGTGGTGGGGGTGGCAGTGGTGGGGCCGTGACCCTTCGCGCCGAGCAAATCAACAAGCTGCGCGGTGCGGCACGGCGCACCTCGCAACTGGCCAACCAGCTTTTGGCGCTGTCGCGTGCCGACGCGCGCGCCATGCACGCCCAGCCAATGCAGCGGGTGGACCTCAAAGACCTTTGCGAGACCATGCTGGAAATGCACCTTGACGCGGCCAGCGCCAAACGCATCGACCTGGGCCTGGACGCCCAGCCTGCACAAGTGATGGGGCACGAATGGTTGCTGCGCGAATTGCTGAGCAACGTGGTCAACAACGCGGTGAAGTACACGCCGGAAGGCGGCACCGTGACCATCCGTTGCGGTCTGCGTGAAGCGGTGCCCTATGTCGAGGTCGAGGACGACGGCCCCGGCATCGCGCACAGCGAGCGCGCGCACGTGCTTGAACGCTTCTATCGGGTGCAGGGTACGCCGGGCGATGGCAACGGCCTGGGCCTGGCCATTGCTGACGAGATTGCGCGTGCCCACCACAGCCAACTTGAGCTTGACAGCGGCAATGCCGGGAGAGGCCTGAAAGTCCGGCTGGCGTTCCCCGGCTGACGGCCATTTATCAACCACAGCACACCCCCGGGAAAACCTCCGGTGCGCGTGTGCGAGAATCAATTTCACACATCTTTTGCCCGCCATGCCTGACGCCGAGACCAGCCACCTGACCCTCCCTCCCGCCGGCGATTCGGTGGTGCCGGTGCGTAAGCGCCCCAAGCCCGGCGAGCGGCGGGTTCAGATTCTGGAAGCCCTGGCCACCATGCTGGAGCAACCCGGTTCCGAGCGCATCACCACTGCGGCGCTCGCTGGGCGGCTGGAGGTCAGCGAGGCGGCGCTGTACCGCCACTTTGCCAGCAAGGCCCAGATGTTCGAGGGTCTGATTGAATTCATCGAACAGACCGTGTTCACGCTGATCAATCAGATCACTGAGCGCGAATCCACCGGCAACGCCCAGGCCGCCAAGGTGGTGGCCATGCTGCTGCAGTTTGGCGAGAAAAATCCCGGCATGACGCGCGTGATGGTGGGCGACGCGCTGGTGTTTGAAAACGAGCGCCTGCAAGCACGCATGAACCAGTTTTTTGACAAGATTGAAGCCACGCTGCGCCAGAGCCTGCGCGGCGCAGCCGAGGCCGACGGCTCGGCCACGCCCAGCGTGGATGCCCAGGTCCGTGCCTCGGTTTTGACCGCCTTTGTGGTCGGCCGCCTGCAGCGCTTTGCGCGCTCGGGCTTCAAGCGCGTACCTTCAGAGCACCTGGAAGCCAGCCTCGCCCAGATGCTCTGAGGCCATTCTGCCCATCCGCCTCGCAGGCGCCGATGTGGCGCTACTAGCTTCGGGGGCGGCCTATCTGCCTCAATTCAATTCCCTGCTGGTGGCCGAAACCGGCGCCGCGCGCATGGTGTTTCTGGGCGACTTTCTGCGTTCGACGTGTTCGCCCGCAGCCGACGCTCTGGGTGCGCTGGAGCGCTGGCGCACCCGACACTCGGGCTGACGCTGGTGCGTGGCAACCATGCCGAATTTGCCAACGACCCGCCGGCCACGCTTGGTGTCCGTGTGGTCGACGAGCCGCTGACGATGGGTGCCTTCGCGCTTGCGGGCCATTGGTACCCCTGTAGGCGCCTCGCTGGCAGGGCCAATGATCTCCCGAGACGGCTTTGTTTCTGGTTGGGCGACGAAGCGTTGCACCCGGTAAGCTCAGACGTACTCAAGCCCCGTGGCCGCCAGCCCGGTGAGGTTGATGGCCGTCTGCAGCAGCGGGTGGTCGGCTGCGGCCACACCCAGTTGGCCCTGGCTCAGCGTGCCGCTGTCCAGCAGCCCCTTGTACAGCGCCAGGGCCGAAGCATCGGGTGCCGTGCCCACCACGTTCGCAAACAGCAGGTTCACGACTGCCGTGTTACCGGCACCGGCGCCGAGTTTGGCGTTGAGTGCGAGCTGCGCGAGGGCCTCGTAGGTCATGCCGCCGTCCAGGAGGCTCAGGCCGATGCCCATGTATTCCTTGTTGGTGACGGCGGTTTTGCCGAAGACGGCACCGATCACTTTGGCGGCCTTGCCGGCGTTGCCCGACACATCCAGCGCCAGGCCCTTGTCGGCAAAGCGCAGACGTTCGATGGAATTCAGCGCATCGCTGGCGGTGCCGTCGCGGACCGTGGTGCCGGCGCTGCTGATTTGCACCGTATAGCCGGACGCATTGCCGGCAAAGTTCACCGTGTCCACGCCCGTGCCACCAAAAATCTTGGTGCCGGGTGCAAAGCCGCGCAGGCCTTGTGCCTTGCCCACCGCCAGATAGTGGGCCAGGCCGTTGGCGAACTGGCCCTGGGCCACGGCGGTCGCGACGCTGGCGTGGGTGTTCAGGTAGTAGGCTTCGTTGAAGCCGGGCGCACCCGCGGTGTGGCCGTCCCGGCCGCCTGGCCCGGTGCCGTACACCGCCTGACTCAGGATGGTGTACGCCGTGGTTTCCGAAGGGGATGACGGCGCGGTGTAGCTGGCCTTGATGGTGTCCACCACCGACACGAAATCGATCATCCGGTCGCCGTTCAGGTCAGCCGGTGCCGTCTGGCGGAAGGGGCGGCTGAAGAAAGCCTGCTGGTTTTCGTAGCCCGCGAGCTGCCACGGTTGCACATAGGGCAGCAGCGACAAATCCACCGGCGCGAAGCGGCCCATGCCGTCATTCTGGAAGATGGACATCAAGGGCCGGGTGCTGTTGTTGGGCCCCAGGCCTGAATGGACGATCAGGTCGAGGTGGCCGTCGCCGTTCCAGTCCATCAGGTACACGTCGCTGCCGCCATAGCCGGTGGTTGCGGTGTCCTGGCCGCTGGCCGACAGATTCGCCAGCGGCGCATTGTTGATACGCGCCGCCGTGGCGTCGGTGAAGCGGCCCGTGCCGTCGTTGGTGAGGATCTGGAGTGCGATGCCTTGCAAGAAGGTCGGTACATCGCGTGAACTGAGGGCGACCAGGTCAAGGTCGCCATCCTGGTCGATATCACCCACCGCCGAGTCGCGGGTGGTGGAGCTGCCAATGCCAAAGTAGCCCGCCGGCAGCGCCACCACGGTGCGGTCGGCGAAAGTGGTCTTGCCGCCGCTGAGCATCAGGTACGACGGCATATTGGGCGCGGCCGCGAAGGCCGCGATGTCGGCGATGCCATCGCGGTCAAAATCGCCACTGGCTGTGGAAAAGAACCAGTAGCTGTTGTCGCGCAGCGCCGCCGGCAACTGCGTAGTGGCGTTGCTGAAGCGGCTGGTGCCGTCATTGATCAACAGCGTCTTGCCGGTGAAGATGTCCGCATCGCGGTCGCCGTCGAAGTCGCCCACCGTCACATCGTGCGCGTAGCTGAACCCGGCAGGCAGCGACGTGCCGTTTTCCTGGCCGGCAATGTTGCGCGTGGCGTCCTGGAACACGCCACCGGGCCCGCTGAGCACCAGCGGAATGGGCTCGCCCACATAGGTGTTGGCCAGCAGGTTGTTCAGTCCGCCCGACGAGCTCACGATGTCGTCAATGCCGTCGCGGTTGAAGTCCGCGACCGCCGACGTTTCCAGGATGGTCCGGCCTCCGCTAGCGGCGGGGGTGAACTTGGTGGCGTCCGTGCGCAGGTTGCCCAGGCCATCGTTGAAGAAGATCAGCGGCCGCGCCAAGATGCCATCTGGCCGCTGGAAGAAGTGGGGGAAATAACTCCAGGTGAAAGCGATGTCCTTAATGCCGTCACCGTTGAAGTCGCCTTGCACAAGATTCTGAAAGTCAGCAAAAAAAACGTCTGACGGTTGCTGTCTTGGAACGAACGGATAAAAGAACGCCGGATACGTTTGAGCGATGTAGGTGGACGCAAACCCGAAATTGGCGACCTTGTAATAGCTGGTGGCGTAAGTTGAGCTGGTGCTGAGCGTCGGCATGGCTGTAACCCCCGGGAGTTACGTCGAATTTATCAGGCCCCAGCGGCGGCGCAATCCCCTAGTTCTGGCGATGGCGGGCTTTTTCGTGGGCCTGCCCAATCTCCGCCCAGGTCTGGTCGTCGATCTGGATGCCGGCCTGCAGCCGCTGCCGGCGCGCTGCCCGTTCGGGCTCGCCGGCCAGTTGCACGCCGTCGCTGCCAGGGGCGGGCGGGCTCTCGCGCAGCCAGTCCACAAACGCTTGCCCCTCCTGCGCCAGACTGGCTTGCGTGCCGAGCCTGGCCGGGTCGATCAGGATGGTCAGCATGCTGTTAACCACTGCACGGGCCTGGTCGGCCGGGCGGTGCCAGGTGCCCCCGCCAGTGAGTGCGCCGCCCAGCAGCTCGCAGGCCACGGCCAGGCCATAACCCTTGTGTTCGCCAAACGCCAGCAGCGCGCCAAACAGGCCGTTGGACTGCGGCACTACCACCACGCCAGGGTCGGTGGTGGGGTGGCCGTGCTCGTCGATCAGGGTGCCGGGCTCGGCCTGGCGGCCTTCGTTGTGGGCCACGCGCATCTTGCCCTGGGCTACGCGGCTGGTGGCAAAGTCCAATATGAAATGTTCACCCCCACGCTCCCCCACTGCGTGTGGGTCGCTGCCCCCGAGCGGCACGCCGATGCAGCAGGGGTTGGTGCCAAAGCGCCCGTCACCGCCGCCAAACGGTGCCACCACCGGGCGCGACAGCACATTCACAAAATGAATTGAAACCAGCCCCTGTGCCACCGCCATCTCGGCAAAGTGGCCGATACGTCCCAGGTGGTGCGCGTTGGCCAGCGTCATGATGCAGCTGCCATGCTGTTTGGCACGCGCCATGCCCAGCTGCATGGCCTGCTCCCCCACCACCTGGCCATAGCCGCGCTGGCCATCCAGGGTAAGCAGGGTGCCGGTGTCCAGCAGCACCTTGGCGCTGGCGTTGGGTTGAAGGCCGCCTTCCAGTACCGCATCGACATAGCGCGGCAACATGCCCACCCCATGCGAGTCATGGCCGCTCAAGTTGGCCAGAACCAGGTTGTCGGCAACGCATTGGGCTTCGGCCTGGGTGCTGCCAAGCGCTATCAAAATAATAGTGGCTCGCGCAGATAATTCGCGGGCTGCAACGGTTTTTGTCATAAATCAGCGGCTACATCACTGCGCCGACCTGCCAGGGCACGAACTCGTTTTGCCCGTAGCCGTGGCGCTCGCTCTTGGACAGCTCACCCGAGGCTGTGGCCAACACCAGCGCGAAGATGCGCTGGCCCATGGCCTGAACATCGCAGGCCCCGTCAATGATTTCGCCGCAGTTGATGTCCATGTCTTCTTCCTGCTTTTTCCACAGCGCCGAATTGGTGGCCAGCTTGAGTGAAGGGGAGGGCGCGCAGCCGTAGGCGCTGCCGCGCCCGGTGGTAAAACAAATCAGGTTGGCACCGCCGGCCACCTGGCCCGTGGCACTGACCGGGTCGTAGCCCGGTGTGTCCATGTAGACAAAGCCGTGGGCCGTGACGGCCTGCGCGTATTCGTACACCGCTTCCAGGTTGGTGGTGCCGCCCTTGGCCACCGCACCAAGCGACTTTTCAAGAATGGTTGTCAGACCACCGGCCTTGTTGCCAGGCGAGGGGTTGTTGTTCATCTCGCCGTCGTTGGCCTTGGTGTATTGCTCCCACCACTGGATGCGCGCCAGCAGTTTGTCGCCCACTGCGCGGCTTACTGCGCGGCGCGTCAGCAAATGCTCGGCACCATAGATTTCGGGCGTTTCGCTCAGGATGGCGGTGCCGCCATGTGCCACCAGCAGGTCCACCGCCGCGCCCAGCGCCGGGTTGGCGCTGATGCCACTGTAGCCGTCGGAGCCACCGCACTGCAGGCCAATGGTGATGTGCGCCGCGCTGCAGGGCTCGCGCTTTACGGCGTTGGCCTGCGGCAGCATTTGCTGCACCAGCGCAATGCCCTTTTCAACCGTCTTGCGGGTGCCACCGGTGTCCTGGATGTTGAAGACCTTGAGCGTCTCACCCTCGCGCAGGCTGCTGTGGGCCAGCCAGGCGTTGATCTGGTTGGCCTCGCAGCCCAGGCCCACCACAATCACGCCCCAGAAGTTGGCGTGGGTGGCATAGCCGGCCAGCGTGCGCTCCAGAATCTGCATGCCCATGCCCTGGGTGTCCATGCCGCAACCGGTGCCGTGGGTCAGCGCCACCACGCCGTCGATCATCGGGTAGTCGGCCAGCGCCGCCGGGTTGGTTTGACGCGAGAAGTGGTCGGCAATGGCACGCGCCGCCGTGGCCGAGCAATTGACGCTGGACAGCACGCCGATGTAGTTGCGGGTGGCCACCCGGCCATCAGCGCGTTTGATGCCCATGAAGCTGGCTTCATGGCGTGTTGGCGCGGGTTTCACGTCAGCGCCGAACGCGTAGTCGCGCGCAAAGCTGCCGCCGTTGTCACCCACCCCCAGGTTGTGGGTGTGCACATGGTCGCCGGCGGTGATGGGTTTGGTGGCAAAGCCGATGATCTGGTTGTACCTTCGGACCGGCTCGCCGGTGGCGATGTTCCTGGTTGCCACTTTGTGGCCCGGCGGGATCAGGCCCTTGACCTGCAGGCTCTCCACGGTTGTGCCGCCGACCAGTTGGCTGCGGGCGATGAGCACGTCATCGGCGGGATGCAGTCGAATAAATGGGGTCATGTCAATTCAATAAAACATCTTGGGCAGCCAAAGCACGAGCTTCGGGAAGTAAGTGATGATCACCAACGACCCGAGCAACGGCACCAGCCACGGCAAGATGGCAATAGTGGTTCGTTCCACCGAGAGCTTGGCTACCCGGGCCAGCACAAACAGCACCATCCCCATCGGCGGATGCAGCAGCCCGATCATCAGGTTCAGCACCATCACCAGGCCGAAGTGAACCAGGTCAATGCCCAGTTGCTGGCAGATTGGCACCAGGATTGGCACCAGGATGGTGATGGCGGCGGTGGGCTCCAGGAAGCAGCCCACAAACAGCATCAACAGGTTGGCCAGCAGCAAAAACACCCAGGGCTCTTTGGTAAAACCCAGTACCCAGGAAGCGATGGCCGAGGTGACGCCGGTGGCCGTGAGCATCCAGCCAAAAATGCTGGCCGCTGCCACGATGAACAGCACCGTGGCGGTGGTTTCCACGGTGTCAAGGCAAACCTTGACGAACATCTTCCAGTTGAGCGTGCGGTACCAGGCAAAGCCCAGCACCATGGCCCAAAGGCATGCAGCAATCGCGCCCTCGGTGGGGGTGAAGATGCCGGTGACCATGCCGCCAATCAACAGCACCGGCGTCATGATGGGCAGCGCCGCCTGGAATTTGAAGAACTTGTCGGCTGCGAACAGCACGACCAGCGCCGCCGCTACGGTGATTTGCGGCGCAAAGCCGGCTTTGGCGATCAGCAGCCACGCCGACACAGGCCAGACAATGACCACCGCCGTCTCTGCCAGCGCCTTGATGACGCGCGGCCATTCAAACTTGATGTCGCCACCCCAGCCGTTTTTGTGCGCAAAGTACGCCACGGTCAGCATCATGAGAAACGCCATCAGGATGCCGGGCAGGATGCCGGCCAGGAACAGCGCACCCACGCTCACATTGGCCATCATTCCGTAGATCACGAACGGCAGGCTGGGCGGGATGATGGGCCCGAGCGTGGCCGACGCGGCCGTGACGCCCACGGCAAACTCCTTGTCGTAGCCGTGATCGGTCATGGCCTTGATTTCGATCGTGCCGAGACCCGCTGCGTCGGCAATGGCGGTGCCGCTCATGCCGGCAAATACCACCGAGCCCACCACGTTCACATGTCCCAGGCCACCCTTGAGCCAGCCCACCAGCGCCAGCGCGTAGTTGTAGATGCGGTTGGTGATGCCGGCGTTGTTCATCAGGTTGCCGGCAAGGATGAAGAAGGGCACGGCCAGCAGCGGAAAGCTGTCGATGCCGCTGACCATGCGGTGGATCACCACGAACGGCGGCAGGTTGCCCGACCACCAGATGTACAGCAGGGCCGAGCCCGCCATGGCCACTGCGACCGGAATGCCGCCCGCCATGAGGAACAGGAAAATGATCTTGAGCATTGAGGGGGCGGCCGCTCAGCGGTCGTCCATGGTTGATTCGGGGCGTTCCAGCACGCTGTAGCCGCGCCTGTGGTGAACCAGGGCCACCTGCACCGAACGCACCGCCATGGCGGCAAAGCCCAGCAGGCAGATGCCATAGACCCAGTTCATGGGCAGGTCCACCATGGTCATGCGCGAGTTGCGGCCCAGTTTCAGCATCATCATGACGGTGAGTACGGCAGCTGTGGCAAAGAAGCCTACACGCAGCCAGTCCACGAGCATGGACAGCGCGTGCGACATGGGACGCGGCATGAACTTGTAGAAAAAGTCCACCTGGATGTGGTTGTTCTTGATGACGCCAATGGTCGCGCCGGTGAACACCGTGGCGATCAGCAGGTAGCGCGCAATCTCCTCCGTCCAGGCCGCCGAGTTGTTGAGCACATAGCGCGTGAAGAACTGGTAGAACACGGTGGCGCCCAGCAGCCAGAAGAAGCCCAGCGCCACCCAGGCCTCCACCGGCGTGCCAGACAGGTCCACCGCCTCGTCCTGCGCATGAAACTCGCCATCAGCCCCCATCACGGGGGCCATGTCGTCAATCGTTTCGTGCGACATCACTTGATGGCAATGATGCGGTCCCAGTCCTTCTTGTCGAGTTTCATCGACTCAAAAGTGATCGCCTTCAGCACGCGCTGCTGGAAGTCGTTGCGGTCGACCGTGACCACGTTGTTGCCCTTCTTCTTGAACTCTTCCACCAGCTCGCCTTCGCGCTTGCGGATGTCGTTGGTGGCCTTTTCAGCGGCTTCCTGGGTGATGTCGCCCAGCAGTTTCTGCTCGGCGGGCGTCAGCTTGCCCATCAGGCCGGGCGAGATGACAGTGAGCAGTGCGTCGGAGATGTGCCCAGTGAGGATGATGTTCTTCTGCACCTCAAAGAACTTCTTGGCCTCGATGGTGGGCAGCGGGTTCTCCTGCGCGTCTACCGTGCCGTTTTGCAGCGCCAGGTAGACCTCGGCAAAGGCAATCGGCGTCGGGTTGGCACCGCAGGCGCGTGGCAGCGCGGTGTAGGCCGGGGAGTCGGGCACCCGCATCTTGATGCCCTTCATCTCGTCGCAGTTCTTGAACAGCTTGTTGCTGGTGGCATGGCGCGCGCCATAGTAGGTCAGCGCCGTCACGGTGTTGCCGGTGGCTTTCTTGTAGCCTTCGGTCAGCTCCTTGAAGACATCGCTCTTGCCGTACTTGATGACGTGGTCGGCATCGCGGAAGGTAAACGGGTAGTAGCTCACGGCCAGCCGAGGGAACGAATTGGACGCAAACGATGCGCCGGTCAGGATGATGTCCACCGTGCCCAGCTGCAGGCCCTGGTTGATGTCGCTTTCCTTGCCCAGGCTGGAGGCCGGGAACACCTGGATCTCGTACTTGCCGTTGGTGCGTTTCTTGAACTCCTCGCCGGCCCAGACCGACCACTTGTGGTACGGCTCGGAGGTTTCATACACGTGCGCCCACTTCAGCTTGGTTTGTGCCTGAGCAAGGCCAAATGGGGCGACAGCCCCCGCCAATACTGCGCTAGCCGCTATTATTTTAATAGCAAAACGTTTCTTCATGGTGATGTCTCCTACAGTGGTGGATGGGTGTTGCTGGCCTCAGGAAGCACTTTTCTTGGCGCGGCGCCAGCTCGCGCTGAATCGGGAATGGGACTTGTCCAGGTGGCTGTGCATGGCTGCGCGCGCGGCGTCAGCGTCGCGCACGCGGATGGCGGCGTGGATGGCTTCGTGCTCGGCGATGGCGGCACGCCAGGAGTCCACGGTTTCAAAGTAACCGCCCAGCCGCACGAAGAGCGGGCCGCGACGAGAGTCCCAGAAGCCCTGCACGGTCTCAAGCAGCACCACGTTGCCGCAGGCCTGCACGATTGATGTGTGAAACGCCCGGTCGCCCTCCAGTGGCATCACGTTGCGGTCGGCGTCGGCGCGCATTGCGTCTATGGCGCGGGCCATGCTGTCGGTGTCTTTGCGCTTGGCCAGGGCGGCCGCAAGCGCGGCGATTTCGCCCTCCACCACGCGGCGGGCGCGGATCAGTTCCAGCGGCCCCCATTCGGTGGGCGCAAGCGGGGTGTGGGCGTCGGCCTTGCCGTTGTTGGCGGCGCGGTCTTGCACATACACCCCTGAGCCGGTACGCACCTCGACCCAGCCTTCTACCTCCAGCGCAATCAGCGCTTCGCGCACCGAAGGGCGGCTCACGCCAAGCTGCTTGGCGAGGTCGCGCTCGGCCGGCAGGCGGCTGCCAGGCTCGAACTCGCCGGCCGTCATGAGCGTGCGCAACTGCTCGGCGATTTGCCGATACAGGCGCTGCGGTTCGACGGTTTGCAGTGGCATGGGAAGGTTTTAAGGGTTAGCCAGAACTGGCCAAGTGGTCAGACCAATTTAGAATGCCATGAACGCGACCCGACAACATCCGGCAAAACCCTGAAGGGTGGGCCATTCTGAGGACAACCCATGAGACTCAAAGGTAAAACCGTGCTGGTAACCGCAGCGGGCCAAGGCATTGGCCGCGCGTGCGTGCTGGCCATGGCTGCTGAGGGGGCCCAGGTTTGGGCCACCGACGTCAATGCCAAGTTACTGGACGGCTTTGACGGCGTGGCCAACGTGCATGCGGTGCAACTGGACGTGCTGGACAAAGCCGCCATTTCCCGGGTGGTGGGCGAGCTGCCCACCCTGGACGTGCTGTTCAACTGCGCAGGCTTTGTGCACAACGGCAGCATTCTGCAGGCCACCGACGACGACTGGAATTTTGCCTTCAACCTGAACGTGCGTTCGCAGTTCTGGATGATTCAGGCGGCGCTGCCCGGCATGCTTGCAAAAGGTGCGGGCAGCATCATCAACATGGCCAGCGTGTGTGGCAGTGTCAAGGGCCTGCCGAACCGCTTTATTTACGGGGCCAGCAAGGCCGCCGTGGTTGGCCTGACCAAAGCGGTAGCGGCCGACTTTGTGGGCCAAGGCATTCGCTGCAACGCGATTGCCCCAGGCACGGTAGACACGCCGTCGCTGGCGGATCGCATCAACAGCTACGAAGACCCGGCGCAGGCCCGCAAAAACTTCATTGCCCGCCAGCCCATGGGCCGGTTGGCGCAGGCACATGAGATTGCGCCCATCGTGGTCTACCTGGCAAGCGACGAGTCCGTGTTTGCCAGCGGCCAGGTGTTTTCCATTGACGGCGGCATGACCATCTGAACCGAACACCGTGAACCAACTCGATTTCAACAACCGCCACGCGGTCATCACCGGCGGCGCCACCGGGCTGGGCTATGCCATTGCGCAGCGCCTGCTGGCCTCGGGCGGCAGCGTGACGCTGTGGGACCGGGACGAGGCCGGCGCGCACCGGGCCGCAGCCGAGCTGGGCAGCGGCGCCCACGCGGTGGCCGTGGACGTATCGCAACAAGCCAGTGTGGCGGCGGCGGTGCAGGCCACGTTGCAGCACGCAGGCCGGATCGACGCATTGGTCAACAGCGCGGGCATCACCGGCCCCAATGTCAAGGTTTGGGACTACCCGGTAGACGCCTGGCGCGCCGTGATCGATGTCAACCTCACCGGCCTGTTCATGTGTTGCCGCGAAGTGGTGCCCCACATGCGCGAGCGCAATTACGGGCGCATCGTCAACATTGCGTCGGTGGCCGGCAAAGACGGCAACCCCAACGCCAGTGCTTACAGCGCCAGCAAGGCGGCGGTGATGGCGCTGACCAAGTCGCTGGGCAAAGAGTTGGCCGATACCGGTGTGCGGGTGAACTGCGTCACGCCAGCCGCGGTGAAGACGGCCATTTTTGACCAGATGACGCCTGAACACATTGCCTTCATGCTGTCCAAGATTCCCATGGGCCGCTTTGGCACACCTGAAGAGGTGGCCGCCCTGGTGGGCTGGCTGTGCACCGAAGACTGTTCTTTTTCCACCGGGGCGGTGTTCGACCTTTCCGGTGGCCGCTCCACGTATTGATGAACCACCCCCGAAGCGCCTTCGGCACCTCCCCCTCAAGGGGGCGCGGCCAGCGGCCCGGTAGAGCCGGTTCCGCGGCCACCCCGTGCTTTCCCCTTGTTTTCAAGAAAGGTAATTGAAATGAAACTGGTCCGATATGGCAACCCCGGCAAAGAAAAACCGGGCCTGATTGATTCCGAGGGCAAGCTGCGCGATCTGAGCGCCGTGGTCAAAGACATTGGCCCCGATCAGTTGAGCGACGCCGCGCTGGCCAAGCTGCGCAAACTCAAGGCCGACAAGCTGCCCCTGGTCAAAGGCGCACCGCGAATGGGCTGCCCAGTGGCGGGCGTGGGCAAGTTCATTGCCATTGGCCTGAACTACGCCGACCACGCGGCCGAATCGGGCGCACCCATCCCCAAGGAGCCCATTGTTTTCATGAAGGCCACCACCTGCATTCAGGGCCCCAACGACCCGGTGATGTTGCCCAAGGGCTCGGTCAAGAGCGACTGGGAGGTCGAGCTGGGCGTGGTGATCGGCTCGCGCGCTCGTTATGTGACGCAGAAAGACGCGCTGAATTTTGTGGCTGGCTACTGCACCATCAACGACGTGAGCGAGCGCGAATTCCAGCTCGAACGCGGCCCGCAGTGGGACAAGGGCAAGGGCTGCGACACCTTCGGCCCGATCGGCCCCTGGCTGGTGACGCGCGACGAGATAGCCAACGTGCAAAAACTTTCCATGTGGCTGGACCTGAACGGCAAGCGCATGCAGACTGGCAACACCAAAACCATGATCTTCAGCGTGGCCAGGATCGTCAGCTACGTCAGCCAGTTCATGACGCTAATGCCCGGTGATGTCATCACCACGGGCACGCCGCCCGGCGTGGGCCTGGGGATGAAGCACCCCGTGTTCTTGAAAAAGGGCGACGTCATGAACCTGGGGATTGAAGGTCTGGGGGACCAGCGGCAGGTGGTGGTGCCGTTCAAGCTGTAACGAACTGACCACCTCCCGCAAACCCGCCAGCCCCTTTGTGGGTTCGCGGGTTTTTTTGAGCAGTCCGAAAAATTGCGAGGGTAAACCCGGCCAGTCGCTAGAAGGGCATCTCTAGAAAAAATTCTCCAACGTCACGTGACAGACTTCGAAGTCATGCAAAATAGCACGACCGTTCGTTTTATTCCGCATCCAATATGTCTGTCACTGAATTGCCCGTCAAGAACCCGCGCCCCGGTGGCCGTGATGGCCGGGCCCTGCAAAAGGGCCAGCAGACCAAGGCCGCTATTGTTGATGCCGCGCTGGGCCTGGCGACCCAAATCGGGCTGGAAGGCCTGAGCATTGGCGCGCTGGCTGAGGTCACGCAGATGAGCAAGTCGGGCGTGTTTGCCCACTTTGGCTCGCGTGAAGAGCTGCAGATTTCCGTCATTCGTGAATACCACACCCGCTTTGAAGACGAGGTGTTTTACCCCGCCATGAGCCAGGCGCGCGGCCTGCCGCGGCTGCGCGCGCTGTTTGACAACTGGATGAAGCGGACCTCGGTCGAGATTGACTCCGGTTGCATTTACATCAGCGGCGCGGTCGAGTTTGACGACCGTGCCGGCCCGGTGCGCGACGCGCTGGCCAGCTCGGTCATGACCTGGCATGCCGCCATGAAGCGCTCACTGACGGTGGCCAAGCAAGAGGGCCACTTGCGCAGTGACGTTGAAGAAGAGCAGATGCTGTTTGAAATCCACGGCCTGATCCTGGCGCTGCACTATGAGGCCCGCTTCCTCAAGAACCCCGGCTCCATCGAGCGCGCCCGGCGCGGCTTCGACAACATTCTGCGGCTGTACGGCGCTGACGCACCGGCCGCGAGCAAGTCCCCCAAATCCAACCGTTCCACCAAAAGCGTCAAGGAGTAATCGACGATGCCCAGCTACACCCCCCCCCTGCGCGACATGCAGTTTGTGATGCACGAGGTGCTCAAGGTCACTGACGAGCTCAAGCCCGTGGCGCGCTATGCCGACATTGATGCCGACACCATGAACGCGGTGCTGGAAGAGGGCGGCAAGTTCGCCGCCGAAGTGATCTTCCCGCTGAACATGAGCGGCGACGAAGAAGGCTGCAAACTGGACCGCACTACCCATGCAGTGACCACGCCCAAGGGCTTCAAGGCAGCGTACGACAAATACGTGGAAGGCGGCTGGCCCGGCCTGAGCGGTGACACGGAATACGGCGGCCAGGGCCTGCCGCTGGTGGTGAACCAGTGCTTCTACGAAATGCTCAACAGCGCCAACCAGGCCTGGACGATGTACCCCGGCCTGACGCACGGCGCACACGCCGCGCTGCACACCCACGGCACAGACGAGCAAAAGGCCACCTATCTCAAGAAGATGACCACCGGCGAATGGACCGGCACCATGTGCCTGACCGAGCCGCATTGCGGTACCGACCTGGGCCTGATGCGCACCAAGGCAGAGCCCCAGGCCGATGGCAGCTACCGCATCACCGGCCAGAAGATATTCATCTCGGCCGGTGAGCACGACATGGCCGACAACATCATTCACCTGGTGTTGGCCCGCGTGACCGATGCGCCCCCCGGCATCAAGGGCGTGAGCCTGTTCATTGTGCCCAAGTTCAACGTCAACAAGGACGGCAGCCTGGGTGAGCGCAACGGCATCTACTGCGGGGGCCTGGAGCACAAGATGGGCATCCACGGCAACGCCACCGCCCAGATGGTGCTGGATGGCGCCGTGGGCACCATGGTCGGCCAGCCCAACAAGGGCATGCAGGGCATGTTCGTGATGATGAACGCCGCCCGCCTGGGCGTGGGCAACCAGTCGCTGGGCCTGACCGAAGTGGCCTACCAAAATGCCCTGGCCTATGCCAAAGACCGCATCCAGATGCGCTCACTCAGTGGCCCCAAGGCCAAAGACAAACCGGCCGACCCGATCATCGTGCACCCCGACGTGCGCAAGATGCTGCTGACCGCCAAGGCCTATGCGGAAGGCGGCCGGGCGTTGGCCATTTACTGTGCCGTGCTGCTGGACAAAGAGCACTACCACGCAGACGAAAAGGTTCGCAAGGACAGCGGCGAAATGCTGTCGCTGCTCACGCCCATCGTCAAGGCCTTCCTGACCGACAACGGCCACATTTCCACCAATGCCTGCCTGCAGGTTTTTGGCGGCCACGGCTTCATCAAGGAGTGGGGCATGGAGCAGTTTGTGCGCGACAACCGCATCAACCTGATCTATGAAGGCACCAACACCATCCAGAGCCTGGACTTGCTGGGCCGAAAGGTGCTGGGCAACAACGGCGCCACGCTGGCCAAGTTCGGCAAGCTGGTGGGCGCACTGGTCGCCGAAGAAGGCGTGAACGAAAAGATGGCGGAATTCATCAACCCGCTGGCCTACCTGGGCGAGCAGATGACCAAGTTCACCACCGAAATTGGCTTCAAGGGCTTTCAGAACGCCGACGAAGTGGGTGCCGCTGCAGTGGACTATCTGCGCGTGGCCGGGCACCTGGTGTTTGGCTACTTCTGGGCCCGCATGGCCCAGGTGGCGCTGCGTGAAATCGCGGCCGGCAACACCGACCCGTTCTATGTGGGCAAGCTGCAGACCGCCCGTTTTTACTTCGCCAAGCTGTTCCCTGAAACCGCCACGCTGATGCGCACCGCCCGTGCGGGCAGCAAGGTGTTGATGGACACAGACGCTGCTTTGGCCTGAAGTTTCAAGGCAAATCACATGGGAGCCCTCATGAAACAATCGCTTGCCACTATCATTTTCATAGCAACTGCGATCACGGCCCAAGCCCAGGTAACGCCGGTGGGACTGTGGCGCAACATTGACGACAAGACCGGCGAGGCAAAAGCCGAGATTCGCATTGTTGAAGGTGCCGCAGGCCTGGTCGGCAAGATCGAGCGAGCGCTTGCGACCGGCGGCGACCCGCTGTGCAACGAATGCACCGACGAGCGCAAAGGCAAGCCCAAAGTGGGCATGGAGATCATTCGGGGTGCGCGCCAGGCAGAAGGCAAAAACGTTTGGGAAAGCGGCAAGATTCTGGACCCCGAGAACGGCCGCGAGTACACCTTGCGTCTCACACCGATAGACGCCGGCAAGAAGCTGGAAGTGCGCGGTTCGTTCGGCCCGTTTGGCCGCACGCAAACCTGGATTCGCGTCCAGTAAACCAACAGGAACAAGAAATGTCCCGATTCAACGTGAAGAAAGTCGCCGTGCTCGGCGCAGGCGTGATGGGCGCGCAGATTGCTGCGCACCTGGTCAACGTCAAAGTGCCGGTGGTGTTGTTTGACCTGCCCGCAAAAGAGGGGCCAAAAAACGGCATTGTTACCAGAGCCGTCGAAGGCTTGAAGCAGCTCAAGCCGTCACCGCTGAGCGTGCCGGAAGACGCGGCGCTGATCGGCCAGGCCAATTATGAAGAGCATATGGAGCAGCTCAAAGACTGCGACCTGATCATCGAGGCCATTGCCGAGCGCATGGACTGGAAGCTGGACCTGTACAAAAAAATTGCGCCCTTCATCGCGCCGCATGCGATTGTTGCGTCCAACACTTCGGGCCTGAGCATCACCAAACTCAGTGAAGCATTGCCTGAAGAGATCAAGCCGCGCTTTTGCGGCATCCATTTCTTCAATCCGCCGCGCTACATGTACCTGGTGGAGCTGATCAACACACCCACCACCGACGCCCACATCCTGGACGACCTGGAGACTTTTGTCACCAGTGGCCTGGGCAAAGGCGTGGTGCGCGCCAAAGACACGCCCAACTTCATTGCCAACCGGGTCGGCATTGCCGGCATGCTGGCCACCATGAAAGAGGTGGAAAACTTTGGCCTGACCTTTGACGTGGTGGACGACCTGACGGGCAAGAAGCTGGGCCGTGCCTCCAGCGGCACCTTCCGCACCGCCGACGTGGTGGGCCTGGACACCATGGCCCATGTGGTCAAGACCTTGCAGGACAACCTGAACGCCGACACTGATCCGTTCTACGCCAGCTTTGGCACGCCCGAAGTGCTCAAGACGCTGCTGGAGATGGGCAATCTTGGCCAGAAGGCCAAGGCGGGGTTTTACAAAAAGGTGGGCCGCGATGTGCTGCGCTTTGACCTTGCCAGCAAAGACTATGTACCCGCCGGTGAAAAGGCCGACGAGGTTTATGGCCGCATGCTCAAGAAGCCGCCGGCCGAGCGGCTGAAGCTGTTGCGCCATGCCGAAGGCGCACAGGGTCAGTTTCTCTGGGCCATCATTCGCAACAGCTTTCACTACGCAGCGGTGCACCTGGCCAGCATCGCCGACACGGCTCGCGACGTTGACTTTGCCATGCGCTGGGGCTTTGGCATGAAGCAAGGCCCGTTCGAGCTCTGGCAAGAGGCTGGATGGCTTGAAGTGGCGAAGATGATCCAGGAAGACATTGACGCCGGCAAAGCGCTCAGCAAAGCACCATTGCCCGCCTGGGTGTTCAAGGGGCCGGTGGCCGACGCTGGCGGTGTGCATCAGCCACAGGGCTCGTGGAACCCTAGCACCGGAAAATTTGAACCCAAGCGGGTGTTGCCGGTGTACCAGCGTCAGCACTTCCCCGAAGCAGTGCTGGGCAGCCAGGCTGTTGGCTTCGAGGTGGCGGGCAAGACGCTGCACGAAGACGCCGCCATTCGCCTCTGGACGCTTGATGACCAGGTGCTGATTGCCAGCATCAAGACCAAGATGCATGCCATCAGCCCAGAGGTGGCCGAGGGCCTGCAACTGGCGGTTGACATGGCCGAGCGAGACTACCAGGGCGTGGTGATCTGGTCGGGCGACGACCCGTTCAGTGTGGGCGCCGATTTGCAGGCCATGCTGCCCGCGTTCATTGCGGTCGGTGTGAGCGCGATTGACGAGGCCGAGCATCATCTTCAGCAGACCATGTTGCGCTTGCGTTATGCCAATGTGCCGGTCATCGCCGCGATTCGCGGCATGGCGCTGGGTGGCGGTTGCGAGATTGCGGTCCACAGCGCCCGGCGCGTGGTGGCGATGGAAAGCTACATCGGGCTGGTTGAAGTGGGGGTCGGTCTGGTGCCCGGCGCTGGCGGCCTGACCTACATTGCACGGCGCGCGGCCGAGGCTGTGGCCGCGTCTACCGACAAGGACATCCTGAAGTGCCTGACCGAAGGCTTCACCGCTGCGGCCATGGCCAAGGTCGGTACCAGCGCCATTGAAAGCCGCAAGCTGGGCTATGTGCTGGACAGCGACTTGATCGTGCCCAACAAGGACGAACTGCTGTTTGTGGCCATCAACGAAGCCCGCGCCATGTTCACCGCCGGTTACCGCCCGCCGCACCGCCGCCCGTTCCCGGTGGCAGGGCGCAATGGCAAGGCCACGATCCAGGGTCAGCTGGTCAACATGCGCGACGGTGGCTTCATCAGCCAGCACGACTTTCACATTGCCAGCCTGATTGCCGGTGTGGTGACCGGTGGCGACGTGGACGCCAACACCCTGGTGACCGAGGAGTACCTGATGGCGCTGGAGCGCAAGGCGTTCTGTGCGCTGCTGACCCACCCCAAGACGCAAGAACGCATCATGGGCATGCTGTCCACCGGCAAACCGGTGAGGAATTGATGAACACCGCGCCCAACCGTTTGCAGCGCCAGCTTGAGCGCTTGATCGAGGCACCGGCTTTTTTGCGCCCCTGGGTGCAGAACCTGGTGCTGCGCCGGGCGGTGCCCTTCACCGGTACGGCCCGGCTGAAGTTCGTGGAAATGTCGCCTGCGCGGGTGACTGTTGCGCTGGACAACGAACCCAGGGTGCAGAACCACATCGGCGGCATTCATGCCTCGGCCATGAACCTGTTGGCCGAGACGGCCACCGGCATGGTGGTGGGCATGAATGTGCGCGACGACTGCATTCCGCTGGCCAAAGAGCTGAAGATGGCGTTCAAAAAACGCGCTACCGGTGCTATGCGCGCCGTGGCCACGCTGTCTGACGAGCAGCGCGCCGCGATGCAGGCCAGCGACAAGGGTGAAGTGAATGTATCGGTCAGCGTGACCGACGAGGCCGGCATCAATCCGGTGGAATGTGAATTTATCTGGGCCTGGATTCCATCCACGCCCCGCAAAGGAGTCTGATCATGACCAAACAAGTCCAGGAAGCCTACATCGTTGCCGCCACCCGCACGCCCATCGGGCGCTCGCACCGTGGCTACTTCCGCAATACCCGGCCCGACGAATTGCTGGCCACCGCGTTGCGCGCGGCGCTGGCCCAGGTCCCGGGCCTTGACCCGGCGACCATTGAAGACGTGATTTGCGGTTGCGCCATTCCAGAAGCCGCACAAGGCCTGAACGTGGCGCGCATTGGCGCGGTGCTGGCGGGGCTGCCCAAGAGCGTGGGCGGCATTACCGTCAACCGCTTTTGTGCGTCCGGCCTGTCGGCGGTGCAGATGGCGGCTGACCGCATCCGCGTGGGCGAGGCCGACGTGATGATTGCGGCAGGCACCGAGAGCATGAGCATGGTGCCTATGATGGGCAACTCACCCAGCCTGTCGCCCAACATCTTCAGCAACCCCGACGACATTGAAAGCTATGGCATTGCCTATGGCATGGGCCTGACCGCCGAGAAAGTGGCCCAGCAGTGGAAGGTGAGCCGCGAGGCGCAGGACGAATTTGCCTACCACTCGCACATGAAGGCGATTGCCGCCATGAAGGCGGGTGAATTCACCAGCGAAATCACGCCGGTGGACGTGGCCGAGCGGCAGCTTGATCTGGATAGCGCCGAGGTCGCGGTCAGCACCCGCACGGTGAGCCTTGACGAAGGTGCCCGGCCCGACACCACGGTGCAAGGCCTGGCCAAACTGCGCACCGTGTTCGCCGCACGTGGCAGCGTGACAGCGGGCAACAGCTCGCAAACCTCTGACGGCGCCGGCGCACTGATTCTTGCCAGCGAGTCGGCGGTGAAGCGCTTTGGCCTGAAGCCGCTGGCGCGCTTTGTCAGCTACGCCAGCCGGGGCGTGCCGCCGCACATCATGGGCATTGGCCCCATTGAAGCCATACCGGCGGCGCTGCGCTATGCCGGCCTGAAGCATGACGACATCGACTGGTTCGAACTGAACGAGGCCTTTGCGGCGCAGTCGCTGGCGGTCATCAACACCTTGGGCCTGAACTCGGCCAAGGTCAACCCCATGGGTGGTGCCATTGCGCTGGGCCACCCGCTGGGGGCCACCGGCGCTATCCGCTCGGCGACAGTGATTCATGCGCTGCAACGCAAGAATCTGAAGTACGGCATGGTCACCATGTGCGTGGGAATGGGGCAGGGTGCGGCAGGCATTTTTGAACGCGTCTGAGCGGCCTTTGTCTGGAGCCACCCTCGGGTGGCTTTTTTGATCCGGAGACCTGATTTGAGTGAACATGCATTTGATGCCGCGATTGCCCTGACGGGCGGGCCCGGCAACATCTTTCATGGCCGCACCAGCCCGGCCTACGGCAACATGGTTGGGCCGTTCGGGGGTGTCACGGCAGCGCAGGCGCTGAACGCGGTGTTGCAACACCCCAAGCGCCAGGGCGATCCGGTCTCGCTCACGGTCAACTTCTGCGCGGCGCTGGCCGACGGGCCGTTTGAAGTTATCGCAAGACCAGCACGCACCAACCGCTCAACCCAGCACTGGGTGATTGAAGTCCAGCAAGGCGCTGGTACCGTGCTTACGGGCACGGCGTTCACCGCGCTGCGGCGCGACACCTGGAGCGCAACTGAGCATGCCTTGCCCGCCACACCCGCGCCTGCCGATGTGTTGCCCCAGGAAGGGCGCGGCCGGGTCGAGTGGATCAACCGCTACGAAATGCGCTTTATTGAGGGCTCCTTCCCGGCGGTGTGGGACGGCGCAGACCACGGCGTCAGCCGCACCCAGTTATGGCTGCGCGACAACCCGCCGCGACCGCTGGACTTTGCTTCACTGACTGCGCTGGCAGACGTTTTCTTCCCGCGCATCTGGCGCAGGCGGGCAAGTCCGGTGCCGATCGGTACGGTGTCCATGACGATTTACTTTCATGCCGATGCCGCGCAACTGCAAGCCACCGGTACTGGTTACCTGCTGGGCCAGGCCAAGGCGCAGGCTTTTCGCAACGGTTATTTTGACCAGACTGCCCAGCTTTGGAACGAGGCCGGTGAGTTGCTGGTGACGACGCATCAGGTGGTTTACTACAAGGAATGACGATGAAACAGGTTGCCCTTGTCATCGGTGCGGGTGACGCCACTGGCGGTGCCGTGGCCCGGCGCTTTGCGCGCGAGGGTTATGTCGCATGCGCCACGCGTCGCAGCCTGGACAAGCTGCAACCTTTGCTGGCGCAAATCAAGGCCGAGGGCGGTGAGGCACACGGCTTTGCCTCGGACGCGCGCAAGGAAGAAGAGGTGGTGGCGCTGGTTGAGCAGATCGAGTCCACCCTGGGCCCGATCGAGGTGCTGGTGTTCAACATCGGAGCCAATGCGCCCAGCAGCGTGCTGGAGGAAACCGCGCGCAAGTACTTCAAGATATGGGAAATGGCCTGTTTCGGCGGCTTCCTGAATGGGCGGGAAGTGGCCAGGCGCATGGTTGCCCGGGCCGGGCCCGAACGCAAGCAAACCATCATCTTCACCGGGGCCACGGCGTCGCTACGCGGCGGCGCAGGCTTTGCCGCGTTTGCGGGTGCCAAGCATGCGCTGCGTGCGTTGGCGCAAAGCATGGCGCGTGAGCTGGGGCCGCGCGGTATTCATGTGGCCCACAGCATCATTGACGGGCCGATTGACACCGCTTTTATTCGCGACAACTTCCCTGAGCGCTACGCCCTGAAAGCGCAGGACGGTGTGCTCAATCCCGAGCACATCGCAGACGCCTACTGGATGCTGCACCAGCAGCCGCGCGACGCCTGGACGCACGAGCTGGACCTGCGCCCCTACATGGAGAAGTTTTGATGAAGCAGTTCGAGTTCTGGTTTGACTTCGGAAGCCCGGCGTCGTACCTCGCCTGGACCCAGGTCCCGGTGATTGAACAGGAAACAGGCGCACAGGCAAGCTATTGCCCAATGTTGCTGGGCGCGGTGTTTCAGGCCACTGGCAACCATTCGCCTGCCACCATCCCGGCCAAAGGTGCCTACACCGTCACCGACTTTGCCCGCTTTGCCAGGCGCTACGGCGTGGCACTGCGCCGCAACCCGCATTTCCCGATCAACACCCTCATGCTGATGCGCGGTGCGGTGGGCTTGCAGTTGCGCCAGCCCGCCCGCTTCATGGCTTATGGCGACGCCGTCTTTCAGGCCATCTGGGTGCAGGCGAAGAACCTGAACGACCCTGCCGTTGCGGGCGCGGTGCTGCACGCTGCAGGCTTTGAGCCACAGGCCATGCTGGCCTTGACCCAGGACGTTGAGGTGAAAGAGCGCCTGAAAGCTGTGACCCAGCAGGCCATTGAGCGTGGCGTTTTCGGAGCCCCCACTTTTTTTGTTGGCGACCAGATGTTCTGGGGCCAGGACCGCATTGACTTTGTAAAGGAAGCCTTGAGATGACTGACATCCTTACCCACACCGAAGCAGGCGTGATGACCATCACGCTGAACCGCGTGGACAAGAAAAACTCGATCACCGCCGCCATGTACGCCGCCATGGCCGACGCGCTGCACGCGGGCGCGGCTGACGCCGCCATTCGCGTGGTGGTGTTCCAGGGCCATGAGGCGGTGTTCAGTGCCGGAAACGACATCGGGGACTTTCTCAACAAGCCGCCGGCCGGGCAAAACTCGCCGGTGTTCCGTTTCCTGCATGGCATTGCGGCCTTCCCCAAGCCCTTGATCGCCGCCGTCTGCGGCCCGGCGGTGGGCGTGGGCACCACGATGCTGCTGCATTGCGACCTGGTTTATGCCGGTGACAACGCGGCCTTCAGCATGCCCTTCGTCAATCTGGGCCTGTGTCCCGAGGCGGCGTCCAGCCTGCTGTTGCCGCAGATGCTGGGCTACCACCGCGCGGCAGAGGCACTGTTGATGGGTGAGCCTTTCATGGCCGAGGCCGCGCTGGAGGTGGGCCTGGTCAACCGCGTGCTGCCGCCCACCGAAACCAATGGCTACGCCCAGGCCCAGGCCCGCAAGCTCGCCACCAAGCCGATCAGCGCGCTGGTGGAGACCAAGCGCCTCATGAAAAAAGGCCAGGCCCAGCTGGTGGCGCAACAAATGGCGGAAGAAGGCACCAGCTTTGCCCGCATGCTTGGCGAGCCGGCTGCCAAAGAGGCCTTCACCGCTTTCATGGCCCGGCGCAAACCGGATTTCAGTCAGGTTTAGGAGACAAAATCGCCGCTAGCCCGCATCAGCATTGCGTGAGCCACTATAAAAATAGTAGCGATTTCAGGGGCCGCGCGGGCCCGGTTGCAGCGTGTAGTGGGTCTACCACGGGTCCAGCGCAAGCGCTTTTTCTGGTGAGTTCTACCGGTGAGGTAGCCTTGCGTGCATGACTGATCCCATGGCGCTGGCGCGCCAGCATTTTCTGGACGGCGTTGTCCACTTCGAGGCCAATCGCCTGGCGGAGGCCGAGGCCAGCTTTGAGGCCGCACTGGCCTTGGCACCGGGCCGCCCGTCGGTGCTGACCAACCTGGGTGCCGCCCGCGTGCGCCGCGGTAAATTTGCAGAGGCTGCACCGGTTCTGCGCCAGGCCTGCACGGCGGAGCCCGGCAACGCCGAGGCCTGGGGCCACCTGGGAACCGCCTGTGCCGAACTGGGCCAGATCGAGCAGGCGCTCGCGGCGTTTGACCGCGCCTTGCAGATCAACCCGGAGGTGGCCGAGGCCTGGAGCCGTCGTGGCGGGCTGCTGCGCGAGGCGGGCCAACTGCAAGAGGCGGCGATCTGCTTTGAGCGGGCGATTGCGCTGGGGGCCGACGACCCCTTGCATCGCTATTACCTGGCGTCGGTGCGCGGCAACACCCCGCCTGCGCCGCCGCGCGAGTATGTGCAGGCCCTGTTCGACACCTATGCCGGCGAGTTTCAGGGCCACTTGGTCAGCCAGCTCAACTACTGCGCCCACGAGGTGTTGGTGCAGGGGCTTCAGGCACTGGGCCCGCGGCGTTACCCCTCGGTGCTCGACCTGGGTTGCGGAACCGGCCTGTGCGGCCCACTGGTGCGGCCGCTGGCCGGGCAAGTGGATGGGGTGGACCTGTCGGCGGCAATGCTGGCCCAGGCCCGCGAGACGGGTGCCTACACCCAGCTATTTGAAGCTGACATCACGCAATGGCTGGCTGAAGCCCAGCGCCAGGACGACCTGGTGCTGGCGGCCGATGTGTTCATCTATGTGGGGGCGCTGGAAGCGGTGTTTGCCGGGGTGGCCGACATTCTTGCGCCCGGTGGTGTGTTTGCCTTCAGCGTTGAGGCCCTGCCCGATGGGCAAGACCTGCGCCTGCTGCCCAGCCTGCGCTATGCGCATTCCGAGGCCTATTTGCGCCGGCTGGCCGGTTTGCACGGCATGGCAGTCAGGGCGGTGCTGCGCGCGCCGTTGCGCGAAGACCAGCGCCGCCCGGTCCAGGGCCTGTATGTTTATCTGGAACAACCGCTTCAGGCGCAAACCTGAAGCGGTTGGCTTGGCACTGACTACGACGACAGCGTTGACTGCTGGATGCCTGCCAGCACCCAGCCGCCCGAACCCTGGCGCGGCTTGGCCAGGTGCCAGATTTCGTCGAAGGCTTCCGGCGTGGTGGTGCCGCGCTCTTGCGTCTGGCCGGTGAAGCGAACGCTTACCAGGTAGCGTGCGTCTTCTTCAACCACTTCCAGCACCTCGGCGTCCAGGCGCGGCACGTCGGTGTGCTGGGTGGCGGCACCCCGCTCGGTCAGGTCCATTTGCAGCTCTGCAAACATCTCGGGCGTGGTGAACTGGCGCAAGTCGTCCAGGTTGCCTGCATCATTGGCGGCCTGCATCCGGATGAAGTTGACCTTGGCATTGCGCACGAAACCCTGAACGTCAAAGTCTGCCGGGATGCGGCTGGCCGGCGCGGCACCATTGCCAGCCAGGCCACTGCCGATCATCGAGCCGCCACTGGCACCGGTGTTGGCCATGGGCGCGGCCATGCGAAAGGCGTTGTTTTGCTGGTTCCCTGCATCAGCACCAGTGCCTGCACCCGCACCTGCATAGGCCAAACCGTCGCCACCGTTGCCCCGGGCTGCGGCGCGCTTGCGCATGATGAAGCCGATCAACGCGATCACGGCCACAGCGATCAGGGCCATGGTCATGAAATTGGCGAGCCCCTCACCAAAACCCAGGTGCGATGCCAGTGCGGCAATGCCCAGGCCAGCCGCAAGGCCGGCAACCGGGCCCAGCCATTTGCTGCGGTTGGAGCCGGCCGCTGCTGCACCTGCCGCAGCCGGTGTGGCGGGCGTTTGAACAGCGGGGGACTTGTCAGGCGGAGCAGCCTGGCGCTGTGTGCCAACAGATTTGCCGCCGCCCAGGCGCTTGGCGGCCTCGGCGTCGAGCGCAACGGTGGACAGGCCAAGCGTGAACACCACGGCCAGCAAAGTTAAGAGTTTTTTCATCAAGGTCTCCAGTAAAGATGATTCGAGCTGAGCAAGGATAGGCCTTTCAGCGGCAATATAAAGCAGAAACTCAAGTTGTTTTTGTTCGTAAAAACAGGAATATTAGAAGAAAACTGTTCTGCAATATTTTCGCAAAGCGTTTGCTTGTTAAAAATTACAACGTTTGATATGGTACCTGTCATGGATCAAGTTGTTGCCGAAAAACGCCCGCGCGGCCGACCCCGCAAAACGGTCGAAGACCGCGACGACGGCAATCGCCGCCAGGCGTTGCTGCATTCAGCCGCGGAGCTGTTTCGCCGCAAGGGCTTTGACGCTACCAGCACGCGCGACATTGCGGCGGCGGCTGGCATGCAAAGCGGCTCGCCGTTCTACCACTTTGAAAGCAAGGGCGCGCTGCTGTTTGCGGTGATGCAAGAGGGCATGCACACGGCCATCGCCCGCCAAGCCCGGGCGCTACAAAAAAATGAGCAGCTCACGCAAGATGCACGCAGGCTGCTGGCAGTTTTGATCCGAAATCACTTTGATGTGCTGCTGGGTCCGGGCAGCGACTTCATTCCGGTCATGCTGTATGAGTCGCGCTCCATCACGGCGCTGCAGCGGGCCACCCTGGCCACGCTGCAAGGCCAGTACGAGGCGCCCTGGGTGCCGGTGCTGCAGGCACTGCATCGCAACGGGCTGCTGCGGGCCGACGTCAAGCTGGCGCGGTTGCTGATCTTTGGCGCGCTGAACTGGTCGGTGCAGTGGTACGACCAAAAAAAGGGCGCGACGCTAGACCAACTCACGCAGGCTGCCATGGCCTTGTTTATCGAAGAAAAATCATGAGCTACAGATCTGTCTTTCGTCCCGGCCTGCTGGCGGGACAGGTGTTGGTGGTCACCGGCGGCGGCTCTGGCATCGGCCGCTGCACCGCGCATGAGCTGGCGGCTCTGGGTGCCCATGTGGTGCTGATTGGCCGCAACCTGAACCGGTTGCAAGACGTGGCGGGCGAAATTGCGGCCGACGCCAGCGACCTTAAGGGCCAGGTGAGCTTTCATGTCTGCGACATCCGCAACGAAGAGGCGGTACGCAACACCGTCACGGCCATCGTGGCCGCCCGCGGGCGGATTGATGGCCTGGTGAACAACGCCGGCGGCCAGTACATCACCCCGCTGGAAAAGATCAGCGCCAAAGGCTGGGACGCCGTGGTGGCCACCAACCTGACCGGCGGCTTCCTGATGGCGCGCGAGTGCTATGTGCAGTCCATGCAGGCCCATGGCGGCAGCATCGTCAATATCGTGGCCGACTTCTGGGGCTCCATGCCCGGCATGGGGCACAGCGGCGCGGCCCGGGCTGGCATGGTGAGCCTTACCGAAACCGCGGCGCTGGAGTGGGCCAAAAGTGGCGTGCGGGTGAACGCGGTGGCACCCGGCTACATCGCCTCCAGCGGCATGGACCACTATCCGCCCGAGGCCGGCCCGATGCTGCGCGAGATGCGTGACACCGTGCCGCTGGGCCGCTTTGGTAACGAGGCTGAAACCTCGGCCGCCATTGTGTTTTTGCTCAGCCCGGCGGCCAGTTTCATCAGCGGCACGGTCATGCGGGTTGACGGCGCACGGCCGCAGGTGCGCATGGGCTGGGGCGAGGTTGCGGCCTCTGTTGACGTTCAGCAACGCGATGCGGTGAAGCCGTTCGACGGCTTTCATCGCTACCAGACCCCAAAGGTGTTTCAGACATGAGAGCCGTTCAATGACGATTTTTCAGAGTTCGTGGAACGCTGCCGGGGCGGTGGCCCAGCAGCGGCGCGACGTCATGCTGGCGCGCATTGCGCAACTGCACGCGCTGCAAGACCGCGCTGCCCAGGCCTCGGCCAAATCCAAGCCGGTGTTTGACAAGCGCGGCCAGTTGCTGCCACGGGAGCGCGTGGCGCTGGTGCTGGACCCCGGCACGGCCTTTTTGCCGCTGTGTTCGCTGGCCGGTTTTCTGCAAGACACCCGGGACCCCGCCGCGTCAATACCGGGCGGCGGCATTGTGGCAGGCATCGGCTTTGTCAGCGGCGTGCGCTGCATGGTGGTGGCCAGTGATTCGGGTATTGAGGCCGGTGCCATTCAGCCCATGGGCCTGGACAAGATTTTGCGGGTGCAGGAGCTGGCGTTGCAAAACAAGCTGCCCTTCTTGCACTTGGTCGAAAGCGCAGGGGCCAACCTCATGAAGTACCGGGTCGAGGGCTTCGTCCATGGCGGCAGCCTGTTTCGCAACCTGGCGCGCCTGTCGGCTGCTGGTTTGCCGGTGATCACGGTGCAGCATGGCTCGGGCACTGCGGGCGGTGCCTACATGCCGGGCTTGAGCGACTCGGTGATCATGGTGCGCGGGCGGTCGCGTGCTTTTCTGGCCGGGCCGCCGTTGCTGATGGCAGCCACCGGCGAAGTGGCCACTGAAGAGGAACTGGGCGGGGCCGAAATGCACGCCAGCGTGTCGGGCCTGGGCGAATACCTGGCCGAGGACGACCGACAGGCGCTGGGCATTGCGCGGGAAGTTATGGCGCGCACGGGGTGGCAGTCGGCATTGGCCCGCCCTGAGTCAGCCCCAACCCAACCCCGCTACCCTGGCGAAGAGCTGCTCACGCTGATGTCTGCCAGCCACCGCGAGCCGGTGGACATGCGCGAGGTCATTGCCCGACTGGTGGATGACTCCGATCTGCTGGAGTTCAAGCCTTTGTACGGTGCCTCCACGGTTTGCGCCCAAGCCTGCTTGCAAGGCCACCATGTTGGCATCATTACCAACAACGGCCCGATTGACGTGGCGGGTGCCAACAAGGCCACGCATTTCATCCAGCTGATGTGCCAGCTTGGCCACCCGCTGATTTACCTGCAAAACACTACCGGCTACATGGTGGGCAAAGACAGCGAGCAGGGCGGCATGATCAAGCACGGCAGCAAGATGATTCAGGCCGTCACCAATGCCACCGTGCCCCAGCTCACCATTCAGTGCGGGGCCAGTTTTGGTGCCGGCAACTACGGCATGTGTGGCCGTGGCTATGCGCCGCGCTTTCTGTTCAGTTGGCCCAGCGCGCGCACTGCGGTGATGGGTGGCGAGCAGGCGGCGCGCACCATGCAGATCGTGAACGATGCGGCACTGGCGCGCAAAGGCATCGCGCCCGACCCGGCCGCCGCGCAGGCCCAGTTTGAAAAGATCGTCAACCTGTTCGAGTCGCAGGCCGACGCCTTCTACACCAGTGGCCTGTTGCTGGACGACGGCGTGATCGACCCGCGCGACACCCGCGCCGTACTGGCCTTTTGCCTGGACACCTGCGCGCAAGCTGCCGACCGTCAGGCACGACCGATGCAGTTTGGCGTGGCGCGAATGTGAAACCTTGCGGGACAGACCAGATTTTGCGCAGCGAATCTGCTCTGTCCCCAACCGATCAAACGGAGACACCATGCAATACACCCATGAACACCTCGAAATCCAGAACACGCTGAAGCGGTACATCGACGAGCACATCAACCCCCATGTGGACGAATGGGAGGCGGCCGAGATTTTCCCGGCGCATGAAGTCTTCAAGGGTTTGGGAAAACTGGGCCTGCTGGGCCTGACCAAGCCCGCGGAATATGGCGGCATGGGGCTGGACTATTCCTATTCGATGCTGATGGCCGAAACGCTCGGCCATATTGACTGCGGCGGTGTACCCATGGCCATTGGTGTACAGACGGACATGTGCACCCCAGCGCTGGCGCGCTTTGGCAGCGAGGCGCTCAAGCGGGAGTTTCTCGCGCCGGCGATTGCGGGTGACATGGTGGGCTGCATTGGCGTCAGCGAACCGGCCGCCGGCAGTGACGTGGCAGGCATCAAGAGCCATGCCCGCAAAGACGGCGACGACTACGTGATTACCGGCCAGAAGATGTGGATTACCAACAGCTTGCAGGCCGACTGGATGTGCATGCTGGTCAACACCGGCGAGGGCGCGCCGCACAAAAACAAGAGCCTGGTGATGGTGCCCATGCGCGACGGGCCGAACGGCAAGATGACCAAGGGCATTTCGGTGGCGCAGAAGATCAAAAAGATCGGCATGAACAGCAGCGACACCGGTCTGATTTATTTTGACGAAGTGCGGGTACCGCAGCGCAACCGCATTGGTGCCGAAGGCCAGGGCTTCGTCTACCAGATGCAGCAGTTTCAGGAAGAACGGCTGTGGGCGGCTGCGAGCTGCCTCATCTCGCTCAACCGTTGCATTGAATGGACGATTGAGTGGGCGCAGCAGCGCAAGCTTTTCGGCGCCAGCCTGGCTGACCAGCAGTATGTGCAGTTCAAGCTGGCCGAACTGAAAACCGAGGTGGAAAGCCTGCGTGCACTGACCTACCGCGCCTGCGACCTGTATGTGCAGGGCCAGGACGTGCTGGAGCTGGCCAGCATGGCCAAGCTCAAAGCCGGGCGACTGAACCGCCTCATCCCTGACGGCTGCCTGCAGTTTTGGGGCGGTATGGGCTTTACCTGGGAAAACAAGGTTTCGCGGATGTACCGCGACGGCCGGCTCGGTTCAATTGGCGGCGGTGCCGACGAGGTGATGCTGGGCATTCTGGCCAAGATCATGGGCATTGCAAAGAGATGAAGCGCCTCCTGATCGCCAACCGTGGCGAGATCGCCCGGCGGATCATTCGCACCGCGCACGCCATGGGCATACAAACTGTTGCGGTGTATTCAGACGCCGACGCGCAGGCCTTGCATGTGCAAGAGGCCAGCCAAGCCTACGCTTTAGGCGGCAACGCCTCCGCAGACAGTTACTTGCGCATCGACAAGTTGCTGGAGGCCGCGCAGGCGACCAGCGCCGATGCGGTGCACCCCGGCTACGGCTTTTTGAGCGAGAACGCCGACTTTGCGCAAGCCGTGGTCGACGCAGGCCTGCGCTGGGTTGGCCCGCCGCCTGCAGCCATTCGCCAACTGGGCAGCAAGAGTGCGGCCAAGGCGCTGGCGCAGGCGCACGGTGTGCCTTGTCTGCCCGGCTATCACGGCGCGGACCAGTCCGACGCCCGGCTGGCGGCCGAGGCCCAGGCTATCGGCCTGCCCCTGATGGTCAAGGCCGTGGCGGGCGGCGGTGGCCGGGGCATGCGGCTGGTGACAGACATGGCGCAGTTCAGCGCCGCAGTGCAAAGTGCACGCAGCGAGGCGTTGGCGGCTTTTGGTTCGGGCGCGCTGCTGCTGGAGCGGGCGCTGCTGGCGCCACGCCATGTCGAGGTGCAAGTGTTTGCTGACGCGCACGGCCAGTGCATTCACCTGGGCGAGCGCGACTGCTCGGTGCAGCGACGCCACCAGAAGATCATTGAAGAAAGCCCCAGCCCGGCCGTTGCGCCCGCGCTGCGCCAGCGCATGGGCCAATGCGCGGTGGCGCTGGCGCAGGCTGCCGGTTATGTGGGCGCGGGGACAGTTGAATTTTTGCTTGAGGGGGCTGACTTCTATCTGATGGAGATGAACACCCGGCTACAGGTGGAGCACCCGGTGACCGAGATGGTGACGGGCCTGGACCTGGTGGAATGGCAGATTCGCGTGGCGCGCGGCGAACCCTTGCCGCTGGCGCAGGAAGGCGTGCTGTTCAGCGGCCACGCCATCGAGGTGCGGCTGTGCGCTGAAGACGAAGACTTCACCCCGCATTGCGGCACGGTTCGCCACTTTCGCGCGCCGCAGGGAGTGCGCTTTGACCACGCCGTGTTTGAGGGGCTGCAGGTTTCGCCGTATTACGACTCGATGCTTGGCAAGCTGGTGGCGCACGCGCCCACCCGGGCCGAGGCCATCGACCAACTGGCCGGCGCGCTCGACCGGCTACAGCTATTGGGCTTGCCCACCAATCGGGCGTTTTTGGCGGCCTGCCTGCGCCACAGCGGCTTTCGCGACGGCCAGGCCTTGGTGCCGTTCCTGCACCAGGCGGCGCAAGGGTTGCGCGATGTGCTACAAAAACAAGAGCGGGTCGCGCTTATTCCATGCGGGCTACAGGCGATTTTGTTCAATATCAGGGGTGAAAAGACAGGCCCTGGCGGCTTGCCCTGCGGCTTTGCCCGCCCGGTGCGGCTGCGCCATCGGGGCGAGGTGTTTGATGTGGCTGGGGTGGGTGAACCGGCCCCAGTTCATGGCCTGGTGGTCTCACCGGTCGCGCAGCGGCGCTGGCATGTGCAGCAAGGCGCAACAGACCTGTTCATTGAAGACGCCTCGTTTGACCCGCCAACCGGCACCGCCGCCAGTGCGGCAGCCCGCGAGCTGCGCGCGCCGTTCAACGGCAAGGTGATTGCGGTCAAGACCAGGCCCGGCGCGGCCGTGGCGCAGGGTGATGTGCTGGTGGTGGTGGAGTCCATGAAGCTGGAGCATTCGCTGGCGGCCTGGCGCGGCGCTGTGGTGCACAGCGTGGCGGTAGCGGCTGGCCAGCAGGTCGCGCCTGGCCAGCTATTGGTAACGCTGGAGGCCGCATGACGACCGAAACCGAGCAAGACAGCGCTGCGCTGTACGACACCGCCCGACGCTTTGCGCAAAAGGAAATCGCGCCCTACATCAACGACTGGGACGAGGCCGAAAGCTTTCCCCGGGCGCTGTACGCCAAGGCCGCGGACGCGGGCTTGCTGGGCCTGGGCTACCCGGAGGCGCTGGGCGGAACCCCGGCTCCGTTTGCGCTGCGCAATGCGGTGTCGCTGGCGCTGTCGCGCTACAGCGCCAGTGGCGGGCTGCTGGCCAGCCTGTTTTCACACAACATCGGCCTGCCGCCGGTGCTGCGTCATGGCTCCCCGGCGTTGCAGCAACTCGTGATCCCGCCTGTGTTGCGCGGCGAGCAAATTGCGGCGCTGGCCATCACCGAGCCCGGGGCTGGCTCAGACGTTGCGAGCCTCAAGACCACGGCGCGGCTGGACGGCGGGGAATGGGTAATCAACGGCGAAAAGGTGTTCATCACCTCGGGCATGCGGGCCGACTGGATCACCCTGGCGGTGCGCACCGGCGAGCCGACAAGCAAGGGCGCGGGAGGCGTCTCGATGATCGTCATACCCGGCAACAGCGCGGGCCTGCAGCGCACCGAACTCAAAAAAATGGGCTGGTGGTGCTCTGACACCGCGCACCTGCGTTTTGACAACTTGCGCGTGCCGGCCGGTCATTTGCTGGCCGAGGAGGGCAGTGGCTTCAAGATCATCATGAGCAACTTCAATGGTGAGCGGCTGGCCATGTCAGTCATGGCGCTGGGCTTTGCCCAGGCCTGCTTTGACGAAGCGCTGGACTGGGCGCGCCAGCGCAAGACCTTTGGCGCGGCGCTGGTCGAGCGCCAGGTCATTCGCCACAAGCTGGTGGACATGCAGATGCGTATCCACGCCACGCAGGCCTGGGTGAACGCCCTCACCACGCAGGCCGACGCAGGAGACGACGGTGCGCAATGGGTGGCGCAGGTCTGCATGCTGAAGAACCAGGCCACCCAGACCATGCAGTTTTGTGCCGACCAGGCGGTGCAGATTCTGGGCGGCATGGGCTTTATGCGCGGCACCCGCAGCGAACGCATTTACCGGGAAGTCAAGGTCATGATGATTGGCGGCGGGGCTGAAGAAATCATGAAAGAGTTGGCTGCGCGTCAGCTCGGCCTGTAATCATTGCCGCATGCCAAAAACCAATGCCCCAGCGGCCGACTTCGACGCCGAGTTCGTCCAGGGCCTGACCCGCATCTTTGAAGAGCGCATCGTCTTCAACCAGTTGCTCGGCCTAAAGATCACTCAGCTCAAACCTGATTGCGTGGCCGGGCGTATCCTGATGCGCCACGACCTTGTGGGGCACTACAGCCACAACCGGGTGCACGGCGGCGTCATCAGTGCCACGCTGGACGCCATGGGCGGCTTGGCCTGCATGGCCGCCATTGGCGCGCGCCACCTCGACGAACCGGTGCAAGTGCGCCTGCAGCGCTTCAACAAGCTGGGCACGATCGACCTGCGCATTGACTACCTGCGCCCCGGAATTGGCGAACACTTCGACCTGCACGCCGAGGTGCTGCGCCTGGGCTCGCGCGTGGCCAACACACGGATGGAATTTCGCGGGGCCGATGGCAAGCTGCTGGCTACCGGGGCGGGGGCCTACATCGTGTCTTGAGCGCACAACAAAAAACCGCCCGAAGGCGGTTTTTTTCTGGGCCCGGTCGCTTACTTCACGTAGTCCGACACCACCTTCCACTTGCCGTCGGTGATTTGCGACATGCGGGAGGTTTCGTTGCCCAGGCGCTTCTTGGGGCCAAAGGTGGCTTCGGGGCTGCCGAAGATGTCTTTGGGGATCACCATGGTGTCCATGGCCTTGATGAAGCCGTCGGTGTTGAGGTTGGGGCCGGCCTTGCGGGCGGCGGCGGCGAACGCGTCAATTGCGTTGTAGCCATAGACCGAGAACACCGTTGGGTCTTCGTTGAACTTGGTCTTGTACTTGTTGGCCCAGAAGCGGATCGGTTGATCCGCCTCGTCCAGGTAGGGGTGTTGCGAGGTATGCGTGGCATACAGGCCGTTCATGGCCGCGCCGCCCAGTTTGTGGATCAAGTCAGTGTAGGCCGCGCTGGAGCCCAGGAAGGTTGGGTTGTAGCCCAGTTTGCGTGCGGTGCCAATGGCTCCAATGGTTTCGCGAATGATGGTGCCCAGTACCACGAAGTCGCAGCCCGAAGCCTGGAGCTTCTGGATTTGCGAGCTGAAGTCGGTGGCGCCGCGCTTGTAGCTGGTTTTTTCAGCCAGGGCCATGCCAGCGGTTTTCAGGCCGTCTTCTGCGCCGCGCATCACTTCAAGGCCGAACTCGTCGTCCTGGTACATGGTGCAGGCCTTCTTGGCAGCTTTCTCCTTGGCCAGCTTTGGCGCAACCGTGCGCATCTGGTCATAGTAGGTTGCCGCAAACGAGTACTTCAGCCGGTGGAAGGGCTCGTACATCTCACGCGCGGCGGTCACCGGGAAGTAGTTGATGACGTTCTTCTCGAACTGCACCGGCATGGCAGCCAGGTTTTGTGCCGTGCCGATGTGGCCGATCATCGCAAAAATCTTGTCCTGGTTAACCAGCTTCTGCGCCGCCAGCACAGCCTTCTTGGGGTCGTAAGCGGAATCTTCAATGATCAGCTTCACCTTGCGGCCGTTCACGCCGCCTTGCTCGTTGATCTCGTCCACCCGCAGCATCATGCCCAGACGCACCTGCTTGCCGAAGCCGGCGATGGGGCCCGACAAGTCCTGGATCGACCCTATCGTGATCTCGGTCTTGCTGACTCCCTGGTTGGAATTCTGGGCCAGGGCCAGACTGGCGGTGCCCGTCAGGGCGGCCAACAGGGCAAGGGATTTCAATTTCATTGTGCGTCTCCTAGTTAAACGGGCCGACTCTGCGGCCGCAGACGCATTCTTGCCCACTGCGCAACAGTGTCAAGCTGGCGTATTCACTTAGACAGGGCTCAGTTGTCTTTGAAGAACTCGGACTCGATCACGAATTTGCCGTCCTTTTTAAGGGTGGATTTCAGTCCGCTGAAGGCCACGTAGTCCGAGACCACCTTCCAGCGGCCATCCTGAATTTGCGACAGGCGCGAGAACTGGTTACCCAGCCGCTTGGTGGGGCTGAAAGTCAATTCGGCGGTACCGAACATGTCCCGGTTGAACGTCATCGCGTCCATCGTCTTGATGAAACTTTCGGTGGACAAATTTGGCCCCGCCTTGAAAGCCACCTTCATAAAGTTGTCGATGGTGCCGTAGCCATAGACCGAGAACACCGAAGGGTCTTCGTTAAAGCGGGTCTTGTACTTGTTGGCCCAATGCCGCACTTGTTGCGTTGCGTCGTCCAGGTAGGGGTGCTGCGACGTCATGGTGGAATAAAGTCCGTCCATGCCCTTGCCGCCCAGCTTGGGGATCAGGTCGGTGTAGACCGCGCTGGAGCCCACAAACAATGGGTTGAAGCCGGTCTTGCGCGCCTCGGCCATCGTGCCAACCGTCTCACGGATGATGGTTCCCAGCACCACCATTTCGCAACCTGATGCCTTCATTTTTGCGACCTGCGAAGAAAAGTCGGTAGCGCCGCGCTTGTAGCTGGTTTTCTCTGTGAACTCCATGCCAATCACCTTGAGGCCGGCCTCGGCCCCCCGCATCACTTCCAACCCGAAATCATCGTCCTGGTAAATCACGCAGGCGCGTTTGAGGTTGCGGTCTTTCATCAGGCGCGGAGCCGCAATGCGCATCTGGTCAAAGTAGGTCGCAGCGTTGGCGTACTTGAGCCGGTGGAAGGGCTCGTACATTTCCCGTGCCGCCGTGATCGGGAAGAAGTTCAGCACATTCTTCTCAAACTGCACTGGCATGGCGGCCAGGTTTTGCGCGGTGCCCAGATGGCCCACCATCGCGAAGATGCCGTCGCTGTTGACCAGTTTCTGCGCCCCCAGTACCGCCTTTTTCGGGTCGTAGCCGTCGTCTTCCACCAGCAGCTTGATCTTGCGGCCGAACACACCGCCCTGCTCGTTGGCTTCTTCCACGCGCATCAGCATGCCGTTGCGAATCTGCTTGCCATAGCCCGCCAGCGGCCCAGACAGGTCCTGCATGGTGCCCAGCGTGATTTCAGTCTTGCTCACGCCTGCGGCGTTTTGCGCCAGCGCGGCGCCAGCGCAAAGCGCCAGCAGCCCGGCAAGTGCGGTATTGAGTTTCATGATGTTTCCGATATCGGTGAAAGGTGTTAAGCCGGAAGGATTCTTTCCGACAAGCGCCTTATGCGCATTCACCTGTGCGACTGCCTGTCGCAGCAGCGACCCGGCCAGTGCCCGGATCGCTGGCCAACGCCAGCCTAGCGGTACAACGCCTCGATCTGGGGCGCGTATTTCTTTTCGACCAGCTTGCGCTTGAGCTTCATCGTGGGCGTGAGCTCTTCGTCTTCGGCGGTCAGCTGGGTTTCCAGCAAGAAGAATTTTTTGATTTGCTCGACCCGCGCAAATTTTTTGTTCACGCGGTCAATCTCGGCCTGTATCAGCGCTTGCACCGGGGCGGCCTTGGTCAGTGACGCATAGTTGCTGAACGGCACGTCGTGGTCTTGCGCGTACTTCTCGACGTTTTCCTGGTCGATCATGATGATCACCGTGAGGTAAGCGCGTTTGTCGCCAATCACCACCGCGTCCGTCACATAAGGCGAGAACTTGAGCTCGTTCTCCAGCTCGCTGGGCGTGATGTTCTTGCCCCCGGCGGTGATGATGATGTCTTTCATGCGGTCGGTGATTCGGAAGTAGCCGTCCGTGTCTACTTCCCCCACATCGCCGGTGTGCAACCAGCCGTCAGCGTCAATCGTCTCGGCGGTCTTCTCGGGCTGGTTCAGGTAGCCCATGAACACATTCGGGCCGCGCACGCGGATCTCGCCAGTGTCGGCGTCAATGCGCACCTCGTTGTAGCCTGCTGCGGGGCCGATTGAGCCCGGCTTCATGCGCGTGGCGGGCACCCCGGTGGCGGCACCGCAGGTTTCTGTCATGCCCCAGACCTCGAGCATGGGCACGCCCAGCGCCAGGTACCACTTGACAAGTTCGGGCGATATCGGGGCCGCACCCGTCACGCAAAAGCGCGCGCGGTGAATGCCTATGAGTTTGCGCGCGTTGTTCAGCGCCAGCCAGCGTGCGAGGGTGAACTTGAACTTCAGCAGCCCGCCGACCGGTTGGCCGGCCAGCACTTTCTCTGCGATCTGCGTTCCCACGCCAATGCTCCAGGCATACGCGGCTTGCTGCAACGGGCCGGCTTCTTTGAGCGCGATCATCACGCCGGAATAAAACTTCTCCCACACCCGAGGCACCGCGGTGAACACGGTGGGCGCAATCTCGCGCACGTTCTCGGGGACTGTCTCGGGGTTCTCGACAAAGTTCAGTTTGGAGCCGGTGTACATCGCAAAATACTCACCGCCCAGCCGCTCAGCCACATGGCAAAGCGGCAGGAAGCACATGCGCTCGTCGGTTTCGTCTTGCGAAATCAGCGTGTTGTAGCCACGCACCGTGTACACCAGTCCCTTGTGGCTGTGCATCGCGCCTTTGGGCTTGCCCGTAGTGCCCGAGGTGTAAATCAGAATCGCCAGTTCGTCCGGGTTGCAGCGCTTCACACGGTGCATCATCTCGTCGGGCTGGCGGTTGTTGTACTGGCGGCCGAGTTCGCGCAATTGCGCCAGGCTGATCACGCCGGGGTCGTTGAGTTCACGCAGGCCTTCCATGTCGAACACCACGATTTTTTGCAGACCGGGCAACTGGCCCCTGATCTCCAGCACCTTGTCCAGCTGTTCGTCGTCTTCCACAAACAATATGCGGGTGGCCGAGTCTTCGCACAGGTAATGCACCTGAGACGCGGCATCGGTGGGGTAAATGCCGTTGGCCACGCCGCCGCTGCTGAGGATGGCGAGGTCTGTCAGCACCCATTCGACGACCGTGTTTGACAAGATGGAGGCGGTGTGGCCCGGCGCAAAGCCCAGGCTCATCAGCCCACCGGCAATTTCGCGCACCGCTTCGCCGGTCTGGCTCCAGCTCCAGCTGCGCCAGATGCCCAGTTCCTTTTGCCGCATCCAGACCTGTGGGCCGCGCTTTTGCACGCCGTTCCAGAACATGGCGGGAATCGTTTCGCCTTCCAGCACACGGCCGGTTTCGGGTTGGATATGGGAAAGATCCCAGAGGTTGCTCATGTGTCTTTGCCCTTCAACGCCAATTTTTCTTCTTCTTCCAGCGTCGTTCGCCGCGCACGCCTTCTTCCTTCATGCCGAGATAGAACTCCTTGATGTCCTCTTTTTCGCGCAGGCGGGCACAGGTGTCTTCCATCACGATGCGGCCGTTCTCAAGCACATAGCCGTAGTCGGAGGCGTTGAGCGCCATGTTGGCGTTTTGCTCCACCAGCAAGATGGTGGTGCCGCGCTCGCGGTTGATGCGCACGACGATCTCGAAAATTTCTTTGGTGAGCTTTGGGGAAAGGCCCAGGCTGGGCTCGTCCAGCAGCATCAGGTCGGGCGCGGCCATCAGCGCGCGGCTGATGGCCAGCATCTGTTGCTGCCCGCCGGACAGCAGGCCCGCGTCCTGGGTGGCGCGCTCCTTGAGGATCGGGAAGTAGCCGTAAACCGCTTCGATGTCGCGTGCCACACCGTCGCTGTCGGCGCGGGTGTAGGCACCCATCAACAGGTTGTCACGTACCGACAACAAAGGGAACACCTCACGGCCTTCGGGCACATGGCTCAGGCCCTGTTGAACGATGAAAGCCGGATCTTTGGCGGTGATGCTTTCGCCCTTGAACTCAATGCTGCCCTTGCGCGGGTCAATGATGCCGCTGATGGTTTTGAGGATGGTGGTTTTGCCCGCACCGTTGGAGCCCAGCACGGTGGCAATTTCGCCCCGGCGTACCTGCAGGCTGACGCCGCGGATGGCGCGAATCGGGCCATAGGCCGACTCCACATTCAGCAGTTTGAGCACCGGCAGGTCGCTCACGGCGGGAGGTACTTGGCTCATGCCGACCTCCTGAGGGAAGAGACATCATCGACCGAGCCCAGATAGGCCTCGATCACGCCCGGATCAGACTGAACCTCGCGCGGCGTGCCCATGGCCAACACCTCGCCCTGGTTCATGGCCAGCACCCGGTCAGATACCTTGGAGACCAGGGACATGTCGTGCTCGACCATCAGCACCGTGATGCCCAGCTCATGCTTGATGTCCTGAATCCAGAAGGCCATGTCATCGGTTTCTTCCACATTGAGGCCGGATGACGGCTCGTCCAGCAGCAGCAGTTTTGGCTCGGTGCACAGCGCACGCGCCAGCTCCACCACTTTGCGCACGCCGTAGGGCAGGCCGGCCACCATGGAGTCGCGGTGATGCTGCAAGTCCAGGAACTCAATGACTTTTTCGACCTTTGCGCGCGCCTCGACCTCTGCCTTGCGGGCTTTCGGAGTGAAGAACATTTGACTGAACAGGCCATTGGTACTGTGAGTGTGGCGACCAATCAACAGGTTGTGCAGCACGGTGGCGTGCTCAAACAGCTCAATGTTCTGGAAAGTGCGGGCAATGCCCAGTGACGCAATTTTGTGCGGCGGCTGATCGGTTAGCGGCACACCCAGATAGTCAATCGTGCCGGTGGTGGGCGTGTAGATGCGGCTGATCAGGTTGAACACCGTGGTCTTGCCGGCACCATTCGGGCCGATCAGGGTGAACACCTCGCCAGGCTTCACGTCAAAGCTCACATTGTTGACGGCCAGTACGCCACCGAAGCGAACGCTGAGGTTTTTGGCAGAAAGAAGGAGTTCGCTCATTTACTTCAGCCTGTCTGACTTTTGAAACGATTTCTGCCGCTTGAACAGGCCCTTGCGGTAGAACGGAAATAGCTGGAACCAGGTGCGGATCTTGAGCCAGCGGCCGTACAGGCCCATGGGCTCGAACAACACAAAGGCAATCAACACCGCCCCATAGACCACGGACTGCAGCCCAGGGGCCTGGCCAATCACGTCGGGCAGGTAGCCCTTGCTCAAGTTGATGAGCTGCGGCATGGAAATCAGGAAAATCGCACCCAGGAAGGCGCCATGCACCGAGCCCAGGCCGCCAATTACCACCATCAGCAGCAAGTCAATGGACTGGATGATGTTGAACTGGTCGGGGCTGATGAACTGCAGCTTGTGGGCATACAGCGCGCCGCCAATGCCCGCCAGCGCGGCTGACAGCGCGAACGACAGCGTTTTGTAGCGGGCCAGATGTATGCCCATGCTTTGCGCAGAGATCTCGGAGTCGCGGATGGCCACAAAGGCCCGCCCGGTGGACGAACGAAGCAGGTTAAGAATGGCCAGCGTGGACAGCACTGCAATGAACAGGCACAGGAAGTAAAAGCCCTCGCCAGAGCTTACTTTCAGGCCGAACAGGTCGGGCGCCTTCACGTGGATACCCGAATTGCCGCCGGTGACAGACTCCCAGCGCGCCAGCACTTCTTCAACGATAAAGCCGAACGAGAGTGTGGCAATGCCCAGGTAAATGCCCTTGACCCGCAGCGCAGGCAAGCCCACCACAATGCCCACAGCCGCCGACAGTGTGCCGGCCAGTGCCAGGGCGATCGGGAACGGAACCCCCATGTTGGTAAACACGGCTTGGGTATATGCGCCAACGCCCAGAAACGCCGCATGGCCGATGGAGAACAGCCCGGTAAACCCGGCCAGCAGCATCAGGCCCAGGCCGACGATGGAATAGATCAGGATGAAGGTGAGCTGTGCCAGCCAGTATTCGGCAAAAAGCCACGGTGCCGCCACCAGCAACAGCATCAGCGCGCTGTACCAGAACACATGCCCGCCATGCTTGGCCAGGTTGACGTCCTGGGCGTAATCCGTTTTGAAGATAAATCGCATGTTTCCCTAATCAGTTGGGGTCAGAGCACAATTTGCGGTGCAAATTCGTGGTCTGACCCACAAGACATCAGACTTTCTTGCGTAGTTTTTCGCCGAACAGGCCGTTGGGTTTGACCATCAGCATGACCAGCACCACGATGTAGGCGGCGGTGTCTTTGAAACCGTTGGGCAGGTAAAAGCCAGACAGCGATTCGACAATGCCGATGATCAGCCCACCCACAATGGCACCCGGCAGGCTGCCGAAGCCGCCGACCACAGCCGCCGGAAACGCCTTCAGGCCAATGAAGCCCATATTGGCGTGCACGAAGGTGATGGGGGCCAGCAGCAATCCTGCCACCGCGGCGACGGCCGCTGCCAGGCCCCAGACCAGGCCGTTCAGGCGCTTGACCGGTATGCCCATGTAATAGGCGGCAAGCTGGTTTTGCGACGAGGCCTGCATCGCAATGCCCACTTTGCTGTAGCGGAACACCGCAAACAGCACAGCGCAGAGCACTGCCGTGGAAGCGATGACTACCACCTGCTCGATGTTGATGACCAGGGCGCCGATGCCGTTGGCGTCACCGCCCATCTTCCAGATCATGTCTTTGTAGGGCACCGGCAGGGTGTGGGTTTCGGTGCCGATGTTGGGGATCATGGTGATAAGCCCGCGCGCCACGTAGCCAATGCCAATGGTCAGCATGACGATCGAAAAAGCCGGCTGGCCCAGGATAGGGCGAATCACCACGCGCTCCAGCACCATGCCAAAGACGGCCATGGCGGCAATCGCGCTGATGACCGCCAGCCAGAACGGAAAGCCCAGCAGGGTCATGCAGGCCAGGCCGCCAAAGGCCCCCAGCATCATCAGCTCGCCCTGGGCAAAGCTCACCGTCTCGGTGGCTTTGTAGATGAGCACGAAGCCCAGCGCGATCAGCCCGTAGATGCAGCCTTGCGATACGCCGCTGATCAGCAGTTGAAGAACTTGCACTGTCTCTGCCTTTGGATGTGTGAATGAACTGCCTTGAACAGGGCGCATTTATATCGAAAGGGCTGGCCGCTTGCCATAGGGTAGACCCTCTTAATCTGTCGCTCAACCGACAACGCTTGTCCGCGCCCTGACGATGTTTGCACTTGAGGTTTGGCGCAGATACCTTTTGCACCGGACAAGAAAAAAATCAGTAGCAATGAGGCGTGCAGGTGAGGAAGTTTCCGCCGTGAAGTCCTTGAAGCGGATGCCACGGCGGTCAGCTATCAAATTTAACTGGAGACAACGATGGTAAAGACAATCAAGGGTCAACAACTGACCCGGCGTACGTGGGTGGCCGGTGGTGTGGCTGCAGCAGTATCGACCCTGCTGACCGGCTGCGGGGGTGGTGGTGTAGGGCTTGAAGAACCGTCGGATGCTTTGATGCCGATGGCGTCAGGCCCAGGATCGGCCGGTTTCACTTCGAACCACAACTACGGCCAAGAAGTTAACGGCGGCTCTGCGATAGCACGCCAAGTGCTTGACTTATACCGCGGGAACATACCGGCAAGCACCCGGTGCCCGGTCTACATCTATGCGCACTCAAATGGTGAGGGCGTCACCTATCGGACCCAGCTTCCATCTGATAGCCGGCGCTTGGAGCTGATAAACAATGGCATCGCGGTCATCAGTTGGGAGTCGTGGCAGAACCTGAATGATCAAAACCAAGATGAGGTCTTGGATGATGCTGATCTGATGTTGCGGTGGGTGATTGAAAAAGGGCCTGCGTTGGGCCTGGACCCTACCCGTATCGTGTTGGGCGGCTCGTCGCGCGGCACCTACGCCAGCTGGCGGATCGGGCAGACCCCGGCCAATGCGCAACGCATCCGGGGCATGTTCATGAAAAACGCGCTGCCCGCCTCAGTGCCTCAAACCCTCTGTGGCACCACCGATGTTCCGAACACCATTGACGACAAGGCCCCTCGCGACTGGGTCACCGCCAGCAGCCCAAGAATCCAGTTCGTTCACCATCCAGCCAACATCAACGGTGCCTGTACCCCTTATAACGATCGGTTCCACAGTGAGTACAACAGCAGGCCGGTGATGGACGCCTATGCCGAAAAGGGAATCGCATCGCGCGCATCAAGAATCCTCGATGCGCCGAATGTTGGCGCGATGGACAACTACCTGGTCGCCTTCGTTCTCTCAGCCCTCAGCGCCAGCCCGCCGCCGCCTCCGCCCACTGGCATCGACTTCTCTGACGATTTCAACAGCGGCTTCAACGCGGCGGACTACACCAGGAACGGCACGTGGGATGTTTCGGGCGGTGCGCTGCGGCAGATGAGCAATACATCCTATGGATATTGCGCCGCAGGAGAAAGCGCCTGGGCGAACTACACCGTCACTGCGGCACTCATGAGCCTGAATTCACAGTCCTCGACAGACAATGCGCAGGTCTCACGGGTGGTGGCACGTTTCATCGACGGTAACAACTTCTATGAAGCGTTCATCACCAAGAACGGGCAGTTGACCCTTCAAACGAAGAAGGGGGGAAATGTGCGAACCATTCAGTCTGTGCAGGTGGGCAGTGTCAACGTTGCCAACTGGAACACGCTGGCGCTGAAATGCAACGGTAACCAGTTGACGGTGTCGTTGAATGGCATTGCCCAACCAACCGTTTCTGACTCGGACCACACCGCCGGGAAGGCGGGCGTGAGGTCGTTCGCCTGCGAAACTCGGGTGGACAATCTCTCGATCATGGGAACTTGACAGAAATTGAGCGGTACGCCTTTTCGCCGGCGCGAATATGTATGAAGTAACAACGCGGACTGCAAGACCGTTCAGTGCCATCTGCCATACGCAAGTCACGTGGCCAGATGGTTCTTCCAGCACGGGCTCAGGCACTTTGGTGGGCCCGAACGATCTGTTGACTGCGTTGCACATGGTCTTCAATGCTGGTCGCGGGGGCTGGGCCACGGGCATCGTCGCTACGCCGGGCGCGGACACTGCGCCTTTCTTTGACGACCCGTATGGCTCGTTTTCCGACCTTGGTTCGTTGAATGGTCGCGTGCTGAACTGGGACGTTGACGGTGATGGTCTGTTGACGTCCGCGGAATCACAAAACGACCTAGCGGTTGTTGGGTTTCACTCCCGGTTGGGCGATGCGGCTGGCTGGCTCCCTGTGCAGAGCCAGCCAAGTGCCTTCAACGGCCTGATGCTGGGCTACCCGGTTGAAGGCAGCGGCCTGATGGCGGAAGAGGTCCAGGCCGTTGCATCGAGTCAGTTTGGGGTGTACCGCGTCAACTCGGGTTTGGGCCCGGGTGCCTCGGGCGGGCCTCTGCTGTTCGAGGCAGATACACAAAGCTATCTGGCGGGGGTTTTGTCGGCCGGTAGCAGCGCTCGAACCAACTCTGTGTATGCGGGGCTGTTTGGGAGCGAAACTCTCGAATGGCTGTCTACCGCTATCCAGGCCAATGACGTGCTGCTGCTTGCCCCGGCGCGTGTAGTCGGGACGTCAGCCAACGACAGGCTTGCAGGGAACTCACTGAGCAACGCGGTCGACGGCGGGGAGGGCGTGGACACCTATGTGGTCAATGGAGTGCGTGGCCTCTACACCGTCAACGCATCTGTTGGTGCGGTGGTGGTCGCTGATGCCGGCGTAGCTCGCGAAGGAACAGATACGCTCGTCAATGTTGAGCGATTGCAGTTCAACGACATTTCCTTGGCGTTGGACATAGGCGGAAGCGCCGGGTTTGTCGTCAAGTTGCTTGGGGCCGTGTTGGGGCCTGCGAGCGTGGCAAATCGGGTAGTAGTGGGTACAGGTTTGGCACTTACAGACGCTGGGATGGCCGCTGTTGACCTCGCCCAGCTTGCGCTGGAAGCAATGCTGGGGAGCCGGGCGCGTGATGCGGCATCAGTGGTCAAACTGTTGTTCAACAACCTCACGGGCGCGGCACCCAACAGCGACCAGTTGGCGTTCTACACGGGTGCGCTGCAGTCAGGGCAATGGACGCCTGCAACGCTTTGCCTGCTGGCTGCCGATGAGCCCGTCAATCAATTTAACGTTGGACTCGTCGGTTTGGCGAATACAGGTGTCGAGTTCCAGCCTTTTGCTATGGGTTGAGGCTATTTTTCCGGAGTGTCGGAGCCAGCAATGAATGCCACAAGACGTTCGTCAGAGAGCACGCTGATACGCCCCTTTTGTAGCGAAACCAGGCCCGCGTTTTCCAGGTCGTGCAGTGCGCTGTTGACGGTTTGACGGGACAGGCCGACAAGGGCGCCGAGCTCTTCCTGCGACAGATCAAGTTTGTTTTTGCCATGCCAGAACAGTCGACTCAAATGCAGCGCCACACGCTGCTGGGTGCTGCCTGAGCGGCTGGCTTCGATCTCGGCCATTGCCTGACTCACACGAATGTTCATCTGTTGCAGCAGCGCATGGTTGAACGGGATGTGGGTCTCATATAGCTGCTGGAACATTGCGTTGGGCAGGCAGAGCAAGACCGAGTCGCGCAGCGCAAGCACCTCGTAGCGCCGCCGCTCCTGCTTGATCACGGTGCCTTCGCCAAACCATTGGCCGGCAGGAATTCCGAGAAATACCGATTGACGCCCTGGAGACGGCAAGCTTTGCAGCTTGACCAGGCCACTGACGACGCCATACCAGCCCTGTACTGGCTCATTGGCCAGCAGCATCAAATCGCCGCGCGAACCTTCGACAAGGTGTACCGCCGCCTCAACCGCTGTTTTTTTTTGCCCGCCCAGCGAGGTAAACCAGCCTTGGGAGTGCAGGAAGATTTGGGCAGGAGAAAGAGTTTGAAACATGGGCTTGTCTCTTTGTTATAGGTGCGGTCAGCGTGAAGTATCGCGCAAATACGGCCGTAAATGAGCCCTTGCCAAATGTCGTCAGTCAGACAGAGGCTGTCCGTCAGAAGACACCTGTTGGCGCTGTGCGGGGTCAGACGCAGACTGCGTTCTCCAATCAATGATCAGTGGCCCGCAGGGCCCAAAGGAGACATTCATGAAAGCTCATCCCATGTTGATGGCGACCGCGCTGGCATTGACCTGCGCGATCGCTGTTGCCCAGACACCCCAGCGGGGCGTCACCAAGGACGAGGTGTTGGTGGCCACCATTCAAGACCTGTCGGGCCCCATTGCCGGCTATGGCAAGCAGGCTCGCAACGGCATGCTGCTGCGTGTCGAAGAGGCGAACGAGCAGGGTGGCCTTTACGGTCGCAAGGTGCGGCTGCTTGTGGAGGATTCAGCGTACGACCCCAAGAAGGCCGTTCTGGCGGCGCAGAAGCTGGTGACCCAGGACGGGATTTTCGCGATGATCGGCCACATCGGCACGGCTCAAAACAATGCAGCAATGCCTGTGCTTTTCGAGAAGAATGTCATCAATTTCTTGCCGCTGACGGCGTCCAAGGACATGTATGAGCCTTACCACCGCCTCAAGTACGCGCTGTTCGCCTCTTACTATGATCAGATGCGACTGGCAGTGCCGCGAATGGTCCAGGAAAAGAACATCGGCAAGGTATGCGCAATCTACCAGGATGACGATTTTGGCCTGGAAGTACTCAACGGTACTGAGGCGGGCCTCAAGGCCCTTGGCAAGGAGTTGGTCGAGAAGACAAGTTTCAAGCGCGGCGCGACAGACTTTTCTTCGCAGGTGGCACGACTGAAGTCGTCTGGTTGCGATATGGTGGTGATGGGCACCATCATCCGCGAGACGATTGGAACCATTGCCGAGTCCCGCAAGAGCGGCTTTTCTCCGGTGTTCCTGGCGTCGTCAGCCGCCTACACCGACCTGATTCATAAACTGGGAGGCAAGGTGGTAGACGGCTTTTTTGCCGTCATGAGCTCGCAACACCCGTACACCGACGAGCAAGACCTGGCGATCCGCTTCTGGGCCAACAAGTACAGGACCCGGTTCAACGAAGACCCGTCTGTGATGTCGGTCTACGGCTACACCATGGTGGACATGTTCGTGCGCGCAGTGCGCAAGACTGGCCCCAACTTGACTACGGACAACTTTATCAAGGCGATGGATCTTGCCAGCTTTCCGTCAGACAGTTTTGGTGCACCAAAAATGACTTACGGACCCACCAAGCGCCTGGGCACGACTGCGATGCGGATGTCGCAAATCGTTGATGGCCGCTGGAAGGTGCAAGGGGACTACATGAGCGAGCCTCCTGCATTGATCGTGGCCAGCAAACCGATTACCAAGGTCGCAACCACGCGCTGAGGCGATCCCTGCCTGGTCGGTTATTCAGGCGAATCCCGCCGCATGTCTGGCCGAGCAGGAACTACTGGCGCGCTGAATGGGAGACGTCGCTATGCAAAGTTGCAAACTTCCCTGGGCTGTCGTAGCCAGCCCGTCGACTGCCTTTTATCAGGCCACGGCGCAGGGCAAAGATCCCGAAGTCTGCGAGTCACTCAGGGAGCGTTCGGCTTACCTTCATGATCTGCTCAGGATGTCCGAGCGCGGCATCTGGGAACGCGAACTGCAGCAGTTCATGCCACCGGCGTCCCTTAAGGCTGCCGTGGAGTCGCTGCTGGCGCTGGGCCTGATCGAGCGTGCCAGCCCGGTCGGGGGCGTCCCAAGTCTTCAGCATTCCTGAATGGGAAGGCTGGGGGCATTAGCCAGGCAACGGCACTTGCTGCGCTGGGCTTTTGAATCTGCCGCAGGGTTGACACGGATACCTTGATGTCCGGGCATCTGGGTTAATTTCGGAATGACCCCAACCGTTCAAATTGAAAAACACGGCGACGTGACCGTAGTCAGCCTCATCCGACCTGATGTGCGCAACGCAGTCGACCGCGACACCGCGCGCGCCTTGCATGCGGCTTTTGTGGCCTTCGACGAAGATGCCGACGCACGCGTGGCCGTGTTCCACGGCAGCAACGGTCATTTCTGCGCGGGCTGGGACTTGCAGTTTGGCGCGCGCATGGCGGCGCAGGGTGATACCGGTGTGTTCAGCGAACTGGACTTCAGCCCAAGGGATGCCCAGCCACTCGGCCCCATGGGCCCGTCGCGTCTACAGCTATCAAAGCCGGTGATCGCCGCCGTCAGTGGTGCCGCGGTGGCTGGTGGCATGGAGCTGGCCTTGTGGTGCGACATGCGGGTGATGGAGCAAGACGCTTACTTCGGCGTGTATTGCCGCCGCTTTGGCGTGCCGCTGATTGACGGTGGCACCGTGCGCTTGCCTCGGCTGGTGGGCATGGGCCATGCGATGGACCTGATCCTGACCGGGCGCAAGGTCGAAGCGCCCGAGGCCTTGGCCATGGGCCTGGCCAACCGCGTGGTGCCGACGGGCGGTGCACGTGACGCGGCGATTGAGCTGGCCCAGGCGCTGGCGAAGTTCCCCCAGAAAACCATGAACGCCGACCGCCTGAGTGCCTACACCCAGTGGGACTTGCCGTTGGACGAGGCGCTGCACCAGGAGTGGGAACGCGGCAAGCACTGCATTGCCGACGGGCTGGAAGGGGCGGGGCGGTTTGCGGCCGGCGCGGGCCGGCATGGAAAGTTCTGAGGCCTTGAAAGGTCAAGTCTTCGGAATCGGCCGCGGCTTGCCTTGGTCGTCAATTGCCACATAGGTGAGTGAGGCTTCGGTCACCTTCACATAGCGCCCCTGGGCGCGGAAGCGCTCTGCGTACACCTCCACCTGCACGGTGATGGAGGTATTGCCAATGCGCGTGACCTCGGCAAAAAAGCTCAGAATGTCGCCCACGCGTACCGGCTGCTTGAAGATGAACTGGTTCACCGCCACCGTGGCCATGCGCCCGTCCACATAGCGGGCGGGTACCACCGAGCCGGCCAGGTCCACCTGCGCCATCACCCAGCCGCCGAAGATGTCGCCATTGGCGTTGCAGTCGGCCGGCATGGGGATCACCTTGAGTACCAGCTCTTTGTCGGTGGGCAAGGCCACCTGCGGCGCGCTTGAATTGGCAGACATGGGCACAATCTGGGAGTCGATAACAGTCACGATTGTCCCCCATGCGCCGCTCTGGCGAACTCTCTGCCCCCGTTTCCACCGCCCCCGGCACCGCTGTTGCGGTGCCGGCTCCCAAGTCTGACTGGGTCACGCTGCGTCGGCTTGTTCCCTACCTGTGGCAGTACAAATGGCGCGTGTTTGCCGCGCTGAGCTTCATGGTGGGGGCCAAGCTGGCCAATGTGAGCGTGCCCTTGCTGCTGAAGAACCTGGTGGACACCATGAGCTTCAAGCCGGGCGAGCCGGGTGCCGTGCTGGTGGTGCCGCTGGGCCTGTTGCTGGCCTATGGCCTGCTGCGCCTGAGCACCTCGCTATTGACCGAGTTGCGCGAGCTGGTTTTTGCCAAGGCCACGCAGGGCGCGGCGCGCAGCATTGCGCTGGAAACCTTCCAGCATTTGCACGCCCTGAGCCTGCGCTTTCACCTTGAGCGCCAAACCGGCGGCATGACGCGCGACATCGAGCGTGGGGTGCGCGGCATCGAGTCGCTGATCTCCTATTCGTTGTACAGCGTGGTGCCTACGCTGATCGAGGTGGCGCTGGTGCTGACGATTCTTGCGGTGAAGTTTGACGTCTGGTTTGCCGGCATCACCATCGCGGCACTGGCGGTGTACATCGTGTTCACAGTGTCAGTGACCGAGTGGCGCACCAAGTTCCGCAAAGAGACCAACGAGTTTGATTCCGCCGCGCATACCCGGGCAGTGGACTCGCTGCTGAACTACGAAACCGTCAAGTACTTCAACAACGAAGGCTTCGAGGCCAAGCGCTATGACGACAGCCTGGAGCAGCTACGCCGCTCCCGCCTGAAGAGCCAAACCACGTTGAGCCTGCTCAACACCGGGCAGCAGTTGATCATTGCCGTGGGCCTGGTGGCCATGCTGTGGCGTGCCACGCAGGGCGTGGTGGATGGGCGCATGACGCTGGGTGACCTGGTGATGGTCAACGCCTTCATGATCCAGCTCTATATTCCGCTGAATTTTCTGGGGGTGCTGTACCGCGAGATCAAGCAAAGCCTGGTTGATCTGGACAAGATGTTCACGCTGATGGAAAAGGAACGTGAGGTAGCCGACGCCCCTGGTGCGCTGCCGCTGACCGGGCTGGACCGCCCCGCCGTTCGGTTTGAGAACGTCAACTTTGCCTACGAGCCCGCGCGGCAGATTCTGCGCGATATCAGCTTTGAAATCCCGGCGGGCAAAACAGTGGCCGTGGTCGGGCCGTCAGGTTCGGGCAAGTCCACACTGGCGCGACTGCTGTTTCGGTTTTATGACGTGCAGGACGGGCGCATCACCATCGCCGGGCAAGACATCAAGGCGGTAACCCAGGCCAGCGTGCGCCAGGCGGTGGGCATCGTGCCGCAAGACACGGTGTTGTTCAACGACACGGTGGAATACAACATCGCCTACGGGCGCACCGGTGCCACCCGGGCCGAGGTCGAAACTGCCGCGCGGGCCGCCCGCATCCACGGCTTTATCGAGGCATCGCCCCGGGGCTACCAGACCATGGTGGGCGAGCGCGGGCTCAAGCTCAGCGGCGGTGAAAAGCAGCGCGTGGCGATTGCGCGCACTTTGCTGAAGAACCCGCCCATCATCATTTTTGACGAAGCCACCTCGGCGCTGGACAGTGCCAACGAACGCGCCATTCAGGACGAGCTGCGCGCTACCGCCCAGGGGCGAACCACGCTGGTCATTGCGCACCGCCTGTCCACCGTGGTCGATGCCCACGAGATTTTGGTGATGGAGGCGGGCCGCATCATCGAGCGCGGCACCCACACCGAATTGCTGGCCTGTGGCGAGCGCTATGCCCAGATGTGGGCGCTACAGCAGTCCAGCGAGCCGACTGAAGGTTAAATCGGGCTGTAGCCCGCATAAATACTGCGCCACCCACTATCAAAATGATAGCTATCACGGGCCCTGCATGCGCCGCCCATAATTGACGTATGGAAACCAAATGGCTCGAAGATTTCGTGAGCCTCGCTGAAACCCGCAGTTTCAGCCGCTCGGCGCAGTTGCGCCATGTCACGCAACCCGCGTTCTCGCGGCGCATCCAGGCGCTTGAAGCCTGGGCCGGAACTGACCTGGTGGACCGCAGCTCTTACCCCACACGGCTCACGCCTGCGGGCGAGACGCTGTACGCCCAATCGCTGGAGATGCTGCAGGCATTGCAAAGCACCCGCGCCATGCTGCGCGGTCACTCTGCCGCCGGGCAGGATGTGATTGAGTTTGCGGTGCCGCACACCCTGGCCTTCACCTTCTTCCCGGCCTGGGTGTCCAGCCTGCGCGAGAAGTTCGGCCCGATGAAGAGCCGGCTGATCGCGCTCAATGTGCATGACGCGGTGATGCGGCTGGTGGAGGGCGGTTGCGACCTGCTGATTGCCTACCACCACGCTTCGCAGCCGTTCCAGCTTGACGCTGACCGCTACGAAATGGTCACCCTCGGGCAGGAGGTGCTGTCGCCCTTTGTGAAACCGGGGCCCGACGGCGAGCCGCTGTTCAAGCTGCCCGGGCGCGCCGGTCAGCCGCTGCCCTACCTGGGTTATGCGCCTGGTGCCTACCTGGGCCGCGTGACCGATCTGATTTTGAAGCAGTCGAGCACCGCAATTCATCTGGACCGGGTGTACGAGACGGATATGGCCGAGGGCCTGAAAGTGATGGCACTGGAGGGCCATGGCGTGGCCTTTTTGCCCTACAGCGCGGTCAAGAAAGAGCTGCGCGCACGCCGTCTGGTGAATGCGGTACCGCCCGGAATGACCGGTCTGGAGATGACCATGGACGTGCGCGCTTATCGGGAAAAACCCGTAGGACGAGAAGCCCCCAAGGGCACTGCGCAGGCGCTTTGGGCCTATCTGGCGACCCAAAATGCACCAAAATGAGTCACTTTTATGATCTATAAGTTTTTTGCATAACGCTGCGCGGATTCAGCATTGGCCTTTCAAATGCTTGACATCTACAGTTCGCGCCATCGCAAAAACGGGTGAAATGAAATGTCTTCAGGCTTCCGCGTCGAGCACGACTTCCTGGGTGAAAAGCAGATTCCTGCTGACGCCTATTGGGGTGTTCACACAGCCCGCGCGGTCGAGAACTTTCCGATTTCCGGCACCCTGGTGTCGGCCATGCCGGACCTGATCCGGGCCTTCGGGTTTGTCAAGAAGGCCGCCGCCCGCGCCAACGCCGAACTCGGTGCCATTGACCGCAAGCGCGCGGCGGCGATCATGAGTGCGTGCGAAAAGCTGATTGCTGGCAAGTACCACGAGCAGTTTGTGGTCGATGTGATCCAGGGCGGGGCCGGCACGTCGACCAACATGAACGCCAACGAGGTGATTGCCAACCTTGCGCTGGAGAAGCTTGGCCTGCCAAAGGGCAATTACGACGCGCTGCACCCCAACGACCATGTCAACGCCTCGCAGAGCACCAACGACGTTTATCCCACGGCGGTGCGCCTGGCCTTGTGGTCGGCGATTGACCGGTTGCTGGTGTCCATGGCCACGCTGCGCTGCGGCTTCGCCGCCAAGGCCGAAGAATTCAAGGACGTGCTCAAAATCGGCCGTACCCAACTGCAAGACGCCGTGCCCATGACGTTGGGCCAGGAGTTCTCGACCTACGCTGTCATGCTGGAGGAAGACGAGGCCCGCCTGCGCGAGGCCCGGGCCTTGATCCAGGAGATCAACCTGGGCGCTACAGCCATTGGTACCGGCATCAATTCGCCGCACGGCTACGCCGAGCTTGCCTGCAAGTACCTGGCCGAGGAAAGCGGCATCCCGGTGGTCAAGGCGCACAACCTGATTGAAGCCACGCAAGACACAGGCGCGTTTGTGCAGTTGTCTGGCGTGCTCAAGCGCGTGGCCACCAAGCTGAGCAAGACGTGCAATGACTTGCGCTTGCTGTCCAGTGGCCCGCAGGCCGGGTTTGGCGACATCAAGTTGCCACCGCGCCAGGCCGGCTCCAGCATCATGCCGGGCAAGGTCAACCCGGTCATTCCGGAGGTCATGAACCAGGTGGCGTTTGAAGTCATTGGCAACGACGTCACGGTCACCATGGCATCCGAAGCCGGGCAACTGCAGCTCAACGCATTCGAACCCATCATGGGCTGGAGCCTGTTCAAGAGCATCGAACACCTGAGCCGTGCCTGCATCACCTTGCAGGTCAATTGTGTGGCCGGCATTGAGGCCAACCGCGAGCTGCTCGCCAAGCGGGTGCGCGAGTCGATTACCTTGGTCACGGCGCTGAACCCGATCATTGGTTACGAAAAGGCCGCGCTGATCGCCAAGACGGCGATAGCCAGCGGCCTGCCGATTGACCAGGTGGCAGAGCAGCTGGGCATTCTCACCAAGGCCCAGCTCGAAGCCCTGCTGGTGCCGGAAAAACTGACGCAGCCGTTGCGTCCCGAAAGCCGCTAACGGGCACTGGCACAAAGACTGCTTATCTTTCTCACGCTGTACAGGATGAAAATGAACGCACCAGGTTGGGTAATTGTTTTGGCGGTTGCTGCCTGCGGGGCAACCGCGGCGGGCGCTGAGGGCGTGCTGGAGCGCATCAAGTCGGGCGGCAAACTGGTCATCGCCCACCGCGAGTCGTCAGTGCCGTTTTCCTATGTTGACCCGGTGACCAAAAAGCCAATGGGCTATGCACTGGATCTGTGCCTCAAGCTGGCCGATGCCGTAGGCAAGAAGGTGGGCTTGAAGAACGTGCCGGTGGAGCTGATGCAGGTCACGCCGGCGAACCGCATCACCTTGATCGAACAGGGCAAGGCTGACCTTGAATGCGGCTCCACCACCAACAATGCCGAGCGCCGCCAGAAAGTGGCGTTCACCATTCCACACTTCATTACCGGCGCGCGTTTGCTGGTCAAGGCGGAGAGCCCGATCGACCGTATTGAAGACCTGATGGGCAAGAAGCTGGTGTCCACCAAGGGCACCACACCGCTGAAGGCGGCAGACCAGGCCAACCGCGAGCGCCTGATGGGCATCACCATCCTTGAAGCGCCAGACCACGCGCGTGCTGTCGAGATGGTTGAAAAGGGCGAAGCTGACGCCTTTGTGATGGACGACGTGCTGCTGTACGGGCTGGCGGCCAACCGGCCCAACCCGGCGGCGCTCAAGGTGGTGGGCAAGTTCCTGACCACGGAGCCGCTGGCGATCATGCTGCCCAAGAACGACCCGGACTTCAAAAAACTGGTCGACGACGAAATGCGCCGCCTGATCGTGAGCCGCGACATCTACCCGATTTATGACAAATGGTTTGCCAAACCCATCCCGCCGAAGAACACGCCCCTGAGTCTGCCGGTGAGCTATTTGCTGCGGGACTTCTGGAAATACCCAACTGACCAAGTGCCCTTCTGAGGCTTTAACCCTTCTTTTGCACAGGGCCACAGGGTATTCCCGCAAGCCCGGTTCTCTAGAATTTCGTTGTTTCCCTATCCCTAACGCTTCACACAAGGAGATATCTATGAAGAAGCATCTGTTGGCTCTCGCAGTCGTAGCCGCCGCTGGCGGCGCATTCGCCCAGGCGAATGACACCATCGCCAAGGTCAAGGCCTCTGGCGTCATCACCATGGGCGTGCGCGACTCCTCGGGCGCGCTGTCATACACCCTGGGTGACGGCAAGTACGCAGGTTTCCATGTTGAAGTTTGCCAGCGCATCGTGGCCAACATCGAGAAAGCCGCCGGCCGCAAAGTCGAAGTGAAGTACCTGCCGGTGACCTCGCAAAACCGAATTCCGCTGTTGCAAAACGGCACCGTGGACATCGAGTGCGGCTCCACCACCAACAACGCCACCCGCCAGAAAGACGTGTCTTTCGTGCTGACCACCTATGTGGAAGAAGTGCGTATTGCCGCCAAGGCCAGTTCAGGCATTACTTCGCTGGCCCAGCTCAATGGCAAGAACGTGGCGACCACCACCGGCACGACGTCGGTGCAGTTGCTGCGCAAGCACGAGCGCGCCAATGGCATCGACTTCAAGGAAGTCTTCGGCAAAGACCACGCTGACAGCTTCTTGCTGCTGGAGTCGGGCCGTGCCGATGCCTTCGTGATGGACGGCCAGATCCTGGCTGGCAACATCGCCACCGCCAAGAACCCGGCTGACTTCCGCATCGTGGGTGAAACCATCAGCGTCGAGCCGATCGCCATCATGGTGCGCAAGGACGACCCGGCCATCAAGAAGCTGGCTGACGACACCGTGCGCGATCTGATCAAGACCGGTGACCTGCCCAAGCTGTACGACAAGTGGTTTGTGCAACCGATCCCGCCGAAGAACACGCGCGTAGGCCTGCCGGCCAGCGACGCCACCAAGGCCGTCTGGGCCAACCCGAACGACAACCCGGTCGAAGCCTACGCCAAGAAGTGATGAGCACTGTGCATGGGTGAGCAAACCCCGCCTCGGCTATTGCTCTGGCGGGGTTTCTCATTTAAGGTAGTCAAGCATTCCAAAAAGCGGCCGGGCCGCAATAACACCAAAAATTTTCCTTGACGGAGACCCTCTATGGCTTGGGACTGGCAGGTATTTCTCAATGACGACGGAAGCGGGCGAACCTACCTGCAATGGATCATGGACGCTTGGGGCTGGACGCTCTCGGTAGCGGCCAGCGCCTGGGTGGTGGCGGTAGTTGTCGGCGCGCTTGTGGGCACCCTCAGAACCCTGCCCAACAGCCCCTGGCTGGTGCGCCTGTCAAACGTCTGGGTTGAAGTTTTTCGCAATGTTCCGTTGCTGGTTCAAATCTTCATCTGGTACTTTGTCATACCGAAGATTTTCCCGGCCATGAAAGATCTGCCGGGCTTTGTGCTGGTGGTGCTGGCACTGGGCTTTTTCACCTCGGCACGGATTGCCGAACAAGTCCGGGCGGGCATTCAGGCGCTGCCGCGTGGCCAGCGCTATGCCGGCATGGCCATGGGTTTCACCACGGCGCAAACCTATCGCTACGTGATCCTGCCGATGGCGGTGCGCATCATCATGCCGCCGTTGACCAGTGAGTCAATGAACTTGCTGAAGAACTCGTCGGTGGCTTTTGCGGTGTCTATCGCCGAGCTGACCATGTTTGCAATGCAGGCACAGGAAGAAACCTCGCGTGGCATTGAAATCTATCTGGCGGTGACCGGCCTTTATGCGATCTCGGCGTTTGCCGTGAACCGCGTGTTTGCCTTCATCGAGAAGAAGGCCCAGATCCCCGGCTTCATTGTGGCCGGCGGCACGGGCGGGGGGCACTGACATGGGCGGACTCGACCTTACCTTTATCAACTGGGACATCATCAGCAAGTTCGTGGTGAATGGTTTCTGGTTCAGCGTGCAGCTCACGCTGATCGCCACTGTCGGCGGCATTATTTTTGGCACCATCCTGGCGCTGATGCGCCTGTCGGGCAACAAGTTGCTGATGATTCCTGCGACCTTCTACGTCAACGGCATGCGCAGCATTCCGCTGGTAATGGTGATCCTGTGGTTCTATCTGCTGGTGCCCACACTGATTGGCCGTCCGATTGGGGCTGAGCTGTCGGCCACCATTACCTTCATTGCGTTTGAGGCGGCGTACTTCAGCGAGATCATGCGGGCCGGTATCCAGTCGATCCCGCGGGGCCAGGTGCATGCGGGCCAGGCGCTGGGAATGACCTACGGGCAAAACATGCGCCTGGTGGTGTTGCCCCAGGCCTTTCGCAACATGCTGCCGGTGTTGCTGACTCAGACCATCATCCTGTTTCAGGACACCTCGCTGGTGTATGCCATTGGTGCCTACGACATGCTCAAGGGCTTTGTGACGGCCGGCAAGATTTACGGTCGGCCTGAAGAGGCCTATCTGCTGGCTGCCGTCGTCTACTTCATTGTCTGCTTTGGCCTGTCCTACATGGTCAAGCGCCTGCAAGCCAAGATTGCCATCATTCGCTAAGGTTGGATAAGAACATGATCGAAATCAACAAAATCTCCAAGTGGTACGGCCCGGTCCAGGTGTTGACCGATTGCTCCGTCAAGATCAACAAGGGCGACGTCGTCGTGGTCTGTGGCCCGTCGGGTTCGGGCAAGTCCACCCTGATCAAGACCGTCAACGCGCTGGAGCCAGTGCAAAAGGGTGAAATCACCGTTGACGGCATTTCGGTCACCTCGCCGTCCACTGATCTGCCCAAACTGCGCAGCCGCGTCGGCATGGTGTTTCAGCACTTTGAGTTGTTCCCCCACCTCAGCGTGACCGAGAACCTCACCATTGCGCAGATGAAGGTGTTGGGGCGCAGCCCCGAAGAGGCCAAAGTCCGCGGCCTGAAGATGCTCGAGCGGGTTGGCCTGATGGTGCACAAAGACAAATTCCCCGGCCAACTTTCGGGTGGCCAGCAGCAGCGGGTGGCGATTGCGCGCGCGCTGTCGATGGACCCGATCGTCATGCTGTTCGACGAACCGACCTCGGCGCTCGACCCCGAAATGGTTGGCGAAGTGCTGGACGTGATGGTCAAGCTCGCCGGTGAAGGCATGACCATGATGGTGGTTACCCACGAAATGGGCTTTGCACGCAAAGTGGCTAACCGGGTGATTTTCATCGACGTCGGCGGCCGTATCCTTGAAGACTGCTCCAAGGACGAGTTTTTCAACCACCCCGAGAACCGTCAACCGCGCACCAAGGACTTCCTGAACAAGATCCTGGCGCACTGATTGACGCCCCCCGATGCGGCCCTGCGGGCCGCCTCCCCCCACTGGGGGGCGCCACCAGTGGCCCGGCAAAGCCGGTTCCACGGTGGCACTTGAGCAGTCATTTCATTTGAACGGTCATTTCTTGAGGTCTGGGACAATGGCGTCCATGACCCAAGAGATCACCATCACCCGCCCTGACGACTGGCACCTGCATGTGCGCGACGGCGCTGCGCTGGCGGCGGTTGTGCCGCATACGGCGGCGCAGTTTGGCCGCGCCATCATCATGCCCAACCTCAAGCCGCCGGTGACCACGGCGGCGCAGGCGCTGGCCTACCGCGAACGCATTCGCGCCGCAGTTCCTGCGGGCATGGCGTTCGAGCCGCTGATGACGCTTTACCTCACCGACAACCTGCCCCCGGATGAAATTGCCCGGGCCAAAGATGCGGGCGTTGTGGCCTGCAAGCTGTACCCCGCCGGTGCCACTACCAACAGCGACGCGGGCGTGACCGACTTGCGCAACACCTACCAGACGCTTGAAGCCATGCAGCGCGCCGGCCTGCTGCTGCTGGTGCATGGCGAGGTGACTTCGCCCGAGATTGACTTGTTTGACCGCGAGGCCGTGTTTATTGACCAGCAGCTGATTCCGTTGCGCCGTGATTTCCCGGAGCTCAAGATCGTTTTCGAGCACATCACCACCAAAGAGGCCGCCCACTATGTACGCGATGCGGGTGGCTTCACGGGTGCCACGCTGACCGCGCATCACCTGCTGTACAACCGCAACGCGCTGTTCATGGGGGGCATCCGCCCGCACTATTACTGCCTGCCGGTGCTCAAGCGCGAGACCCACCGGCTGGCGCTGGTTGAAGCGGCTACCAGTGGCAACCCGCGCTTCTTTCTGGGGACCGACAGTGCACCGCACCCGGCGCACCTGAAAGAACACGCCAGTGGCTGCGCGGGCTGCTACACCGCCCACGCCGCCGTGGAGCTTTATGCCGAGGCGTTTGATGCGGCGGGTGCCCTGGACAAGCTGGAAGCTTTTGCCAGTTTCAACGGGGCCGACTTCTATGGCCTGCCGCGCAATACCGGCACACTGACGCTGCGCCGCGAAGCCTGGAACGCACCCGAGCAGTTTGCCTTTGGGCAAGCCCAGCTCAAGCCGCTGCGCGGGGGTGAGCCTGTGCTTTGGCGCGTGGTGTGAGCGCGCCGTCGCTGGCCGCGCAGGTGGCCGCGATCAACACCCAACAACCCTGGTTCGCACCCCACGCCACCGCACTGAAGGCCTGCCAGCAGGCGTTGGCGCAGGGTGCCGGTGTGGCCCAGGCGCTCAACGCCTTGCCTGATCGGGCGCCGCAAGTGCCCCGTTTTGTGGCCGCCAGCCAGGCGCCAGAGCACGAAGCCTACGAGGCCTTCATTGCCCGAAGCGGCGGCGTGCCAACCCGCGACAACCTGCACGACCTGTTCAACGGCCTGTGCTGGTGCCGGTTCCCGCAGACCAAGCGGCGCCTCAACCAGTTGCAAGCGCAGTGCATTGCGAAGGACGGCATCCGGCCCGTGCGCGGCCCGGTGCGCGACGCGCTGACCTTGCTGGATGAAAACGGCGCGGTGCTGCAGGCCCCCGCCGCGCTGTGGCAGGCGCTGCGTGAACGCCGTTGGGCCGCGTTGTTCGGCGAGCTGCGGCCGCTGTGGCAGCAGGCCCGGCTCACCCTGATTGGCCATGCCCTGCTGGAGAAGCTCGCTTCACCACGAAAAGACCTCACAGCCCACGTACTCATTGCGCCAGCCACTATGAATTTGATAGCAAATAGCACCTTGGCCGAACTGGACGTCGTGCTGGGCAGCGCGCTCAACCCGGCCCGTCTCGGCGAAAAGCCCTTCACGCCGCTGCCGGTGCTTGGGGTGCCAGGTTGGTGGCCCGGCAACCATCAAGCCGACTTCTTGGGTGACGCCCGGGTGTTCCGCCCGGCAGCGCCCGCAACGCCGAATAACCGCAAACTTTCTGTGCATACCCGAGCAAAGCCTTGATTTTCGGGCGCTCGCCCCTACCATTCGCGGCAACGGCATGCAGGTTGCAGGCCGCTGACCAAGGAAATCATGAAACGTATTGTTCTGTTTGTATTGACCAACCTCGCGGTGGTGCTGGTGCTGGGCATCGTGGCCAGTTTGCTGGGCGTCAACCGCTTCCTCACCCCCAACGGGCTTGACCTGACGGCCCTGCTGGGCTTCGCCCTGATCATGGGTTTTGGCGGTGCCTTCATTTCGCTGCTGATCAGCAAGCCGGTGGCCAAGTGGAGCGCTGGTGTGCGCGTGATCGAGCAGCCACAAAATGCCGATGAAGCCTGGATTGTGGAGACCGTGCGCCGCTTTGCCGACAAGGCCGGCATTGGCATGCCCGAGGTCGGCATTTTTGACGGTGAGCCCAACGCTTTTGCCACCGGCGCGTTCAAGAACTCTGCCCTGGTGGCGGTTTCCACCGGCCTGCTGCAAGGCATGACGCGCGAAGAGGTCGAGGCGGTGATTGGCCACGAGGTGGCCCACATTGCCAACGGAGACATGGTCACCATGACGCTGATTCAAGGCGTGATGAACACCTTCGTGGTCTTCATCTCCCGCGTGGTCGGCTACTTTGTGGACAAGGTCATTTTGCGCAACACCAACGACGGCCCCGGCATCGGCTACTACATCACCACCATCGTGATGGACATCGCGCTGGGCGTGCTGGCCGCCATCATCGTGGCCTGGTTCAGCCGCCAGCGTGAGTTCCGCGCCGACGCTGGAGCGGCCCAGTTGATGGGTCGCAAGCAGCCGATGGTCAACGCCCTGGCCCGCCTGGGCGGCATGGTGCCCGGCGAGCTGCCCA